>JBFWZB010000020.1:0-45479 GCA_050185805.1 Hyphomonadaceae bacterium
GTGATTTTCCGCAGTTCGCGTACGAATTCGACCGGCTGAATTTCCGGATGCCGGCTTTGAACCGGCTCGATCATCACCGCGGCGAGTTCGCCGGCATTGGCCTTGATCCAATCGAGGCTCGCCGCGTCGCCATAGGTGAGCACCACCATGTTGGCGACGTTCTCTTGCGTGATGCCTGGCGCCACCGGGAACGCGCCGGGCGGCTTGGTTTTGGGCGCGGGGCGAAGCAGCACTTCGTCAAACTGGCCGTGATAATCGTTGTTGAACACCACGACTTTTTTCTTGCCGCTCACCGCGCGTGTGAGGCGCATTGCCGCCATCACGGCTTCCGAGCCGGTGTTGCAGAAGGTGACGCGATCCATGCCGAGCATTTTCGTCAGCATGTGCGCTACTTCGCCGGCCATCGGCGATTGCGGACCGATGGCGAAGCCCTTGTGCAGCTGTTCTTCGACAGCGGCGACGACGAAGTCCGGCGCGTGCCCGAAGGCGACGCCGCCATAACCGTTGACGACGTCGACATATTCGTTGCCGTCGATGTCCCAGATACGCGAGCCCTTCGAGCGTTCGGACACGATCGGGAAGACGAGTTCTTTCCATTCGGCGCGGAAGCCTGCCGCGGTGCGCGGGTCGGCCAGCGGCTCGCGGTTCTCTTGCGTCAGGCGCTTCGAAGTCGGCATCCGCTTCTCAAGGAGCGCGACCAGATCCTCGACAAGCGCGCGCTGCGCGTTGGTGAGTTCCGAGCGCGGCTGAGAGGCGCCTGGGCGGTACATCTTGAAGCGCTGCGGAGTGGTGTCTTCCTCCGCCTCGGCTTTGGCGGCTGGGGCGGCGGACTTGGTTTCGATAGCGGCAGCTGCCGGCGGCGCGAGCGCGGGCGTCGCTGCGGCTTGCGGCTGCTGCATCACCGGCGCTTGGCCGCCTTGCATCATGGCGAGCTGCTGCGCGAACAGGCCTTGCATCGCCATTAGTTGCATCTGGAAGAGATTAGCCATGTCGCCGGAAGCTTGCGGCATCGCCATCGCCATCATCGGCTGCATCGCCACTGGCGGGGTCTGCATCGTTTGCGCGGCGGGCGCTTGCGGCGCGGGGGCAGTCGCCGCCGGGAAAGGCACTTGTGTGGCGAGATGCGCCGAAACCGCTTCGACGCTCGGGAAATCGCCGAGCAATTGGCGGAACGTGAGCTTCACGCCGAACTTCGACTGGATCGCTTGCGCCACCTGGCCGAGGAAGAGTGAGTCAAAGCCCAGTTCAAGGAAGCTCGTGTTCGGGTCTTCCCCGGCGATGGCTTCACCGGAGAGATCTTCGAGGATTCTCACCAGGTCGGAGGCCAGCGCTGCTTGGTGCGCTTCGGGCGTCATTTGCACGCTCATGGGAACGTTTTGCTCCAGAGAAACGGGTTCGGGCGCGGGCGCGATTTGCGCCGCGGCTATCTGCAATTGCGGAAACTGAAACAGCGCTTCGGCGCTTGGCGGCATAGCCTCGGCGGCTTGCGCCGCCGCCGGTTTGCGCGCCGGCGCGTCGATGAAGTGGCGCTGCTTGTCCCACCGATATTTCGGAAGGTCGACGCGACGCGCATTGGGCGAGCGCAGCGCATCGAGTGCGGTCGCGCCGCCTAGCGCCCACACGCGGCCGACAGCTTCGGTGGCGACGACGGATTCGACCGGTTCCCGGCTAACGTCAGGCAAGGTGTTGACGATACCGGCGAGCTTGTCCTTGGCGACAATCTGTGCGGCCAGCATCGACAGCGTTTTGCCGGCGCCGACCTCGATCAGGATCGGCTTTCTTCCTTCGCACGCGGTGGCGAGCGCGTCGGCGAAGCGTACGGTCTCGCGGCAATGCCGCGCCCACGCGCGGGGATCGCAAGCCTCGTCTTCAGTAGCCCAGGCGCCGGTGAGGCCCGAGGCGTACGGAACCTTTGGCGCGGCGAAACTGATCTTTTCCGCCTCGGTCATGAGTGGCGCAAGCGCGGCGTCCATCATGCGAGAGTGAAACGCGTGCGACGTGTGGAGACGGCGGTGCTGAACACCCTTTTCGCTGAGGCGTATTTCGAGCGCTTCGATAGCGGCGAACGGGCCAGCGGCGACGACTAAGCCGGGGCCGTTGATAGCGGCGAGATCGACATCTTCGCCGAGCAACGGGCGCGCCTCAGCTTCCGGCAGACGAATGGAGAGCATCGCGCCGGCTTCCTGCGCCTGCATCAGGCGCCCGCGCGCGGCGATCAGCGCCAGCGCATCCTCGAATTTCATCACACCGGCCAAGCACGCGGCGACGAATTCACCGACGCTGTGGCCGACCATGGCAGTGGGCTTCACGCCCCAGCTCAGCAGCAGGCGCGCAATGGCGTACTCGGTCAGGAAAAGCGCCGGCTGCGCCAGGATGGTGGAGCGGATCGGGTGATGTGTGTCTTCGCCCGCGTCCGGCTGATTGTAGAGTGGATCGCGGATGTCGAGCTCAAGTAGGGGCTTCAAAACCTCGGCGCCGCGATCGATGATCGATTTGAAAAGCGGCTCTCGTCGATAGAGATCCGCGCCCATACCCGGATATTGCACGCCCTGGCCGGGGAACATGAAAACGATCGGCGGTGCGGCGTCGGCGGCTTTGCTGAACGGCGAGGCGGCGCGCAGGCGTGCGATAGCTTCCTCACGCGTACGCGCGGCGATGGCGGTGCGCTTCTCGAATGCATGCCGCGCCGTTTGCAGGGTGAACGCCACATCGCCCAGATCGAGCAATGGATTGGCTTCGAGGTGATCGGCGAGCGCGGCCTTCATCGCATTGACGGAGGCGTCGGTCTTGGCCGAAACGGTCAGCAATTCGGTGCGCGGTGCGTCACGCACATCGTTGCTGCTCGTCTGCGGCGCTTCCTCAAGAAGCACGTGCACGTTCGTGCCGCCAACGCCGAAGGACGAGACGCCGGCGCGGCGCGGGCCGTTGGTCGGCGGGAACGCCTGCAGCGTATCGGCGACGAAGAACGGCGTCTGCGTGAAGTCGATGCGCGGATTGGGCGCCTTGAAGTGCGCAAGCGGTGGAATTTCGTTGTGATGCAGCGAGAGCGCGGCCTTGATGAAACCAACGACGCCGGCGGCGGCGTCAAGGTGACCGAGATTGGCCTTGCCCGAGCCGATGGCGCAGAATTGGCGATCGCTCGTGCCGGCCTCGAACGCTTTGGTTAGCCCCGCGATCTCGATCGGATCACCCATCGGCGTCGCGGTGCCGTGCGCCTCGATGTAGCCGATGCTGCGCGGATCGATACCCGCCGTCATGTGCGCCGTCATGATGACGGCGGCTTGGCCATCGACGCTGGGCGCGGTGTAGCCGACCTTGTCGGCGCCGTCGTTGTTGACGGCGGAGGAGCGGATCACCGCGTAAATGCGATCGCCGTCGGCAACGGCGTCTTCCAAGCGCTTTAGGAGAACAGCTCCGGCGCCGTGCCCGAACATTGTGCCGGCGGCTTCGGCGTCAAATGGGCGGCAGTAGCCGTCCTTAGAAGCCATGCCGCCGTCGAGATAGTGGTAGCCGCGCTTCTGCGGGAAGGTGATCGAAACGCCGCCGGCGATCGCCATGTCCGACTGATAGAGGATGAGACTCTGGCACGCTTGCGCGACGGCCAGCAGCGACGAGGAGCAGCAAGATTGCACGCTCATGGCCGGGCCGCGCAAGTTCAGCTTGTAGCTGACACGCGTGGCCATCGTGTCGCCCATGGCGCCGGCGAAACGCGCGTAATCGCCCAGCTGAGCGGTGGAGGTGAAATTTTCCGCCGTCTCGCGATCGCCCAAGACGTGCTGGATTAGGTAGGTGTTGAGCGTGTTGGAGGCGAACACGCCGATCGCGCCGTCGTACGCGAAGGGATCGACGCCCGCGTCCTCGAACGCTTCATAGGCGACCTCGAGCATGAGGCGATGCTGCGGATCGAGCAGCGCCGCTTCGCGGGGGTACATGCCGAAAAACTGGGCGTCGAACTTCTCGACATCTTTCAGGATCGGCCGCGCCTTCACGAAATTGGGCTGCGCCCTCTCTTCGGCGGTAAAGCTGTCTTCCAACTCTTCGTCGCTGAAGCGCGAGATAAGATCGCGCCCCTCGCGGAACGCCGCCCACAGGGCTTCGACCGTGTCGGCGCCGGGAAAGCGCCCAGCCATGCCGATCACGGCGATGGCGTTCGCCGGAAGCTCGCCTTTGCCTTTGTGATCGCCGCCCGCGCCCATCTGCCGTCTAAGCCCTCGTTTCGCGCAGACGGCGAAGCGCCTCCGCCTGGCGTTCGGCCCGGGCTTTGGCGGAGTTCATGGCTGCGCTGACAGCGCCGCCTTGCAACAAATAGGCCGATAGCGAAGCGACACTGGGGTGCTCGAACAGCGAGACCATCGGCACTTGTTTACCAAGTTTCGACTGCAGCGTGGCGTGCGCGCGGCGCAGCAACAGGGAGCTGCCGCCAAGGTCGAAGAAATTGTCGTTGCGGCCGACCTCGGACAGACCAAGCACGTCGGCCCAGATCGAAATCACCAGGGCTTCGATCTCGGCGGCTTCGGCTTCGGCGCCCTCCGCGTTGGCGGCCGGCGGCGGCGTCATCACGATGGGCTCGACCGGCGCCGGCGTCGGTTCTGGCGCGATCGCAATCGGGGCGGGCGCCGGCGTCGGGTTGGGTGTCACCGGAGCGGACGCAGCTTCGGGCGGCGCTTTGCCGGCGAACATGTCGGCGAACAAGTTGCGTACGGCGAGACGATCGACCTTGTCGTTGGCGTTGCGCGGCAATTCCGCCATCTGCAAAAATTGCGACGGCATCATGTAGGCCGGCAACGTTTCGCGGCAACCCTCGACGATCTCTTTCCTGGTGAACATCCGTTCAGCGGAATAGGCGACACACAACTCGTCGCCGGCGTCCGTGGTCTGCACGACGCACACGGCCCGACGCATGCCGGGAAGCGATTGCACCGCGTGATCGATCTCCTCGAGTTCGATGCGATACGAACCAAACTTCACTTGGTTATCGACGCGGCCAAGGAACCAGAGTTTTCCGTCGGCGTCCTCGCGCACCAGGTCTCCGGTCTTGTAGTAAATCGCCCGGTAGCGCGATTGGCGTGGGTCCTGAACGAAACGCTGCGCTGTCTGTTCGGGGTTGTTGTAATAGCCGAGCGCGAGCGCGGGCCCGCCAATGTAAAACTCGCCAGGCACGCCCGGCGGGACCGTGCGGCCCGTCTCATCGAGCACGGCGTAAGTGTAGTTTTTGAAAACATAACCGATGGCCGGAAAGGGCGCGTCCGTCGCAGCGAGCCCTTCCTCAGTGATGATCTCGTCCGTGCACAGGCAGCTCGCTTCCGTGGGCCCGTACGCGTTGATCAGCACCGCCTTGTTCTGGAAGCGCGCGAACCAGCGCTTGAGGCGCTCGATCGGGAAGCCTTCGCCGGCGAACACCATGAACTTGGCGTCCGGAAAAGTTTCCGGCGTCAACAGGCCCATGTCGTCTAGCATTTGGTAAAGCGTTGGAACGGCGTAGAAGAAGCTAACTTTGGCGCCAGCAAGCATGTCAGCCCATTGCTGCGGCGCCGTGTATTCGCTGGTTTCGACAGGCACGATGGCCGAGCCGTTGATCAGCCCGCAATAAGTGTCGAACACCATATTGTCGAAGTGCAGCGGATTGATCGCCGAAAAGCGATGCTCAGCCGGATCGCCGGCCAAGTCGCGATAGCGCGCCATCAGGCTCAGCACGCCCTGATGCGGAACCACGCCACCCTTCGGCTCGCCCGTCGAGCCCGAGGTGAACATCACATAGGCCGGCTCCATGCCGTGCACGGCAAAGTCGGCGGGGAAGGTGGACAGCGGTTGCGGCCAACCGCGCTCCAGCCCGAGATCGGCCCCGGCGATTGGCGTGTAGAGCGTATCGCCGTACGCGTTCTGGGCTTCGCCCACGGTGAAGAAGAGCCGCGGCTGCGTGCGGTCGAGCATGCGCTCCGTGCGCAGCGGCGGATTTTTCGGATCAATGCAGCAATGCGCTGCCCCGAGCCGCAAGCAGGCCAGGATCAGCGCGTAAGTCTCGACGCGCTTCGGCACTTGCAGCACGACCACATCGCCGCGGCGAACGCCGCGCGCGGCGAGGAAGGCTGCGGCGCGGAGGCTAAGCGTTAGGAGCGCGGCGAAGCTGACAGTCCGGTGCGGAAAGATCAGCGCGGGGCGTTCGCTCGCACTCTCGGCGGCGGCGACGAACGCTTCCCATGCATTGAACGCGGCGGGGCGAAGGGGCGTATTCACCATGTCAGCGATCCGAGCCTTTGGAGGGCGTGGAGCCCTGCAAAAAAGCAGCCGGAGCGGCACCGATGGCGCGCGCCGGCATTGGGCTGCGCTGAATGCGGCCGCAGCAGCGACCAACCGTCCCGCTCATGCGCATTGTCGTCCCCAGCGGCTTCTGCCGCTCTGTAATGTTTGTCCCCGCAGGCGCTTATAACGCCCGGCGCCGCAGGCGCACAACAAGCGTCTCGCCGTGCGAGAAAACTAAAGGCGCCGATTTGGCGCGGCGCGCGGTCGCGCGTGGCGGCGACCCCGCGACGTTCCAAACTGGCACATCCTCCGCGCTTGAGGAGAACGGCCTTGGCTGGCGCGGCTCTTGATGTAACGGTCGCTTGCGGAGAGGCCGTTTTTCGCTTCTTTCCGCTCCGGGGACGCATTCAGAAAGACCGCCGTCGCAGAAAGCGCGCCGGCGTGGGGGACGCACATGAAAGTCGCAGTGATCGGCATCGGCTATGTCGGCGCAGTGAGCGCGGCCTGCTTGGCCCGTGACGAGCATGACGTGATTGCCGTTGACGTGAACGCCGCCAAGGTCGGCGCGATCGCGTCCGGCCAGGCGCCGATCATCGAGCCGGGACTTTCGGAATTGACGGCGCGTGTGGTGGCGGCGGGCCGCCTTCGCGCGACGACGAATATCGAAGAAGCCATCGCTGCGGCAGATATCTGCCTGGTCTGCGTCGGCACCCCGTCCGACCAGTCGGGCGGACTTGAACTCGGCCACGTGCTCCGTGTCGCCGGCGAGATCGGCGCCGCCCTGCGCAAGCGCGAGGGCTTCCATTCGGTCGTGGTGCGCTCGACCATCCTGCCCGGCACCATGGACGAAACGGTGATCCCGGCCCTTGAGGCGGCCTCCGGCATGAAGGCCGGCGAGGATTTCGGCATCGGGTATTTCCCCGAATTCCTGCGCGAGGGCACGGCCATCAAGGATTACGACGATCCGGGGCTCATCGTTTTCGGAGCCCGCGACGAGGTTACCTTCGAGCGCCTGAGAGGGCTTCAGGACTACACCGCCGACCGTGTGCAGCGCGTGGCGATCCGGACCGCCGAAGGCGTCAAATATTTCTGCAACGCCTGGCATGCGCTGAAGATCAGCTTCGCCAATGAAGTCGGAAATATCTGCGCGGCGCACGGTATTTCGGGGCGCGAAGTCATGGAGGCGCTTTGCGCCGACCAGCGGCTCAATATCTCCAAGGCCTACATGCGGCCGGGCTTTGCCTATGGCGGGTCCTGTCTGCCGAAGGATCTCCGCGCCCTGCGGCGAGCGGCCAAAAAGCTCGACGTGGCGACGCCGATGCTGGACGCCACTGGCGCAGCGAATGACGTGCAGATCGACCTTGCCTATTCGATGATCACGCGGGCGCCGAACAAGGCCCGCCGGGTCGGTTTCCTTGGCGTCAGCTTCAAGCCCGATACAGACGATTTGCGCGAAAGCCCGTTCGTCATCCTGGCGGAGCGGCTTCTGGGCAAGGGCTATGAGGTCGCGATCTATGACGCCAATGTCCGCTTCTCGCAGCTCACCGGCGCCAATTTGGCCTACGTGACCGAGGTGTTGCCGCACGTCTCAAAGATGCTGCGCGAGGATATCGGGCAGGTGATCGATTTTGCCGATACCATTGTCGTCAGCCATGCCAAGTTGGTCCAGGAGCTCGATCCGGCGCGGATGGCTGGCAAGCACGTGATCGATCTCGGCGGCCTGCCTGCCGCCTTTCGTGACAGCGTTCATTATGCGGGCGTCTGCGGCTGAGGTCGGACAAGGGGAAGCCAATGCCGGAGCGAAATTCGCTTAGCCGGCGGACGTTTGGGCTATCGTTGGTCGGCGCGCTTGCCACACCCGCCTGCGCGCAGGAGCCTAGACCGATTGCGGCCGGCCCGCGTTCGGCCGGTATTTCGCTTCGCCGCGGCATCGGCGTGCACAACCTCCTGAGCCTGCCAGCCTTTGACGGGTCGCGGCTGGCGTGGCCGCCCTTTCAGCAGCCTGACGAGCGCATCAGCGTCGGCGAAATCGCGAACATTCGCCAAGCCGGCTTCGATTTCGTCCGTCTCACAGTGTCGCCCGAGATGTTTCTGGCGTCCTCCGGGCGGCGTGTGACCGATTTGCTCGGCATCGTCCGAGCGCGGGTCGAGCAGTTTCGGACTGGCGGACTTAGCGTGCTGGTCGACCTTCACCCGACCTACAACGTCAGCGCCTTCGCTCCGGATCGCATCATCAATCGCCCCGATGTTTTTGGGCGTTATGTTGAGACGGTTGGGCGCCTGGCGGGAACGCTCGGCCAGCTCGGCGAAGGCGTCGCGCTCGAACTGATGAACGAGCCTGACATCTCGGGCGCCGGAGCGCGCAATCGGTGGCGCGCGATGACTGTCACGATGGCGGACGCGGCGCGAGCCGAAGCGTCAGCGTTGCCGCTCATGGCATGTGGCCATGACGGCGCCCCTTATGAGACCCTGTTGGAGTTCGACCCGCTCCCTGCCTCCTACGGGCCGGTGCTCTACACCTATCACTATTATCTGCCCGGCATCTTCACCCACCAGACCGAAATCGAGGCCGCCGAATACATAAGCGGGCTTGAATGGCCGCCGCAGCCGAACCAACGCGAAGCGAATATCGCCACTATTCGCGCCAATCTCGCCCGCGACCGGGCGCTGTCGGCGCAGCGTCGTGCTCAATTGCTCGAGGAGAGCACCGAGACGCTCGACTATTATTATCAGAACAACCACACGCGCCAAACCATCGCCCGCGAGTTCCGGCAAGTGGCGGACTGGGCGGATCGCCACGGCGTGCCGCGCGAAGCGGTGATCCTCGGTGAATTTGGCGTAGTGCGGACGCATTGGCGCTATGTCGGCGCCAAGGAGGCGAGCCGGTTGGCGTGGCTCGAAGCGGTCAGGTCGGAAGCAGAAGCGATGGGCTTCGGCTGGGCGGTTTGGACTTATCGCGGCTGGGGCGGCATGGCGATAACGGACCGCGAAGATGTTCTGCGTTTCGATGGTCCGACCCTGCGCGCTCTCGGGCTGAACGCTCAGGAAAGCTGAACAATTGTACGGGTAAGCGCGCCAGTATTGGTCGCGCGGCCTGCCGCGACAAGGCGCTTTGCGGCGGCGAGTCGGCCAAATCCGGTGGACACCTCGACGTCCTCCAGCGTCAGGCGATCGGCGCCCGCGATGGCGACGCGAAAGGCGCGCCCGGACGAGAGGGTGACCACGCAACCCTCAGACGTGGCGGCCACTTTGGCGGCTGAGTTGAACGTGAAGCCATGGCGCCATTCCGCCGGCTGCTTCAGCGCGCCCTCAAGTTCGTCGTCCACGGTAATTTCTGTTTTGTCGAACGCCACGCGCCGGACATGGGCCACGCCATGTGAGGCGATGTAGCCGTCGTGTGCGGCGGTCGCCGTCAGTTCAGCCGCCTCGCGCAGCACAGCTTTGGCGTGATCCGCCCAGTTGAACGGACCGGCGATACGGCTCTGGTCACGACCGTCGAGGCAAAGCGTGTTGTGCGCCGCCGTGCCGCGGAAGCGGTCCCGGGCGCCATTGTGTGTGTGATAGAGGTAAGTAGCGGCGTCGATGATGGCGGGCTCCGCACCGAGGTGTAACCAAAGCGCCAGTGCATCGGCATGGCCGTGTGCGGCGATGGAAAGAAAACCGAGCGGGCCGTGATCGAAAGCGAGCAGGGCGTCGTCTTTCCGCCAAACCGTATAGCCGCCCTGGGCGAACGTGCGCCGGCCTACTGGCTGAGCGGCCACTTGCGGCTGCCCAGGTGTGAAGGCGCCGAGCAAGGTGGGGGGCTGCGACGGCGGGGTTGAAGCCGGATCGCTCAGCCATTGGCCAGCCGCGCCGCAAATCGCTGCGGAATAGAGAAAGTCCGTTTCGGGCCCTAGGGCGCAGACCCGGCCTTCGTCGTCGTCGCCGATGGCGGGGGTGCAGCCGGCGGCGTCCATCATCCAGCGCAAATGCCTCGCCGCGTCGCGCAGCCGCTCGCGAGAGGCGCCGCTGACCGGTTCGCCCGCGGCGTCAGAGCAGGCGGCGGTCAGAAGGAACCACTCAAGCGAATAGGCGGCGTAAGTCGGCGATTGCTCAGCCCCGACGCCATCTTCGCAAAACTGAACGAGTATTTCGCGCTCCAGTTCGCCGCGCGCATGCGCCCCGCCCTCGGCGGCGGCAGGCAGATCGCCGGCGCACAAATGCGCAAGCCGCAACGCGCAAAGCTCGGCGACGCGGTGATTGTTGGCGGAGGAAAAGAGCGATGGGTAGCGCGCCAATATCCAAGCATGCGCTGCAACGAAGGCCGCCAAGCGGGGTGGCGCGTGTTCGGGCAGCACCGTGTTGATGAAGAGCGCCACGACGATGCGCGTGGCCGCCTCGATGCCGTTGGTCCAGTTCACGCCCTCGTAGGGCGGGTTCTCTTCCATCCAAGCGGCCATGATGTCGGCAATGTCGGCGGCGAGAGCGTCGTCGCCGTCGCGACGCGCCGCCACCGCGAGCGGCATCAGGAATTGCAGCCGGTTGAGTTCCCAGGCGAATTTGATGTCGCCGAAACCTGTCGCGTTGCGGTAGGCGCTCTTCGAAGCGGGCGCGCCCTTGCCGGGCCAGTGCTGGCCGGAAATAGGATCGAGCGTCCAAATCCCGGAGCGCCACCATTTGCGGCTATTCTGTCTCGGCCATTGCGCAGAAAGGAAGCGGATGTCGCCGGCATGGACGGCCCGTGCATGCCGCTCAACTTCGGGGGTGAGACCGGCTATGGCGCGCTCGAGGCTGAAGCCCGGAAGCGGCGCAAATTGAATGTCGGCGTCAAAGCTTTCCCAACTCCAGGATCGCCGCGCGTCAACGAATTGCTTGGTCCGCTCGACAACACGATGCGCCACTTCTGGGGGCGACATGCTGGCCAGGCGGCGCGCGTACCAAGCGAGCTTGTCTGCGCCGCTCACGGTACCGGCTTCCAATCGTGGATCACGAACGGGGTCTTGCCTGCGGTGCTCTTGCGCAAGGCGTCGGCGAACTCAACGTCAAGCGCAACGACAGGGCCGATCTTCTGACGCGCCACGGTGCGGACCTGCTCCCGCAGTGCATCGCTGCGGTCCCGTTCGGAGCGAACCAGGATGGTCACGGCGCCGGGGCCGGTTTGGATGATCTGCAACGCCTCGATTTGATCGAACGGGCGCGGAATGTGATTGAGTCCGAGGAAAACCTCGCCCTCGGGGCCGTAGACAACGTCGCTGGCGCGGCCGCTCACCCCGGCGAACGGTGCGTCGCCGCGCAGTATTGCGTCTCGATCCGAGCCTTCGCCCAGGACAATGTGATCGCCGGTACGGTAGCGCAGTAGAAACTGAGCCCGGTTGTGAAAGCAGGCGCCGACAATTTCCGGCGCACCGCTTGCGCCGTCCGGCAGTTCCACCCGGCCGTAAGCGGGCAGGAAAAAATATCGCTCGGGCTCGGTGGACCAGGCAAACGCCACCCGCTCGGCTTGGCCGTAGTAATCAATGCTCTTGCAGCGAAAGGTTTCAGTGAGGCGGGCGCGGGTCTGCGGCGGCAATTCCTCTGATGAAGTAAGGGCGAGCTTGAATTGGATATCGCGCTTCGCCCGCGCCGCCAGCAACGCGAGGTTCAATGCCGCAGATGGGTAGGCGTAGAGAATGTCCGGCTCGAACGACGCCAGCATTTCCGCATAAGCCGGCAACGTCTCAACGTCGAGATGGTGTGCCGACAGCGTGACGATGCGGCGATCCGCGCTGATGGTCCAAAACGGCGGCTCACGGTCCTCGGGCGGCTTAATCGTGTCGGCGCGGAGGACGGCGATCTTCGCGCGGGAGAAGTCCAACCCGCTTTTGGCGACCAGCCAGTCGATCGCCGCCTGTTCAAACATGACGAGCGAAACTGAGCGCGCCACTTCCAGCGATGCGCCGGAAGTGCCGCTGGTGCGGGCGACGGAAACCGGGAGCAACGTCCGTGCGCGATAGCGCGCTGGTGCGGCGCGGACCTCGGACTTGGTTAGGAGTGGCGCCTGCGCGAGATGGTCCAGCGTGGCGTAAGCAGGCGCGGCGCGCGCAGCCGTCACGAGTTCTCTTTCGCAACCGTCGAGCAGGCGTGTTCGCTCCGCCTCGTCAGCGCGCTCGTAGCGCGCCAATAAAGCGCGTCCGCCCTGATAATAGGGCGGCGCGCGGCGCGCGAGCTGCTGCAGCGGGGTGAATTTCTTCAGCAGGGTCAGCATTTGGCCTGCAATGACAAAGCAAATTGGAGCGCCGCAAAACGCAAACGTGAACTCCCAGCAAACATGTCAAACCAGTAAGGCGCCACTGTGCTTTGCTTTTCTTGCAGATTTAGTGCCGTTCCTTGCCGGAACCCCATGACCCTACAGTCGTTTAACTGTTCGAGATCGGTGCGACGTTAATGTTTTGAGCTATTAGTGTTGGTCCAATGACGGCTGTGATTCGCGTTCGTCTCAACCAGGCTGCCGCAGAGCGCCTCGAAGCGCCCCTGAAGCGTCGCGACGTGCGCCCCATCGCGCGCTGGCCCATATTCGCTTCGCTCATCGCGGCTGTGCTCGTGAGCGGTGCGCTCTGGGCCGCGATCGCATGGGTTGCGCTGCGGCTTTTCTGAAGCGGATCGGCGTATAAGCAGCCAAGATAAAGCTCATCAAAGCCGCCATCGACGGCGCCAGCGCGCCTTTCTGCGCAAACCAGAGACAAACCCCCATCAACCCGACCGCAAAGGCGGCTGCCCCCCATTCTCGGCGTGACCGGCGCTTCAGTGCATCGTGCGCGGCATGAAAAAGGAGAGGTGCAAGCATGAGCGCGAGCAGGGCGCTCTCGATCACCTCGACACTGAGCGCGCGCACCGCGAGAGCGCGAATGCTCTCGAAGTCACGCAGCGACGCCGCCCAAGCCACTTCGCTGAATAGGCCCAGCCCGAGGAGCGCCGCCGCGACGCCCGCCGCAGCGAGGCGCGAGGCGGGGGGGCGGAGGCTTTGCTGAGATATCGCCAACAGCGCGGCGAAGGCGAGAATGCCGGCGCCGGCGGCGATCCACCCGCGCGCCGCGCCAAAGGCTAAGGCGCAACCCAACGCCATTGCCGCTACGGCCGCCGTTATCGGCGCGCCGAAGATCGGCGCCGCGCGGCGCAATTGTCGCGGCACCTGTTTTCCCATGCGTGCGCCCGGTCGTTGGGCGGCGCGCAGCAGGCGGGCGGTCAGCACCAATGCCATGGTTGAGAAGATGACCGCCGCCGGCGCCTCTCCGCCTAAGCGTATGGCTGCATAAGCGCGGTCGTCAGTCAGCGTCCAACGCATCGCCATCACGGCGACCAAGACTGTGACGCCGACCAACACAAGCGAGGCGGTCCGCCGGTCGGCGCTGTTTCGGACGGTCAGCGCGCCGGCGAGAAAAGCGGCGGCCGGGGCCAGAAATTCGAGGGCGGCCGCGTTATCGCCGTCAGCAAGCAGAACGCCGAGGTACAGGGCGCCCGCCCCGATCGTGAGCCAATATCCAGCGACGACCGAACGCAGCGTCGACCAAGGCGCGGTCATCAGTGCTGCCGCCGCCACCAAACATAGCGCAGAAGGCAAGATGGGGCCCTGCGCCCGGGCCGGGCCGATCGCCAGCGCGGCGCCGATCATCAGGATCGCCAGCCCGCTCCAGCTTCGCTTTCCAAAATGGCGCGGCGCGTATTCCTTCATCGCCCCCGGCCCCCACCTCAGACGGCTTTACATGCAAAGCGATGGCCAAGCCGCACTGTTCAACGCGGCGGCGAGCGCGTAAAGGCGCGCCGCTTGGCTCTACTTTTGCTTCGCCGTGCGCTAGGCTATTTCCCGGTTTGGGAGGGACAGAATGACAAACTCAGCCTCGAGACGCGGTATCCTCGCGGGCTTGCTCGCGAGTTTGGCGTCTGCTTGCGCCGGGACTATCCCCTCAGGCGAACCTGACGCGCTCGAAGCGCGCGAATACCAGTTGGGCGCAGGCGACCAGCTACGCATCACGGTGTTCGGCGAGTCCGACCTCACCGGCCAGTACCAAATCAACCCGCAGGGCGACATCGCCTTCCCTCTGATCGGCAACGTCACCGCCGGCGGCAAGACACTCGGCGAATTAGCCGCCGCGATTACGACGGCTCTGCAACAGGATTACGTGCGCCAGCCGAACGTCTCCGTCGAAGTGCTGAACTACCGGCCGTTCTTTATCCTGGGCGAGGTGCGGACGCCCGGCACGTACCCCTTCTCGGCGAATTTGACGGTGCTGAACGCAGTGGCGACGGCGCAGGGCTTCACCTATCGCGCCGACCGGAGCCGCGTTTACATCAAGCACGCCTGGGAAGATGAGGAGCGCGTCTATCGGCTGACAACCACGACTCCGGTGCAGCCGGGAGACACTGTGCGAATAGGTGAGCGTCTCTTCTGATTTCGGGTTGAATTCACTAGACCGCGCGAATTCGCAATCTTAAGACTTCGTTAAACGGCCCTTAGAAGGCGCCGCACCGCGCAGAAAAGCGTCCGATCGCGCAAAGATCGCATGCGTCGCGCGGCGCGTTTCCTTCGATTGGCTGGACTGTTCGACATTCGCGCACGTGCGCCTGGGCGGGCGGCGTGCAGCAGTCGGATGGGCTGGTGCGGGGGATTTTGGGACAGCCCCTCGAGCCTTTGGACGCTTGTTTTCGCCTGCAAGGCGAGAGCAGGCGGTGGACTGCAACCGCTTGGCGCGCCGCGGAGCACGGCGAGCCGCGGTGCGTGGTCGGGAAATTGCTACGCTTGCCGGCGTCCGGCAGGCGAACGCGATGATCGCGGGACGCGTCTCGCGGTGGTGGGTGTGGTGCGATGAACCTGATTACCGTCCGACAGCAGGTCGACGAACTCGAGCCGTATGCTCCCGAGCCTCAGGCTGGCGGGGTAGAGGGCGCGTCGATCGTTCGCTGGGCGCTGGCGTTCCTGGTTCGCCGCTGGTTGCTGATTGGCGCCGTGGGCGGCGTCGTGGCTGTCATCGCTTTCCTCGGACTGGCCCTGCAAAGCCCGCGCTACTCGGCCACCGCCATCGTTCTCATCAACCCGGGCCAAGAGCGCGTCTTGTCTCAGGATCAGATGATCACGGGCATGGACGATATGCCGTCCGCCTCCGTTGTGGATTCCCACATTCAGGTTCTGACCTCGCCCATGCTGATGGGGCGGCTGGCTGAAAGCCTCGGCCTTGTCTCCGATCCGGACTGGAATGGCGGCTTGGACCTGCCGGCTGCGGCGCCGCCCGAAGATTCCCCGCAAGCTGCGGTTTACGCCTCGGCGCGGCTTCAAATCGCCAATTACCTTGCCAGCGTCGTGAGCGTGCGCCGTCGCGCGGCGAGTTTCGCGGTTGAAGTCACTGCCGAAACCGAAGATCCGGACCTCTCGGCGAACATCGCCAATCGGCTGGTCGAGCTTTACCTTAATTACCAGCTGGAGGCGCGCTTCCAGGCGGCCGAACGCGCCAATGCATGGCTGTCGGAGCGCCTCGAGGTTCAGCGCGAGGACGTGCAGCGCAAGGAAGCGGCGGCGGAAACGTTCCGCGCCGAGTCAGGGCTGTTGTCGACGCAGGGCGTCACCTTCACCGAACAGCAAACCACAGAAATTCAGGGCTCGGTGCTGCAAGCGCGCGCCGACCTCGCTGAGCGCGAGGCTCAATATCGCCAGCTGCAGCAAGTGATCCAGAGCGGCGGCAGCGGCGACACCATCGCCGGCGTGCTGAACTCGGAGGTCATCGCTTCGCTGCGTTCACGCGAAGCCGACATTGCCCGCCGACAAGCCGATGCGGAATCTCGTTATGGTGATCTGCACCCCGTGGTGCAGAACGTTCGGGCCGAGCGCCAGGACATCCGCAACCAGATTACGGCCGAGACGCAGCGGATCGCGGCCAGCCTCCGCAACGAGGTCGAAATCGCGCGCGCGCGCCTGAACACTCTCGAGGGCAATTTGGGCCAAGTGCGCGGCCAGCTTGCCGGCAATTCGGGCGATATGGTGCGCCTGCGCGAGCTTGAGCGCGAAGCCGCGGCCGCGCGAACGGTCTATGAGGCGTTCCTGGAGCGCTACCATCAGATTCAGGATCAGGGCAGCCTGCGCAGCACCAGCGCCCAGCTGATCTCGTCGGCGTCGGTGCCGATCGACCGTAGTTCGCCGCAGCTGCGCATCGCGCTCATGCTGGCGCTGGCCATCGGCCTGGCCATCGGCCTCGCCGCGGGCGTCGTGGCCGAAGCCCTGGACGAAGGCTTCCGCTCCGCGGAGGAGATCGAACAGAAGCTCGGCATGCCGGTGATTTCGTCCGTGCCGCGCCTACGCCGGAAGGACATGCGCTCGCTCCCGCAAAGCGAGCAGCACCCAGCCGGGTACCTGATGGAACGCCAAATGTCGGCGTTCACGGAATCCTTCCGTGTGGCGCGCACGTCCATCATGTACGGCAACTCGCACCGGAATAATCAGATCCTCGCGATCACCTCGGCCTTGCCGAATGAGGGCAAGACAACGGTGTCGTTGTGCTTGGCGCGCGCTGCGGCGCTGTCGCAGCAACGCGTGTTGCTGATCGATTGCGACCTGCGTAAGCGCTCACTCAAGGACGTGCTTGGCTTCGAACCCGATACCGGGCTCGTTCAAGTGCTCCAAGGCGAGACGAACTGGCGACAGGCCGTGGTGCTCGACGAAGCTACCGGCATGCAAGTTCTCCCGTTAAGGGAATCGCGCTTCACGTCGGAAGACGTGTTCGGCTCAGACGCGATGTCGACACTGCTGACCGATCTGCGTCACCATTTCGACCTCATCATTCTCGACTGCGCGCCGGTGCTTGCCGTCGCCGAGACGCGCGTGATCGCTTCGCTGGCGGACTCTACTGTCGTGGTTGCGCGTTGGGAGAAGACACCGGTGAAAGCAGTGCGGACGACGCTGCAATATCTCGTCAACACGCGCGACAACGTGCTTGGCGTCATTCTCAACAACGTTGATACGCGCTTGCCGGGCTATTCATATCACATGGGGTCATATTACGAAGCTTAGCGCGCATTTTTCGCGCGTTTTTCCACATTTCGGCTTGCAGGCGCATTTCGTTCGCGCCGCGCTGTGTTATGTAGTTTGGGGACTTCATCAACAGCGCATTCGCATGATTTAGCCCAATGCGGGAACGCTGAAGAAATGGCGAACCAGAATGAAAATGTCGCCTTGCCTTCGAGGCGATTTTTCTTCTCTGTAATGTGTGTGCTCGCACGGTGCGTCTCAGAATCGACGGCGGCCGGGGCGAGGTGGGGGTAAGTAATGCGGGACCAGGCTAGCGCAACGGGCGCGGAAGCGCGCCTTCGCGTCATCCCTGAATTGTCACGGACACGTGCGACAGCGTTGAGCGGCGCGCAATCGGTTGCGGATGAAGCCGCGACTACGGCGACTGTGATCGCGCCGCACCCAATGTTCTGGAAGCGCCGGCGTTTCAAGGACGGCGAGCCGGTGGGCGGCTGGGCGAAGCGGCTGTTCGATGTCGTCGCGGCCGGCGCGGCGATCATCATGCTGGCGCCGTTGCTGGCGCTGATCTGGCTCGCCGTGCGGATCGAGCGCAAGGGCGGTGACGCGATCTTCAAGCAGGAGCGGGGCGGCTTCGGCGGGCGCGCATTCACGATCTACAAATTCCGCACCATGACGTGCGCGGAAAGCGGCCGCCACATGCGGCAGGTGAAATCGGACGACGATCGCGTCACGCGCCTCGGCGGTTTCTTGCGTCGCACCAGCTGGGATGAACTGCCGCAATTGTTCAACGTTCTTGCGGGAGACATGTCGCTGATCGGACCGCGTCCGCACGCGCTGCAGCACGATTCCGAATTCGCCGATGTCGACCCGAGCTACACGGTGCGGTTCCGGGCCCGGCCCGGCATTACCGGCCTAGCGCAAGTCTCGGGCTGCCGCGGCCCCACGGAAACGCCGGACAAAGTCCGTGAGCGTACGGCATACGATGTGCAGTACGTTCAGGAATGGTCGCCCGCCGAAGATTTCAAAGTGCTGTGGCTGACGCTGATGCTGTTTGCGAAGCGGGATCCGCGGGCGATCTAAAGCCCTGTGAGCAAATGCGCCGGCGTATTTATCGCCGGCTCGGGTTCGGGCATAAGCGCCTGTCATGAATCTGCTGCGCAGATACGCGCGCGGCGAAGCCGCCGCATTTCCAGATGGCTTGGTGGGCTACGCGGTCGGCGATATTCACGGCCGCGCCGATCTGCTCGAGCGCATGCTGGACAAGCTTGAATCGGTTGCGGAAACCGAGCGCCGCCATTCGGGCGAGCCGATCGTTGTGTTCCTGGGCGACTACATCGATCGCGGGCCGGAGAGCGCGCGGGTGCTTGATTTGCTCATCGATGGCCGCCCGCGCGGCTATGAACGGCGTTACCTCCGCGGCAATCACGAACAATCCATGCTGGCGTTCCTGGACGATCCGGTCCGCAATTTGGGTTGGGTGCGTCATGGCGGCGCCGAAACGCTCTTGTCGTATGGGATTAAGCCGCCCGGCTTGGTGCAACCCTCGGCGGCGCATCTGGCTGCGGCCGCTGAGGCGCTCCGTGACAAGCTCCCGCAGGCGCATCGCGATTTCCTCGACGGCCTGCAGCGGTACGTGGTTTTGGGCGATTATGTCTTCGTTCACGCCGGTGTGGATTTCGCGCGCCCCATCGAGCAGCAAACCGACGAAGATCTGTACTGGGCTCGGGCGCGGTTCCTGAAAGGGCGCCAACGCTTCTCCCACCGCGTCGTGCATGGCCACACGCCGGCCTCAGGGCCGCACGCCGATGAACGGCGTGTCGGCGTCGATACTGGCGCTTACACCACTGGCGTGCTGACCGCCGCCCGGTTCGAAGGCGCCGATGTCTCCTTCATCACCGCGGAGCATCGCGCCGCGTCGCAATGAACCGGGCCCCGCCTATTGTTCGGGAACGCGGCGCGGTCTAGGTACCCCCATCGAATCCAGGAGGCAGGCGTATGGCGGAGTCGGCGGCGGGCGGCGGGATGGACATCCATGACCAGCGTTCGACCTTTTCGGGGTTTCTGACTGCGACCGTTTGGACCTCGGCCCTTATCGCCCAGGCCGTGGCGCTCTTGACGCTGGCTTTCGCCATAGGCGCCGGCTGGTGGCCGGGCCTGATCGCGCTGGTGCTGATCGGCGTCGTCACGGGGCTCGTGTTCAAGATGAGCGGCGTTTGGTGGGCGGTTCAGGTTTCGACATGGGTGCTGCTGGGCCTCGGCGGCATGATCGTTCCCGCTTTCGTCGGCTTGATGAGCTGAGCTGCGGTGCGGATCGCCATTCTCAAGGAAAGCGCGCCGGGCGAGACTCGTGTGGCGGCGACGCCGGAGACGGTGAAAAAGATCATTGCCGCGGGACACGACGTCGTGGTGCAGGCCAGCGCCGGGCAAGCCTCCAGCGCGCCGGACGCCTTGTATAAAGACGCAGGCGCGGAGATCGCCGCAGATGCCGCAGCCGCCGTAAGCAGCGCCGACCTAGTGTTGAAGGTGCGCCGTCCAAGCGATGCTGAAATCGGCGCGATGAAAGCCGGGGCCGGTTTCGCTGCGTTGATGGATCCGTACGGCGATAGGGGCGTCATCGAAGCGCTGGCGAAGGCCAAGGTCGATGCGCTGGCCATGGAGTTCGTGCCGCGCATCACCCGCGCCCAGGCCATGGACGCACTTTCGTCTCAGTCAAATCTCGCCGGCTACCGCGCCGTGATCGAGGCCGCTGCGCTCTATGGGCGTGCATTTCCGATGATGATGACCGCGGCGGGTACGGTCGCGGCGGCGAAGGTGTTCGTGATGGGCGCGGGCGTCGCCGGCTTGCAAGCCATCGCCACGGCGCGCCGGCTCGGCGCGGTCGTGAGCGCGACGGACGTGCGTCCCGCCGCGAAGGAGCAGGTCGCCTCGCTCGGCGGCAAATTCATCGCCGTTGAAGACGAAGAATTCAAGCAAGCCGAAACCGCCGCCGGCTACGCCAAGCCGATGAGCGCCGAATATCAAGCCAAACAAGCCGCTCTCGTGGCTGACCACATCGCCAAGCAGGATGTGGTGATCACGACAGCGCTCATTCCGGGACGTCCGGCGCCGGTGCTAGTGACGGAAGCGATGGCCAAGAGCATGCGGCCCGGCTCTGTTATCATCGATCTCGCTGTCGCGCAGGGCGGCAATTGCCCGCTGTCCAAGCTCGACGAACTCGCCGACGTCGGCGGCGTGAAGATCATGGGCTTCTCAAATCTCCCCGCACGCTTGCCGGCGGATTCGTCGGCCCTTTACGCGAAAAACTTGCTCGCTCTGCTGCCGCTGCTCACCGAGAAGGAGAGCAAGGCATTCGCGCCAGCCTGGGATGACGAGATCATCAAGGGCGCGTTGCTGACGCGCGGCGGAGCAATCGTGCATCCTTCCTTGGCGCCGGCGAGCGCTGCATGAGAATGGACGACGCCCGTCTCGCTGAACGCTATTACGCGGCGTGGAACGCGCGCGATGTCGATGCGATCCTTTCGCTCTATGCCGACGATATCGAGTTTTCCTCGCCCTATATCGCCGCGCTGGGTTTCGCGCCGGATGGGGTCATCATCGGGAAACAATTGCTGCGGCTCTACTTCGAGAAAGCGCTTGAGCGCGCCCCAAACCTGACGTTCACGCCGGAATCTCTGTGTGTCGGCGCACGAGGCCACACACTGATTTACCGCAATCATCGCGGCGAACGCGCTGCCGAGCACCACCAAATCGACGCAATGGGGCTTATTGAAAGGGCTGAGGCCACTTACGAAACCCGCTGACGGAGGGTTCCCCATGCGTATCGCCGTGTTCGCCGCTGCTTCGTTCGCGTTGCTTTCGCTGCCCGCAACAGCGCAATCGCCCGAGGCCAGCCAAGCTCAAGATCTCACCAATTGCGCCGGGGCGGTCGCCGCGCTCGGCGGTGTCAACGTGTTGACCTACGCCGGCAGCGGCGGCGGCGAGTGGCGCGATCTGCTCGACGCAATCCTGGCGCGGCTCAATCGCGAGCCCGGGGTCGAGGGCATGACCGGCCGATACGCCGCTAGCGCTGCGCGCGAGTACTGGGCCGAGCGCCCGCGGGCGGAACTCGAAGCGCAGGGCGCTTCATGCCGAGAGCGGTTCGGAGCGGGATGAACCGGGCGTTCCACGCCAAAGCGGCGCCGCACAGCATAGGCAAAACAGGAATTGCGCCACAACGACGCCGAGCCAGCCGTGGACGCCGAGTTGCGCAGCCATTCCCGAAAAAAAGAGCGCGAGCGTGCCCGCGCCGACAATTAGGCCCATGATGCGCGGGACCCAGCCGGAAAGGCCCGTCGGCTGCCAGGCAAGTGCGAACAGCACAAATGCAACTGACGACATCGCCGCATAGACGGCGGAGTACGCCATGTTGAACCGGCCCGTTAACCCCGCCATTGTCGTCAAGCTTGTCCTTGCCGGCTCCTCGGCATCGCGCAGCGCGGCCAGAAGCGGTGTCATGGCGTAGCCCGACATAATGGCCGCAAACATCCATGGAATAGCGGCGAAGGCGAAAAAGACGAAGGCCAGTTGCGCCAGAGTGCGTTGCTGATGAAGGGTGAAGCGCCAGAAACCGAACGTAAGCAGTGCTGTGCTGGCGATGCCGCCCCCATGCACGAGCAGATTTCGGACGATGGATGCCTGCAGGTCTCGGCCGGCTGCGAAATCGGCGGGCGTTGGATGCGCCACCATAACCACAACGACGCCAAGCGCGCCCAACGTCAGGCTGATCGCACCAAACCGGTCTCTCGTCATTCTGTGCCTCCTGCGATGAAACCAAGGGACTAGGCATGAGCCGGCGCTGGCGTCACTGGAGTCGGCGTGGCTTGTCGGACAAGTCGAGGTCAGTGTCCGGCAAAAGGAGGTCGCCATGGATGCCCGAGCTCGGCACACGCGCCTCGCCCTGGCGCGCGCCCTTATCCGTTTGGCGCCCGAGCGCGGCTTCGATGCGTTGTCGGTCGAAGAGCTGGCGCGTGCAGCCCGTGTCGGGCGGTCAACCTTCTACGGTCATTACGCCGGCAAGTCGGATCTGCTCGATCGCGGCTTAGCCGATATGCTGCGCGCCATGAATCGTGATGCGTGGGCGAAGGGCGAACGTGCGCTGCTACCGGTTCGCCCACTGTTCACGCACATCGCCGCAGTCCCGGACTTTGCCGCGGAGCTGGTGCGGACAGGAGCGTTCGACGCGATGCTTGCACGCGCCGAGGAAGTACTGCGCGCCATCGCCGAGGAGAATCTCGCCAGACCTGAAATGTTCGTCGGGCCTGAGCGCCGACGCCAGAGTGCGGTCATGCTGTCCGGCGCCTTTACGGCGCTGCTTCGGTGGTGGCTGCATGGCGGACGGCGATCGACGCCAGAAGCGATGCAGCAATGGTTCGACCGTTTCGCCGGCGCGATGGTCGCCGGCGGCGCCAGCCCTGGCCCCGCACGACACGACGCTTGACACGCTGCGGCCGCCCGCGTTCCCTCGGCGCGCCTTGGGAGGCGGGAAGGAACAGCGCGGCATGGTCGATCCGTTCGTCTTTTATCTCGCGATCTTCGTGCTCGCGGTGTTCGTCGGCTATTACGTCGTCTGGTCGGTGACGCCGGCGTTGCACACGCCGTTAATGGCGGTCACTAACGCGATTTCCTCCGTCATCATCGTCGGCGCGTTGATCGCGGCGGCCGCAGGCGCGGGCGCTGGGGGCGAGGTCAATTGGATCGCCAAGGGAGCGGGCGGTCTCGCCGTTGCCTTGGCGTCGGTCAACATCTTCGGCGGCTTCCTTGTCACCCAGCGCATGCTGGCGATGTACAAGAAGAAGGAAAAGAAGTGAGCGTTCGCGAGATTCGGCTGTGACCAACGCCGACTGGCGCGCGCTGATCGAGGCTTATCTCGATGGCCGCCTATCGGCGGAAGCCTTTATGCGCCGGTTCATCGATGGATGGCGTCAGTCGCCCGATGGCGTGCCGCATGCGATCGCCGATCTTCAAGTCGCGGTCGAGCAATTCGAAGCCGGCGTCCTCGAAGCGGGCGAGGAGGGCGCCGTCAATGACGAAGATATGCGCCAATCGGCGCAACGCACTCTAGGAGAGTTGCGTGATGCGCCGCTCGACACATCGCACACGTTCGATCGTGAGCGCGCGCGTGAGGAAATGCGCCGCTTCCGCGTGCAAGTGTCAGGCTGTGCGGGCGCGGGATGTGTTGTCGGCTTGATCTGGCTCGGCCTGTGCGTGCTGCAGATCTATTATGTGAGCGAGTGGATTCAGGAGGCGCTGGATTGGGGCGCCTGGCCGTCGGCGGTGGTCGGCTTTGTGCTCGCCTTCGTGCCCGTCATCGGCAACGTGCTCGCTTATCTCGGCGCCACGCAAGAGGGCTGGCCCTCGCTCATCGCCGCCATCGTTTTCTTCGCCGCGCCAGCGGCTGCATTGCTGACGGGCTGGTCGCGCTGGCGGCGGTTCGGACCTAGGGGCTGACATGAACGCTGATATCGCCGCGCTGCTCTATCTTGTGTCGGGCGTGCTTTTCATCCTGGCGCTGCGCGGACTATCCAGCCCGGAGACAAGCCGGCAGGGCAACACGTTCGGCATGATCGGCATGGCCATCGCCGTTGCCGTCACGCTGGCGCTGGTCGAACTCGACCCGACCACGATCGGCATCATCATCGCCGCCGTCTTGATCGGCGGCGGATTGGGCGCGGTGATCGCGCGCTCGATTAAGATGACGGCCATGCCGCAGCTCGTGGCTGCTTTCCACTCGCTGGTTGGATTGGCGGCCGTCGCCGTGGCCGCGGCTGCGTTCTACGCGCCGGAAAGTTTCCACATCGCGCTGCCCGAAGGGGGCGTGAAGATGTCGTCGCTGATCGAGCTCTCGCTCGGCACCGCGATTGGCGCCGTCACCTTCACGGGTTCAGTGATCGCGTTCGCCAAACTGAACGGCAATATGTCGGGCGCGCCGATCATGCTGCCGGCGCGGCATCTCATCAACATCGCCATCGCCATCGGCATCGTCGCGCTGATCGTGATGATGGTGCAAGCCGGCGGAACGGTGGAATGGCATTTTTGGGCGCTCGCCGCCTTGTCACTGCTCATCGGCATTCTGCTCATCATTCCGATTGGCGGCGCCGACATGCCGGTCGTCGTCTCCATGCTGAATTCATACTCTGGTTGGGCTGCCGCCGCGCTTGGCTTCACGCTGGAGAATGTCGCGCTCATCATCACGGGCGCGCTGGTCGGCTCTTCGGGCGCGATCCTTTCGTACATCATGTGCAAAGGCATGAACCGGAGCTTCATCAGCGTCATTCTTGGCGGCTTTGGCGTCGCCGACGGCGGGCCGGCGGCTGGCCATGTCGAAACCCGGCCGGTGAAGCAGGGCAGCGCCGACGACGCCGCCTTCATTATGAAGAACGCCAGCAAGGTGATCATTGTGCCTGGCTACGGCATGGCGGTAGCGCAGGCGCAGCACAGCGTGCGCGAAATGGCGGACATGCTGAAGAAGGAAGGCGTCGAGGTGAAATACGCCATCCACCCGGTGGCGGGCCGCATGCCCGGGCATATGAACGTGCTCCTGGCCGAGGCCAACGTGCCGTATGACGAAGTGTTCGAGCTCGAAGACATCAACAACGAATTCTCGCAAGCCGACGTCGCTTATGTCATCGGCGCCAATGACGTCACCAACCCCGTGGCGAAAACCGATCCGCAATCGCCCATCTACGGCATGCCGATCCTCGACGTGGAGCGCGCCAAAACCGTGCTGTTTGTCAAACGCGGCATGGGCTCGGGCTATGCCGGCGTCGAGAACGAACTCTTCTTCCGCGACAACACGATGATGCTGTTCGGCGACGCCAAGAAGATGACGGACGAGATCGTGAAGGGGCTATAATGGCCGAGCCCAAGACACAGCGGACCAAAGCCTCCGTCGCGGGTTTCATCGCTGCGGTCGAAGATGAAACGCGCCGCAAAGACGCGAAAACCATCGACAAACTGATGCGCGAGATCAGCGGCGAGAAACCGGCCATGTGGGGCCCCACAATTGTCGGTTATGGCGAATACCCAACTGCCTCCGGCACGTGGCCGCGCATCGGCTTCAGCCCGCGCAAAGCCAATCTGGTGCTCTATCTGATGGACGGCTACGAGAGCGAGCCGTTGATGAAGAAACTCGGCAAGCACAAGACGGGGCGCAGCTGCCTCTACATCAACAAGCTTGCCGATATCGATGAAAAGGTGCTGCGCCAGATCGCCATCAACGGCTGGAAGAAAATGGCGAAGAAGTATCCCGCTTGAGGCTGATGCCTATTTCGCACCGGCCATCTTCGTGATCAGCTTCCATTCCTCCGCACTGACGGGCTGAACCGAAAGCCGTGAGTTCTTCACCAGCACCATGTCGGCGAGCTTTTTCTCCGCCTTGATCGCGGCAAGCGTCACCGGCGTTTTCACCGGCTCGACCGCCTTCAGATCGACGCAGACCCAGCCTTCTTCCTTGGCGGTCGTATCAGGATAGGCTTCTTTCACGACCTCGCTGACGCCGACGATCTCTTTGCCTTCGCCGGAATGGTAGAAGAAGACGCGGTCGCCCTTTTTCATGTTTTTCAGGTGCGCCTTGGCCTGATGGTTGCGCACGCCCGTCCAGGCATCGCCCCTGGCGCCTTTCTTGACGTGCGCGTCCCATGACCAGGTGTCCGGTTCGCTCTTCACCAGCCAATAGGCCATCCGCCACTCCGTTACTCGGCCGGCGGCGCCTCCTGCTCGGCCAGCGCTTCGATTGTGATGCGGACTTCGTCGCCAATCAATTGCGGCGCGGCGGCGAGGCCGAATTGCGTGCGCGAGATCACCCCTGTCGCCGAGAAGCCGGCGCCCTGGCGGCGATTGTTCGGCAATTCGCCCATGCGGTTCAGCGTCACTTGCAGGGTGACAGGATGGGTTTGCCCGAGCAGCGTGAGATCGCCCGTCACCTCGGCGTGCGTTTCATCAATCACGCGCACGGCCGTCGAGCGGAATTCCATCGTCGGATATTGCGCGACATTGAGCCAGCGCTCGCCGCGCAGATGCTCGTTGCGCGTGTCGTCGCCGGCGGAGACGCTGGCGGTTTGGATGACGGCGTGAACTGAGGAATTGGCGGGCGCTGCGACGTCGAGCGTCAGCGCGCCTTCGACCTGCTCGAAGCGGCCGAGCACGTGGTTGAAACCGAAGCGGTCAATCGAAAACGCCACCTGCGTGTGGGCGGGATCAATGCGGTAAGTCTCTTGTGCGAACGCCGCAGGCGCGGCGAGAAGGGCGATGGCGAACAAAAAAGCGCGCATTTAAGCGTCTCCCCCGGATTGGAACCACGCCAATACCAGCTTTTCGGACGAGGCTTGGCAAATCACGCCCTTGTGCAGGCGCTGGCCGCGCCGCCATTGCGCTTGGCGCGCGCCCGGGCTTGATTAGGGGGCGGGACGGGGACACAGGCAGGCATGGACACAGCGCTCGAAGCTGACGGGCTCGTCAAGCGCTACGGCGCCCGCCTCGCGGTGGATGACCTGAGCTTTCAAGTCCCTCGCGGCAGCATTTACGGCGTGCTGGGGCCCAACGGCGCAGGCAAGTCGAGCACGCTGCGCATGCTGGTGGGCGTGCTGCGGCCGACGGCGGGCCGCATCGGCTTGCTCGGCGGCCCTGTTTCGCGGTCGGCTTTGCAGCGTGTTGGCTATCTGCCTGAAGAGCGCGGGCTCTATCGCAATATGAGCGCACGCGCGGCGATCGCGTATCTGGCCCGGCTGCGGGGCGTCCACGCGCGCGCAGCCTTCAAGCGCGCTGACGCCTTGCTGGTGGAACACGGCCTCGGCAAGGTTAGGCGCAAGCGCATTAAAACCCTCTCCAAGGGCATGGCTCAGAAGGTTCAAGTGCTGGGCGCGATCGCCCATGAGCCCGATCTCATCATCTTCGACGAACCCTTTTCGGGGCTCGATCCGGTTAATCAGCGCGGGCTTGAGGAAACCATCAGGGCGCAAGCCGCGGCTGGGCGCACCATTCTGTTCTCGACGCACGTCATGGAGCACGCCGAGCGCTTATGCGATCGCATCGTGTTGATTGCGCAAGGCAAGCGCGCTTTCGAGGGCACCGTTAACGAAGCGCTGGCGCTGGCGCCGAGCGTGGCGTTGCTGGAGACGGATGGCGGCTTCGACCTTGCGGCGGCGCTGGCCCCGCATGGCTTCAACATTCTGCCGGACGGCGAAGAGCACGGCGCGCGGCGCTGGCGCGCGCGGCTGGAAAACGGCAAGGGATCGCGCCAATTGCTGCAGGCATGCGTGGAGGCGGGCGCGCCGCTTTCGCTGTTCGAGCCGGCGCGCGCGAGCCTGCATGAGGCGTTCGTTGCGCTTGTCGGCGCGCGCGCCGCGGCGGAGGCGGCGGAATGAGCATGCGCTCGATCCTGCTCGTCGCCCGGCGCGACTATCTCGCTTATGTCGGCGCATGGGGCTTCTGGCTCTCGCTCATCACAGCGCCGCTCGTGATCGCTGTGCTGCTTTTCGGTCCGCTGCTGCTGGCGCGGGCTGAGCCGCCACGCGTCATCGCCATCATCGCCGATCGCGCGGACGACGCTGCGCTCGTGGAAGGCGCTTTCGCCGATCTGGCGCGGCAGGAGGCGCGTGACGACATCCGCGCTTATCTCGCCGCAACCGCGCCCGGCGCGGCCGACGCCGCAATTGCGGCGTTTGACGCAGCGCCCACTCGGTCAAGCGCCATCACCGCGGCGCGGGCGTCGGTGTCGCGCGATGCGCCCGGGGCGCTGCGCGCATTTCCGCAACCGTCCCCGCGCTACATCATCGCGGCGCCGCCGCCCGCTTCCGACATCGAAGGGCTACGGAGCTATCTGGTCGAGGGCCGCAGCTTCGAAACAGCCGGCGCGCGGCGCACGCTTTACGGTGCGCTGCACATCAAGCGCGAAGAGGGCGCGCCGGCGATTGAATATTGGAGCGTCAATCTCAGCCACGAAGAGCCGTCCAACATCACGCGGCGCGCCATGCGACTGGCGATGCGCCGCGAGGCGCTGGCTGCGCGCGGGCTTGACCCGATGGAGGCCGATCAGCTCGATCAACTCGATCCGCGCGTCGCCCAGTTCGATCCGCGCCCGAGCGGTGCGGCGGGCGAGGTGACGCTTCGCCAGCGCGCGCCGTTCTATGCGGCGCTGGCGCTCGCCTTTATCCTTTGGAGCGTGGTGTTCAGCACGGCCAATATGCTGCTCGCCGGCGTGCTGGAGGAAAAGTCCAACAAGATTCTCGACACGCTGCTGACGAGCATTTCGCCGCTGGAGATGCTGATCGGTAAATTGCTCGGTGTCGCCGCGGTGAGTGCGACATTGTTCTTGTTTTGGGGCGCGCTCGGCGGCTCGCTGCTCACTTTGGCGGCGCAGCAGGCGGGGGAATCCATCTTGGGCCAGATCGCCGCTGCGTTCTTGGAGCCCCGCTTGCTGACAGCTTTCGGCATTGGCTTCGTGTTTGGCTATTTGATGTACGGCGCCATCTTCTTGGCGCTCGGTTCGCTCTGTGAATCGCAACAAGAGGCGCAAACGCTGCTGGGGCCTGTGGTGCTGGTGCTCGCTCTGCCGATGATGCTGATCGCGCCCGCACTCGATAATCCCAACGCGCCGATTATCGAGACCGCGTCCTGGGTGCCGATTTTCACGCCGTTCCTGTTGCTGATCCGCGCGCCCTCGGGCCTGGATTGGATCGAGATCGCGGGCATGGCCGGGGCGATGGCGCTGTCGGTTGTCATTGTGCTGGCGCTGGCCGCGCGCGTCTTCCGTGCTGGCGTGGTCGATCAAGTAAGTCTCGCCAGCATGCGCGCCGGGAAGCGCAAGGCTTAAGCCGTTGCGCGCCACCCGAGCAGTGCAAGCGAATGGCCTTCTGGATCCTTAAAGGCCCGCAGCGCCAGCTCGCGGCCGGGTGCTTGCTGCAGCACCTGAGCGGGGTGCGTGAAGGCGATCCCGCGCTGTTCCAGAGAAAGCTCGGCCGCGCTCCAATCACGCGGTTCGAAATAGAGCGTGACGTCTTCGCCGCCGATTGCCGCGTCCTGATGATTTGGTCCGATCATGAGGCGCGCGGCGCCGGTCTGGAAAAATGTCATGCCGCTGACCTCGAACAGCACAGTCAGGCCAAGCGTGTCGCGGTACCATCCTGCGAGCTTGGCGGGGTCGGCGCTGGTCAGGGCGATCTGGGCGACGTGCGAGATGAGCGGTTCGGCCGGCGCGTTCATGACGTTCTCCAATGACAGACCATGATAATTAGTTTGACGAACTAAATAAGTAAAGCGATGTTGCCTGATGGTCCAACGCGTCGAACCCGATCTGGCCGACAAGCTCCACGCAGCCGCAATTCGCCTGCTGCGCCGGGTGCGCGAGGCCGACAACGAGACCGGGCTTTCCGCGCCGAAATTGTCCGCGCTCTCTGTGCTGGTGTTCGCGGGGCCGCAGAGCCTGGGTGCGCTGGCCGAGGCCGAGCAGGTGACGGCGCCGACCATGTCCAAGCTGGTGGGAGACCTCGAAAGCGCGGGGCTAGTGGCCAAAAAGGCGGACAAGAATGACGCCCGGGCAATTCGGATCGAGGCAACGTCGAGAGGCCGGGCGCTGATGCAGGCTGGCAGAGCGCGGCGTCTGGCGTTGATCCGGGAGGGGTTGGCGCGGCTCACCAAGGCCGAGCGCACACAGCTTGAGGCGGCGGCTGCGCTGATGTTGAAATTGGCCTCGCCCTAGCGCCCGGCCCACAAACGAAAACGCCGCCCAGTTGCCCCGGACGGCGCTTGCCTAACCCATTCTTAGCCGCTTCAGCGCGGGGATTTGCCTGCCGGGCGGGGCAGGAGGCCCTCGCGCTGCGCCCGTTTGCGGGCCAGCTTGCGCGCGCGGCGAACCGCTTCCGCCTGCTCGCGGGCGCGCTTCTCCGACGGCTTTTCATAATGATTGCGGCGCTTCATTTCCCGGAACGTGCCTTCGCGCTGCATCTTTTTCTTCAACGCTTTCAACGCCTGGTCGACGTTGTTGTCGCGGACGAAAATCTGGACCAAGCACTTCACTCCGGGTTGGCGTCTTACGCAAAAACGACCGCGCGGCGCTTCCGCGCCGCCGAGCCGCCCCTTTTGGGGAAGGCGCGGGGATAGCAAAAGCCCAGGCCGGTGTCCACCCGGCCTTAATCGCGATCTGGTAGCAACCCGGAATGCGCGCCTCGCCCGGCTTCCTCACCTATGCGATCGCCGCCGTGGGCGGCCTAGCCGCGGCGACCTCCATCACGGGCGCCATTAGCCTCCGCGGCCATTACGACCTCGCCATCAGCCTGGGCGTCATGTTCGCGGTTCTTTACGCCGTGACGCCTGCGGCGCAACGGCGCGACGTGAAACGGATATGGGGCGCGGCGCTGCTTGCATTCTCCGCCATGCTGTTTTCCAGCGCGGCTGCGATGCTGCTCGGCGTGCCTATCGGGGCAGGCGCGCTTAGCCTCACCCAAGTTTCTGCAGCGCCGGCCGTTCAAGCCGCGGCTGCGATGACGGCTGCGGGCGTCATCGCGCTCTTGGTTTACCTCGCCGCGTTCCGCGTCGGCTGGCGCCTGGTGCGGCCCCGCGGCCTGACGCAAACGGCGTAGGCGCGCTATAGTGCGCCAATGAGTGCAACCCCGTCCGAGCGTTTGCGCACCCGCCTGCTCGAAGCATTCGCGCCGCGCGCCGCGGAACTCGGCTGGACCGAGGCTGCTTTCCGCGCCGCTACCGCAGATGCGGGATTGAGCGAAGGCGAAGCAGCGCTAGCGTGCCCAAAGGGAGCGTTCGACTTGTTCGATGCGTTCGCCGATCGCGCCGATCAGGCCATGCTCGATCGGCTGGCCGACCTCGATCTCAACGCCATGCGCTACAGCCAGCGGGTCAAGGCGGCCGTTCAGGTCAGGCTTGAAGCGCAGGCGCAATACAAGGACACGGCGCGGGCGATGACACGCGCATTGGCTCGGCCCTCGCGCGCGGCCGAGGGCGCGCGCCTGTTGTGGCGAACCGCGGACCGGATTTGGCGCGCGCTCGGCGATACCTCGACTGATGAGAATTACTACTCGAAGCGCGCCATTCTCTCCGGAGTGCTTGGCACGACGTATGCGCGCTGGTTTATCGATGCCAGCGAAGATCACGCCGACACTTGGTCCTTTCTCGACGCGCGCATCGAGAACGTGATGCAATTCGAGAAAGTGAAGGCCAAGCTGAAGCCTCTCGCCGGGGCTGGCGATGCAGTCGCGGGCATGGCTGCGCGATTTCGATATGGCGGTAGACCGTAGTTCCAGCTACGCGGACGACCTCAAATTCCGGCAAGGTCGCCGATTTCATGCATCACGCGCGCGTGATTTGGGGTATGCTGCGTCGGTGGCTGGGCAATGAGGAAGGGAGTCCTCATGCGCGCTGCTGCCCCGATGCGTTTTCTGACCGCGGCGCTTTGGCCGCTGGCGGTTTGGACGAGTTTCACGCGTTTCAACGATCACGCCGCAGACGATTACGTCGAGCGAACGTTTCCGATTATCGCCACCGCCATTTGTTTCTGGATCTGTGTGGCGGCAGTGTTGCTCTTCGGCGGCGGCGGTACGTTCGCTGTGTTTGACGAGGCTGGCGCCATTGAGACGGTTAGGCGTTCCGCGCCGGCCGCAATCGGCGCGCTCTGGCTGGCCCTGCCTGTGCTCTACGTGATCGGCTTTTGGCTCTTCACGGCGCGTGAGGAACGTTACGGCGGCTGAGCCGCCGGCGGGCTAGGGCTTCAAGCGCGTGACGTGGCCCATTTTGCGGCCGGCGCGCGCCTCGCGCTTGCCGTAGAGATGCAGATGCGCGTTCGGGTCTGCGGCGAGGGCAGGCCATTGGCTGGCGTCATCGCCGATGAGATTCAGCATCTCGACGCCGCTGGCCATCGTTGTGGCGCCAAGCGGCCAACCCGCGACGGCGCGGATATGCTGCTCGAATTGCGAGGTACGCGCGCCCTCTATGGTCCAGTGTCCGGAATTGTGGACGCGCGGCGCCATTTCGTTCGCGATGAGCCTGCCGTCGGCCATGAGGAAGAATTCAATCGTCAGCACGCCCACATAGTCGAGCGCCGCCATCACGCGCGCCATTTCGGCCTCGGCTTCCTTTGCGATGGCTTGATCGACGCGCGCTGGCGCAAGCGTGCGCGAGAGGATTCCGTTCCTGTGCTCGTTTTCGCAAAGGTCGAAGGCGGCGAAAGCGCCGTCTGCGCCGCGCGCTGCGATAATCGAAACCTCGCGCTCGAAGCGGCAGAAGCCCTCAAGAATAGAGGGCGCGTTCAGGCGAGCGAACGCGCCGGCGGCATCTTGCGCTTGGATGATGCGGATTTGGCCGAGGCCGTCATAGCCGAGGCGGCGCGTTTTCAAGATCGCCGGCGCGCCGATGCGGGCGATCGCGGCGTCGAGGTCGGCTTGTGAATCCACTGCTACGAAGGGCGCAGTGGCGAGGCCGTTGGCGTTGAAGAAGGACTTTTCCTCAAACCGATCTTGGGCGACGGCAAGCGCGCGCGCGTTCGGGCGCACGATCGCGCCGGCCGATCCGAGCGCTTCCGCCGTCTCGGCGGGTACGTTCTCGAATTCGGTGGTGACGACATCGACGCTGCGCGCAAATGCTTCCAGCGCCGCCTTGTCGCGATAGTCAGCGACGATGGTGCGGGCGGAGACGCGCGCCGCGGGGCTGTCTTCCTCGTTGGTGTAGATGTGAACGTCGAAGCCGAGTTGCGCGGCGGCGAAAGAGAGCATGCGGCCTAATTGTCCGCCGCCGAGAATGCCGATGGTCGCGCCGGGCGCGAGCGGATTCATACGCCTTCCGGACTTTCGCCGACCGACGCCGTTTGCTCGGCGCGATAGGCGTCGAGCCGCGCAGCGAGGGCGTCGTCCGTGATGGCGAGGATGGCTGCCGCCAAGAGCGCGGCGTTGGCGGCGCCAGGCTCGCCGATGGCAAGCGTCCCGACCGGCACGCCTTTTGGCATTTGCACGATCGAAAGCAGGCTATCGATGCCGCGCAAATTCTTCGAGCGGATCGGCACGCCGAGCACTGGCAAGGGCGTCATCGCCGCGGTCATGCCCGGCAAGTGCGCGGCCCCGCCGGCGGCGGCGATTATAAGCTTGAGGCCGCGGCCCTTGGCGTTGGCGGCATAATCGTACAGGCGCTGCGGGGTGCGGTGCGCCGAGACCACCTTCGCCTCGTAGGCCACCCCGAGCGCGTCGAGCGTCTCGGCGGCGATCCGCATGGTTTCCCAATCGGACTTCGATCCCATGATCACACCGACCACGGGCTGGGCGGGGGGCATCCAGGCCTCCGGAAAAGCAGCGGCAGTATAGGAACGGCGACGGCGCGTCCAGCCTCAGCCGAGCCGGTTAAGTCCGCCTTTACCTCACGGGCGCATTCCTGGGGCGGACTCGGTGAGAGGCATGCCGCTCCGCTTCGGAAAAACCGCATCCGAAATGACCCACCCGCTGCTGGCGCGGCTTGGCCTGCGCGGGCGCGACGTTTCAGCGCCGGCGCTGGCGGCGTTGGAGCAGATGGCCGCCGAATGCGACGAGCTGCGCGAGCAACTGGCCATCGCCGAAGCGCTAGCCGATCGCGATACGCTGACCCCTACCTTCAATCGCCGCGCCTTCTTGCGCGAGCTGCACCGCACGATGTCGGAGGTTGAGCGCTACAAGACGCCGGCCGCGGTGCTTTACATCGACCTCGATGGCTTCAAGGCGATCAACGATTCCCACGGGCACGCCGCCGGCGACGCCGTATTGCGTCATGTCGGGCGCATGCTGACCGATTCCGTCCGGGAGTCTGACATCGTCGGCCGCCTGGGCGGCGACGAGTTTGGCGTCATCCTGAACCGCGTTCCAGCGGACGAAGCCCACGCCAAGGCCAAGTCGTTGAGCGATGGCATCAACCACACCGCGATCATGCATGCCGGCGTGGCGCACCGCATTCGCGCTTCGGTGGGGGTGCACCCAATCGTTGGCGCGGAGGAGCCCGAGACGGCGATCGCGCGCGCCGATGAAGCGATGTACGCCGACAAGCATGCGCGCCGCGCGCAAAACCAAGCGTTCGCTGCGTTCTGAAAGGTCGCTCGTCGCAGCGTGCTTGATTGCTCATTCAAGAGCGCTTTGATCGTCTCATGAAAAGCATTCTGCTCAGCATCGCGATAGCGGTCGCTACACTCGCGCCCGTCCAAGCGCAGGAAAGCGCGCACAGCATGCCGGACTGGTGGGTCGCGCACGTCGACTTCATGGCCCGCGGCGGCGGGGTTTGGGAGGCGCCCAATCCAGGTGCTGCAGCCGATCCGGCGCAGCCCGACGCCTTCCGCATGCATTGGCAAGCGTCAAACGGCGGCCACGTTCTGACCGGGCGTTTGTTCGGAATCGAGGACGGCGAGCCGACCGCTGATTTCTGGAGCTTCAAGGAATATTGGCATCCCGGAGAGCGGCGCGCGCTGCTCGAGCAATGGGGCGGGCCCGGCGTCTATGGCGTGGGCGAGGTCCGCATGGACGGCAATCGCGGCACGTTGGATCAGACATTCTGGCTGCCCGATGGCCGCGACTGGCGCGAGGGCCATCGCACTGTCGAGAACGGCGACGAATATGTCACTGAACAATTCGACATTGGCGAAGATGGAAGTTGGACGCCGAACGGCAGCTACACGTGGCGGCGCGTCGCTCCGAGCTAGAGGCGTACGCTCAGGGCGAGCGCCCCGAAATCCTGCCGCGCGGCTTGGGTTTCGAATTCGTCGCTGCGGACGACATAGGTGTAGGACAGGCGAAATGGTCCGCCGGAAACGGCCAGGCCAAGTTGGCCATCGGCGACGTACGGAATGCGATCAACCGAGGCGCTGTCCTCGAACGTATTGCCGTCGAGGAAGAGGTTGCGCGCGACCGCCCGGCCCTGAACGCCCGCGAAAATGGACCAGGAGAGCGGCCCGCCCTGAAAGTGCTCGACGCCCGAAAGCGACGGACGCACGCGCGGCGGCCCGTAATCATTGTCGATGCGCCAACCTATGCGCGCCGTTAGGCCGACGCGCGCTTCGGTGCGCAGCGTGCCGAGCGTTGCGCCCGCATTGGGGGTAAGGTCGGCTTCCAACCCGCCCGGGACGTCGATGAAAGCGCGCCAAGCGCGCCAGCGCCGATCATAAGAGGCGGCGAAAGCAAATTCGTCGTTGAGTTGGCTGTCCCACCCCTGCGGATCGGGCGCACCTAGAATCTGGTGGATGCCGCGTTGCGCCTGTTCGCCAAGCGCGGACGGGCCGACCATGCCGAATTCGAGTTCGTAGGTGTCGAGATAGCCCGGCGCTTCGCCGGCGGGACGATCCTCCGCCGCCGCGACCATGATCTGCGCGTAAAGCCAACCGGCGTAAGGATGTTGTTCCGGCGGAGCCGGAACCGCGTTGATGTCTTCCGGGGTGAAGATCGATTGCCCGATGGCTGCGCCCCAGAAATCCGGCTCGGAGCCTGAGAGTGCGCGGGTGAAGCCGCCGAAACCCTGTAGCCAGTCGGGCACGCGCTCGGCGGGCGACACATACGCGAGCTTGATGCCGGAGGTGTAGTTGCGGTCGTCGCCGGTCGCGAGCGAGTCGTTCTCGACAACCAGAGAAAACACGCCGCGTTGCTGCGCCTGTTCGCTATCCTGAGCCCAAGCCAACCCCGGCAGCGCCACAGCGGCGGCGCCGAACAGCCACGCGCGCGACGTCAGGCGATGATGTCCGGCGTGAGCCGATCCTCGATCCATTGAATCTGGTCCCTCAACACAAGCTTGCGCTTCTTCAGCCGTGCAAGCTGGAGAGCGTCCCCGCTCTGCTCCTGCATGGCGATTATGGCGCTGTCGAGGGCGCGATGTTCTTCCCGCAAATCCGCCAGCCGCGTTTTCAGCGCGCGAATGTCCGGTGTGTCATTGATGCTGAAACTGAACTCGTCGTCGTCGCCGTCGGCCATTGCGGGGAGGGTCCGTCCGGAACCGGCCGATTTGGCCGTACCGCAAGCTAAGCCATGCTGCGCGCGCGCTGTAAAGCAATCCGGAAACTCGCCCCACTGGCGCGGAAACCGCCGTTTTTGGCGGGCGAACGGTCGTACCGAACGCGGCGCTGGCGAAAGATTAATTTTGTAACACGATGTAAGGAGACAAGCCGTGTTGTTGGCGCCATGCTTTCAACGCCAACCAGAGGAGGCGCCTCAAATGGCTATCGAGCAGCGGCTTCGCGAACTCGACGCCCGGCACCGGGATCTTGACCACATCATTGAAGAAGAGGCCAGAAGGCCGGCCGTGGACAATGCGCGGCTCTCGGCGATGAAGCGCCAAAAACTGAAGATAAAAGAAGAGATTGAGGAAATCCGACAGAGGCTCAGCCACTAGTCTTTGCCGCTCGCCCCGATCGGGCGAAAAGCTCACGCCGACGGCGCGTGTGGTTGAGCGCTATCGGTGCGCGCGTTAGTTTTCGGCACGCTGAAGAGGGGCCGAAACGAGCATGCGCGCCTTGTTCTCGTTCGACGAGCAATTGTCGCCGGGCGTGTTGACGGTCGTGTTCCAGATCGTCTCCGCCTTCATCGCGGTGCTCGCGATATGCGGCGCCATCGCCGTGCTGACCGCCATCAACACGGCCGGGTTCTTCACCGCCTTGCTCACCGCCATCGGCATGCTCGGCGGCGGCCTGGCCGCGATTCTTTTGCTGCGCATGGTTGGCGAAATCTGGATGACCCAGTTGCGTATCCAGGATCGGCTCTCGGTGCTGAGCGAAACGCTGCGGCGCTAGGCGCGGTCCTAGCTGCTTTCGCCGGCGCCGCTTTCATCGCGCTGTTCGTAGGTTTCGGGCGGCACCGTCTCCTGTGCGGTCTTCAGGGTGCGCGCTTCGGCCTTTGACGCGCGCGCATCGGCGCGGGCCTTGGCGGCGGCAGCGTCGGACACCACGCGGTCCAGTTCGATTTGTGAGCACAGGCCGAGTGAAACCGGATCGACAGGCTTAATCTGGCTGGCGTTCCAGTGGGTGCGATTACGCACTTGATCGATCGTCGCTTTCGTGGTGCCGATCAGCTTCACGATCTTGGAATCCGGGATCTCCGGGTGGTTCTTGAGGAACCATTGGATCGCGTCCGGGCGATCGCCGCGGCGGGCGATCGGCGTGTAGCGCGCGCCGCGCTTCTTCACTTGCGGAATGTCGATGCGCTTCTGCTCAAGCGCCTTCATGCGGTATTTCTCGTCCGCTTCGCCTTTCGCGATCTCCTCACGGGAGAGAAAACCGCCAGCGATGGGGTCGACGCCGCGAATGCCCTTGGCGACGTCTTCGTTGGCGATGCCTTGCACTTCGAGTGGGTGAAGGCCGCAGAAATCAGCGATCTGGTCGAACGCCAACGACGTGTTCTCAATAAGCCAAACGGCGGTTGCCTTTGGCATCAGCACGTTCTGGGTCATGGCGGGTCGGGCTCCAAATATGCAAAAGCGCCCGGCGTCGTCGCCAGGCGCTAGCCATCTGGTGCAACGGGCTGACGCATCCGGGCGCGGACGAGGTCAGTTGAAGCGGATATAGCGCTCGGGCAGGCGAAAGGGAAGCTGCGATGAGCTGGCGGTCAGCGGGGATTTGCGGCTAGCCGCCCGTGGTCAGCACGATTTTTCCCGCGTGCGCGCCGCTCTGCAGGCGTGCGTGCGCGGCTTCGGCGTCCGACAGCGGAAAAGTGGAATCAATCACTGGCTTCACCTTGCCGGCCGCGATCCACGGCCAGACCACACGCTCGACTTCCGCCGCCAGGCGCGCCTTTTCCTCGTGGCTGCGCGATCGCAGCGTCGAGCCAGTCAGCGTGAGACGCTTGAGCATCAGGCGCATCAGATTGATCTCGGCCTGCGGGCCTTGAAGAAAAGCGATCATCACGCAGCGGCCGTGATCCTTGAGCAAGTTCAGGTTCTTCTGCACGTAGGAGCCGCCGACCATATCAAGCACGACGTCAGCGCCGCCTTCCTCGTCGCGGACGATGCTCTCGAAGTCCTCTGTCCGGTAATTGATCGCCCGCGCGGCGCCGAGATCTTCGCAGAGCCGGCCTTTGGCGGCGTCGCCTGCCGTCGCGAATACCTTCGCGCCATGCGCGCGCGCCATTAGGATCGCCGTGGTGCCGATTCCGGAAGCGCCGCCATGAATGAGAATGCTTTCGTGCGGCTTGAGCGCGGCGCTTTCGAACACATTGGCCCAGACCGTAAACACGGTCTCTGGCAGGGCGGCGGCCTCCACCAGGGTGAGCGAGGGCGGCGCGGGCAGCACCGATCCATGATGGGCGATGGCGTAATCGGCGTAACCGCCCCCGGGCAGCAGTGCGCAGACTTTATCCCCCTCACGCCACCGCGGAACGCCTGCGCCGACTGCCGCTATCTCGCCCGCGACTTCGAGGCCCAGAGTTTCCGGCGCCCCGTACGGCGCTGGGTAAAGGCCGAGACGTTGCATCAGATCGGGCCGATTAACGCCTGCGGCGGTGACGTGAATGAGCACCTCGCCCGGACCCGGCTGCGGGGGCGACACCACGGCGACGTGCAGCGGCGCATCGGCGCCATGAACGATTTTTCTCATTTAAGCCTCCGCGAGGGTCGCTCGCCCTTAAAGGGAACGCCTTTTTAAGCTAAGGTGGGGTTGGAGGTCAGGTCATGTTCGACGACGATCCGTTCGCGCCGCCGCAAAAGAAGCCGGTCTCGCTGCAAGCGCAGCTCGAGAATGCCTCAATCACGGATCTCGAGGACCGGATCGAGAGATTGCGTGACGAGATCGCCCAATGTGAACGTGCGATCCAGTCAAAGCGCGCGCAGCGCGACGCGGCGGATTCTGTCTTTGGGGCTCGGCCATCCTGAGCCCCGCATCGATAACGGCTGACGGCCCGCCTCTTGCGAACCTCCGCGCCCATGACTGAAACGACCCGACAAACCCCTCCCGCGCGTAATTTCGACGCGCAGCGCGCCTTGGATTTCGCCAAATCCGAGCTGTTCGATCGCACCTTTAAAGAGGGCATGGGTCTGGTCGAAGAGACCGCCGCCTATCTGGATGGCCCGGGTCGCGCCGCTTCAAAGCGTCTCTCGCGCGCTGGCGCGCTTGCCTATGCCGGCGAAAGCATGCGCCTGACGACGCGCCTGATGCAGGTGGCGTCCTGGCTTCTGGTGCAGCGTGCGGTTCGAGACGGCGAAATCCCGCTGACGGAGGCCGCGAGCGACAAGTATCGGCTGATCGCCCGCGAACCGCAGCAGGCGCCGGCTTTTGCGGGCGCCGAGGATTTGCCTGAGGCGCTTAAGGCGCTCATGCTCCGCGGCGGCGCCATCTACGAGCGCGTCCGCCGCCTCGACGAAACCATGTATGAGGGTGGCGCGTCGGAAGCCAGCAATGCGGTTTCTGATCAGATGGCCAAGCTGGAAGCAGCGTTCACCCGTTAGCGCTCCGCAGAAACGAAGAAGGCGCCGGATTGCTCCGGCGCCTTGACTCAATTCATAGGCCGCGACGCGCCTATTTCTTCTTCATGAAGCCACCGAACTTGTCGTTGAAGCGCGACATGCGGCCGCCGCGGTCAACGATCTGCTGGGCGCCGCCGGTCCACGCCGGGTGCGATCTGGAGTCGATTTCGAGCGCCAGCGTCGCGCCCTCTTTGCCGTAGGTGGAGCGGGTCTGGTACGTGGTCCCGTCCGTCATCTGGACGGTGATGAAATGGTAGTCGGGATGGCCTTCGGCTTTCATGGCCGCAAATCCTGCTCTGGGCGAAATGGAAGCGGCGCTGATAGCCTAAGCGGCGCGCAGGGGCAAGGGTGAGCGATGATCTGGTTCTTGGCCATCGGCATAACGGGCTTGACGGTTATGGGCGTGGTGGCCTGGGCCCGCGGCTCCCGAAAGGCGGTCGAGGAGGCCGAAAAAGCGCGGCGGGAGCGCCAGCGGCTCAATTACGAAGAGGCCGCACTTCTCAGCCGGCTGGAGGCGCAAAAGAAAGACGCTGGCCAACCGCCCGGAGTGGGCTAGAGCGTGGCGCCGGCCGGATACTCGGGCGCGCCCCTGGCGAAGAAGCTGGGACTGACCAACGGCGCGCCGCTTTATGCGCCGGGCATGCCGGCCTCCGTCCGCGCCGAGATCGAGCGCACCGTGCAGCCGATCTACACGGCCCGCGCCGCCAAAGGCCTCGCCGCGGCGCACATCTTCTGCACTGAGCGGAAAGACCTGGCCGCGAGGCTAACGACGTTGCGCGCAAAGTTGGCGCCGTCCGGCCAGGTTTGGGTGTCTTGGCCGAAGAGGGCCTCGAAGGCGCCAACCGACATCACCGAGGACGTGATCCGCGCGGTCGCATTGCCGCTCGGCTTCGTTGACGTGAAAGTGTGCGCGGTGGATGAGACGTGGTCCGGCCTGAAGCTGGTGATCCGGAAAGCGCTACGGTGAGGCCGTGGTCAGCGGCAGCGGCGCTGGCTTCGGCGGCTGCGTGATCGGCGCCCAGCGCAACAGGAATGGGTTGAGCGCGATAGATATGAGCGCGCTCGCCAGGATCAGATTGTAGGTTTCGCGGCTCATCACCTCGAGTTGGAGCCCAAGGCCCGCCAGCACGAAAGAGAACTCGCCGATCTGCGCCAGCCCAAGTGCGGCCAGCCAGGCGGCGTGGGCTGGTTGCTTCAGCGCGCGCATGAGGCCGTATGCCAACGCCGCCTTGCCGATAATGACGACGCCGACGATGGCCAGCAAAGCGACCGGCTGGCGCACGATCACGAAAGGATCGAACAACATGCCGACGGCGACGAAGAACAGCACCGCGAAGGTGTCGCGCAGGGGTAGCGAATCCTCTGCCACGCGGTGGCTGAATTTGGTGCCGTTGAGCGCAAGGCCGCCGAGAAAGGCCCCGAGCGCGAAGCTGGCGTCGAACCAGCGGAAGGCGACGTAGGCGACGCCCAGCGCCAACGCCAGCGTGCCGAGCGAAAGCAGCTCACGCGATTTGGCGTGCGCGACCTGCACGATCAGCCACGGAAACACGCGCGCGCCAACCACCAGCATGAGAATCACGAAGGCGGCGATTTTCGCCAGCGTAAGACCCACCGCCGTGGCGATGCGGAGGGGTGAAACATTAGCGTCCTCCGCCGACATCGCCCAAACCAGCGCCGGCAGCACGACAATGGCGACGATGATCAGCAGGTCTTCGATCAGCAGCCAGGACACGCAGATGCGTCCTTCTTCCGCCTTCAGCAATTTGCGCTCTTCCAGCGCGCGCAGCAGCACGATCGTGCTGGCGACGGAAAGGGAAGCGCCGAGGAGCAGGCTCTCCGCCGGGGGGAGGCGCAAGGCCAGGCCCAGCCCGAAGCCGAGCGCGCCCGACAAGATCGTGTGGATGAGGGCGTTGGGAACGGCGATCCAACGCACCGACCAAATGTCCTCGATCGAAATCTTCAGGCCGACCCCGAACATCAATAGAATGACGCCAATCTCGGAAAGCTGCAGGGCGAGTTCGACGTCGGCATGGATGCCGGGCGTGTATGGGCCGACCGCCAGCCCCGCGAGCAAATAGCCGACGATCGGTGAAAGTCTGAACCGGCTGGCCACGAAGCCAAACAGGAATGCGAGAACGATCGCGGCCACCAGGGTCGTGATCAATCCGTATTCGTGCATGCTTTCTCCGGCGTTTTGGGGCTGTGGCCATAAACGCACAACCGTTGGGCATCTCACAAGCCGCGGCGTCAGATTTTCGCCACGTCAGGAACAAACTCCGGGCCGCGTCCGTTTCTGCGCTGAACATGCCGGAGAGGGGCTCTCACATGGCCTACGACGCAGGATTTCCCATCGAAGCCGAAGCGAGCGCTTCGCCGGCCATTGCAGTCGATTCGTTTCGTCGGCCCGAGCGGCTCGCCGTGCTCGCGGGCGCGAGCGCCATGGGCGCGCTGGCTGGCTTCGCGGCGGCCATGGCGATCGGCCGGATCGACCTCTGGGTCGTTATTGCGATGGCGGCGCCATTCCTTGCCGTCGCTCTGCATCTGACCAGCGAGACGATGCGCGACGCGCTGCGCTCGGGCGCGCATGGCTGCGCGACCGCCGCAGGCCTGCACGTTGCAGCGCTGCTGGCTTGGCCGCTGACGAGCCTGTTTTCGCCTGTGTCGATGGCCACATTCTGGATCGCGCCGGCGGCTGCGATCAGCGCGCTCTTCTTGCTTGCGTCGTGCTGGCAGGGTGGAGCGCGGGGGGTCTATCGCACCAGCGCGCTCGGCTTGATGGTCGCTGCGATTGCCGCGCACCAGGGCTCCATGCTGCTGCTCGGCGCCTGAGACTAGGAATTCAACCCGGTTTGAGCGAGCGCCGCTTGTTGACGCTCGCTCAGCGTTTCCGGGGAAAAATCGGCGATGCTCTCCGCGAACATAGCGCCGAAATTCAGTTCGGCACGCAGATGCAGGAACGCGGCGCCCAAGCCGATTGCGGCGCGGTCCATGAACACAAACTCGCGCGGGATGAGCACAGGGCCGAGCGTCTTCAGGCGGCGGCGCACCTCCATCGCTTCGCGGCGTCCATACTCGGCCGGCGGCAGGTCATCCGCGATCGTCCGCACGCGGTCGTCTAACAGCGGACCGTAAATGAACCGGGCCCAAAGCGTCAGCGCTTCGATCAGCTCAGCGTTGAGGTTTTTGAAGCCCCAGATTTCGTAAGCGTGCGCCACTTGATCGCGATCTTCCGCCTTCAAGCCGCGATAGAGACCGACGACGCCTTCTAGAAAATGTGGCGGGAAAATCCGGACGCAGCCGAAATCCAGCAAATGCAATTGCGCGGCGTTTTCCGTCAGCGCGTAATTGCCGAGATGCGGGTCGCCGTGGATGACGCCGTAATGTGTCATCGGCCCCCACCAGGCGCGGAACAGCAAGGTGGCGATACGATTGCGTGTCTCCTGCGACTCGCCGAGCCAATCCAGCAGCCCGCGTCCTTCCAGCCAAGTCATGCTCAGGAGGCGCTTGGTTGACAAATCCTCAAGCGGTTCGGGCGTCCGGATGTCTGGGCCGTCCGCAAGCATGAGCGCGAACAGGCGCATGTGCTTCAATTCGCGCGCGTAATCCAATTCCTCGCGCAGCCGTTCGCTTACCTCCTCGATCGCTTCCGTGGAGTCGATTGTGCCGTCGAGGTTCTTGAACAGACGGAGCAGCGTGCGCAGCTGGCCGAGGTCGGCTTCTACGGCGCTCGCCATATCAGGATATTGTAGTTTGCAGGCAAGAGCGCGGCCGTCATGGCTTTGCGCGCGATGCACTTGGCCAAGCGAAGCGGCGGCCGCTGCGCTCGGTTCGAAATGCGCAAACTTAGATTGCCAATCGGGACCCAGCTCCGCGCGCATGCGGCGCTGCACGAACGGCCAGCCCATCGGCGGCGCGTGTGCCTGCAGCTTGCGAAATTCCTCGGCGTAGGCCTGAGGCAGGAGATCGGGGATGGTGGAAAGCAGCTGCGCCACCTTCATGAGGGGGCCTTTAGAGCGGCCCAAGGCCTGCCGCAAAGCGGCAGCCAGCGCTTTTTGGTCGGCGCCCATTACGCGCGCGCCCACAGCGCCCGACATGTTGGCGCCGACGCGCGCGACACGGGCGACGCGTGCGGAAAGCCGGTCGCGCTCTGGATCTGCTTGGTCATTCATGAGCGGGCGCCAGCGTGGTGAACTCGGCGTTTAGATAACCATTATGAGGGCTTACGAAAATCGCATTTCACTGTGCCATTTTAACGCGACTTGAACCTCCCATCCGTATGGTCGGCCCACGTCCAGCAGGCCCGTTAGAGGTCTGCGGCAACAGAATTGGTGGGTTATGGGTAAGACGATCCTGATCGTTGACGACGATCCGGCGCAACGGCGCCTGTTGCAGGCCGCTGTCGAGCGCAACGGCTTTTCCACGCGTACAGCTGAGAATGGCGCGTTGGCTGTCAGCGCCGTCGAAGCGCATGCCGATATTGATGTGGTGCTGCTCGATCTCGTCATGCCGGGCATGTCGGGTCAGGAAGCGCTGAAGGAAATTCGTTATCGACGCCCGGAATTGCCGTGCATCGTCTTGACCGCTTCCGGCGGCATCGACACGGTCGTGCAGGCGATGCAGGCGGGGGCCAGCGACTTCTTCGTGAAGCCGGCCAGTCCAGAACGCATCATGGTGTCGATCCGCAATGCGCTCGACATGTCGAACCTGAAAACGGAAGTCGGCCGGCTGAAGAAGAAGGCCGCCGGTCAGCTCTCGTTCGACGACATGGTGGCGGCGGCGCCGGTGATGGCGCCGGTGGTGCGTATGGGCCGCCGCGCGGCGGCGTCCAACATTCCCGTGCTGATCACCGGTGAATCGGGCGTCGGCAAGGAATTGCTGGCGCGCGCCATTCAGGGCGCGAGCGACCGCGCCGGCCGTCCGTTTGTCACGGTCAATTGCGGCGCGATCCCGGAGAACCTGGTCGAGTCTATTCTGTTCGGCCACGCCAAGGGCTCGTTCACTGGCGCTGTCGATAATCACGCCGGCAAGTTCGTGGAAGCCAACACGGGCACGCTGTTTCTCGACGAGGTCGGCGAATTGCCGCTCGACGCCCAGGTGAAACTGCTGCGCGTGCTGCAGGAAGGCGAAGTCGACCCGGTCGGCGCCAAGCGGCCGGTGAAAGTGGACGTGCGCATTGTCAGCGCCACCAACAAGGACCTCGCGAAGCTGGTCGCCGACGGCAAGTTCCGTGAAGACCTCTACTATCGCCTCAACGTTTTCCCGATCGAAGCGCCTCCGCTGCGTGAACGCAGCGAAGATATCCCGGCGCTGGTGGCGCGCTTCATCGCCCGCTTCAACGCGGAAGAGGGCCGCTCGGTGCGCGGCGCGTCGGAAGCGACGATGCAGATGTTGTTCAACTACGAATGGCCGGGCAACGTCCGTCAGCTCGAAAACGCCGTTTTCCGCGCGGTCATCCTGTGCGAGGGCGAGCTGCTGCAGCCGGAGGATTTTCCGCAGATCTCTGGCTTGAAGCCGCTAGCCGCCGCCAATGACGCACACGCCGATGTGCTGCCGGTTCCCGCTAACGATCATATGGCGCGCGCGCACGTGTCATTCAGCGCCGCGCTGAGCGAAGCTTCCGACGCTCCGCCCCCGGTGACCATTTTCGACGGCGAAGGCCATCTGCGTCAGCTGGAGCAGATCGAGCGCGACCTCATCGAACTGGCGATCGATCATTATTCCGGTCACATGTCGGAAGTCGCCCGCCGCCTCGGCATCGGCCGCTCGACCCTCTACCGCAAACTGCGCGAATATGGTCTGGAAGAGAAGGCCGCCGCCGAAGGCTAAGGGGTTGAGCGATGGC
>JBFWZB010000020.1:45579-55648 GCA_050185805.1 Hyphomonadaceae bacterium
CCTTTGGCCAGATCGTTGAACGCCGAACCATATTTCTCGAGACGCTTATCGACCTCGGTAAGAAACTCGTTCTCCCAAGCCGAATAATCGACCGCGCCTTCGCCCGGCTTAACCTCACCGGTTTCCGGATCGATCGTCTCCGCCGCCGCGCCCTTGGAGGCCAGCTTGCGGATGATGCGCAGCGCTTTGCGCGTGCGCTTAGGATCGACGTCGCGCGCCATGGCGCGACATCCTAGTCGCTAAACCCGAAAACCCAATCGCGATCTAGATTTCACCGAGCGCGTGCAGGTAAAGCTCGAGCACCTGCTCTTGCTCTTCACGTTCTTGGCGGTCCTGCTTGCGAATGCGCACCACCATGCGCAGCACTTTGGAATCGAAGCCGAGCGTCTTGGCTTCGGCGTAGGTTTCCTTGATATCGTCGGCGATCGACTTCTTCTCTTCTTCGAGCTTCTCGATCCGCGCCACCATCTGGCGAAGCTTCTCACGCGTGGTTTGTGTCAGCGCCTGCGGCGCGGCGACCGTTTCCGTGCTTGTCCCACCAAAGTCAGCCATGAGCGTCCTCGTTTCGAGAATCGAATCGTTGAGACGAGGCTAGCCGCGCCCGCGACGCCTCGCCATTGTCCGGCCGCCCAGGAGCGCGCGATCTATTGGGGGTAGCTTGGGAGTAAGTGCGCTGCCGGCGTGAAATTGACGGCGCGGGCGGCGGCGTGGTTTGTGGCGGCGATGGCCGATACCTTGCCGCCCTGGTTGCCGGCGCGCGCCGCAGTGCGTCCCGGCGGGCTTTACATCGTGCTGCGAGCGATTGGTCCCGAACAACTCCAAGATGCTTTCATGTTCGAAACGCTTGCGCGGGTGCAGGCGGAGGAGGCCCTGGTTCCGTTCTCGGCGGAGGATGGCCCACCTGCAGCGCCCGCGGGCATGATTTTCCACGTTGGGCGCTCAGGCTCGACGGTGATGTCGCAATTGCTGAAGCAGCATGGCGGTGTGACGGTCTATTCTGAGCCGCAGGCCTTCAACGAATTGATTGTGCCGCCGCATCGCGGTCCGCGCGAGCAGATTGTCGGCGGCTTGCGCTTGCTTGCATCGGCGTTTGCGAAGCACGCCGGCAAGCCATTCGTGATCAAGTTCTCGAGTTGGAACACATTCTATTGCGACCTCTTCGCTGAGGCGTTTCCGCAGACGCCGTTCGTGTTCAACACGCGTGACCCGCTAGAGGTGGCGGTGTCGCTGCTGAAGGGCGAGCCGGGCTGGTTCAACGACACACAGGCGACATCACGCGCATTGCAACGCCTAGCTGATCCTAAAGCAGCGTCGCGGTCGCGCGAGGAATTTGTCGCGCGCGTGTTCGCGTCTTCGTGCGACGCCGTGGCGCGGCTCGATCCCACCCACGGCATTCTGGTTTCGCATGAAGAGCTCCCGGCTGCGAGCTGGGAGCGCGCGGCGGCGCATTTTGGCCTCGCCGCGGATGACCCGGCCCTCGCCCGCATGCAGGCCCAATCCGGCGCCTACGCGAAGGCCAAGCTTGGCGCCGAAAGCGCGTACGAGCCTGATAGCGAGGCCAAGCGCGCGGCGGCGACGCCGGAATTGCGGCTCGCGATCGATACGATTGCGCGCCCCGCGCTGGAGCGGTTGAGGGTGCGCTACGCGTAGACGCCCGCCATGGCCCCGACGCGGCGCACGGCGGCAAGCACCAGATCGGGGCGCACGCGATGCGGCATGTGTCCGGCGTTCGGGGCGATCACTAATTCCGCAGCGGGCAGCTCGGCGGCCAGCGCGCGTGCGTGGCGCTTCGGCGAAACAACGCGATCTCTCTCCGCTGTGATGACGATTGCGGGCGTGAGCAGCTCCGCGTAACGCGGCGCCTGCGCCGCTAACTCGACCTTGGTGGCGCAGACGTCGCGCGCGCTTGCGCGAAATGCTGACGCGCGAAAGATAAGCCCGACGCCGGCGTCCTCGGCGTAGCCGGGTGGAACGGGGCCGGGCGCGAAATTGTTGGCGATGCCGCCGCGGCCGGCGATTGGGCCAAGCAGCGGAATGATTGCGCCTGAAAAAAACGCGCCGAGGAGCGGCGTGGCCGCGAACCGCGCCCACCATGCCGGCTTGCCGGGATAGGGGTGACTAGCCGGCGCCACTAGCACGAGACCGGCAACAGTATTGGGCGCATCGAGCGCCAGGCGAAGAGCGATGGCCGCCCCGAGCGAATGACCGATCACCACCGCGGCGCCGGTTTCGGTGGCGCGCAGGATACCTGCGACGACCGCCGCCTGCGTCGCTAGACGCTCTGCGCCGCGCTTCGGCCTTGTCGAGTGGCCATAGCCGGGGCGGTCGAGCGCGATCACGCGATGATCCCGCGCGAGGTCGCTGGCCAGCGGCGCCCAGAGTTCGCGCAAATTGGCGCTCGCCCCGTGTATGAGCAGCACGGGCGGCGCGTCCGAAGGCCCAGCCTCCAACACGTGGATGCTCGCGCCATGCGTTTCGATGAAGCGGCCCTCAGCAGGCCAGACGGCCTCAACGCGCCGGGCGTAGACGCGGCCATTGTGGAAGAGCCAAAACAGGAGCAGCGCCGCTATCGCCGCCGCGAGGGCGGCGATCAGCCAGGGGCTCATGCGTCGCGGCCGTCGACGCGCGGCTCGAGGCGGGAGACCCCCCGCTGGGCCAGTTCGTAATAAGGGTGGATCGCGAGCGCGGCGCGGAAGGCTTCGAGCGCCGAGCGATCTTGCCCCAGCTCTTCGTAGATGAGCCCGAGGCCCGTCAGGGCGCCGAAATGGCGCGGCTCGCGCTTCAGGGTTTCCTGGATCGCGCTGATAGCGCCGGCGTAATCCTCGGCCTCATAGGCGATGTTGGCGCGCCGGTTCCACGGTTCGGCAAACTCGGGCGCCAGGTCGCAGGCCTGGTCCAGGAAGCGGGAAGCAAGTTCGTTATCGCCGGCATTTTCCGCCGCCGCCGCCCGCTCGAGGAGGACGTTTACCGTCGGCGACCCACTATCGGCCCAGCGGGTCCAGATTTGCGCCTCCACCGCCGAAGCCGCCTGAGCGGTGTCAGCCGCGGCCAGTTCTGTGAACATGGCGTCGAGGGCGGGGTCAGCCAGCACGCGCGCCTGATCCCGCGCGCCGCAGGCGGCGAGCGTCAGGGCGAACAATATGGGGGCGAACGCGCGATGGAGGGCCATCTGAATCGCGTTAGTTTATCCGAAATTCAGCTTTTTTGCGAGCGCAGCGGACCTAATTCAGCCCTGTTTGGCCTTATAGCGCGGATCAACCTTGTTGATCACGTAGACGCGGCCCTTGCGGCGCACCACCCGGCAGGCCCGGTGACGGGCTTTCAGCGACTTGAGAGACGACTTGACTTTCATGACACGCGCCGGGGCCAAAAAATTGCAAGCGGCGTGTCTAGAGGCGAGCCCTGGGGAAGTCAATTGCGGGCGCGTTGCCGCAGGCGGCGACGCACCTTAGGGCCGTTTGACGCGTTCAGCAGGCCCAGAGCGGAAGGAAGAAGATGGCGCGAACCCTGTTTGTCTTCGCCGCGGCGCTGATGGTGTTCGCCTGCGGGCCCTCGACCGTGCGGGCGCAGCCGACCGAGCCGCCGCCGATCTTCGCCTCGTCAGGCGTGCCGGCGTTTGACGAATGGCGGGATGATTTCGCCCGCCGCGCGCTTTCCGCGGGGCGCAGCCGGGCCGCGGTGGAACGGGTGCTAACAGGGATCACGCCGGACGAGCGCGTGATCGAACTCGATCGGCGGCAGCCGGAATTCGTCAGTCCCGTCTGGCAATACGTGGACAACCGGGTCACGCAGCGCCGCATCGACGACGGCCTGGCGCTTAAATCATCCATCCGCCCGACGCTTGACGCTGTCGAAGCCCGATACGGCGTCGATCAGAACATCATCCTGGGTATCTGGGGACTGGAGAGCAATTACGGCGAGGCGACGTTGCCCTATGACGCGCCAACAGCGCTGGCGACGCTCGCTTATGAAGGCCGCCGCCGCGACCTGTTCGAGCGCTTCCTGATGGCGGCGATCGAAATGGTCGAACGCGGCTTGGCCGAGCAGAATGAGTTGCGCTCATCCTATGCCGGCGCTCTGGGGCAACCGCAATTCATGCCGGACGTCTACCTCACCACCGCCGTCGATTGGGACGGCGACGGCCATCGCGACATCTGGACCAATCGCGGGGACGTGGCTGCGTCGATCGCCAACTATCTCGCCGATCGCGGCTGGCGCCGCGGCGAGCCGGTGTTCGACGAGGTGACGCTGCCAAACGATTTCGACCATGCGCTTGCCGATGGTACGGAGCGCAGCGTGGCCGATTGGGCGGCGCGCGGCGTGCGGCGGATCGACGGCCGTGAATGGGCGAGCGAGCACCGTAATCTGCAATCGCAGCTGTTTTTGCCCGCGGGCGCCGAAGGGCCGGCGTTGCTGCTGCATGGCAATTTCGCCGTGATCCGCCGCTACAATCCGTCCGATCGCTATGCGCTTGTTGTCGCACTCTTGGCGCGCGCCTACGCCGACGAGCCGGGGCTGCAGCGCGCGTGGCCGACGCATGTCGGCTCGCTCAATCGGGATCAAACGCTGCAGCTGCAAATTCTGCTGAACCAATTGGGGTTCGACGCCGGCGCGCCGGATGGTCTGTTCGGCTCGGCCACCCGCCGCGCCGTTCGAGCTTTCCAGCAACAGAACGGCCAAGCCGCCGATGGCTTCCCGACTGTGCAATTGCTCAGCGCGGTGCAGGCGGCGTCGGGGGTGATCGCGCCTGTCACGGTGGGACCGCCCCAGCCCCTCGACCGCGCCGGCGTGCGCGAGCTGCAGCGCGTCCTCAATCGTCTTGGCTACGGCGCGGGCAGAGCCGACGGCGTTGTCGGTGGGCGTACGCGCGACGCCATCCGCGCTTTTGAACGCCGCCAGAGCATGGAGGTGCGCGGCGAAGCGACCGACGCCGTGCTCGAGGCGGCGCGTTCGATAGACTAAGACGAAGGAGGCGGCGCGCCGGGCTGCGAGATCGTCACGTCGTGACGCAGCCGCCGGCTTATCAACGCAAATATGAGCATGGCGACCAGGATGGCCACCGTGATCCAGAGCGGCGCGTTCATCCCGGCGCGCTCGTAGACGACAACGCCAAGCAAAGGCGAAAAGACGAAGCCCGCGCCATTGGCCGCGGTGACGAGACCAGCGGTGGCGCCTTGCTCCTGCGGCGTGACCGCAACCGAGGCGCCACCGGTGAAGCCAGGCCGCGCGAGGCCGGCGCCAAGCCCCTGCACTGCAAGCGCGACCAGAAGCGCGCCAAGCGTTGCAGCAAAAATCTGGATAAGCACGCCGAGCGCAAGCAGGCCTGCGCCCCAAGCCATCAGCGCGCGCGGCGCCAATCTGAGGCGCGGCAGCACCGCCATTTGCGTGGCGAGGAGGGCAAGGGCGTTGACCATGAAACCGGCGGCCGCGAGCTCAGCGCCTTGTTCCCCCTCGACATTGAAGCGATCCATAGTGAAGAGCCCAAGCACCTGCACCGTCACCCCGGCGACAATCGAAAGCGCGAAGCCGTAGAGCAGGTAGGCGGAAACGCGGCGGTCATTGAGAAGCGCCACCGATTCACGCCAATCGCTGCGCGCGCGGTTGCTGTGCGGCGGCGTGTTTTCCGGCAGCCAGCGCATGACAGCGTAGGAAGCCCCCGCAGCGAGCACGGCGACCAGCAAAATCGGAAATACAAGCCCCAGCCGCGCGGCGAGCGCGGCGCAGATGGCGGGCCCAAACGCCTGTCCTAGTGCGAACGCGGCGGTGAGGCCCGCGATCTGTTCGGTGCGTTCGAAAACGCTGGTGCGGTCGGCGATGTAGGCCTGCGATGCTGGACTGGACGCCGAGCCAAAGGCGCCGAACACGGCTCGCGACAGCATGAGGGACAGAAACAGCCATCCGCCCGTGATGAGCCCGCCGAGCCCGGCCAGCACAAAGAGGCCAAACAGGCCCATCGAAACAGCGTAGGCGCCGAGTCCCAGAGCCACGACCGGCTTGCGGCCAGTGCGATCGGAGAGCCGGCCCCAATACGGACTGCACACCACCCACAGCACAGCCGAAAGCGAAAAAATCCAGCCGACGGCGGAATCCGGCAGCCGCAATTCGCGCACCAAAGGCGGGGCGACGGCGAGCAGCATCGAATTGCCGCCGCCAATGACAAGCAGGCACACGAACAGCAACCGGAATTGGCGATTGCGTCCGATCGGCTCGCGCGGATCAGCGCGCGCGCTCTCGGGCAGGGGTGGCTGGGCGTCGGGCATGGCTAGCCCCGCCGGACCTAGCAGGAAATGCGCTGAGCGCCAGGGGCGGCGCGCGATTGCCGTTGCGGCGGCTGGGCGCTAGCGGCGCGAGCAATGCGCAGAACTGATGGAAGAGCGCCACTCTCTACCGGGCTGCCGCCAGCCGCGAATTCACGCTCCGTTAGCGTTTCAAATCGTCAACCGAAACGGCGCGTTAAGCGTGATCGTGCATAACCCGGCTCTCGGCAGAAAGCCTTCGGTAAACGCGCGTTATCCATGTTTCCCATCATTGGCCTCGTTGTTGTTTTCGGCATGGTGTTCGGCGGCTTTATGCTGGCGGGCGGCCATTTCGAAGTCATCATCGAAGCCGCCCCGATGGAATTCATGATGATCTTTGGCGCAGCTGTCGGCGCGCTGATCATCTCCAACGACATGCACGGCCTCAAGAGCGTGATGGGCGGCGTCGGCCAGGTCATGTCGGGACCCAAGTGGAATAAGAAAGATTATTCGGATCTGCTTGCGCTGCTCTTCCAGCTGACCAAGCTGATGAAGACGAAGGGCGTGGTGGCGCTCGAGCCGCACATCGAGACGCCGAAGGAAAGCGCGATTTTTTCCAAGTACCCGAAGCTGATCAAGGATCACTTCGTGGTCGATTTCATCTGCGACACGATGCGCATGATGACCATGAACCTCGACGATCCGCATCAGGTCGAAGACGCCATGGAAAAGCAGATCGAAAAACACCACCACGAAGCCATGCATCCCGCGCACGCGTTGCAGGGGATGGCTGACGGTCTGCCGGCGCTAGGCATCGTCGCGGCGGTGTTGGGCATCGTCAAAACCATGGGCGCCATCAACGAGCCGCCGGAGGTTCTGGGCTTGATGATCGGCAAGGCGCTGGTTGGCACCTTCCTCGGCGTGTTTCTGGCCTACGGCATTGTCGGGCCGATGGCGCAGCGCCTCAACGCGGTGATCGAGCACGACGCTCAATTCTACAAAATCATTCGCGATGTGCTCGTGGCGCACTTGCACGGCAACGCGGCGCAAGTTTCAGTGGAGATCGGTCGCGGTTCCGTTCCGTCAGCCCTCCAGCCAAGCTTCGCGCAGCTGGAAGAGTCGCTGGCAGCTGCAGCCGAGGCTTAGGCCCGGGGCGCCCGCCCCTGACTCGGCGCTATGCGAATTCGCATGCCGCGCTCGAGGCGGTTCGGCTTGTCAGCACGGTTAACCCGCGGCTATGACTCGCGCCCTGCGTTGAGCGGAACTCGACGCTTGGACGAGAGGTAAGGACCTATGGAAAAGTTCAAACTGGGCCTGGCGGCTGGTGTCGCGGCCGTTCTCGCCTTCGGCGTCGCCGCTTGCGGTCAAACGACCACGGTGGAAGAGCCGGCGGCTGTTGAAGAAGCTGCTCCGGAAGCTGCTCCGGCGGAAATGCCGGCTGACCCGGCTGCCGACCCGGCCGCCGCGCCGGCCGATCCGGCCGCTGCTCCGGCGGAAGGCGCGACCACCACCCCGCCGACTACTCCGTAATTGGCGTTATTCAGCCTTTTATGATGCGACGAGCCGCTCGAAAGGGCGGCTCGTTTGCTTTTGGGCTATCGGAGCGTCATGCCGCGTTTGCCGCCTCAGCCCGACCTCGACTGGCGTGACGGCCAAGCCCGCTCGATCGCATTCAACGATGTTTACTTCTCTCGCGATGGCGGGCTGGCGGAATCTGAGGCGGTGTTTCTCGCCGGATGCGGACTACCAGATCGCTGGGCTGCGCGGGACCGCTTCGCCATTTGCGAACTGGGATTTGGCTCCGGCTTGAACGTTTTGGCGGCGTGGCGCGCTTGGCGCAGCACTCGTCGCCCGCATGCAATTCTGCATATCCATACGATAGAGGCGTTTCCTCTAGCGACGGCTGACGCAGCGCGCGCTCTCGCGGCGTTTCCGGAGGTCGCGGATCTGGCTTCTCGTTTGCTCGCCGCGTGGCCAGTGCGCGCGTACGCGCCGCAGCGGTTCTGGCTTCCTGAAGACGGGCTCGCCATTACCGTCTGCATCGGCGACGCGGCCGAGGTGTTGAGCCGCGCCGGGGGACAATTCGACGCCTTTTTTCTCGACGGCTTCGCGCCAAGCCGAAATCCGGCGATGTGGGCGCCGGAAATCTATCCTGAGCTGGCGCGGCTGGCCGCCCCTGGGGCGCGCGCCGCGACCTACAGCGTCGCAGGCGATGTGCGCCGCAGCTTGGAGGCGGCGGGCTTCAGCGTCGAGAGAAAGCCTGGCTTCGGCGCCAAGCGTGAGCGGCTTGAGGCGCATTGGCGCGGCGCGGAGTGTGAGGCGGAGCAGCGCCCGAGACGCGTCGCCGTGCTGGGAGCGGGCATTGCGGGCGCTAGCGCTGCGCGCGCGCTCCGCCGCCGCAATGTCGAAACATGTGTTCTCGACGCGGCGCCCGCGCTCGGCGCGGGCGCGAGCGGCAATCCCGCTGGCTTGGTGATGCCGCGGCTTGATCGCGGCTACGGTGCGGCGCGCGAGTTGTTTCTCGCCGCTTATCTCGACGCCGTCGCAGCCTATGCGGCGATGGGCGAAGACGTCTTTGAACCGTGCGGGGTCGTGCAGCGCGCCACGCCCGCGCTCTGCGATCTTATTGCCGATCCGCCGCTCCCGGCGGATTGGATGCACGCAGCAGCCGACGGCGCGGTGCTGCACGTACGAGCTGGGTTGGTGCGGCCCCGCTCCGCGATCAAGCATATGCTCGAAGGCTCTCACGTCATGCTCGACGCGGCGGTAGGCGGCATCGAGCGCGCCGACGGGCGCTGGCGCGTGCTTGGCGCTGATGGGCGCGCTATTTTGACCGCGGACGCAATCGTGCTGGCGTGCGGCGCCGCGCTTCGCACATTCGAGGGCGCTCGTTTTTTGCCTATTGCGCTTTCGCGCGGGCAGATCGAGTGGGGGCCGCTTTCCGGCGCACTGCCTCAACACGCGTTGACTGACAGCACTTACGTTGCGCCGTTTGAGGACGGCCTCCTTTTTGGCGCTACGTTCGATCCAGTTGATGTGGCGATCGCGCCCGTCGCCGCCGACGCTCCTTCACGCGATCGCAACCTCGCGGCTCTTTTCACCTTGGCGCCGGAACTCGCGGGAGAGCTCGATGTGGAGCGCTTGCGTTCGCGTGCGGCCTTGCGCGCCACGACGCCGGATCGCATGCCCATCGCAGGCGCGCTGCCCGATGCGCCGGCATGGTTAGCGGCGAACGCCGATGTGCGGCGCGGGGCGGCGCCGCACGCTCATCCGATGCACCCCGGCGTTTACGTTTTGGGCGGGCTCGGCGCGCGCGGGCTCACGCTTGCGCCGTTGCTTGGCGAGACGGTCGCCGCCGCGATGTTTGACGAACCGCATATCTTATCAAACACTTCGCTCAGGGCCATTGCTCCGGCCCGGTTCCTGCATCGCGCGCTCAAACGAGGCGGTTAATCCGCGTTCAGGTTAAGAGCGATGGCGTACGAAGGCGTTCCGCACCGCGCGAAACTAGTCAATTTTCTGGGCTTGTCTTTCAACGTGATGGACCGCGAGTCCGCGCTCGATACGGTTGCGGCGCGCGCCACGCTCGGCGGGCGCTTCAGCTACGTCGTGACGCCGAATGTCGACCACATCGTAAAGCTGGCGGATGATCCCGCACGCGCGGCGCTCTACGATCAAGCATGGTTGCGCCTGAATGACAGCCGCGTGTTGGCGAGCCTTGCGGAACGCGCGGGCCTGAAGCTGCCGGCGGCGCCGGGCTCTGACCTGGCCGAAGGCTTGTTCGATCGCGTCATCGATCGCCGCGAGCCGATCACCATTATCGGCGGCGATCC
>JBFWZB010000021.1:0-52059 GCA_050185805.1 Hyphomonadaceae bacterium
CGCGGCTTTGACCGTTCACCTCGAACCGGCCTGCCGCGATGATGCCGCATGCATTTGCGCCCTTGCCGACGCCCGCCGGCGGGTCGACCACGACAATGACGCGATCCGGCTGGCGCCAGGCGCCGGTGCGCGCCGCCTCTATAAGCGCGCGCGTCCACAACGCACCTTCGTGATCCTCGAGTAGTTCGCCGAGCAATTCCTGGCGTTCATGCGCCGAGCCGCTCCAGCGCTCTTCCAGCGAAGCGATAAATCCAGGCGCAAGATTGGCGCGATTTTCAAACGTGCTGGCGCGTGTAACGGCAGTACCACTATCGGCAAGCAGCATTTTCAACGCCGCCGACGGCTTCGGCGTCGATGTCACAAGCATCAGCGGCGTTTCACCCATGCGCAACGCATGCGCGAGCACCTGCAGCGCCGCGCCAGGCGACTTCCAGTGGCAAAGCTCATCGCACCATGCTGCGTCGAATTGCGGCCCGCGCATGCCGTCAACGTCCTCTGCGGAGAAGCCGAACGCCTGTGCGCCATTGGGCCAAATGAGCCGCCGCCGCGACGGCTCGTAAGCGGGGCGATCGCGATGCGGCAGCGCGCGTAAGCCCGACGCGCCTTCGATCATCACCTCCCGCACGTCATGAAAAGTCGGACCAACCAGCGCGATGCGCTTGGCGGCGCCGGTGCGTGCAAGAAAACTCACCCATTCCGAGCCGGCGCGCGTTTTGCCTGCGCCGCGCCCGCCCAAGAACAGCCAATCGCGCCAATCGCATTCCGGCGGCCGCTGCGAGGGCCGGCTCCACACCCACCAATCAGCGCCCAGTTCCGCCAGCGCCGATGCGCTCCAATGTTTCCAGAGCAGCTCCCGCGCGCTGGGCGTCAACGAAGCGAGCGATGCGGCATCGCAGCTCTGCGCGTAAGGCCTCTTCATCTTCCTCCGGCGGCTGCGCTCGGGCGAATTCGACAAACTCGGCCGCGTCGCGCGCCGCCCGCGCCAGCGCCGAAATCGCCTTGGCGTGTTGCTCGGCCGCCCGATGCTCTCCGGCGGCTAAGGCGGAACACGCCTCATCAAGCGCAGCTTCCAGGGCCTCGCCCCAACGCTCGGCGCCGCTCAAGGCTGATTTGTCGACCATGCCCAAATCCTATCGCGGCGGCGCCCCGGTCGGATTGTTTTTCCGTCGCTCTCTGGAATGGCTAGTGTTTTTTGCCGGCAAACCGGGATACGAGGCGGCCTTATCCGCGTTCCCTGGCCAGAATTCGGCCATACCTCTATTTCAAACGTTCCCGGCCACCGGAGACCCGCTTTTTGTCAGACGAACAGCCCGAACAACGTGGCGGCATCGATTGGGCGAAACTGCGCGAAAACGCTTCGCAAAATTACATCGCCCGGGTGCTGCGCCAGCGTACGCGCTTCACGCTGGCGACGGCCGCGGCCATTGGCGCGGGCGTGGCGCTGTTCGCCGTCCTCGCGGTCTGGGTCTGGATCTATTGGGGCTTGCCGCGGGTGCCGGATGCGAACTCGCTGTGGGCGCTGAACCGGCAGCCCTCGATCATGTTCGTCGACAGCGAAGGCGAGATCATGGGCGTGCGCGGCCCCTATTACGGACGCCGCGCGCGCCTTGCGGATTTGCCCGAACATGTGCCGCAGGCTTTCCTCGCGATCGAGGATCGCCGCTTTTACGAACACGAGGGCGTCGATCGGCTGGCGGTGCTGCGCGCCATGATGGCGAACCTGCGCGCGGGCGAGACGGTGCAGGGCGGCTCCACCATCAGCCAGCAGCTGGCGCGCAACCTCTTTCTGTCGCCGGCCCAAACCGTCAACCGAAAACTCCGCGAGATGGTGCTTGCCTCGCGCATCGAACGTCGCCTGACCAAGGACGAAATTCTCGAACTCTATCTCAACCGCGTGTATCTCGGCGATCAGGCTTATGGCGTCGATGCCGCCGCGCGCCGCTTCTTCGGCAAACCCGCAGCCGAATTGACCTTGGCCGAAGCGGCGATGCTCGCCGGTTTGCCTAAGGCGCCGTCTCGCTCCGCACCGACCGAAAGCATGGAGCGCGCTACTGCGCGCCAGCATGTCGTCCTCGACGCGATGGTAGAAGCCGGCTTCATCACCGCTGAGGAGCGGGACGCCGCCCGCGCCGAGGAAATTCGCGTTGCGCGTCCGCCCAGCGTCGAACGCACCATGGGCTACGCCTTCGACCTCGCTGTCGAGCAAGCGCGGAACGCCATCGGCCGCAACACCCCTGACCTCGTCATCCAGATGACGATCGATCGCGACGTCCAGAACGCGCTGGCGCAATCGGTGACGCGCCGGCTCGGCAACCGCGCTTTCGGGCGCCGGCCGCTGCAGGCGGCCGGCATGGTTGTCGATCGCAATGGCGCCGTACGCGCGCTCGTTGGAGGCACCGATTACACAACGTCGAAATTCAACCGTGTGACCCAGGCCCGCCGCCAACCGGGCTCGGCGTTCAAGACGTTCGTCTATGCCGCCGCCCTCGAAGCGGGGCTGGACACCGAGGACGTCCGCTATGACGAGCCGATCGTCATCCAAGGCTGGCGGCCGCGCAATTACGATGACGGCTATCGCGGCGCAGTGACGCTGCGCACTGCCTTCGCGCAATCGATCAATACGGTCGCGGCCGAGATCGCCGATGAGGTTGGGCCGGAGAATGTGGCTCAAGTCGCGCGGCGCCTCGGCGTCAGCACCATGCCGCCGCGCGCGCAATACGTGCCGCCATCAATCGCTCTCGGCTCCATCGAGGTGACGCTGTGGGACATGACCGGCGCCTTTGCGGTCTTCATGAACGAGGGCCGGCGCGTCGACGCCCACATCGTCGATGCTGTCTTCAACACCGCGGGCGAGGAATTGTATCGCCGCCCGCCCTTTGAAGCCGGCCTCGTGATCGATCCCGAGATCGTCCACAACATGACCAGCCTGATGGGCGCGGTCGTCATTCGCGGCACCGGCACGGCGGCCCAGCTTCCAGGACGCGATGTCGCCGGCAAAACAGGCACCAGCTCGGACTGGCGCGATGCCTGGTTCGTCGGTTACACCGCCGACTACACCGGCGCGGTTTGGGTCGGACATGACGATTTCACGCCCATGGGCCGCACCACCGGCGGCACGCTGCCGGCGCAAATCTGGGCCGATGCAATGCGCGCGGCGCATGAAGGCGTCGAGCCGCACCCGCTAACGGGCATAGAGCAGCCGCGCAGATCGCCGCGTGAAGTCGAGATGGCGAGCTTCTTCGATTCGCTTGCCGACGCCTTCGGCGATTCCGGTCTCGGCGATCTCGTCCAGGAATTGGACGACGACGACGATGGCGGCTTCTTCCGCTAGATTGACGCCGTGAACACCGGCCCCGCCCTTGCGCACATGCGCGACGTACGCCTTTCCATGGGCGTAGCGCCGTTGTTCGAGGGCGTCGATTTCACCATTCATCGCGGGGAGCGCGTCAGCCTTGTGGGCGCAAACGGCGTCGGCAAGACAACGTTGATGCGAATGCTAGCCGGCGCCGTAGAACCGGATTCCGGAGAAGTCGGATTCGCGAACGGCGTCACCATCGCCTGGACGGCGCAGGAACCGGATTTTTCTGGCTTCGCCACGTTGCGGGATTTCGCGGCGGCCCCGAGCGCCACGCGCACCGGCGTCGCGGCGGTGGCGCCGATACATGCGGCGGAAGCCGAATTGCTCGCGTTCGGCCTTGACCCTGACCGCGCGGTGGCGGGCCTCTCCGGCGGTGAAGCGCGACGCGCCTCGCTAGCGCGCGCGTTCGCCGCCGACGCCGACATTCTCCTGCTCGACGAACCGACCAACCATCTCGACATCGCCGCCATCGAGGCGCTCGAACAGCGCCTGCAGCAACGCCGCGGCGCGTGTCTCGTCATCAGCCACGACCGGCGCTTTCTCGAACACACCACCACCGCCATGCTGTGGCTGCGGCAGCGGCGCGTGCTCAAACTCGACCGGGGCTTCGCCGCATTCGACGAATGGGCCGATCAAGTGGAGATAGAAGAGGCGCGGGCGCTGTCGCGGCTGGAGACCCAATTGCGCGCCGAGGAGCATTGGCTGCAGCGCGGCGTCACCGCCCGGCGCTCGCGCAATGAAGGCCGGCGGCGGAAGTTGATGGCGATGCGCGCCGAACGCCGCGAGCGGCGCGCCGAGATGGGCGGCGCCGGCGCCAATCTATCCGCTGAGCGCGGCGCGCAATCGTCGCGCCTTGTGATCGACGCCAAGGCTATCGCCAAGAGCTACGGCGAACGCACGCTGATCCAAAACGTCTCGTTGCGCGTCATGCGCGGCGATCGGATTGGCATCGTCGGCCCGAACGGCGCCGGGAAGACCACCCTGCTCGATATTCTACTGAAGCGCCGAGATCCTGACAGCGGCGAAGTGCGTCACGGCGAAAACCTCGCCATCGCCTATGTCGATCAAAACCGCGCGGCGTTGAAGGGCGAGGTCACGCTCTGGGATGCGCTGACGCCGAACGGCGGCGACGCAGTCGTCGTGCGCGGCCACTCACGCCACGTCGCTTCCTATGCGCGCGATTTTCTCTTCACACCGGAGCAATTGCGCCAGCCCGTGCGCGCGCTTTCAGGCGGCGAGCGCAACCGGCTGGCCTTGGCCATCGCGCTGGCGAAGCCCGCGAACGTGCTGGTGCTCGACGAACCCACCAACGACCTCGACATGGATACGCTGGACGCGCTGGAAGACATGCTCGCCGGCTATGACGGCGTGGTGCTTCTCGTCAGCCACGATCGCGCCTTTCTCGACGGCGTAGCGACGCAAATCCTCGGACCACTCGGCGGCGGCAGATGGGCCGAGACGCCTGGCGGCTGGTCGGATTTCGAGCGCGAATACGGCGCCCGCTTCAAACCGGCGCCGGCGCCAAGGCCCAAGACGACGCAGCGCGAGACCCATACCGCGGCGCGGCCCACCAAGCTCGGCTACAAGGACGAACGCCGCGCCGCCGAAATCGAGGCGCTGCTGCCGAAGCTGGAAGAAGAGATCAGCGCGCTGGAGCGCCGATTGGCCGACCCGGATTTGTTCGGCCGAGAACCCGCCGAGTATCAGCGCGCCGCGGATCGGCTTGAGCGGGCGCGCGCGGAAAAGGAATCCGCGGAAGCGGAATGGCTCGACATCGAAATGCGCCGCGAGCAATTGGCCGGCGCGTAAAAGCTACCGCGCGTTAACCGGCGCGAGCCAGCATCCGCGCATGCATCCGCTGAAAATGCTGGGCGCCGCCGCAATCGCCCTCTCCATCGGCTTCACAGCTGCCGCCGAGGCGCCGATCGGCGACTGGAATGTCGATCGCCCCGGCGCCGTTTACACCTCGTTAAGGGTCGATGGCGCGCTAGCCTGCGCCGCGCTCTGCGCTGAGGACGGCATCTGCATGGCGTGGACGCTGCGCGAACGCACCTGCGAACTCAAAGCCGTGGCGCCCGCCCCAATCTGGGCCGAGGGCGTCGTGTCGGGCCTCAGCATGCGCGCGCCCTCGTTCGCACGCCGTACCGTGTTGACCGCGCATGCCGCGCCGCCATCGGCGCAAACCGTCGCGACCGCTCTGCCCGCGAACGTTTTTCCAGCGGACGAGCTGATTGAGCCCCTGAGCGAAACCGCCCTGCTGAACGCCGACGAAGCCCTGCTCGGCGGCCCACAGAACGACAACGCCCATCTGCGCCCGCGCCTTGCCGCCGCAGGCAATCGCTAAGGTTTGTTTACGACCGCCGGGTAGCTTCGCGGAACGTTGGAGCTGATTGCGTCATGTCCATTTCACGGTTCTCGAAGCTGGTCGAACTCGCCCGCACGACGGACAGCGAGTCGCGTCGAGAATTGTTGCGGGAAGTAACCGATCTTTTTTTTGAGCGCCGCGGCGAACGCAATGTGCAGGAGAACGCGCTCTTCGACGACGTGCTGCAGCTGGTGGCCGCCGAGATGCAGGACGGTGTTCTGGTCGAACTGGCCGAACTCTTCGCCGACGCCGACGACGCCCCCGCCGGACTAATGCGCGATCTCGCCAATCACGCGTTCCCGATCGCCGGGCCGGTGCTTCAACGCTCTCGCGCGCTCGACGACCAAACCCTGCTCCAGATCGTCAACTACCAAAGCCAGGCACACATCAAAGCCGTGGCGCAACGCCCGAACGTCAGCGAGCAAGTCTCCGACGCGATCGTCCGCTTTGGCGACGATCACGCACTCGACGCCCTCATCCGCAATGACGGCGCCAAGCTGTCGCGCGACGGCATGGAAGCGGCCGTCGACCGCGCCCGACGCAACGACATGCTGCACGCCGGCGTCGTCGGCCGCCGCGACCTGCCGCTCGACCTGCTCAACGAAATGTATTTCATGGTCGAGACGAATCTGCGCGAGCAAATCCTCAAGCGCAACGCCGCCGTCGATCCCAGCACGCTCGACGCCGCCCTCGCCAAAACGCGCGAACGTATGCGCAAGGCAGCGGCCGATCTAACCACCGAAGCCAAGAACGCGCTGAATTTCATCCAGTCGAAGAAGGCCAGCGGCGAACTCAATGCGCGCCTCCTCGTGTCGCTCTATCGCGAAGCGAAACGGGCGCATTTTCTCTACGGTTTGGCGGAACTTACCAACCTCGACCATCAGACCACAGCCGACCTGATCGAGCGTCAGGACATCGACGGTCTCGCCATGATCTGCCGGGCCGCCAATATCGACCGGCCGCTCTTCGTCACCATCGCAGTACTCACATGCGGCGGCGACGACGCCATGGATCGCGCCGAGGAATTCGGCAAAATGTACAATTCCGTGCCGGTCGAAGCCGCACAACGCGCCATGCGCTTTTTCAAGGTGCGCAAAGCTGCGGACGACAATCGCTCCGCCGCTTGACGGCGTAGCGCGCACATTTTGCAGCGCATTTTGAGCGCGCCGCGACGCGCGTTAGCATCGCTCGCATGGATCAGGGCGGCTTCACCAGCCTCGGCGCGCAAATCCTATCGGTCGCGGAATCGTTCACGCTCGGACGCTTCGCGCCCGCATCGGTTCAGCGCGACTATCAATGGGAAGAGCGCCAGTGTCAGGAGCTCTTCTGCGATCTTGAGCGCGTCTTCGCCAGCAACGAGCAAGCGCGCGTTGAAGAAGTGGAACCGGAAGCCGATAGCGCCGACGGCGGCGAGCCCGATGTCGGCCTGTCGCAGGAAGCCTCCGCCAGCGGTGCGCAGCGCGATTACGTGCTTGGCGCGCTAGTGCTACGCCCGGGCGGCATCGGATATTACGAAGTGTTCGACGGGCTGCAGCGCCTCACCAGTCTCACCATCCTCTTGTGCGTGCTGCGCGACCTCTCCGGCGATGCCGGCGGCGCTCTTGAGCGGCTCGTCTTGGCGCCGGACGGCGCCTTCCGCGTCACTCTGCCCGGCAAAGATGCAACGCTGCGCGATGAGGTTCAGCGGCGCGGCGAAGCGGGCAAAGCGCGCCGCGCGCCGACAAGCGATATGGGCGCGCGGGTGCGTGCGGCGTGCACCTATTTTCGCCGAGAACTGAGCCGTTGGACCGGCGAACGCCGCGCCGCGTTTACGGACTTTCTGCTGCACCGTGTCCAGCTGGTCTCCATTCTCGTTTCCGATCCACTGTTGGCGCGGCAAATCTTCGTCACCACCAATGCGCGCGGCCTACCGCTCGACAAGGTCGAGTTGTTCAAGGGACAGCTCATCGACATCGCCCAGGACGAAGCTACGGCCGACCACATCGCGCGGACCTGGACAGATGTGCAGACCTTGGTTGGCGACGACCTCGAAGAGCTTCTGGCCGCGCTCGATTTCGTCGAACGCCGCGAGCCGCAGGGCGCAGAGCGGCTCACGCTCCTCGCTGAACATTTGCTCCGGCGCTATAGCGGCGAGGGTATCCACGCCTGGATGGATCGCCTCGCACTCTTCGCCGCGGCATGGCGCGACTTACATCAACGCCTCGGCAATCCTGCCGATCCCGACGCCGGCGCCGCGATCTGGACGCTGCGCCTGTTCAAATGGCGCGAATGGAAGCCGCTGGCGCTGATTTGGATGGCGCAATTTCTCCAGCAACGCGGCCAAGGTGGCGATCGTGCACGCCAAACATTCGCGCGCCGCTTCGATCAATTGCACAGGCGCTGCATGGCCATCACCCTCGCCGGCAATTCCGACGTCGATCGCCACAAGATTTTCGGCCGCGCCATCGGCCAAGTCGCTCGCAAGCGCGATCCGCTCGATCGCCAAGGCGCGCTGGGCTTCGACGCGCACACCCATGCCCGCATCCAGGAAACCCTGCGCATGCCGCTGGTGCACGATGAAACGCGGCTGACCTTGCTGCGCTGGCTCGAAGCCGCGCAATGGGAGACCAACCCGCCGCGGGGTATTACGCGTGCATCGGCCGAACACGTCTTGCCGCTCCGTCCGCGACCAGATTCTCATTGGCTGCAGGATTTTCCGGCGGAGGAAGCACGCTTCAACGTCTCCCATGCGCTCGGCAATTTGGCGTTGATCGATTACAAGGCCAACGAAGACATGGGCAATGCCGATTTCGCCGGCAAGCTGCCTGTGCTGCGGGCGCAGGCGTCGAAATACAGATTGGTCGCCGATATCGCCGGTGAACGTGTCTGGTCAACCACCGTAATCGCCGCGCGCACGAAGCGCCTTAGTGACCTGGCTTGGGCGGCGCTGCAATTGCCCCCACCGCGTACGCCTGCGCGGCGCTAGATTGCGCGCTCCTTGGCGGCGGCGAATTTGACCTTGGGATTCTTGTCCTGAACGTAGCCGACTTCCCACGAGCTCTTGCCCAGAAACACCGGCGCGCCATCCACATCCTCAGCCATCTGCGCCGCGTTGCGCTCGACGAACGCCTTCACATCCGCGGCGTCGTCGGCGCTGATCCAGCGCGCCGCCTGATACGGCGACGGCTCGAACAGCACTTCGAGCCCGTATTCGGCTTTGATGCGCTCCTCCAGCACGTCGAATTGCAGCGCCCCCACCGCACCCACCACCATGTCGGCGCCGATCGCAGGCTTGAACACTTGGCTCACGCCCTCTTCCGCCAGGGAGTCGAGCGCCTTGCGCAAATGCTTTTGCTTCAGCGGATCTTTCACGCGCACGCGCTTGAGGATTTCAGGCGCGAAGTTTGGGAAACCACGAAACGCGACATCACCGCTCTCCGAGAGTGAATCGCCGACGCGAAGACCGCCATGGCTGGGAATGCCGATCACGTCGCCTGGAAACGCCTCATCGGTGATGGCGCGGTCCTGCGCCAAGAACATCAACGGATTGTGGACGTTGAGCGACTTTCCCGCCGCCGTCTTGAGCGTCATGCCGCGCCGAAAGCGGCCAGAGCAGATGCGGAAGAAACCGACGCGATCGCGATGCTTGGGATCCATGTTCGCTTGAATCTTGAACACGAAACCCGTCACGTTGCTGCGCTCTGGCGAGACCTCGGTCTCGGCGCCGCCGACGACGGCTGGCTGAGGCCGCGGGCTCGGCGCGTGTGCGGCCAACCCTGCCAACAATTCGAGCACGCCATAGCGGCGTAGCGCCGAACCGAAATAGACCGGCGTCAAATGTCCCTCGCGATACGCCGTGAGATCGAATTTCGGCAACCCTTCGCGCGCCAGTTCGGCCGTCTCTTCCAGTTCGGCGCGCACGTCGTCGCTAACGCCCTGCATGAAATCGGCGCTGCCGCTCTGCTGGCGCGGCGCTATCGCGAAACCCTCCTCGCCTGCCTCCAGCCGGCGGAACGGTACGAATTCCTCGGCGCCGAGATCGAGCATGCCGGCGAAGCGTTGCCCGGATGCGGCGGGCCAATACATCGGCGCCGTGTCCATCGCCAACTTGCTGTGCACCTCATCCAGCAACGCGAATGGATCGAGCGCCTCGCGGTCCATCTTGTTGATGAAGGTCGTGATCGGGATGTCGCGCAGGCGGCATACTTCAAACAGCTTCAGCGTCTGCGGCTCGATGCCTTTGGCGGCGTCGAGCACCATGATGGCGGAATCGGCCGCTGTCAGTGTGCGATATGTATCCTCGGAAAAGTCCTCGTGGCCGGGCGTATCGAGCAGATTGAACACCAGCCCGCCATGCTCAAACATCATCACCGACGACGACACCGAAATGCCGCGCTCGCGCTCGATCTTCATCCAGTCCGAGCGCGTGCGGCGGGCTTGGCCGCGTGCGGCCACTTCGCCGGCCAAATGGATCGCGCCGCCCGCAAGCAGCAGCGCTTCGGTCAGCGTCGTCTTGCCGGCGTCCGGGTGCGAGATGATTGCAAACGTGCGGCGGCGGGCGGCCTCGGTGGCGGGGTCGGCTGGCATGGATCAGGAATATGGGAACGAAGGCGCCCGTTTACGCCGCCCGCTCCCCCGGGGCAACCCGCCAGACTTGCTCATTGATCAGAGCCGCGTTGAGCTTTCCGGCATCCTGCGCGCTACGCAGAAACACCATTGTCGTCAGCGGCGCATAGGCCAGCCGATAGGTGACCTCCGCCGGCGCGCGCGCACGTGGCGGAACCAAAAACAGCGCGCAATTGGCCTGGCCTGACAGGCAAAACAGCGCCGACAGCGTGCGGCGGATGCCTTCATGCGCGTTTTCGATGCCGGCGCCGGCGAAAGCGGCGTCCTGGCCCAGCTTCACCAATTGCGCGATGCTCGGCGGCGCGCGCATGCCCAAGCCGAGATGCTGCAACGCCTCCATCGGATCGCCCACGTCGATCAAGTCTTGATTGAGCAGAAACAGCATAATCAGCAGTGTCGCGCGGGAGCGCTAACAAAGCTTAACTATTGGTCCTGGAATCGACCCGCTCGAGCAGAAACGAGCGCCCCGCGCGATCCTCGATTTCCACGACCCAAAGGTCAGGGTCCGTCTCGGCGCGCTTCCGGGCATAGGCGTCGACGTCACCCTCGTCGGCGCCGAGCGACCCCGCCGACAGATCAATCCAGATCCGCTCAGCCTCGCCGTCCCGAGCCGGCGCGTAGAGGCGCGCTTTGCCGTCAAGCGTCGCCACCTTCACCAACACGGCGCCAGCGTCGACATCGCCCTTACGGGCCACCGCCGCAAAGGCGCCCGCCACCTGCGCGCGCCGGATTAGGGCATGCACCCAGAATTCTGTTTTCAGCTCGTCCAAAGCCGCTCCATGCTAACGGCGATCTTAACCCTTTGCCGGGACAATGCGCCATGCGCCTTGCTCTGGCCGCCGCCTTCGCCCTCCTCCTCACCCCCGCCGCCGCTCTGGCTCAACCCGCCAGCGCGCAGGCGATGTACGCGGAGCGGCGCGGCATGCTGGAATTGGACCGGCGCTGCCAATTGTTCTCCGCCGACATCCATGCCGCGCTCGAAGCCGGCGCTGGCCAAGCCCGCGGGGCGCTGCTGCGCGGCGGCTGGACCTTAAGCCGCGTTGGCGAGTTGGAACGCGCCGCCATCGGCGCGGCGCGCGCACGCGCTTGCAATGATCCGCGCACCGTTGCGTCCGCCGCTCAGGCGCGCAGCGCTTTCACCTCCTGGACACGCATGAGCGCCATGTCCTTCCCGGGCGCGCATCGCGTGTGGGAAGCGCGCCGCGTCGCCTACGCCGACGGCTGGCGCTTGCGCCAGGACATCGACGCGCCGCGGCGCGCCAGCTTCGGCGTTCGCGACAGCGGCGAAGGGCAAGCGCTTACACTCATTCTCCCGCTCGCAGGCGACGAACGCGGCCCCGGCGCCGCACAATTGCTGCTGCGCGATCCTTCGCGCGCGAGCCCGGCTGTTTTTGACCTGCGTGGACGCCTTGCATCGGGCCTCGCGGCAGGCGCGCCCGCGCCCGCGAACGCAAGGTCGTTCTTCGCCAATGATCGCCGCGTCGAACGCGCACAGAACGGCCAAGCTTTGCTGTTCACGTTTCCCGACGCCGCCTTTCAGGCTATGCTCGCGCTCGATCCGCGCGAAGCTGCAGAGATCAGGCTCTCCAACGGCGAACAGACGCAACGCCTGCTGATCGAGATCGGCGACCTGAGCGCTGCACGCGCGTTTCTGGTTATCGGCGCCGGCGCCTAATCCGGCGCCGCAATCACCGGCATTTCAATCCGCACCAGCGCGCCGCCGCCGGGTGCGTCGTGAAAACTCAGCGTTCCGCCATGCAATTCGGCCAAGGCGCGCACCATAGCGAGCCCGAGCCCTGTGCCTTCAACGCCTTCGCCGCTGGCCCCGCGCTCGAAGTCGCGGCCAAGTCGGCGCCGCTCGGCGCCGGGAATGCCCGGCCCGTTGTCGATCGCCTCCAGCACAAGCACATCGCCGTCGCCGCGCGCCGCCAGGATGACGCGGCCGCCCTCGGGCGTGAATTTCAGCGCATTGCCGAGAATATTCAGCACCATCCGCCGCAGCGCGCGCTGATCGGCCTCAACCAGCAGCGCGCCTTCCTTTCTCCAAACGCCGAGGTTGATGGATTTGGCCAACGCCGAATCCGCCGCCTGCTCGACGATGTCCTGGACCAGAGCATGCACATCGAAGCGCTCCAGTTGCAGCTCGTAGCGGCCTGCGTCGATACGCGACGCGTCCAGATGATCGTTGACGATCTCCAGCAGGTGCGAACCGCTGCGGCGGATCAGTCCGGCATATTCGACGTAGCGGTCCGCGATCGGCCCGAATATCTGCTGCTCGATCATCTCAGCGAAGCCGAGGATATGCGTTAGCGGCGTGCGCAATTCGTGGGCCGTCTCGGCGATGCGCTGCTGCGTTGCATCGATGCGGCGCGGCGCGGCTGCGCCCGGCGCGCGCAGGCTCCACCCCGTCAACAGCGCCGCGAACGCTATGCTGACGACCGCGAGCAATTCCGGAAACGCGCCGAGCAACACCACGGGGCTCGACGCGCCGAGGGCCAGCACCGACGCCAGTGCGTAGCCGAGCACCGCGGCTGCGCCCGCATATCCGATCCAAGGCAAACGCAGCGCCGCCGCCTGCGTGGGAACAAGCGCGAACAGCACAGCCAGCGGCGACATCGCGCCGCCAGCGCCGGACACCAGGCCGACCGCTGCGACAAACCAAATCGAGACAAGCGCCAGCGCCGGTCCGCGCTGCTCCAGCCATGGCAGTAAGATGAACCCGGCGACACCTGGCGCTAACGCTAACGCTGTTGCGCCCGCCACCATGCGGGCGTCGCCGCCGCTCAAACGCGCGCCAAACGCCACAACGATGACGGCAATGATCCAGGCCCAGAACAAAAGCGCCGCAAAAACCGCTCTTGGCGCTGCTTTTGCAGCTAGCCTTACTGGGTGTTTTCTTGACACTGAAAGGCAGCCCGCGAGTAAAAGTCTTCTTAACGCGACGGGGGACATGCTGCCCTGCCTGAGTCGCCCTTTGGAAGCGAACTCGCCCATCTAGGACAGGAGCCAAATCGGATGCTGCGGAGCCTTGGGATCCTTACCACCACGGCGGCCGTCGCCCTGCTCGGCGTCGCCAACGCCCAAACAGCGGAGCAGCAGCCGGATGCTGCGGCCGCTTCGGCCGGCAGCGGCATGCGCGACGCTGTCAGCGCCTATGCGGCGTATCAAAACGATGTGTCGGAATTGCGCGCGAACACGATCCGCAGCGACGCGGATTTGGAGGTCGCGCTCGATCGCGTGGCGCGCCACAATCGCGACGCATTGACCCGCGGCTGGGTGTCTTACGGCGCTTACACTGCGGCGCAATCGCGCGGCTTCGTGCAGGGCGTCCGCGACGCCGCACAATATTACGGCCGCGACGCCGTGATCTGGGCCGTCACGGCCGACCCCGCTTATTCGCGAACCTTGCGTGGCGGTAACGAAGCGACGCGGATGCTGCTCGACAGCGCCAGCGCCGACGCCCAACGCATCGTCAATGTCGCGGATCAATATCGCGAACTCGCCTACGCACTGCAGCGGCAGCGCTGGGCCAACGCAGTTGCGCCGCGCCAAGCCGATCGCGTCCAGCGTATCCGCTCGCTCGGCGCCCCGGGCGCGCCGGTCGTCGCGCTGCCGGCAGAAGTTTCGCCGCGCCTCAGCGTCGCGGTGCTCAGCCTTACGCCGGCTTCGGAACCCACGCATTTCGGCGGTCGTCGGTTCTGGGACGGCCTCCGCGGCGGCGATGAAGTCGTCGAGGTGTCTTCGACGCCCGTGACCTATCAATGGCGCGTCAACGCTACGCGCGGCATGGCGCTCGACCGCATGACCGCGCTGGCGGCGCTGCAAGCACTCGATGCAACGGAAACGCACCAAAGCGCCGTCAGCCAGCTCATGCACGATCAGCGCTCGCGCGACTGCCTTGAGATGGCGCAGCTGCAATTGTACCAATGCATGTCGGCAGCACGCTTTCGCTATGAGAACGCGTTCTGCCTCGGCCAGCACGGCTTGCGCGACATCGGGCTCTGCATCGGCGCCGTCGCCCAACCCGACAGCAGCGCAGCGGCCCTGCCCGCCGCGGCCGCCGGCGCGGCCGCGCTTGGCGGGCGCAACTGATCGCTTGCCAGCGCCCGGTTTCCGTCCCATCTCGCTGGCATGAGCGAAGGGTCGCTTGACCGGGAAATCGCCGCCATAGCGGACGAATTCGCGCTCCTCCCAGACTGGGAGGAGCGTATTTCGTATGTGATCGAACTTGGCCGTCAGCTTGAGCCGCTTCGCGACGATGAGCGCGTCGAGGCCAATCGGGTGCGCGGCTGCGCCAGTCAGGTGTGGCTGGTGTCCGAACGCCGCCCCGACGCGCCAGAAAAGCTGTATTTCCGCGGCGATTCCGACGCGCATCTGGTTCGCGGCGAAATCGCATTGCTGATGCGGATTTTCTCCGGCCGCGTTCCCTCTGAAATTCTCGGCGCCGATCCGCGCGCCATCTTCCAGCGGCTTGGGCTTGGCGATGCGCTGACGGCGCAGCGCTCCAACGGCCTGTTCTCGATGATGAGCCGGATTCAAGCCGAAGCGCGCGCCGCTGCGTAAGCAGCGAGTTGCGCCAAGCCGAGCTTGAGCGCGATCTTGGCGGAGCGCGCGGGCCAGCCTTCTGCGTGTTCAATGGCCTCTATGCCGGTCTCGTGCAGGCAAGCCGCCTCCACCACGCGGCGCAACGGCGCCGCGAGCGCCATCAATGCTTCGTCCACACGGCGGCGTGCATCCACCTGCGCTGCGGCGACGCCATCGCCGCCTCCGCTCGGGCGGCGCGCCGCGGCGCCCATCGGCGGCGCGCTCCAATCCGAGCCGTGCACGAGGCCGATCTGACCGAATTCCCAATCCGCCCGCAGCCGCGCGGCCGCCGCCATCTCGTCGGCGCTCAGAAACGGCGCGCCTTGTTGGTCACGGAGCGCCGCGAGCCGCCGCAACGCGGTGGAAGGCGCATATCCACGCGACAGCACCACGGCCCCGCGCCGATCGATCACCGGCCGCGTCACAACGCTTCCATGCTGTTCAAGAAACGCATCGCCCGGCGCCGCCTGCTCTCGGCGCACGCGCGCTTGCCCCGCCTCCGTCAGCGCGAATACGTCGGGCGCGATTGCGTGAATAGCGCCGTCCGCCGTCAGCGCCCGAACCTCCGCATCGCTCAGCCGGGCGAGTGGCTTGCGCCGCCGGTCACCCGAGGGAAACACGGCGAAGCCGCCCGCATGATGGGCGAGCAGCGCACTTTCATTCTGCGCCAACCGCGAGAGAGCCCGGCCCACGCGCCTTGCCGCCGAACTCATAGCAGCGCCCCCGCGCGCCGCGCGCCTGATAGCGCCGGGGCGTCGCGCAACATCAGCTCAAGCGCCGCAATCCAAGTGTCAAAGCTAGGGGCGTCACGACGATCTTCGATCACATGGCAGGCATGTGCGACGGTTGAGCGATCCCGTTCAAAGGCCAGTGCTATGCGCGCCAAGCTCAGTTCGAATGCGACGTGGCAAAGGTACATCGCCACCTGCCGCGCAAAGGCGGCTTCGGCCGAGCCCCGGCGGCGGTCCAATATATCGGCAAGCGGCACACCTAAAGCGTAACTCGCGACGCTCGCCGCCAAGCGCGCCGCCGCACCATCCCGCCCCAATCCGCCAGCCATCCTCTCGCTCCAGAGACCACAATCCGGAGAACAGAATGCGGCGCCTGAAGCGCTGTAGGATAGATTTTTTCCTATTGATAGGAATTTTTTCCGCTAGTCGATACGGCGCTGATGCCCAAGGCCCATCTTTTTCGCCAAGTCGGACCGCGCCTTGGCGTAATTGGGGGCCACCATTGGGTAATCGTGCGGGAGGCTCCACTTCATCCGGTATTCCTCGGGCGTCATGCCGTACCGGGTGCGCAAATGCCGCTTGAGCGATTTGAATTTCTTGCCGTCCTCGAGGCAGATGATGAAATCCGGCGTAACCGATTTCTTGACCGAGATGGCCGGCTCCTGCGCCGTTTCGGGCGCCGGCGCTTGTTTGGTGGAGATATCTCGCAGCGCCGAGTGAACGGTGCGGATGAGTCCGGGAATGTCCTGCGGTGGCAATTGGTTCGCCGCGACGTAGGCCGAAACGATCTCGGCGGCCATCTCCACAATATCGGAACGCTCGTCCGTGCTCATATCGCCGCCGGCCCCTAAACGTTCGGTAGTATAGGCAGGCAACACACTGAATCAAGCTGAGCAGGAACAGACTTTTCCAAACATTGGCGCCGCAGCAGGCAAATAGTGCCGCAGCTCCATTAGCGGTTCGTGTGTTTAACGCTTGGCCAGCAAGACAAGCGCAAGGATTGCCCCGATTGCGGCAAACTGAATGGCGCCACTGAGACGGTCGGCGTAAGGGCGGTCGCAGGCCCGCGCAAAGGCGCTCAGCACGCGCCCCGAATGCTGCGACGCGCGCGCGGACGCCGCGCCCCAAGCGCCCGATAGGCGGATCAGCACGATGCCGATCCAGCGGCCCGCCGCCGCCACCGGGCCCCGGTAAAACGTGTCCATGTCCATAAGCGCCACGCGAGCGGGCCCCGGCGTCAAACGGAAGGCGCGCAACAGCAAATAGGCGACGCATGCCGAGCCCAGCATCGACAGATGCGGCGCAAGGCGATCAAGCGCAAACGGCGCGAAGTGCACCTGAGTTGCGGTAAGCCGGTAGAGCCAACCCGGCGCCAGTCCCATCGCGAGGCAGAAAAACGCGGTCGTGATGGCGCCGAGCAGCATCGGAAACGGCGCTTCCCGGAATGGCGCTGGCGCATCGATCGGGAAGTACGCCGCCAGGGCTGGCCGCAGCGCCAGACACACAATCGACGCCGCCGACGCAACGGCGAACATCGTCCACAGCCAGCGCAATTCCCACGAACTCGCCGCCTCAAGCGCCACGGCATACGAAATGTAGGCGCCAAAGCCCGGAGTCGCCGCGACGGTCAAACCGCCAACAAACATGAGCGCAGCGGTAATCGGCATCGCGCGCCCTAGTCCGCCCAACGCCGAGAGCCGCACTTCGCCGATCCGCGCGCACGCGGCCCCCAGAGCCATCTGCAACAGCGCGAACGAAAATATCAGCGTGAAGGCGTGCGCCTCCGCACCGGCGCGCGCGAGCGGAGCGCCAACGCCGAGCAACGCCACGCACACCCCAAGCTGGCTTGTCTGCGCATACGCCGCCGCCCGGCGGAGGTCGTCTTCGGCCGCCATGAACACTAAGCCGATCACCACCATGCCCGCGCCGGCCAACATCAGCGCGGGCTCCGCCGGAAAAAGACGCGCCAATGCGTAAAGGCCGAGCAGGCTCGGAAATACGGAAAGCGCGACCGCGCCCGCACTGCTGGCGTGCGAAACGGCGTCCTTCAGCCAGACGTGCGCCAACGGCGCGCCAAGCCGGATCATCAGCCCGAGAAAGATGAAGCCGCCGTCAATCGTGCGCAGATCGAGGCGGTCGAACATGGAATTGTCGGCGCGGGCGGAGAGATGCAGCGCGATCCCGAGCAGGAACAGCAGCCCCTCGATGCCGTGCCAAACCAGCACCCGCACGCCTGCCGCGCTGGCGCCGCGCTGATCCGACGCAAACACTATCCAGGCCGACGCTAGCCCCGCCAACGACAGCGCCGCCAGAAAGCTGATCAAATCGCCGACGAACAACGCCGAAACGGCGCCGCCGGCCATGAGCAGGATGGCGGCGTCCTCCATCCGGTTGCGGCGCGCGCTCGCATAAATCGACAGCAGTACGAGTGCGATGAGGAAGCCGATCCCGAATACGCGGTTGAGCGCGTCGAGATCGAGCAGCACGACCGGCAAGCCCATCTGCGCCATGGTGGAGGCGGCGCCGAATTCGTAGTCGAGCAACAGCCAAAGCGAGACCATCGCCGCCACGCCCATCACCGGCGCGCGCGCCGGCTTCGGTAGCGCAACGATGAGCATCGCCGCGATGATAAGGACAAAGCCAGGATTGAGTGTGAGCGCAAGCACGACGGCTACCCCCGCCTCGCGAGCAGAAGGCGCAAGAGATGCGCAGCCGCCACAACCAAACCCGCCGCGACTGCGCCGATGAGCGCCCGCGCTCCCGGTTCTGCGCCAAGCCAGAAACGCTCGAACTCCCCGGTGACATCGAACGCCAGCCCAACGCCGCCGAACGCCACGCTGAACAAAAGCAGCATGCCTGCCGCGCCGCTGCGTTTTCTAAGTGGCGGCGTATGCGTCATGGCGGCGGCTCCCAGAGTGGCGCCAGATACGAAGCCAGCGGATCGGCAGTGAGCAAGAGCCATAGCGTCGCCGCCGCGCTCATCACCACCGGCGCCACCAACATGAGCGAAGCGCCATCGGGACGCTTGAACGGATCCGGCGGCGCCTCGCTCGCCAACGCCGACGCCGCCAAAGGTCCGAGATGCGCGAAAGTGAGGATCGCCGTTAGCCCCGCCAGCGCAGCCGCCCAGATCATGCCTGCATCGGCAGCCGCGGTGATCAGCCAGAGCTTCGCCCAGGCGCCGGAGAATGGCGGCATGCCGATCATGCTCGCCGAAGCCACGGCGAACGCGCCGAAGGTCCACGGCATGGCGCGGCCGAGCCCAGGATAATCCGCTGCGTTGCGCCGTCCCGCCGCCGCGAAAACCGTCCCCGCCGCCATCGTGAGCGTCGCGCCGGCGCAAGCCAGCGCCACGATTTGCAAAGTCGCCGCGAACGCGCCCGCGGGCAGCGCGATCAACGCACCCGTCGCCGCGCCAAGCGCTTGCGCCATCGACGAATACGCCAGCCGCTCGCGCAAATCCTGCTTCGACAGCGCCACCAACGCGGCGATGCACATGCCCGCCCCCGCCAGCGCCAACAAACCGAACGCTGCGTAGCGCGCTTCGCCCAGCGCGGGCCCGAACACGTAGGACGTCACCTTGAGCAGGCCGATCGCGCCCGCTGGTAAAACGCACAGCGCTTGTATCGAAACCAGCGCCGGATAGTGCGAACCGCTCGCCGCCGAAAGCCAGCGATGCACGGGCGGGATCGCCGTCATGGCGATGCCTAGCGCGAACAGAGCGAGCAGAAAATTCGCGGTCATGGCGTCAAGGCGCCCCGCCAGCACGCCGCCGGGCCTGAAATCGATCGCGCCCGCCAGCGCGTACGTCCACACCATCGCCGGCAGGAACAGCCCGACAGACGCTGTCAGCAAGGTCGCAAGGAAAACGCGCGCCGCACGGCGCGCCTCGGCGTCGCCTTCGTGCGCGACCAAAGGGAACGCCGCCAGCGTCAGCGCCTGATAGGCGACGAAAAACGTGAACAGGTTCGCCGAGAAGCAAAGCGCCGCCGTCGCCGCGTGCGCGAGTGCGATGAACGCCATCATCCGCGCCGGCTCGCGGCTCTGGAGCGCACGGACCGATCCGGAGGTGTGCGCCGCCTGCAACACGCTGAGGCAGGCGATCACCGCCGCGGTCAGCGCGCCGAGCGGTTCGACCGCAAACGCCAATTCCACTTGCGGCAGAGGCCGCGCCAGTACGATGCGCGGCGCGGCGTCATGCAGCAGGCCAACGGCGAGCTGCACGGCGCACACAGCTTGCGCAAGCGCGAAACCGACATGGATCACGTCGCGCAAGCCCGGCGGACGGGAGAGCAGCGCAACCGCGAGCGCATGCACGATCGGCAAAGCGATCACGCCGATGAGCGCCCACTCGCCGCTCATGGCTCGCCTCCAGCCATAGCCTGCGCGGCGGCGGCGTCCGCCGCGCGCAGCAGATTGCCTGGGCCCAAGCCCAAGGCGACCCCAGCAATTGCTGCGACCAACGCCGGCGCAACCACGATATTCCACAACCGCCGTTCGTTGCCCGGTTGCGAGGCGCGGCGAAAATAGATCCGCTCGATCAGGCGTCCGCCATAGAACACAGCCGCCAGCGAGGCAGCGATCACGGCGCCCGCCGACCACCACCAGCCGCTGCCCACGCCGGCTTCGATGAGCCGCCACCGGCCCAGGAATCCCAAAGTGAGCGGCGCGCCCATGAGATTGAGCACGCCCGCCAACATCGCCGCGCTCGTCAGCGGCGCGCGGCGGGCGAGACCGTCCAAAGCGTCGAGCGCGCCGTTTCCGCCGATCACCGAGGCGCCGGCGAGCAACGCCATTGCTGACACGCCAAACGCGAGTATCTGCACCAGGGCGGCAGCGAATCCCGCCGGCGAACCGAGCGACGCGCTGACCAAGATGTAGCCAGCCTGCGCGACGCCTGCATAAGCGGCGAGACGGCGAAGGTTGCGGGCGCCGATCGCTTGCGCCGAACCGATGACGACGCTGATCAGCCCCAGCGCCAGCAGCGCCGTTGATACGCCATTGGCGATCGCCGGCGCAGCTGAAGCGAATGCCGCGACTCGCACCAAAAGCAAGAGCGCGCCGCACGCGCCGACGACGCCCAGCACCATGGCGGCGACGGCCCCCGCGCGTGTAAACGCCGGGCCGACCCAAGCGTGCAACGGCGCAACGCCCGCCATTGCAGCAAGGCCGATCAAGACGAAGCCGACGCCGGCGGCAAGCCCTGGCCCCGCACTCGCCGCCGCGGCGCTCAGTGCGTGGAGATCGCCGCCGCCGGCGCCGCGCGCGATCAAAGCTGCACCGATTAGCATCAAGGCTGTCGCCACGCCGCCGACGACCAGCATGCGAAAAGCGCCCGTCAGACCGTCGCCGCCCCCACGCAGCGCGATCAAACCCGCGCCCGCGAGCCAGCCGAGTTGCGCCGCAATGGCGAGTGTGAACAGGTCCGGCGCCAGCAATGCGCCGGCCCAGCCCGCGCTCACGATCAGCCCAAGCGCAACGGCGAACGGCGCGACGCGCTTGTCGTAATCCTGCTTAAGGCGCGCGCCCGCCGCAAAGATGGTAAGCGCGCCCGCGAGCAAAACCATCGGCGCGGCGAACAAGCCGACGCCGTCGGCGCGCAGCGCCAGCATTTGGATGCTTGTCGCTTGCGTGGCGCCACCGAGCAGCGTGCGTTGCCCCATATCCCACGCGAGCCAGGCGCACGCCGCCAGCACGGCGCACGCGGCGGCCCATGCGGTGCGCCCTGGCGCAAGCGCACCGGCTACGGCCGCGCAAGCCAGCGGCGCCGCCACGATCAGCAACGGCGCGTAGGTGCGCGCGTGGTCGAGCCATTCGCTCACCCGGCGCCCTCCGCATCGTCCGCATTGGCGTCGGCGGAATCGATTTGATCGAGATCGCCGCCGCCATAGACCTCCTGCAAACGGACACAGAGCGCGAAGCCGAAGGAGAGATTGACGAGCGCCACCGCAACGGAGGCCATGAGCACGCCCGACGGAGCGCCCAGCAGGGCCAGTCCGAGGACTGCGCCGAGAAAAACAAGCAGCAACCCCAAAACGCGCTTGAGCGCGATGAACGACGCCCACGCCAACGCGCCGCCGCCAAACACAAGCAGCAAGGCAGCGGCCAGGATCGCCACATCCAGCACGGTAGCGGGCGCGATCACCATTCGTCGTCACGCAGTGTCGGCACGCGTCCAATCAATGCGGTGAACACAAGCGTGAATGCCGCCGCCGTGCACGCAAACAGCCCCGCCTGAAACAGCGCGGCGCTCCCTAGCAGCCCCGGCGCCGACGCAGCCAGCACGCACACGCCGGCCCCCAGCGCCAGGAAGACGCGCGCCAATATCGGCGGCAACGCGCGCTGTGCGCCGTTCACGCCGGTCACCAGCACGTGCGCGATAAAGCCCAGCGCAAACACCAACGCGCCGGCCAACCCGCCGCTCGCACCCGGCGGCGCGCCGATGGCGATCATGAGCGAAAGCAAAACGAGCGCCGGCAGCGCCGCATCGACGGCGCTGCGCATCAGCACATGCCCCAGCGATCTCATTCGTCACCGCCAGGGACAAGGCGCCGCTCGAACACGCCGCGCTCGCCAAAGCCCAAGAGCCCCGCGCCGACGAAAGCGAGAACAAGCAAGAGTGGCGCGAGCCACGCCGATGCGTCGGCCGCCAGAGCGAGACGCTCCGGGGCGGCAGGCGTCGCCAACCCCAACGCAGCGCCTGCGCCGGCGAGCGCAGCCGCCGCGAGCGCGCCAATTGCGGTCAGCCATGCGAAGCGCCGGCGCGGCCGCGCGGCGCGCGCGGTCAGCGCGGAGACAGCCAGCACCAGAACCGGGGTCAGCCCGGCGCCAACCACGGCGATCGCCAGCGCGGCATACGGCGCGCCGAGCGCCAGCAGAGCGCCAGCGGCGAACGCCGCCGCCGCACCGGCATACATGGCGATGGCGAAAAACGAGCGCGCCATCATCACCCCGCCGGCGCAAACGAGTGCGGCCAGCGCGAGCAGCAATGCAATCGCCTGCATGCCAAGGCTCAGGACATCGGCGTTCATGGAGCGCGTGCCCCGCGCGCGCCCGGGCGCGGCGCAACGTATGCGCCCGCGATCGGCGACAATCCTCCAGCGTGCGCGGCATTGCCCAGCATGTGCGTCAGCGCCGGCGCCATGGCGGCGAGAAACCCGCTCAGCAGCAGCAGACGAACGCCAAGCGAAAAATCCGGCGCCGTGATCGCCAACCCTAGCGCCACAACGGCGGCGCCATACGTGTCCACTGCGCCAGCATGCAGCCGGGTGTAGAAATCGGGAAAGCGCAGTACGCCGATCGCGCCCACCAACATCATCACTAGGCCGAGCGTGATGATCCCGCCGCCAAGTGCGAGCCGGAAGAGGTCGAGCATTGTGGCTCCCATCAGCGCGAGCCTTCGCGCAGGAGCGACGCCTGGAATGAACGCGCGCGGAAGAAGCGCATGACCGCCGTGGCGGTGACGAAAGCGCAAGCCGCCAACACAATCGCCGCTTCGGCCCAGGCCGCGCGCCCGGCGATAGCGGCGAGCGCAGCACAGATCAAGGCGGCTTTGATCGTCAAGCTCACTCCGGCCCAGGCCCGGTCGTAGAGCGTCGGACCGGCGAACAAGCGCAGGATGGTCAACGCCAAGGCGACGCACACGCCGGCGGCTGCAGCCAACGCGATCACGCCCGCTCTCCAACGCGAGCCTCGAGCGTGCCGAGTTCGGCTGCGTCGATCGCCTCTTCCTGCAGCACGTGCGCAAGCAGCCCGTCGCCGTCCAGCTCCACCACGGCGCGGCCCGGCGTCGCGCTGATGATGCGCGCCATGGCCGCGCGCGCACCCTCTGACTCTGAACGCACCTTGATGCGCACCAAAGCTGGCCGCAGCGTGACATCCGCGGCGAGCGCCGCCCGCATGGTCGACAAAACGCCCGCGCCAAGTCCGCGCGCCTGCGCCATTGCGCTCAATAACGCGCGCCCATCAGGCGCCGCCGATGCAAACCCGCGGCCGCTCCACAAACGCACGAGCGCTGTAGCCGCGACACAAGCGAGGCCAGCGACGAGCCAGGCCTCGGGCGTCGCCGGCACACCGGCAAACATCAGCCAAAGAAGCAGCAAGCCTGTGAGCATCGCCGCGGCATGAAGCATGGTTCGGCCTCCCGCGCCGCACGCTGCGCGAGCCGAAAGCATTAGCGTCGCAGGACGGGATTCGCCACCCGCCAATGGCGCCGCCGCTTACGCGTTGCGGCTCAACAACAACGCTGCATTACGGCGCGCCAAGGAGAGTTCGAGCACGTCATCGTCGAAGCGGATGTGGTCGAGGTTTGAAGCGTCCGCCGTGAACGACCAATTCCAATAACGCAGCACCGTCTGCGCCTTCGCGGTCGCCAAAGTGTCAAACACGTAAAGCGTTCTGCCCAAAGGATTGTCTGTCGCGTCCGGATCGCCCATGGGCCGACGCAGCGCGCGCCATAAACCGAGCAGCGCCGGGCGCTTCAGGCCCACGGCCTTGGCCAGCACGGCGATCGCCTCGCCGCCTTGATCTGTGAATATCTGCTGCGCCGTCGTCGGTTTCACGCCCGAGAGGTGCGCGACTTCGCTGATCAATGCGCCGTCGAGGCCATGTTCTGCCGCCGCCAGCGCGCCCTCAAGCGAGCCATACGGGCTCTGCTTCGCCGCTGCACGATTGCGCTGGCGGCGTTCTATCACCTGCAGAGTCTTGCGCGCATCGGCGTCGCTCCAGCCTTCAGCGGCCGCCAACGCGAACACGCTGGCGAGTTCCTGCAGAAGCACTGCGCGGTCGATGGCGAAGCGGCGCAATATGTGCACGCGCGCGTCGAAATTCGCCCACCAGAACAACACCAGCGCTTGCGTTGGCCGCAATTCGATGCGCGGCACCAACAAATTTGGCAGGCTGGGCGTCTGCCGCGAGCGCGCAACCACCCAATCGACGCCCTGCGACGAGAGCCGCGCGCCCTGATTGCGCAACACCGCTTCAATCACCGCCGGATCGCCAGTCTGGATCAGCGCATCCGTCACCGGTTCACTGATCGTGCGGCGGCGGGCGATCGTCAGCCAATGCGTGCTGACCCCGGAACGAACCGTCGCGATGAGATCGGAATCGTCGAACCCGACGGCGGACTCCAACAGCGTCTTCGCAACCGCGATTTCATCGCGTGCGAGGTAACGCAACAATTCCTTCGGCGCTTCATGAATGCGCGCCAATCCCTCGGCGCAGCGGCGGCGATGCTCGACACTGCTGGTGCGCAGCAACCCTACAAGAATGTCCGCGGCGAGTTGCCGTTCGTAAGCGGGTATGCGTGTTTCCGGCCACGAAACGACTTCAGTCAGACGCTGCACGATAGCGTCGCGCGCCTTCGACGTGTGCGCCTGGACGAGATCCAGGGGCGCGGGACCATCACTCAGGTCCGGCCGGGGCAGATTCGCACTCATGCCGCTCCGAGATCAGCACGCCGCGCGTTAAGCGGTCGTCAACGGTGCCCGCTTGGCTCTGGCCTCGCAGGCGCCAGCGCGTGCATAAAGAAGCGATGACAAGACGCTGGGGCGCCCATCCGGTGGCGGAGCTTCCGCTCTATTACACCCTGGTCGGTCTCTACTTCTTCTCGTTCGGGATGCAGTTCGTGCTGTTCCCGTCCTTGGTGACGTTCGTGCTCAGCGCCACCCCGGCGGGCGTGGGCTTGGCCCAATCGGCGCTCTCCGCGCCAATGTTTTGCCTGCTGCTCTTCGGCGGTCTCCTGGCCGAACGCGCCAAGGCCGGTCCAACCCTTGCTCTGCTGCACTTGCTGCTCGCCGGCGCCTCTCTCACGCTGAGCGGCCTCATCACGCTCGGCCTGCTCAATTATGCGACGCTCATAAGCTACGCCATCGTCGTCGGCGGCTGCGCGGCCTTCGTCATGCCGCTACGCGACGCCGCCCTGAACGGCGTGCTGGAGCGTGAAGCCGCTTTGGGCCGCGTCACCCCGATCGCCACGGCGGCTGCGGCGACGACCGCGGTGCAGATCGGCGCGCAGATCGGCGGCATTCTGTTGGCGCGCGCCGCTGGCGCCTCGCCTGCGCCCTACCTCGCCGTGCAAGCGCTCGTGCTGGCGCTTGCCGCGGCGCTGGCGCTGACGCTGCGTGCGAACAAGCCCACGGGTCACGAACGAAACTTCGCCGGCGCGTTGCGCGACGTGCGCGACGGCCTCGCCTACGCGTTCCGCGATCCGGTCATGTCGCCGATGCTGATCTCCGCCGCCTATGTCGGCGTCTTCGTGATTGGTTCGTTCCAGGTGCTGTTTCCGCTCATCATCCGCGCGGAATACGGCGGCGACGCACAAACCCAGGCCAACCGGCTCGGCGAGGCGTTCGCGGCCTTCTGGGCCGCCTCCTTCGTGTCCGCTGTCGTGCTCAGCCGCATGAAGCCGCTGCGTCGGCCCGGGCGAGCGCTCATCGTCTCGCACCTTTTGAGCGCAGCCGCGCTCGGCACTTTTGCCATCCACAAACCGTTCGCGGCTTTCATCGCCATCGTCGTGGCCTGGGGCCTGGCGGCGGGCGTGGCCATTTCGACGAGCCGCACCATCGTCCAGGGCGCCGCGGGCGCGCAATTTCTCGGCCGCGTGCTGGCGGTCTATTCGATGGGCTTCATGGGGGGAGCGCCGATCGGCTCGGCGCTGGTGGGTTACGCGGCGGCGATGTTCGGCCCGCGTGTAGCGGCGCTGGCGCCTGCGATCGGTCTAGGCCTCGCCGCTCTCGCCTTGGCGGGGACAACGCCGCTGTGGCGGTTCGCGCCGGCCGCCGCGCACGAGCGCAGCGGCCGGGCGACATAAGCGATTATTGCGCGCAGCGCGTCCGCGGACGGGCGCAGAATTCCTCGCGCTCCGACACCCACGTCTGCGTAGTGGTGTTCAGCGCTTGAACGCCGGCATTATGCTGCTGCAGCAGCGCCTCGGCTTGCGCCGCGAGTTCGGCGTGTTCAGCGCGGCGGCATTGCAGCACGGCCTGCGTGGCCGTCGCCCATTCCTGATACTCGCCATCGGCGGCGGCGATTTCTTCGCGCGACGCTTCTGCGCCATCCGGCAGCGTCGGCGCCGGATCAATAGCCGCACAGCGCGATTGGACAGGCCCGGCGGGCGCCGCCGGCGCGGGCGTTTGTCCTTCGGTCTGAGCCATGGCGACGGCTGCGAACATCATCATCGCCGCGGCGGCTCCAAGCACCACTTTCATCGTGTTTCTCTCCTACAGCCCGCCATCGCGGCCGCGTCACCTCGCGGCCCCGTATCTCGCGGGGGATAAAGGCCAAAATGCGGACAGCCAGCCGGTTCCACCCTCTGATCTAAACCTCGCGCAATTTGCGTCGAGGCCACGCGCAACGCAACCGCGCGACGCTCGGCAAGAAAAAGCCGCGGCGCATGCGAGGACACGCCGCGGCTTGTTCTTGTGTGGTGATCGGCGCTAGCCGGCCACGCGGAACGTGATCGGCACGCGCACGCGCCCACCTTCCGTCGCCGCACCGTTTTCGAGGCGCGGCGACATCCGGAACGAGCGCGAGATGCGCACCGCGGCGTCGCCGAAATCCCAACCGCTGGGATCTTCCGACGAAACGCTGCAACCGATGCGGCCATCGGCGCCGACGATGCAGTCGAGCACCACGCGCCCCTCCTGACCGCGCTCGAGCGCGCGGCGCGGATAATAGCGGGCGAAGTCACGGCCGCTGGGACGCTCCAACCATTGCGGGTTGGTGATCACTGACGGGGTCGGCGGCGCTGGCGGCGGATCGACGGCGACCGGGATCGGCGTCGGCGTTGGCGGCGCCGACAAATCCGGCGGCGGCACGCGTTGTTCCGGCGGCGGCGGCGGCGGCGGACGATCCGGGGGCGGCGGCGGCGGCGGCGGCGGCGGCTTCTCTTTGAGCTCGGTCTCGACCTTGATCGCGTCCTGATCTTCGAACAGGTCAGTGATGGCCGAGAAGCGCTGCGTGAGGGCCAGATACACGATCGACAAGCAGATTACCGCAGCGAGCAGGAAAGATATCAAACGAAGGCTAAGCATCGGTCTTATCCTTCGCTCGCAAGTTCAGCGAAGATTCCGACTTTGGCGAAACCTTCCTGCTGCAATTGGCTCATGACGTTGACGACGTTGCCGTAAGCCGTGCTTTGGTCGGCACGCACGAAGACACGCGCCTCCGCATACATGTCTTCGACGTTCAAGGCGGGGTTGTTGCGAATGGCGTGATCGAGCGTTCTTTCGCCGAGCTGCGCCAATTGCACTTCTTCCGGACCGACGAACAGCCGCATTCCCTCGCCCGGCCGATCGGTGATCGCCACGATGGTCGGGTTCAGGCCCTCCAATCGGATCGGCACCGGATTCGGCGGCGGCAGGTCTACCCGGATATCGACGGTCGGGATCGGCGCGGTCACCATGAAGATGATCAGCAGCACGAGCAGAATGTCGATGAACGGAATGACGTTCGGTTCGGAAACCGGGCCGCCTTTCGAACCTCCTACTTTCGCACCCATGGGCCTACCTCCGCCTGTCTTCGGCGACGAGGCCGATTTTGGTGAAGCCCCGGTCCTGCAGGCGGTTCATCACCCGCACGACATTGCGATAGGCCGTTTCTTCGTCGGCGCGTATGTAGACACGCTGATCGCGAATTTCGAACTCATCGTCGGCGATCGTCGGCGTGTTCACCTTGATCGCTTCGATGGTCTCGTCCCCGATCGTATCCCACGTCACTTCATCGTTCATGACGTAGAGGCGCACTGAGCCGCCGACATCATCGACCGAAATCCAGGTCGGCCTCGGCGGCCGCTTGGACGGATCGATCTTGGACACAGGCATGTTCACCTGAATGTCCACGCTGGAGATCGGAGCGGCGATCATGAAGATGATCAGCAGCACGAGCATGATGTCGATGAACGGAATCACGTTCGGATCCGCCGTGACATCAAGTTCGGCGCGTCTTCCGCCGCCTCCTGCAGAGACTTTACCCGCCATGGGTATCCTCCAAAGCTACGGGTAGAAGCCTCAACCGGCGCGGCGATCCATGTCGCGCGAAACCAGCGCGATGAATTCCGCAGCGAAGTCGTCGAGCTTCGTGGCCTGCTTGGAGATTTGCTTGGCGGCGAAGTTGTAGATCAGCACCGCCGGGATAGCGGCGGCGAGACCAGCGGCCGTAGCGAGCAGAGCGCCAGCGATGCCCGGCGCGACGACTGCGAGCGACGTGGTTTGAGTTTTGGCGATGCCGACGAACGCCACCATGATGCCCCACACCGTGCCGAACAGACCGATGAACGGCGCGTTGGCGCCGATCGAGGCGAGGAACGTCATCGAAGATCCCAGATCGTCGAGGTGCTCATTCTGGCGGGTCTGCATGGCCGAGGCGACGCGCTGCATCGTGTGATCGCGCGCATCACGCATGGTATAGAGGCCGAGGTCCTGCGTGCGGCGCACTTCCGCCATGCCGGCGTCGAACATCGACTTCACGCCCGATTGCGGCAGCTTGCGCACGATGGCTTCGGCTTCTTCAACCGAATTGGCCTTGCGGAACGCGGTGAGGAAGTCCTTCGTCTGCTTCGAAGCCTTCCGCATCACGTAGATTTTTTCGAACAGCAACGCGACGGCGTAGATCGCGCAGAGACCAAGGATGATCATGACGCCCATCTCAACCGCATTGAGGTGGACGAAGAGTTCGATCATCGACACGTCGCTGGCGCCAGAAGCTTCTGCTTGCGCTTCAGCGCCGCGAGCCTTCGCCGCTTCAAGTTCGGCCGCAGAAGGCGGCGGCGGCGCCGGCGGCGCGGGGGTCGCGCTGGGAGCGGCGCCGGGCGCCGTCGTGGTGGCCGGTTGGCCGGCCGGATTTTGCTGCGCTGCGAACAACAGCAATGAATTCATCAACGACATGGTCTGCCCTTTGTAACCCTAGTGCCTGTCTAATACCCCAGCGGCCATCCTACCCCATTGGAGCGGTGGGCCACCGAAAAAAGTTGGTTGCGAGAGCGGCGATTGGATGGCGGTCAAGCCGGCATTGAGCCTCACTTGGTCCCGACGCGCATCCCTCCACCTAAACCGTCTCGGGCCGGCCGCTTCCACGGTCTTCTGTCCCAGGTCGGTTCCCGACGCCAGCGCCTAAATTTTCGGAAAAGGTGCCGTTGTCAACTTCTCCCACGCAGTGAGCGACAATTCTTGCCCTGACGCCCCTGCGGCCCCCAAGCTGTCGGCTTTGCCGGGGCCTGCACGCCGCCGCAACCAAAACTTTCGTGAACGTCATGTGTTCCCTGATGTGGCCAAAAATTGGCGCCGCGCGCTCGCTTGACGAACCTGCCCGCTTGACGCGGCTTTCTTGCATGGGTTCACCGCAGACCATGCCTTTTGGAGCAATCTCATGGCCATGAGCGCCGCCGAGCTTGAGACGCTGTTGCGTGAAGCTTTCCCCGATGCCGACCTGGCCATCCACGATTTGGCCGGAGACGGCGATCATTATCGCGCCGTGATCCGCTCAGACGCCTTCGCCGGCAAGAGCCGGGTCGCCCAGCATCAGATGGTCTATGCCGCGCTGAAGGGCCGCATGGGCGGCCAATTGCACGCGCTGGCGCTCGAAACCGGGCCCAAGCCAACTTGATGCCCTTTCAGTGAGCGCTTAGGTGAGGCGCTCAAGGAGCAGCTGCCCATGTCGAACGCCCAGGACGTCATCCGCCAAACCGTCGCCGCCAATGACGTAGTGCTGTTCATGAAAGGCGTCGCGGAGCGTCCGCAATGCGGCTTCTCCAACGTCGTGGTGCAGATCCTCGACCATCTCGGCGTTGAATTCGCCGATGTGGACGTGCTGGCGGACGAATCCATCCGCCAAGGCGTGAAGGATTTCTCGAATTGGCCGACCATCCCGCAGCTTTACGTCAAAGGCGAATTCATCGGCGGCTGCGATATCGTCCGCGAGATGTTTCAAACCGGCGAATTGAAGACGTTGCTGGCCGATAAGGGCGTGCTCGAAAAAGCCTAAGCCGAGCGCCGCTCTTCCGGACGCGGCTGCACCATCAGCCCAAGCTTCACCACAGCGCCATCACGCAACACGTCCAGCGCCACGCGCCGGCCGATCGTCTCACGCGTCAGCAGCTTATGCACGGAATCCACCGAGCCGGTTGATTTCCCATCCAGGCTCAGAACCACATCGCCGACACGCAAGCCCGCGGCGTCGGCGGGACCGCCGGAGCTGACCGCCACGATGAGCACGCCGCTCTCGGCGTGGAGATGCAGCCGCCGCGCCAAAGCGCGCGACAGTTCCTGGGTCTGGCCGGCGATGCCGAACCAACCCCGCGCGACATATCCGTCGCGCATCAATTCGGGGATCACACGCTTGGCCGTGTCGATCGGGACGGCAAAGCACAGCCCCTGCGCGCCGCCGATGATCGCGGTGTTGATGCCGATGACTCGGCCCGCGCCGTCCACCAGCGCGCCGCCGGAATTTCCTGGATTGAGTGCGGCGTCGGTTTGGATCACGTCCTCGATCAGACGTCCGCCCTGGCTGCGCAGCGTCCGCCGCACCGCCGAGATCACCCCCACCGTCACCGTAGCCTGCAGCCCGAGCGGATTGCCGATTGCGATGGCCAGCTCCCCCACCCGCAGGTCGCCCGAATGGCCAAGCCCGGCGCCTCGATGGTGCGCGCCATGCAGCCGGAGCAGAGCTAGGTCGGTGTCCGGATCGCAGCCGACGACATCCGCCGCTACCACGCTGCCGTCATGGAGCACGCCCTCCACGCGCCCAGCGTTTTCAACGACATGGTTGTTGGTGAGGGCGTAGCCGTCGGGCGAAATGATCACGCCGGAGCCGGCCCCGTCATAGAGGTCGCGAGCGCGGTGCGTTCGCCGCACGCCGATGACGGAGGGGCCGACGTCTTCGACAACGCCGATCACGGTTTGCGAGAAGCCGTCGCGCGGGCGCGCACTCGTGTCGGAGATCGAATTCAGCGTCTTCTTGCGGCCGAACATTGCGCCTAGGTAGGCGCGCGCTGGTGGTCGCGCTAGAGGCCGGAGCGTCGGCCTTTGCACTGTGCCGCGCCCGGCCTAAATCCTCGCCATGGCCTCGCCCCGCTCCCGCCCCCGCTTCAACGCCTTCACCTGGCTCAGGAACTCATTCTTGAGCGGCGTGGCGCTCGTGCTTCCCTTCGTCATCACGGTTTGGCTGATCTGGTTCGTCGTTCGCTTCATCGACACCCGCGTCGAACCGCTCATCCCGGAAGATCTGGCGTTTCTGACCACTTTTCCGGGAGGAGGCGTGCTGCTGGCCCTGGCGGCGCTCACTCTCGTTGGCGCCCTCGCCGGCAATTTGGTCGGGCGCTGGCTGGTGGACATGGCCGATAGCGGCATCGCCAACCTGCCGCTGGTGCGCACCATCTATGGCGGCGCTAAACAGGTGTTCAAACAAGTCGCCGCGCCGGAGCGCACCTCATTCAAGCAGGCCGTGTTGGTGGAGTTTCCGCTGCCTGGCTCTTACGCCCTGGGCTTCATCACCAATGAAAACACGGCGGAGGTCGTCAGCGATATCGGCGAGGAATTGGTCGCCGTCTATGTGCCGCAAGCCCCGATCCCCACTTCCGGCTTCCTGCTCTATTTGCCCCGCACCGCCTTCAAGCCGCTCTCGATCCCGCCGGACGAGGCGCTAAAACGGGTCATCTCGCTCGGCATTATCCGCAACGATGATATCGCGCCGCGCGGCGTCAACACGCCGCTCATTCGATCGTGAAATCCGAAGCCTTCCAATCGACCTTGGGATAGTCGGGGGCCATTTCCTCCAGCGTGCCGTGCACGATCGCGGCGATGATGGCGTTGCGGCGCCATTTGCGATCCGCCGGGACGACGCGCCAGGGCGCGTATGCGGTCGAGCAGCGCTCCAGCGCAATTTCATAGGCGCGCTGATAATCCTCCCATAGCGCGCGGTCTTCGAGATCGCTGGGATTGAACTTCCAATTCTTGGCAGGCTTGTCCAGGCGCTCCTGGAGCCGCTTGCGCTGCTCATCCTTGGAGATGTGCAGCATGAATTTCAGCACGGTCGTGCCGTTTTCCGTTAAGTGCTTCTCGAACGCATTGATCTGCTCATAGCGCTCCTCCACGCGTTCCGCCGGCGCCAGATTGCGCACCCTCACCACCAGCACGTCTTCATAATGCGAGCGGTTGAATACGCCGATCGAGCCTTTGCGCGGCGTCGCGCGGTGAATGCGCCACAAGTAATCGTGGCTCAACTCCAACTCGCTTGGGCGGCCAAAGCCGGTGACATTGACGCCGAGCGGACCGCAGCGATTGAACACGCCACGCACAGTTCCATCCTTGCCGGCGGTGTCGATGCCCTGCAGCACCACCAGCAGCGCACGCCGGCCCTCAGCCCACAATTTGTCCTGCAATTTGTCGATCGCTTCGGCGCAGGCTTGCGTGCTTTGCTCTGCCTCGTCGCGATCCGGCAGCAGATCGTCACGCAGCGGGTCGCGCGCGCCGAGCTTCACCTTCGATCCGGGCTCGACGCGGATGGCGTCGTCTATCGCTTTCCAATCCATCGCCGCACCCCACACAAGAAAAAGGCCCTCCGCAAGGGAGGGCCCTGATCTTGGCGAATGGCCTAAGCCTCAGCTCGCGTAATATTCGACGACGAGGTTCGGCTCCATCTGCACCGGATACGGCACGTCGCTCAGCCCCGGGATGCGCACATAACGCGCGACCATCGCCTTGGGATCGACCTCGATATATTCGGGCGTCTCGCGCTCCTGGCTTTGCAGCGCTTCGAGCACTTGCGCCATCGTGCGCGCCTTTTCGCGTACTTCCACCACGTCGCCCGGCTTGACCAGATAGGACGAAATGGTCACGCGGCGGCCGTTCACTTTGACATGGCCGTGGTTGACGAACTGGCGCGCGGCGAACGGCGTCGGCGCGAACTTCGAGCGATAGACGATCGCGTCCAGGCGGCTTTCGAGCAGGCCAATCAGGTTTTCCGCCGTGTTGCCCTTCCGGCGCGCGGCTTCCTCATAAGTGCGGCGGAACTGCTTTTCGGTGATGTTGCCGTAATAGAGGCGCAGCTTCTGCTTGGCCACGAGCTGGAGGCCGAAGTCGGAGGTCTTGCCCTTGCGGCGCTGGCCATGCTGACCCGGGCCGTATTGGCGCTTGTTCACCGGCGATTTCGGACGGCCCCAGAGGTTCTGGCCGAAACGGCGATCGGCTTTATATTTGGCTTGAATACGCTTCGTCATGCGCTGAGTGCGCCTTCTTCCGTGACGGGCCCCGGCCGCCTCACCATGAGGCCGCGACTTCCCTGGCGGTTCGCCCGTCGTCCAGCATGCTCCGCTGCCGGAACGAGCCGGCCGCGGGAAAGCGGGGCTTTTGGCGGAAGCGAGCTGCTAAGTCAATTCGCGGGCGGGGGCGGCGGCGCGCGCGGCGTGAGCTGGTCATAGACGATCCGCCAACCCTCGGGCCGATGCTGCCATATGCGCGCGAAGAAGCCTTCGCGATCGACGCCGTCGTGACGCCAGCTGGCTTCGCCCAGGGTCATCGCCATGTCCCCCGCCGATGACGCCTCGATGCGCGTTAGCCGGTAGGCGATGTCGGGACTCGGAAAAACGAACGTCTCTGCGGCCGTGCCCGCGTCACGCGGGCGCCGCGGCCTATAGGATTGAGCGTCGCCCGCGACGTAGTGCGCCAAGGCCCCAGCGCTGGCCCCCTCGGTCTCCAGCGCACGCACCTGCCGGATCGCCTCCGCTTCGGACCCGACTCCTGCGCTTGAAACCGGCAAACTCGGCACCACGGCTGCATCGACGCCCTCGTTGAGCGCATCCGGACGCGGCCCCGGCCCGCCATCCCAGAGCCAGCGCCACGACCCGTCGGGCTGGCGGCGCCACACGGTGAAGTATTGTCCGCGCGGCGCGCGTGCTTCATCGACACTGAACGGCCCCGTTGTGAATCCGAAATCCCCCGAGCGCGCAATCCCCGCATAAGCGGGCCACCAGAACAGCAGACGGTTGCCGTCGTCCGGCGTCGCCGCCAAAGATTCCGGCGCCGAGACATAGCCTTCTGGACCGAGCACCTGCCCATTAGGCGCCGCAAATTCCCGGAACGCCGGTATCCAGCCGATCTCGGCGCCGCGCGCCGCGAACGCACGCTCCGCGGCCACTACCGGCGCGGTCGTTACGGCCGGCGCCTGTGCGTGCTGCGCGTCGGGCGCGGCGCTAGCGCAAGCGCTCAGCATCAAAATCAAGAGCAGATGTTTCATCGGGCCATCGCCTGCGCCGCCCACGGTCGCGTCAATGTTGCAGCGATGAGCGCCACCGCGGCCGCGACGAAAACTTAACGCTTCATCAACGCGGCGCGCGCACAGGCTAAATTGGAGGTCGAGTCGCGTGCCGGTCGTACTGCGCCACAACGAAAAGCTGGAGGTCAATCGCGTCGAGTATCACGGCGCGGTGACGCTGCAGGAATTGAAGGATTTGGCCGCATTTCAAGCCGCCAACCCGGCGTGGCTGACCTTCGATTGCCTCAGCTTCGTCGCTTCCGGCGCCGATTTCCACGCCGTCTCGCTCGCCCAATTGGACACGCTTTTCGCGGAATATCGGGCCTTATTCGAGCCTCTGCATTTTCTCATCATGCGGCGCTCCGCCTGGCTATGCCAAAGCGACGCCGCACGCGCCCACGTCCGCTATTGGATCGGCGACCGCGACGCCAAAAGCGAAATGTCGAGCGACGTGCGCCAGTTCGAGACCTACGCCGAAGCGGGCGAATGGCTCGTATTGAGCGCGAGCGGTTCGGCGGCGCTCGAAAGCGGCGAAGGCTTCGTCGACATCGTTCGCTTTGAGGACCGCGCGCCTGCGCTTGCGCGCTGATCAGTCGGGCGCGCTATCCAGCTCGTATTGGCTTTGCAGGTAATTCTGCAGTCCCATCTCGGCCAAGTTCTGCAGCTGCGTCTCGAGGAAATCGATGTGCTCTTCCGTATCATCGAGCAGCTCGGCCAGCATGTCGCGCGAGACGTAATCCTTTTTATCCTCGCAGAGCGTGACGCCTTCCTTGATCGCAGCGTGGCCGGTGCGCTCAGCGGCGAGGTCGGCCTTGAGCCGCTCCTCCACCGCTTCGCCGATCTGAAGCTTGTTGAGGTTCTGCAGATTGGGCAGACCTTCGAGCAGCAGGATGCGGTTCACGATCCGGTCCGCGTGCTTCATTTCTTCGATGGATTCTTCGTACGTCTTTTTGCCGAGCTTGCCGTAGCCGTCGCTCTGATACATCCGCGCGTGCAGGAAGTATTGATTGATCGACGTCAGCTCGTTCGTGAGAATTTTGTTGAGATGCTTGATGACGTCCGGATCGCCCTTCATCGCGTGCTACTCCGCCGCGACGAGGCTCCGGTTGGCGCCGGCCATCCCGCCGCAAGTAATCCCTTCGGCGATCTCAGGAAGGCAGCGCCCGCAGCACGGTTCGCAGCCATGGTGGCCGAGCACCTCTTCGGGGCCCTGCGCGCCCGCCGCGATGGCTTCATCCACCTCGGCCCGAGTCACACCGTTACAATTGCAGACGTACATGCAGCACTTCTCTGAAAGCAAAAGCTTTTCCGGCGAGTGCAAGTCACCCGCAAAGAAACCCTAGCCGGTTGCGGACGCTCCTGCAAGTCATTCGCAGCAGTTGTGGATAGGTCAGACCAGACTGGCTCTCATCGCCGCGGCACCGGCCGCCATCGCCGCCTCCTGCGCCGGGGCCATGGCGTCGGGCTGGAAATCGACCGTCCAAACGAACCGGGCCCCCTCCTCGTCCTCGAACACCTGCGCCGCGGCGCTGTAATGGCTGAAATGCGGGCTGTCCTTGATCGCATAGACAAGCCGCCGCTCGGCCTCGTCGGCCGTGACCAGCCATTCCCGGACCTGCACGCCGTTCACGAACGTCACCAGCCGCGCCCCACTGGGCTCCATCTCGGTGCGCGTCACGAAGCCCTTCGCCAATTCGTGCACCGCGTCGAAGCGCGCCAGTCGCGCCCACACTGCGTCAGCCGAAAGCGGCGAACGAAATTCCTTGCGAATGCTGGCCATGGGCGCTCCTCCGTGAAGCGCACCCTCGCCGCATTCGGACGCCGCGTCTGGCCGTTTCCGGACGCCCTCATCGCTGACAGAAGCGCCGCGCCACGCGCGGCGCCCGCTTGGGAAACGCGGCGTCCTGCGCTATGAGCCCCGCCTCAATGTCCGCTAAAGCCCCAGCCATCGGCCCAAGAGTTGGGATCGTCAGCCTCGGCTGCCCTAAGGCCCTCGTCGATAGCGAGCGTATCATCACCCGGCTTCGTTCCGAGGGGTATCAGCTTAGCGGCTCCTACGAAGGCGCCGACCTTGTCGTCGTAAACACGTGCGGCTTCCTCGACAGCGCCAAAGCCGAAAGCCTCGACGCTATCGGCGAAGCCATCGCTGAGAATGGCAAGGTCATCGTCACCGGTTGCCTGGGCAAAGAAGAAGCGCTCATCCGCGAGACGCACCCGAAAGTGCTCGAGATCACCGGCCCGCACCAATACGAGGCCGTCGTCGGCGCCGTGCACGCACACCTGCCGCAAGCGCACGATCCGAAAATCGATCTCGTGCCGGAAGGCGGCTTTCGCCTGACACCGCGCCATTACGCCTATCTGAAGATTTCTGAGGGCTGCAACAATCGCTGCAGCTTCTGCATCATTCCCAGCATTCGCGGCGATCTCGTCTCACGCCCCGCCAACGCCGTGCTGAAAGAAGCGGAATCGTTGGTGAAGGCCGGCGTCAAAGAATTGCTCGTCATTTCACAGGACACCAGCGCCTACGGAATCGACGTCAAGTATGCAGAGAGCAAATGGAAGGACCGCACGGTCCGCGCCAAATTCTGCGATCTCTGCAAGGAGCTCGGCGATTTGGATGTGTGGGTCCGCCTCCACTACGTGTACCCTTATCCGCATGTCGATGAGGTCGTCGGCCTGATGGCCGAAGGCAAAATCCTTCCCTACCTCGACATCCCGTTCCAGCACGCCGCGCCGAGCGTACTCAAAGCCATGCGCCGCCCCGCCAACCAGGACAAAGTCCTCGACCGCATCAAGGCGTGGCGCAAAATCTGCCCGGACCTCACCATCCGCTCCTCCTTCATCGTCGGCTTCCCTGGCGAGACCGAAGAGGATTTCGAAACCCTGCTCGATTTCATCGAAGACGCGGAGATCGATCGCGCCGGCGTGTTCAAATACGAAAACGTCAGCGGCGCCCCTTCGCGCGATTTCCCTAATCACGTCGATCAGGACGACATCGACCAGCGCCACGATCGCTTCATGGAGGTGCAAACCGCTCTGGCCCATGCCCGCGGCCAGGCCATGATCGGCAAGACCGTCGAGGCCCTTTGCGACGGCTGGGATGAAGACGCCGAAGCCTACGCCTTCCGCACCCAGGCCGACGCGCCCGAGATTGATGGCGTGGTTTACGTGGACAGCGATGAAGAGATCGCGGCCGGCGCCATCATGCCGCTCGAAATCCTCGGCGGCGAAGGCCACGAACTGGTCGGCGCGCGCGTGAGCGCGTGAAAAGCGCGACCGTCCAGGCTCACGCGCTGCAGTTTCCGGTGACGATGGATGTTGCGCGCAACGTCGCCGCCATTGAGCGCCTCTTGGCCGACACCGCGCCGGGCGCGCTGGCGATTGCGCCGGAGGGCGCGCTTTCGGGCTACCTGCCGCAACCCGGCTTCGTCAGCGCGATCGACCAGCACGCGAGCGCCGCCGCTATCGAACGCATGGCGCAGCTTTGCCGCGAAAAGGCGATCCATCTCGTCGCCGGCGCGTGCATCGAAGAAGCGAAGCTGTGGCGCAACGCCAGCCTTTATTTTGGCCCCCGCGGCGAACGCCATCGCTACGACAAGATCAATCTCGCCAACAGCGAACGCGGCACGTTCGCTCCCGGCGATCGCTTGCCGGTTTTCGACGTCGAGATCGGCGGCGCGCCCGTGAAGCTAGGCATCCAGATGTGCCGCGAGATCCGCTATCCTGAGCAATGGCGCGCCCTCGCCGCGCAGGGCGCTGACATCATCGCGTACGTCAACAACGCCATCGGCAGCGCCAAGGGCCATGCGCTCTGGCAGGCGCACGCGATAAGCCGCGCAGCTGAAACGCAGCGCTTCGTGATTGGCGCAAACAACGCGGCGCCGGATCAGACCTGCCCCACGCTCATCATCGCCCCGTCCGGCGATGTGCTGGCGCAGGCGCCCATTGGCGCCGAGTGCGCCATCGCCGCCACCCTCGCCCTGGACGACGTCTCCAGCGCCGTGCTCGATCAGTCCAGAAGCGATGTCGTCTCGGTGAACCTCCGCAGCTAAGCCGCTAAGGTCCGCAGGACCAAACGCCCTCGTACACGCGCTCGCCGCCATCCGCGCTCACAGTCAGCGTTGCGTTGTGGCGCACCTCCTCTGTGCCGGTGGCGACGGCGCTTGTGGTTGCGACCACCGCCGAGACGCCGCCCGCCGCAAACGCCTCGCCGTCTTCCAACGTGTCAAAGCCGCCTGTCGTGGTCGCGTCCATCTCCACCACAACGCCGCCGAGTTTCATCAGCGCTTCGCTCGGCGTTTCCGATGCGACGATGCCGGATGCAATCAGCACTTGGTCATCGCCCGCTCTGAACGAACAACCGAGTTCGCCGCCGAGCCGGCCCGCCGTATCCGCCACGTGAAGCGGTTCAAGCGCCAGGTTCGGCGCCTGCGCCACAGACGGAGGCGGCGCCGCCGGCGGAGCGACAGGCTCGTTCGCCGTCTGGCCGCATCCGGCCAACGCAAAGGCGGCCGACACAAAAATCGTCCTCATCGCCATCCTCCGTGCACGCAATCGTCTTGAGTTCCATCCACGCCTCGCCCAAACCGCGACGGCAAAAAGGTCGGAGCGCTCTCATGGGCCCATTCGAAAATGGCTGGGACGAGGCGAAAGTCGAGGCCGTGCTTGCGCGCGCCGATCCGGACGAGCTTCTTTTCGTTCCCATCGTCGTCTCGCTCGATCCGCCGGATTGCGCTTGGTCCTTCGCCATCTGCCGGCAGCTTGCGGGGCACGAAGACTGGCGCGTACGCGCCAACGCCATTCTCGGCTTTGGTCATCTGGCGCGTACCTGCGGCGCGCTGGAGACGGGCATCGCGCCCTTGATCGAAACCGCGCTCGAGGATCCGCAATGGGAGGTGCGCGCCAAGGCCAACGACGCCGCGCACGACATCAACCATTTCCTCGGCTGGTCACTGCGCACTTTAGATTAAATCAGACGTCCAGCGTGCTGAACGTGTCCGTCTCGGCGTCGTAGAGTTCGAGCAACCCGTCGGCGACGCCGTAGCGGGCGCCGCGCAGCTTCAATCTGCCGTCGGCCACGCGCTTGGCGATGAACGGGAACGACGTCAAATTCTCGAGCGTCACCTTGATCGATTCATATTCCAGCGCGCTTTGCTGATCGTGCTGGACGTGCGCGATGCGTTCCTTAGCGGGGTCGAGCAGCCCCACCCAATGGTCGAGAAAGGTGCTCGGCTCATCGCCCTCCTCGCGCGCCAGCGCAGCCGCCACGCCGCCGCATTGCGCGTGGCCAAGCACGAGGATCGTCTCCACCTTGAGGCCCGTCACCGCGAACTCGATGGCGGCGCTGGTGCCGTGATAACCGCCGCCGAGCTCAAACGGCGGCGCCAGATTGGCGACATTGCGGATCACGAACAGCTCGCCTGGATCGGCGTCGAAGATGGTCGCGGGGTCGACGCGGCTGTCGCAGCACGCAATCACCAACACCCTTGGCCGCTGGCCTTGCGCCAGCTTCTGATGCAACGCCCGCAATTGCGGCCAGCGCTCGCCGCGGTAGCGCCGATATCCGTCGAGAAGATGCTCCATGGCGCCGTGGGAAGCACAAAGCGCGGCCCGTCGCAACCGCGCGGCCTTAGGCTTTCACCTTCGGCTCGCCCAAAGTCATGAACACGACCGGCCCTTCGGTCGGCGCTCTGAAGGCGCCGGCCGCCGCGTTCACTTTCATGGCCACCGCGGTCAGCCGCCACGCATCGCTTTCGCTCATCTTCAGCGAGCGCTGCGTCAGTTCGTCCAGGTCGTGCTTGTCGCCGAACCAGCGCGTGCGCTCGGCGTCCGCACGCAGCCGCGTCTGTACGCTCGGGTGATCCCAGCCCCAGGTGAACATGCTGCTGCGGGGATTCCACGAGCCGATAATCTGCACCGGCGCGATCACCTCATCGCCGCGATCCCGCGTGAAGCGCACGATGCCGGCGTCCTGGTTTACCTGCCAGGGCGAGCGGCCGATCTTAAGCTTGTTGGCGAAATAACGCTGGCGATTGAGCAGATCGACCCAGGATTCAGCCCAAAAGCGGTCGATATCGACGCGTTCGCCACCCCACGGCACGAGCGCGCGGCTGTCCGCGCGCTTCTGCGTGGCGAGGTTTTTCATCCAGCGCATGGTGCTCTCCTGGACGGGCGCACTTGTGGATAACCACTTCGCGCGCGAAGCGAAACCCCCTTCATGAATTCGTGTTTTTTCGCCCGCCGCGTCCAATCACGAGCGCCTTAATGACGCCGCGCAGCGTGCGCGCCTCCTGCCCCGTCAGCTTCGCGCGCAGAAACAGCGCGCGCAAATTCCGCTTCATCAGCGGCGCCTTGTCGGGCGGATGGAAAAACCGTCCATGTTCAAGCTCTTCTTCGAGGTGTGCGAACAGCGCCTCAAGTTCCTGCTGGGTAGCCGGTTCGCCCTCGCGATCCCTGAACCAGGCTGGAATGTCATGGTCCTGACGCGCATCGGCGTAGGCGTAGGCGAAGATCGCCACAGCATTGGCGAGATTGAGCGACGCGAAACCGGGATTAACCGGTAGAGTCAAGATTGCGTCGGCGCGAGCCACCTCCTCGGTCTCGAGTCCGGCGGCTTCCGGGCCGAACATGACCACCGGCTTGCCGCCCTCGGCGATGACGGCGCGGATGTTCTGCACCGCCTCGCGCGGACCCCACACCGGCTTTTCCAACTCGCGCGGGCGCGCAGTCGCTGCGACCACCAAGGTGGCATCGGCCAACGCATCCTCTAGCCGCCATTCGATCCGCGCGCGTTCGAGCACGCCATCGGCCCCCACCGCCACGGCGATCGCTTTCGGGTTGGGCCAGCGATCGCGCGGCGCGACCAGGCGAAGCGAATTCAAGCCAAAATTCAACATCGCGCGTGCAGAGGCGCCGATGTTTTCGCCCATTTGGGGCCGCACCAGACAGATTGCGGGCCATTCCTCCCGGATCGGCGGCGGCATGTTTCGTGCGCGCGTCATCGGCCGAGGAACATCGTGGGACGCTTCGAAAGCAGAGAAGCCATTACGGGCCGGACCATTTCCGATCCCCGCGCGCGCCGCAAGCCGCGCGGCGCTTGGCGTTGGTGGGCGGCTCGCCGGATCGCGGCGCTCGCGCTGGCGCTGAGCGCGCTTGCCGCCCTGGCGTGGTTTGGGCCGCGCCTGCGCCGGCCGCCGCCGCCCCCGGTCGTGTCACCCGAGGCGGTTCAGGTGGAATTGTTCGCCGACAAGGTTCGCCCCTCGATCAAGGGCGTGGCGAGCGCATTCGAGGCCACCGCGCCTGCGCCGCGCCGGCGCGCCAATCGCGCCGCTGCAGCCGCCCCCGAACCGGCAGCCGAAGCGCCCGGTTATGAAATCCTCAGCGCCGAGGAATTGGACGCCATCTCCCAAGCGCGCTGAGGTTTGCGCACCCCGCCCGACCTGCTACCAACCGCCGAACACGAGTTTCGAGGGTTGCGTAAATGGCCAAAATCAAAGTCGAGAATCCCATCGTCGATATCGATGGCGATGAGATGACGCGGATCATCTGGGCGATGATCAAGGATCGCCTGATCCATCCCTATCTCGACATCAAGCTCGATTATTACGACCTCGGCATCGAGCACCGCGACGCCACCGAAGATCAGGTCACGATCGACGCGGCCAACGCCATCAAGCGGCACGGCGCCGGCGTGAAGTGCGCCACCATCACGCCCGACGAAGCGCGCGTGAAGGAATTCGGCTTAAAGAAAATGTGGAAGTCGCCCAACGGCACCATCCGCAACATTCTGGGCGGCGTCATCTTCCGCGAGCCGATCATTTGCAGGAACGTGCCGCGGCTTGTTCCCGGCTGGACGCAGCCGATCGTGGTCGGCCGCCACGCCTTCGGCGATCAATATCGCGCCACCGATTTTCTCTTCCCCGGCAAGGGCAAGCTCACCATCAAATTCGTCGGCGAAGACGGCAAGACCATCGAACACGAAGTGTTTCAGGCGCCGGGCTCGGGCGTCGCGCTCGCCATGTACAATCTGGATGAGAGCATTCGCGAGTTTGCGCGCTCGTCCTTCATGTACGGGCTGCTGAAGAATTGGCCGGTCTATCTCTCGACCAAGAACACCATCCTCAAGGCCTATGACGGCCGCTTCAAGGACATCTTCCAGGACGTGTTCGACGCCGAGTTCAAGGCCGAGTTCGACAAGCGCAAGATTACCTACGAGCATCGCCTGATCGACGACATGGTCGCCTCGGCGTTGAAATGGTCCGGCGGCTTCGTGTGGGCCTGCAAGAATTATGACGGCGACGTGCAATCCGACACCGTCGCCCAAGGCTTCGGCTCGCTCGGCCTGATGACCTCCGTGCTGCTGACGCCCGACGGCAGGATCGTGGAATCCGAAGCCGCGCACGGCACCGTCACACGGCATTATCGCCAGCATCAGAAGGGCGAACCGACATCGACCAATTCCATCGCGTCGATCTTCGCCTGGACCCGCGGCCTCGCTCATCGCGGCAAACTCGACAACAATCAGGCCCTGATCGACTACGCGCTGCTGATGGAAAAGGTCGTCGTCGACACTGTCGAAGCCGGGCAGATGACGAAGGACCTCGCGCTCCTCGTCGGCGACAAGCAAGCCTGGCTCACAACCGAAGGCTTCCTCGACGCCGTGGCCGACAATCTCGATCGCGCCATGGCGAAAGCGGCGTGATCACGATCCGGGACATCCGGCCCGAAGACCGCCCCGCTTGGAGCACGCTTTGGGCTGGCTATCTCAACTTTTATGAAACCGCGCTGCCGGATGAGATCACCGATCTCACCTACCGCCGTTTCCTCGACCCCGCCGAGCCGGTGTTCGCGTTCGTCGCCGAAGCAGATGGGCGCCTGCTCGGCTTCGTCCATTTCATCTTTCATCGCGGCACCTGGGCCAAGCACGATTTCTGCTATCTCGAGGATCTCTTCACCGCGCCGGACGCGCGCGGCAAAGGCGTCGGGCGGGCGTTGATCGAAGCTGTCTATGCCCGCGCGGCCGACAACCAATGCGATCGCGTCTACTGGCTGACGCATGAATCCAATCTCGGCGCGCGCAAGCTCTACGATCAGGTCGCCGACAATGGCGGCTTTATTCAGTACCGCTGGAATCCCGATAAAGCGCGCTGAAGCGCGGCACAGGCGGCAAGTCGCTTGACACCTTCATAGGAAATTTCGCCGCGCGCTTTTCCAGGAATGCGCCAATGCCTTCAGCGGCGTCAGCGGAGCGGCCGCGCGCAACCATCAGCCGCGTATCGAGTTCGTGCGCGCGCATCGGATGGTCGGCGCCCAGCATTTCCCACATCATCCGCCGCGCCAGCGACGCCGACACCGGCGCTGCATTGTCGGCGATCTCGCGCGCCAGAGCGCGCGCCGCCGGCAGCAGATCGCCTGGCGCATGCAGTGAGCGCACCAGCCCGCGCTCGAACGCCTCCTGCGCTAAGAACACCCGTCCCGTCGTCGTCCATTCCACCGCCGCCGACACCCCCACCAGCCGCGGCAGGAACCAAGACGAAGCGGCCTCCGGCACGATGCCGCGCCGCGCAAACACAAAGCCGAACTTCGCCTCAGTGCTGGCCAGGCGCATGTCCACCGGCAGCATCATGGTGATGCCAACGCCAACCGCGGCGCCGTTGAAAGCGCAGATCGACGGCTTGAGGCTTTCGAAAATCCGCAGCGCGACCAGCCCGCCGCGATCGCGATGATTGCTCGCGGGCTTTGCGAACGCGCCGCCCTTCGCAGCTTGCGCATCGTAATTGAAGGTATCGCCGCCCGAGCCCAAATCGGCGCCCGCGCAGAAGGCGCGCCCCTCGCCAGTGAAGATCACCGCGCGGACATCATCGTCGGCGTCGGTGCGGTCGAGCGCGGCGATGATCTCGTGCGCCATCTTCGGCGTGAACGCATTCATGCGCGTGGCACGGCTGAGCGTGATTGTCGCTACGTTATCGGCGACATCGAGTTTGATCTGTTCGAACGTCTCGCTCATGCCGCGCCTCCCGTTTCGTCAGCGAAACTAGAGCAGACGCAAAGCCGTCACGCTAGAGCGTCAGCGGCTCGATCTCGGCGGCCTCGTACGGATCGAGGCGATACGCGAGGCCGCGATGAATGGCGATCATCGCCCCTTCGCCCCAATCTTCGATCAAATGCGCGTCGTCCTCCGCGCATGCGGCCCAATGCGATCCGTCTTCACAAATGACGACACGGCCTTGCGCCAGCACCTCGTCGATGGTCGCGACCGTTCCCGACGCCGCGCCGGCGCAAATCCCGACTCGGAACACAGATAGAATCGCGTCACGCTGCGCAGTGGACAGGTTTGTCCAACTGAGCCGCGCGAACAGCTCCGGGCCCAAAAAGGCCGCTAGGGCATCGTTGTGCGTCATCGCGTCCCCAACCGAATCGGCAAGACCCAAAAACAATTGATTTGGTTTCCGAGACGTTACTGACGTTTAGAGCGCGCGCCGCCAGATGAAATCGCGATCAGCGACGCGGCCCACCATGAAATCCCAGACGCCGTGATCGGCGAAGCCGTGCCGGCGATAGAAACGCTGGGCTCGATGGTTGTTCTCCCAGACGCTGAGATAAAGCGCGGAGGCGCCACCGGCACGCGCCCACGCGACGCAATCTTCCATCAGCGCGTCAGCGATTCCGGTCCCCTTCGCGCTCTCGGCAAGGTAGAGCCGATGCAGTTCGAGCGCGCTCGGCTCATCCACCGGCGGCATCTCCAGCGGTCCCATCAGACAATAGCCGGCAAGCGCGCCGTCTTTCAACGCCAGCCGGTAGCGGTGCGACGGATCGGAGAGTTCGCGTGTCTGCAATTCGGCGCCGAAGCGCGCGTCGAGAAACGCGCGCAAATCTTCCGGCGGATAATTGTCGCCGAACGTCGCCGTCCAGGTTGCGCGCGCGAACGCCGCCAGCGCTGCGGCGTCGCCGGCCTCCCCGTCGCGATACACGATCGCCGTCACGCCGCGAGCGCGCTTTGCAGCGCGGCGCGGATCGCATCCAGCGCTTGCGGCGCCGCCGCACCGTTCGGTCCGCCGCCCTGGGCCATGTCGGGGCGCCCGCCGCCGCCTTGTCCGCCGACAGCCGCCACGCCGGCGCGCACCAGATCGACCGCGGAGATCTTGGCTTTGAGATCGTCCGTCACGCCGACCGCCAGCGCGGCTTTGCCGTCCTCGACGCCGACATACGCGATGACGCCCGAACCCAAGCTCTTCTTGCCTTCATCGACGAGGCCACGCAGATCCTTGGCCGGCACGCCTTCCAGCACGCGCGCGAGCACCGGCACGCCCGCGACCTGCTCAGGGCCCGTTTGCGCTGCGCCGCCACCGCCCGCTAGCGCCAATTTCTTCTTCGCTTCGCTCAATTCGCGCTCGAGCCTGCGCCGCTCCTCCATCAATTGCGCCACGCGCTCCGGCGCCTCGGCGAGCGACGCTTTGATGTTCGACGCCACCGCCTTCGCCAGCGCCGCTTGCGCCTTCAGGTGCGCCAGCGCCGCGGCGCCCGTCGCCGCTTCAATGCGGCGGACGCCTGCGGCAACGCCGCCCTCGGAGTGAATGGCGAACACAGCGATATCGCCCGTGCGCTTCACGTGCGTGCCGCCGCACAGCTCGACGGAATACGGCTTGCCGCCGCCGCCCAACGCGTCGCCCAAGCGCAGCACGCGCACGCTGTCGCCGTACTTCTCGCCGAACAGCGCCAGCGCGCCTTCCTCGATCGCCTTCTGCGGCGCCATTTCCTTGATCACGCCTTCCGCGTTCTGGCGGATGACGGCGTTCACCTCGTCTTCGATGCGTCCAATCTCATCGGCCGTCAGCGGCGCGCCGTGGCTGAAATCGAAACGAAAATAATCCGCCTCCACCAGCGAACCCTTTTGCGTCACATGCGGCCCGAGAATGTTGCGTAGCGCCGCGTGCAGCAGATGCGTCGCCGAATGGTTGGCGCGAATGGCGGCGCGGCGCGCGTGGTCGATTTCAAGCGCCGCTTTGTCGCCGACCTTCACTCCGCCGCCGTTCAAGCGGCCAATGTGCGCGTGCAAGCCGCCAGCGTGCTTCTGCGTGTCCTCGACCAGAAATTCCGCGCCATTGTCGAAACGGATTAATCCCTGATCGCCCGCCTGACCGCCGCTCTCGGCATAAAATGGCGTGCGGTCGAAAATGAGCGCTGCGCTCTGCCCGGCGCGCAATTCGTGCGCCTCTTCGCCATTAGCGACGATGGCGCTCAGCACGCCGGCGCCGCTCTCAGCGCCGTAGCCCAGAAATTCGTTGCCGCGCGTGCGCTCATGGATCGATTGCCAAACCGCTGCATTGACGGCCTCGCCGGCGCCCGTCCAGCTCTCGCGTCCCTTCTCGCGCTGGCGCTCCATCGCCACGTCGAACCCGGCGACATCCACTTCCAGACCGCGGCCGCGCAAAATGTCCTGCGTCAGGTCGAGCGGAAAACCGTAGGTGTCGTAGAGCTTGAACGCGGTTTCGCCCGCCAGCTTCTTGCCCTTCCTGAGCGCCGACAATTCATCCTCAAGCAATTTGAGGCCGTTGCCGAGGGTGCGGCGGAAGCGCTCCTCCTCGTCGTGCAATTGCGCGACGATGACGGGCTTGGCGCGCTTCAGCTCCGGAAACGCCGCGCCCATTTCCTCGATCAAGGCCGGCGCCAGCCTGTGCATGAGCGGCTCTTTCGCGCCGAGGATGTGCGCATGGCGCATCGCCCGGCGCATGATCCGGCGCAGTACGTAGCCGCGCCCCTCGTTTGACGGGGTGACGCCATCCGCGATCAGGAAGCAGGACGAGCGCAAATGATCGGCGATCACGTTGTGGCTCGGCGCCTGCTCGCCTTCCGCCTTGGTTTTGGTCAGCTCTTCCGATGCGGCGATCAGCGTGCGGAAAAGGTCTGTCTCGAACACCGAGTCCACGCCCTGCAACACGCACGCTATGCGCTCGAGTCCCATGCCGGTGTCGATCGAAGGTCGCGGCAGCGTGGCGCGCGGACGGTCGCCGCCGAATTGCTCGTATTGCATGAACACGAGATTCCAGAACTCGAGAAAGCGATCGCCGTCTTGCTCCGCCGAACCGGGCGGGCCGCCCCAAATATGCGCGCCGCGGTCGATGAAGATTTCCGAACACGGACCGCACGGACCGGTGTCGCCCATCGACCAGAAATTGTCGCTGGTGGCGATGCGGATGATCTTGTCGTCGGAGAAGCCGGCGATCTTTTTCCACAAGCCCGCCGCTTCGTCGTCGTCATGATATACGGTGACAAGCAGCTTCTCTTTCGGCAGCGCGAAATCCTTGGTGATCAGCGTCCACGCCGCCTCGATCGCGCCTTCCTTAAAATAGTCGCCGAACGAAAAGTTGCCGAGCATCTCGAAGAAGGTCAGGTGGCGCGCGGTATAGCCGACATTGTCGAGATCGTTGTGCTTGCCCCCGGCGCGCACGCATTTCTGGCTGGTGGCCGCGCGTGGATAAGGCGGCTTGGCTGCGCCGGTGAAATAATTCTTGAACTGCACCATGCCGGCATTGGTGAACAGCAGGGTCGGATCGTCCTGCGGCACGAGCGGCGACGACGCCGGCGTTTCGTGGCCGCGCTGGCGGAAGAAATCCAGGAACTGGCTGCGGATGTCGTTGACGCTCGTCATAGGGGCCCAAGTTCAAATCGGCTGATGTGAACTGGGTATAGGCGCCGCACTGCACAAGCGCCAGCGGCGCCCCCGAAGTCACGGCGCCCGGCGGCGTCTCAAGGCGGCACGGTCAATGCGCCGACGGCGGACAACGCAAAACCCGGATTCCACGCAATTTCCCAAAGGTGCCCGTCGGGGTCGGCAAAGTAACCGGTTCGGCCGCCCCATGGCGCCTCGTGCGCCGGCTGTGTGATATGCGCGCCTGCCGCCGACGCCTCCGCCAGCACCGCATCGACCTCATCACGTGCACGCACGTTGTGGGCCAGCGCGCAGCCGCGAAAACCCGAACCGCTCTCGGCGACGGCCGCATCCTTCGCCAACTCGCCGCGCGACCAGATCACCAGAGCGGAAGCGCCGGCTTGGAAAAAATACACCTGCCCCTCCCCGACGGAAGACGCCTTGAACCCCAGCTTTTCGTAAAACGCCCGCGATCGCTCCAGATCGGCGACGCCCAGCGTGATCAAGGAGAGACGCGGCTCCATCGTCTCAGCCAACCAACACGCGCACCAACACAGCCAGCACCATCGCCAGCGCCGAGCCGATCATCCAGGATTGCGCGTCGATCTTGGCCGCCGCAGCCGCCACTTCTTGCTTGTGCATCTGCATCCCGCATCTCTCACAGAACTCGCCGGCCGGCCGCCACGGTTGGCCAGGGCATGGGGTCGGGATCGGCGTCCCCGCGCGATCCGGCCGGCGATCAGCGGCGCGGGCCTAAACCGCGCCGCTCATTTCGTCATTCGCCTTCGGCGGCGTCCTTGGCTTCGTCACCTTCGGGCGGTGAATACATCGCGTCCGACACCAGGCCCGACTTCGCCCGCACGGCGTCTTCGATCTCGTGTGCGACGTCCGGGTGCTCGCGCAGGAAGCGGCGCGCCGCCTCTTTGCCTTGGCCGATCTTCTGCGAACCGTACGCATACCAGGCGCCGGATTTGTCGATCACGCCAGCCTTGACGCCGAGTTCGATCAATTCGCCGGTTTTGGAGACGCCTTCGCCATAGATGATGTCGAAATTCACCTGCTTGAACGGCGGCGCGACCTTGTTCTTGACCACCTTCACCCGCGTTTCCGAGCCGATCACCTCGTCGCGTTCCTTGATCTGGCCGGTGCGGCGAATGTCGAGACGCACGGAGGCGTAGAATTTCAGCGCGTTGCCGCCGGTCGTGGTTTCCGGATTGCCGTACATCACGCCGATCTTCATGCGGATCTGGTTGATGAAGATGACGAGCGTCTTCGATTTCGAAATCGACGCCGTGAGCTTGCGCAGCGCCTGGCTCATCAGCCGCGCCTGCAGACCGGGCAGGCTGTCGCCCATCTCGCCTTCGATTTCCGCGCGCGGCGTCAGCGCCGCCACCGAATCCACCACCAGCACGTCGATCGCGCCCGAGCGCACCAGCGTGTCGGTGATTTCCAGCGCCTGCTCGCCTGTATCGGGCTGCGACACCAAGAGATCGTCGAGATCGACGCCCAGCTTGCGCGCATAAATCGGATCGAGCGCGTGCTCGGCGTCCACGAACGCGCACACGCCGCCATTCTTCTGCGCCTCGGCGACGCAATGCAGCGCCAGCGTGGTCTTGCCCGAACTCTCCGGCCCGTAGATTTCAACGATGCGCCCGCGTGGCAGGCCGCCAATGCCGAGCGCAATGTCGAGCCCGAGCGAACCGGTTGAGATCGCCTCGATCTCCACCACTTTTTGCTCGCCCAGGCGCATCACCGAGCCCTTGCCGAAGGCTTGGTCGATCTGCTTCAGAGCCGCCTGAAGCGCCTTCTGCTTGTCGGTTTCCATTTCTTTCTCAACAAGCTTCAAGGCGGCCATCGCGCGCGCTCCCCTCATTTAAGCGAGTCCGGACCGGGCGATAGCCCGCGGCCACTCAGAGACTCATGTGTACCGCGTTTGTTCTCGGAACGCAAGCAGAACATTGGCGCCCTTCGGCGCGTGTCGCGCGCTTGCCAGGCCGCGCTTTTGGCGGCACGGTTCCGGCGGGGTCCGGGCGAGGAGAATCCGCGCAGATGAGCGAACCCTTGCCGCTTGCGCCGGTTGGAAACGGCCCGCCCGCCACTTTGGAGGCGCGCGCCCTCTTCCGCGTCAAGACAGCCGTGCTGTCCGAACCCGCCGCGCCGCCGAAGCCTGATCCCAATCTGGTTTGGCTGCCCAGCGCCGACGGCGGCGTCGTCGTCTACACAAGTTCGGCCAAGCTGGTGATCCTCGCCGAAGCGCGCCAGCGCCTGCGTCGGTGACAGCGTCGTCATCGTCGGTGACATCGTCGGTGACACACACTCATGGACGGGCGTGGCCAAGAAGGTATCGGCGTTCCCATGAGTGTGTGTCACCGACCCTTGACCCGACGCTAGCTCGAGACGGCGCGACGCTCATCCTCGAAGCCAATGTGCTCAATCGCGACGCCGGCTTCGTGCGCGAAGGTCAAGAGGTGCGGGTTAAATTGGAGGCGTTTCCGTTCACCCGCTATGGCGTGGTCGAAGGCAGGCTGGCTTTTCTAAGCCGCGATGCGATTCAAGACGAAAATCTGGGGCTTGTGTTTCCAACGCGGGTGGAGCTGTCGCAATTCGCCATCAATGTCGGCGGGCGCTTGCAGCCCTTGAGCGCCGGCATGGCGGCGACGGCGGAGATCAAAACCGGACGCCGGCGCATTATAGAGTTTCTGCTCTCGCCGCTGGCGCGGCGCGTCGAGGAAGCAGGGAGGGAAAGGTGAGATCAAGTGCCGTCTATCAATCTACTTGGGTCCGCTGCGCTTTGATCGGATTCGCTCTGTTGCTGGCGAATTCTTGGGGCATGCGAGAAGCGGTGGCCGGGGAGTTTCCGTGTTCTGCGGATTTGCGCGAGGTCTATTTTTCTTACCGTCAGGACGTACGCGAGCAATTAGATTTGCGACGTAGCGCGCATGCCTACTCCGTTGGGCCAGTCCCAACGAGAATGTTGCTGGCGACAAGAACGCCATTTACACCGCCGCCCGATTTGCTTGAGTGCTGGGCAAATCGCGGCGATCAGCTTGCGCTTTATCTGCGCGGCAGGCGCCGTATAGATACGGCCGCGACCTCGCAAGAATTCCTCGCAGGGCTTGACGACATTGAGCGGGCGGCGGCGGCCAACCCCGCAGTGTCTCTAACGGATTGCTCGATCATCGAGCGGGTTCGCGGCTATTCGTGTCAAAGTGGTTTGCCCGAGGCGCATCTGTATTTAGGCGCCCTGTTTAGCAATTGCACGTCGGCGCTCTTCCGTCCGGATATAGCTCGCTTTCATATACAAATTGCTTTGCTGCAAGGGACATTCCGCGCCTACGAAGCGGACTGTTCCCTTTCATTACGCATCAATAATCCGCGCGCCGCGGGATGCACATTCGCTCCGCCGAGCGAGACGGGAGTCGATCAATGAACCATACGATCTCCGGCATAAGCGGCGTGCATCCGACGTTTGTTCTTATCGATCCGACGCCACAACAGATCGTCGCTTTCGAAAACTATTTGG
>JBFWZB010000022.1:0-44865 GCA_050185805.1 Hyphomonadaceae bacterium
TGCAGGCTCAGGCGCCCTTCGGCCACGTGCGTCAGCATCACCGGCGCCAGCGTCTGCACGCCCGGCATGCCGGAAGGCGATTTGGGATAGGGCCGCGCCTTCTCTTCGCGCGTGTGCGGCGCGTGATCGGTGCCCAGCACATCCACCACGCCCTGCGCGATGCCGAGCGACCAGAGCGCGGCGCGATCCTTGGCGTAGCGGATCGGCGGGTTCATCTGCGCCATACCGTTGAGGCGGCGATAAACTTCCGGCGCCTCGAAGGTGAGGAATTGCGGCAGCGTCTCCACCGTCGCCACGTCCTTGGCCGTCGCCAGATATTCCATCTCGATGGCGGAAGAGACATGCAGCACGTGCACGCGCTTGCGCAGACGCCGCGCCGCCGTCACCAACCGCATCACCGCTTTCAGCCCCGCCTCCGCGTCGCGCACTTCGGGATGGCTGGTCCAATCGCCTTCGCGCGCCAGCGGCTTGCGTTCGTTCAAGCGCGCTTCGTCCTCGGCGTGGAACGCGCCGCGGCGAGTGATGTTGCGCAACACGCGCTCCAACCCTTCGTCGTCGTCAACCAGCAGCGAGCCCGTGGAGGAGCCCATGAAGGTCTTGACGCCGGCGCAGCCCGGCAGCCGTTCGAGTTCGGCGAGGCGCTCGGCATTGTCCGGCGTTGCGCCGGCATAGAAGGCGTGATCGACGTGGGCGCGGTTCTTCGCGCGCGCCAATTTGTCGGCCAGCGCCTGCGGCGTCGAAGTCGGCGGGTTGGTGTTCGGCATTTCGAACACCGCCGTCACGCCGCCGAGCGCCGCCGCTCGAGTGCCTGTCTCCAAGTCTTCCTTGTGCTCGCCGCCCGGCTCGCGGAAGTGGACCTGCGTGTCGATGAGGCCGGGCAACACGTGCAGCCCGCCGGCATCGACCACCACATCCGCGCTCGCCGTCGCCAGATCGCCAATGGCGGCGATCTTGCCGCCGGTGACGCCGACATCGCCCAGGCCAATGCCGGCATGATTGACAATGGTTCCACCGCGCACCACCAGATCGAAAACGCTCACCGCAAACCTCCAGCCCGCAACAGATCCAGCGCCGCCGCCTCGACTTGATCGACGGTGAGCGCTTCCAGCAAGGATTTTTCGCTGGCGCCAAGTCCGACCGCCGCTTCGAACTCATGCGCGCGCATGGTTTTAACGCGTTTGCCGTGCGGGGCGCGCACGCGTTCGTCCGTCGCGCCATAAAGCGCCAGCGTCGGCGCGTTAAGCGCGGCTGCGGCGTGCGCGAGCGGCGCATCTGTGCCCAGCACGAACACCGCCCGCTCCATCAGCGCGGCGGCCGCCAACGCATCGAGGCCGCCGCCAAGATCGAGAGCCGCAACGCCGTCGGCGTCGAGGCTCGACACGATTGGCCCCGTCAGCGCCGCGTCGCCCAGCACCACCACGCGCGCCTCCGCCAGCGGCCCGCCCGCCAGCCGGCGCGCCACGGCGGCGTAATTATCGCCGGGCCAGCCATGCGCCGCGCGCGCGTCCGGCGCCAGCACCAGAAGCGCTTGGCCTTCAATCGAGGCCGCCGCTTCTCGCGCCGCCGCGTCGAGCCAGATCACCGGCCCGAGCGGCGCGTCCGCACAGAGGAGCGCGGCGTATTCCTCCGCCCGATGCATCAGCACGCGCGGCGTGCGCCGCACGATGCGGCGGCGCGCGTGTACGGCGTAGCCGCCCGGCGCACCGCTAAGATCGAGCGCCAGATCGAACGGATGCCTGGCGTGCTTGAGCGCCAGGTTGATCCAGGCGCCCAAGCCGGCGCGTCGTTCCAACGCGTGCATCGCCGCGAGGTTCGGCGCTGCACGGAACCAGGGCGCGGCCTCCGGCGCGCAAACCACCGTCAGCGCCGCGCCCGGCTGATTGGCGAGCGCGAAATTGAGCGCGCCCGTCGCCAGCATCGCCTCCACCGGATCGGGGGGCGCAATGAACAAAAGCGACGGCATGCGCGCCCGGTTAGGCGCGCGCGCGCGCCTTGCCAAGGGCGCGTCTGCGCTGAGCGCCGCACAAGCGTGAAGCGTCGCCCTTTTGACGCACCGCTCCGGCGGGCGATAAGGAGGCGCGCCCATTGTCTGGCTGAACCCTTGCGCATGCAAAACGACGATCCGAGACCTTTGCTGCAGGAAGCGGCGGCGCTGCGCCAAACCGGGCGCTTCGCCGAAGCCGAGCGCGCCTATGAGAAGCTGTTGGCGCGTTGGCCCGAGCTTGCCGACAGCTGGTATAATCTCGGCTGGCTGCAACGCCGCGCCGGCCGCTACGACCGCGCTCTGGACTCCTACGCGCAAGCGCTCGCGCGCGGCGCCGCGGAGCCCGAGGAAATTCACCTCAACCGCGCCGTCATCTTCGCCGATCATCTCCGGCGCGAAGCCGAAGCGGAAGCCGAACTCAATGCAGCGCTCGCGCGCAACGCCGCCTACACGCCGGCGCTGCTCAATCTCGGCAATCTGAAAGAGGATCAAGGCAAGCGCACCGCGGCGCAGGCGCTTTATGAGCGCGTGCTGACGCTCGATCCCGATCATGCCGAAGCGCTCGCACGGCTGGGCAACCTCGCGCGCGTGTCTGGCCCTGACGATCCGCTGATCGCCCAATTGGAGCAGGCGCTCGATCGGCCAGGCCTCTCCGCCAATGCGCGCGCCAATCTTGGCTTTGCGCTCGGGCGCGTGCGTGACGCCGCCGGCCTCTACGGTCCAGCCTTTGACGCTTACGCCGCCGCCAATCGCGCCAGCGCCGAGGACGCGCCCCAGCCCGCTTATGACCGGCGCGCGCAAGAACAGCTTGTCGACGACATCATCGCCGCCTTTCCCGCCGCCGGCGCTGACGAAGAAGCCACCGCAGCTAATCCGCCGATCTTCATTTGCGGTATGTTCCGTTCCGGCTCGACGCTGACCGAGCAGGTGCTGGCGAGCCACGCCAGCGTCAGCGCGGGCGGCGAACTTGACCTGCTGCCGGCGATGGTGCGCAACGAGCTTTCGCCCTTTCCGGCCGCCATGGCGCGCGTGGACGAACAAGCCCTGGCCCAATTGGCGCGCCGCTACCTCAAGACCGTGCGTGCGCTGTTTCCCAACGCGCCCATCGTCACCGACAAGCGGCCCGACAATTTCCTCTATGTCGGCCTCATCAAGCGGCTGTTTCCCCGCGCCAAGATCGTGCACACGCGCCGCGACCCGCTCGACAATTGCCTGTCAGTGTACTTTCTCCATCTCGATCGCGGCATGGGCTACGCCCTCGACCTGATGAATTGCGCGCATTTCTATCGCCAGCACGCGCGGTTGATGGATCATTGGCGCGCGCTCTACGGTGCGGACCTGCTCGATTTCGACTACGACGCCTTCGTCCGCGCCCCGCGGCCAACAGTGGAGCATTTACTGCGCTTCTGCGGCCTCGATTGGGACGAAAATTGCCTCTCGTTCCACACGCTCGACAATTCCGTCAAAACCGCGAGCGTCTGGCAGGTGCGCGAACCGCTCTATGATCGCTCCTCCGGCCGCTGGCGCAATTATGAGCCGCATCTGGGCGAATTGCGCGCCTATCTCGGCGACCTTATCTCCAACGATGTTTGAGCCCGTCCGCCTCGACCGCACTTTGATCCGCGTTTCCGGCGACGGCGCCATCGCCTTTCTCAACAACCTGCTCACCCAGAATGTCGAGCGGCTCCGCAGCGAACCGGTGATTTATTCGGCGCTACTCAATCCGCAGGGCAAAGTCATCGCCGACATGTTCGTCTGGGCCCATGAGGGCGATCTCGTCATCGAAGCGGACGCAGCGCGCGGCGGCGATCTGTTCCGGCGCCTCAGCATGTACAAGCTGCGCGCCGCCATCGTGCTGGAAGACATCTCCACGCGCGCCGCCATCGTCGCCAGCACGGAGGGCGCTGTCAGCGATCCACGCCTCGCCGCACTGGGCGCGCGGACGCTTGCCGCCGCCTCCAGCGCCGCGCGTGACGGCAGCGCATACCACGCGCATCGCATTAAGCTGGGCGCGCCCGACCTCGCCAGCGACGCCGCCGTTGAGGAGGTGTTCGCCGGCGAAGCGCTGCTGGAAGAACTGAACGGCGTCGATTTCCAAAAGGGCTGCTTCGTCGGCCAGGAAAATGTGAGCCGCATGAAACGGCGCGCCACCACGCGCAAGAAGTTCTGCCCGATCAGCTTCCACGGCCCGCCGCCCGCGCACGGCGCGGCGATCCTTGCGGGCGCGGCCGAACTCGGCGCCGTGCGTTCCGGCATACCGGGCCGCGCCATCGCATTGCTTCGCCTCGACCGCGCCGCGGAAGCGGCGGAAAAGGGCGAACCGCTCACCGCGGATGGACGAATTGTGCAGCTTGACCCGCCTTCGTGGCTGATCCTTCCGCAACGCGATCCCGCCTGACGCAGCCGGGCCTGGGTGCGCTGGATTGACGCTGTGGCGGGCCGGGTTTAAGCGCCGAGACGGCCCAATTGGGCGCGCGAAGGAAGCGGGACGCCGTGACTGTCGTCATCTCAGCCACCGGGCTCTTCACGCCCGAGCACAAGATCACCAACGACGAACTCGTCGCGAGCTACAACGCTTACGTCGACCGCTACAATGCCGAGCACGCCGACGCGATCGGCGCTGGCGGCACGCCTGCGCTTGAGCATTCAAGTTCCGAATTCATCGAAAAGGCATCGGGCATCAAGTCTCGGTTCGTGCTGGAGAAGCAGGCCGCGCTCAATATCGAGCGCATGGTGCCCGACATTCCGGAGCGCCCGAACGAGCAGCTCTCCATCCAGGCCGAAATCGCCGTCGCTGCGGCGAAACAGGCGCTGGACCGGGCGGGGCGGGACGCAGGCGATATCGACGCGGTGATCTGTTCTTGTTCGAGCCTGCAGCGGCCTTATCCCGCGGTCGGCATCGAGATTCAGAACGCCTTGGGCGCGGGCGGCTTCGCCTACGACATGAACGTCGCCTGCTCTTCGGCGACCTTCGCCATTCAGAACGCCTACGATCTCGTCCGCGCTGGCCACGCGCGGTCGGTGCTGGTGGTGAACCCGGAAATCTGCACCGGGCACCTCAATTTCCGCGATCGCGAGACGCACTTCATCTTCGGCGACGCCGCCGTCGCCGTTCTGGTCGAGCACGCCGACCTCGCGCCGCCCGGCGCCTGGGCCATTCTCGGCACCAAGCTCGTCACCCGCTTCTCCAACAACATCCGCAACAATTTCGGCTTCCTCAATCGCTGCGCGCCGGAATGGAAGGACATGGCCGACAAGCTGATCGTTCAGCAGGGCCGCAAGGTGTTCAAAGAGGTGGTGCCGATGGTCTCGGACATGATCCTCCAGCACATGGCGGAACTGGATTTGAAGCCGTCCGATCTGCGCCGGCTCTGGCTGCACCAGGCCAATTCCAACATGAACAGGCTGATCGCGGAGCGCGTGCTCGGCCACGAGGCGAGCCAGGACGAGAGCCCGACCGTGCTAGACACCTACGGCAACACCGCGGGGGCCGGCTCTATCATCGCCTTCCACCTCAATTCGGCTGATCTGAAACCGGGCGACCGCGGCCTCATTTGCTCGTTTGGGGCGGGCTATTCGGCCGGCGCCGTGTTTGTGAAAAAGGCCGCCTAAGGCGCCCCTTTTCTACCGCCTTTTCAGAGGTTAAGGCGCAATCATTTACCACACGCAACAATCGCGCTAGAGTTCCGACTCGGAGCCCTGGGGGGCGGAAATGAGACGGCTAGCCGATTTACAGGCGTTAGAGGCTGCCCGGCGCGAAGCCGCGCTGGAGGCTGGTCAGAAGGTCGCCTTTGGCGGCGCGGCCTTGGCGGCGCTGTTCGTGGCCGGCGGCTATACCTGGGAGCGGCTTCAGCCACTGCCTCAATTGCAGCCCGAACCCATATCCCCGGAGCGCGACACCATCGTCGCCGCCATTCCGGAAGACATGCTGGCGGCCGGACCGCCGCCACAAGCGGCCGTAGGCGGCCCCTACCTGAGCGACGAGTTGGAAGCCGTCGAGCCCGCCTCAATGCCGCTCGATCTGCCGATCGCCACTGCGCCACCGCCGCTGCACCTCGCTGAGAACGCCGGCGTCGCGCCGGTCAGCTACATGGACGACGTGCTGACGATCGACACCAGCGTGCCGCAAAGCGAAATCGCCGAAGTCGCCATCGCCCCGCCGCCGGACGAGAGCGGCATGCTCGCCGCGCTGACGGGCATGAGCGTCGAATACGTAGCGCCAGAGCCGCAAGTGCGCGACGTCTCGCTGTTCATCGCTGCGGACGACGAAGCCATCTCCTGGTCGCTCACCGGCGCCAGCCCGAATTACGGCGCGGTCGCGTACGAAGGCGACGGTGTCGAGGTCGGCAATCTCGCGGTCGGCGTCGCGCTCAATCTGCAGGACGTGCGCCTCGCCGCCGCCTATGTCGAGCGCGAGGTCGATACCCGGCTCAACGCCAATTTCGGCGAAGCCAGCCGTGAGCAGGAATTCGTCGGCGCCATCGTCACCGTGAAATTCTGATCCGCGCCGCGATTGCGGCGCGCGCTCTTTCATGCCACACAACGCGAACCGGGCACGACGCGGGCGCCCGGTTAGACGATGTTCGTCCAAGTCCCGCTCCGATGCCCCATGGGCCTAGGAGCGCACGATGACGAACCCATCCCCCAAAACGCAACACGCCCTGCAATCCTTTTTCGCCGAGCGCAGGCCAACGCGCTGGGTCACACGCGAAAAACCCAAAATAGATCGCATCGCCTGCCCATGGGCGATCCGCCGTTTCCTGGATCCCCAGGCTGAGATTCTTTACGTTCCCACCAAAGACGTCTTCATCGTCGCCGAACGCGAAGGCGCCGTTGCGTTCGACATTCCGGGCGCGCCCATCTCGCACGACGGCGCGCTCTGCAGCTTCGACAGCTTGCTCGCCCGCTTCGGGCTGGACGATCCCGCCCTGCAATTGCTCGCGCCGATTGTCCGCGGCGCCGACACCGATGACCACGCCCTCGCGCCCGAGGCCGCCGGACTGCATGCGGTGTCGCTTGGTCTTGCGCTCAATTACGAAGACGATCACGCCCTCCTGGCTCAAGGCATGGTGCTCTACGACGCGCTTTACGCTTGGGCGCGGCGCGGGAAGGGTGAGCGTCACGCGTGGCGGCCATGACGCTGTTGCTTACGCGCGCTGACATCGCTTCGCTGATGACGCCGGCGCACTATCTCAAAGCCGCGGAGCACGCATTTGCAGCGGACTTCGCCGGCGCGCCGCCGCCGATGAATTTGCCGGGCGTGGGCGGCGCCTTCCATGCCAAGGGCGCCACCCTTTGGCTTGATCGCCCGGTCGCGGCGCTCAAGCTCAACGGCAATTTTCCCGCTAACCCGCAGCGCGGCTTGCCAACGATCCAAGGCGTGCTGCTGCTCTGCGACGCAGAGAACGGCGCCGTTTTGGCGATCATGGATTCGGGCGAACTAACGCTCGGGCGAACGGCGGCCGCCACGGCGCTCGCAGCCAAGCACCTTGCCCGGGCCGATTCCGCCGCCATCGCAGTGTGCGGCGCCGGCGCTCAGGCGCCGGCGCAAATCGAAGCGCTGACGCCGCATCTTTCTTTCGAGGCAGGCGCAATCTGGGACGTTGACACTGAGAAGGCCGCTCGACTCGCCGCGCGCATGAGCGACAAGACAGGCTTCCCCTGGCGCGTCGCGGCGTCACCAAGGGAAGCTGTCGCCAACGCTCCAGTCGTCGTCGCCTGCACCACCGCCACGGAGCCGTATCTCGACGCAAACGACATCGCCGCCGGCGCCTTCATTGCCGCGGTGGGCGCTGACAGCCCCGCCAAATCCGAACTGACGCCGGCTCTCATGGCGCGAGCCAAGATCGTCACCGACATCACCGCCCAATGCGCGGTGATGGGCGATCTCCATCACGCGCTGGACGCCGGCGCTCTCGGCCCGGACGCGCCCTATGGCGAATTGGCGGAGATTGTGTCAGGCCGAAAACCCGGGCGCCGAAGCGAGGAAGAGATTTTCGTGTTCGACTCGACGGGGTTCGCCCTGCAGGACGCCGCCGCCGCCACTCTCATCGTCAGCGAAGCCCGCGCGCGTGGCGCCGGCGCGCCGGTTTCGCTGACATGAGCGCCAATCCTTCGCTGGCCGCGTTCACCGCAGCAAGCTTGCGCGTCGGTTGCCTCGGTTTTGGCGGTCCCGCCGGTCAGATCGCGCTGATGCATCGCATTTTCGTGACCGAAAAACGCTGGGTCGACGAGGCGCGATACCTGTACGCGCTGAACTATTGCATGCTGCTGCCTGGCCCTGAAGCGCAGCAGCTCGCCACCTATATCGGCTGGCTCTTGCACGGCGTTCGCGGCGGGCTGATTGCGGGAACGCTCTTCGTGCTTCCAGGCGCGCTGATCGTCTTCGCGCTGTCCTGGCTCTACGTTGCCCATGGCCAGGCGCCGCTCGTGATGGCGCTGTTCTACGGCGTCAAAGCCGCGGTACTTGGCTTTGTCGTCGACGCGCTCGCGCGTATCGCCCAGCGCGCACTCAAATCATGGCTCGAAGCCGCTATCGCCGCGGCCGCGCTTCTGGCGCTCTATCTGTTCGGCGCGCCGTTTCCCTTGGTTATCCTCGCAAGCCTTGCGCTCGGCCTGCTTGCCGCGCGCGGGCTCAGCGGAGCGCCGCTCGCGCCTGATCCGGCCGCGCGGGCGCAGCCATCCGCCGCGCGCGCCTTGCGCGCCGGCGCCGTGTGGCTTGCGCTATGGCTCGCGCCGCTGGCGATTGTGCTGGCGGTGTTTGGAGAGGGCCACGTGCTGGCGCAGGTCGGGCTCTTGTTCAGCCAGCTGGCGCTCATCAGCTTCGGCGGCGCTTATGCGCTACTGGCCTATCTGCAGCAGCAGGCCGTCGATGGTTACGGCTGGCTGACGCAAGCGCAGATGATCGATGGCCTGGGCCTCGCGGAGACGACGCCCGGTCCGCTGGTTTTGGTCAACCAATATGTCGGCTTCCTCGCCGGCTGGCGCGAAGGCGGGTTCGCGCTGGCGGCGGCGGGCGCAGCGCTCGCCACCTGGTGCACGATGGCGCCGTCTTTCGCGTGGATCTTCGCCGGCGCGCCGTTCGCCGAGCGCTTGCGGCGCAGCGCGTACGCCCAGGCGGCGCTGCGCGCTGTCACCGCGGCGGCCCTCGGCATCATCGCCGCGCTGGCGCTCTGGTTCGCCCAACACGTGATTTTCCGCGAAAACACGGTGTTTTCGGCGCCCTGGGGCCGCAGCCTGGACCTGCCGCTCGCCGCCGCATTCGATCCGATAGCCGCGCTAATCGCGGTTTTCAGCGCCACCGCACTGATCCGCTTCAAGGCCAATGCCGCGCTTGTGGTGCTCGCCGCCGCCGTGGCCGGCTGGGTCGCTTCGCTAGCGATCTAATCGCGGCTGCGGAACGATGCAGCGCGCCCGGAACTGGCCATGACTCCGCCGGTTTTCCCACGATCATTTCGTGTTAAGTTTTGGCATGTGACGATTTCTCCATGGCGTCGAATCTGAAGGTGCGCAGCCGCGCCGAACCTCACTGGACCCAGCTTTCGGACGCCGACCTGCTCTGCGTGCGGATCAAGGATCTCGGCCTGACGCTCGAGGGCACATGGCTGGCCGACGCCCTCGACGACCTCAACGGCGAATTGGAGCGGCGCGAACTGAAGGTCCGCGCCCATGGCTGGCTGTCGGACGAATGGTTCAGCCCGCACTCCAGCCCGGGCGTCGCGTTTCCGTTTTACCTCGCCCACCCGCGCCTGATGCAGCTTGAGCGCAAGATGGTGCTCGAAGTGGAGGGCGGCACGCGCCGCGACTGCATGCGCATTCTCCGCCACGAGGCGGGGCACGTGATGCAGCGCGCCTACGGGCTGCACCGGCGCCGCCGCTGGCGGCAATTGTTCGGCCATGCCTCGCGGCCCTATCCCGAACATTACCGCCCGAACCCCACCAGCAAGAATTACGTCCAGCATTTGCGCCGCTGGTATGCGCAATGCCACCCAGACGAGGATTTCGCCGAGACCTTCGCTGTGTGGCTCACGCCGCGCTCGAATTGGCGGCGGCGTTACGCCGAATGGCCGGTGGCGCTGGCGAAGCTCGAATACGTCGAAGAGCTGATGGCGGAACTTGCAGGCGCCAAGCCGCTGCTGACACGCAAGATCGAGATCGACCCCGTGCACACGCTGCGCGCGACCTTGGGCGAGCATTACGAACAAAAGACCGAGCGCTACGCCATCGACACCCCGACCGTGTTCGATCGCGACCTGAAGCGCATTTTTTCGGACGAACCGGGCGGCAGGGGCGCGCCGCAGGCGGCGGCCTTCATCAAGCGTCACCGCGCCACAATCCGGGACGCGGTCTCACGCCGCAGCGGAGAGTACCTGCTTACGCTCGACGCAGCGATCGACGATATGATAGATCGCTGTCGCGCGCTTAAGCTGCGCGCGCCGAGAAGCGAACGGAAAACGCGCGCAGACATCACCGCCTTGCTCACCAAGAAGGCTGTGACATCGCACTACTCGGCGCGGCGGCAATCCTTTGCTGTATGAAAAAACTTCGCGTTCTAGTTCTGTGCCATCCGCAGCTGCTGCCGCCCGACTCGCTCGCCGGCTATAGCGAGCGTGAAATCACCGTATGGAAGACGGAATACGACGTCGTCCAAACGCTGCGCGCGAACGGCCATGAGGTCAAAGTGCTGGGGGTCCAGTACGATCTGACGCCGATCCGTGACGACGTCGAGCATTGGGCGCCGGATGTCGTCTTCAACCTGCTCGACGAATTCCACGGCGAAACGCTTTACTGCCAGCATATCCCGGGCCTGCTGGAATTGATGAAGGTGCCGTACACGGGCTGCAACGCACGCGGCCTCGTGCTGTCACAGGGCAAGGATCTTTCCAAGAAGCTGGTCAAGTATCATCGCATTCCAGCGCCTGCGTTCGCTGTGTTTCCGCTTGGCAAGAAAGTGCGCCGCCCGCCCAAGCTCGAATATCCGTTGATCGTGAAGAGCCTCTCCGAAGACGCCTCACGCGGCATCTCGCAAGCCTCTGTCGTCGACAGCGACGAGAAACTCCAAGATCGCGTGTCATTCATTCACGAGCGCATCGGCACCGCCGCCATCGCCGAGGAATATATCGACGGGCGCGAAATTTATGTCGGCGTCCTGGGCAATGATCGCTATCGCGTGCTGCCGATCTGGGAGGTCGAGTTCGGCGATTTGCCGCCCGGGCATCTGCCGATCGCCACCGAACAGGCCAAGCACAATCCCGAGTATCAGGAGCGGCGCGGCGTTGTGCAGGGCCCCGCCGACAATATCGACGCCGCTACCGAGAAGCGCATTCGCGATTACGCCAAGCGCATTTGCCAGACGCTGGAACTCGAAGGCTATGCGCGCATCGATTTCCGCCTTGGCCGGGACGGCACGCCCTATTTCATCGAGGCCAATCCCAATCCTGAAATCGCCAAGAGCGAGGAATTCGCACAAGCCGCCCTGCACGACGGCATCGATTATCCAACGCTGATCAACCGCATCCTCTCGCTCGGCATTCGCCGCGCCGGCGCGTTTATCGAAGAGGATTGAGGCGCCAGAAAAAAGCCCGGCGCACGCTATGCGCCGGGCTTTCTCTTGCCGTCAGGCCGGTCTTACCAGCCGCACTGGCGATCTTCGTTCTGATCTTCAAGCCACGTCATCAGCGGCTGGAAGTAGCGCACCATCGAGCCGCCATCCATCTGGCGCGTGCCCGTAAACGCTTCCAGCGCATCCGGCCACGGCTGCGAGGCGCCCATCTGCATCATCCGATTGAAGCGCGCGCCGACCTCGGTGTTGCCGTAGACGGTGCAGCGATGCAGCGGCCCGGTCCAGCCCGCTTGCTGACAGGCAGCTTCGTAGAATTGGAATTGCAGCACGTGCGCCAGGAAGTAGCGCAGGTAGGGCACGTTGTTGGCGATGTGATATTTGGCGCCCGGATCGAACATGGCGGCTGCGCGCTCGTTCGGCGGGCGAATGCCCTGATAGCGCTCGCGCAGCTCCCACCAAGCCGCATTGTAGCGGTCCGGCGTGATGCGCCCGTCAAACACCTGCCAGCGCCAATTATCGACCGTCAGCGCGAATGGCAGGAAGGCGAGCTTCGACAGCGCCTGCTCCATCAGCAACGAATTGTCCGCCGCCTCGCTCGGGATTTGATTTCGGTTCAGGAGCCCGATCTCGACCAGATAGTCCGGCGTCGCATTGAGCGCCACGAAATCGCCGATCGCTTCATGGAAGCCGTCATGGGCGCCGTTGCGGAACAGAAGCGGCTGCTGATTGTAGGCGCGCTGATAATAGTTGTGGCCGAGTTCGTGGTGGATGGTCTGGAAATGCTCGGCGTTGATCTGGATGCATTGCTTGACGCGGAGGTCTTCGACATTGTCCACATCCCACGCTGAAGCGTGGCAGACGACGTCCCGGTCCTCCGGCCGTTCGAGCAATGAGCGCTCCCAGAACGTGTCCGGCAGTTCCGCCAGGCCGAGCGAGGTATAGAAGCGCTCCGCCGTCTCGGTCATCGTCACCGGGTTGTAGTCGGCACGCACCAGCAATTGCGTGAGATCGTAGCGGCGCCCGCCGGCGGGCGGCCCGACGATGTCGTTCAACGTCGACCAATCCTGCGCCCACATATTGCCGAGAATGTCGGCTCGGATCGGCTGGTCGAGCGGCACGACGGCATTGCCGTATTCCGCGTTCAGTTCGGCGCGCACATGGCAATGCAGCTGCTCGTAGAAGGGCTGCATTTGCCCCCAGAGCCGGTTGACCTCCGTCTCCATTTCGTCGGCGGGCATGTCGTAATTCGAGAGCCACATCTGGCCGACATTCTCGAAGCCGAGTTCGCGCGCGCCCTCGTTGGAGATTTCCACCATGCGCGCATAATCGCCGGCCATCGGCGCAGCGACGGCATGCCATTTGGTCCAGATTTCTTCGAGCCGTGCGGGATTGCGCTCCGTGCCCATCATGGTTTCGAGGTCGTCGAGCGTGATTTGACGGCCATCGAAATCGATACGGCCGGTCGAATAGGTCGAGGCCATGCGCGTATTGATCGCCGCGAGCTCAGCGGCGGCGCCGTCGCGCGTGGGGGCCGGCAGCGTGAGGCCGAGGCGCAGGAAATCGATCTTGCGCCGCACATCGGCCGGCAGATCGAGATCGGCGTAGCGCGCTGCTTCTTGAGCGTAGGCCACGCGCGCTTCGGTGCCTTCAGCGTCCGCGCGCTGCAGCAGCCATTCGGTGTCGTAATTGATGTAGGTGTTGTAGATCCAGGCGATGCGGCCCTCGCGCTCGGAGCGCTCGGTCAGCTCCACCTCCGCCTGCGTTACGAATTCCTGCGCCGCCTCCACGGTCGCCGGGGCGCCATCGGCTGCCTCGGTCGGCGTGGTCGCACAGCCAGCCGCGGCCAAAGCGGCGATGGCGATGAGCGACGCCGCGCTCTTCAACAAGGGTTTCGCGAACATGTCCTCTCCTGTTGTTGTCGTGCGCGCCGAGACCCCGCGCGCCACCCCTAAAGATCTTCCGTCGCCAGCCATTCGATGCCGTCAGCGGTCATCATGAAGGCCGCCCCTTGCTGGGGGCGCGCCCCGACAGCGGCGAAGAATTTCTGCGCCACGGCGTTATCGACGCCGGTCGTGATCATCAGTTCGCGCGCGCCAAGATCGCGGGCGCGGCGCGCCACCGCCGACATCATGCGCCGGGCCAGGCCGCTGCGACGCTGGTCGGGCACGACATAAAGCTCGCACAAGACGATGGTCGGGCAGGCGCGGCGAAAGTCGTAGCCCTTGGTGATGACGGCGAGCGCCTGAACCGGCGCGTTCGAGCGCTCCTGCGCCACAAACGCCTCGAAGAGATTGTTCTGCCCGAAGGCGTGCGCCCTGATGCGATCGGCTTCGAGCGCTGAGACCGCGCCTTCCTCCGCCGCCGAGGCCGCTGCCAGCTTGGCGATCGCGTCAGCGTCGCGGGACGTAGCGCGCCGTATCTGAACCATGCCCGGAAGGAGCCTCCATGCCTCGGCAGGCATAAAGCCGCTTAGGCCCCTCCGGCGCAAGCGCTTGCCCCGGGATCAGTGATCCATCCAGGGCCCGATCGGGCGATCTTCGTGCGACTCCCACTCCGTGCCGGGCGCGCGGCGCGCGATGAACGCGCCCACGAGCGTCAGCAGCACAATGAGGCCCACGGCGATGAGGAACCCGAGAAACATGTTCCACTCCGTGCGGATGACGCCGAAACCAGCCATCTCAGCGCCGCCTCGCCTAGTGAATATAGCATTTCTGGCGCGTCCGAACGAGTGCGGAAGCCACATACACGAACCGCAGCGCGGCCTCTCAGCCAGCCTCGGCGGCGGGATCGGCGGCGAGGCGCTGCTTGGCGCGCTGGCGCGGCTTGAGGCCGAACCACACCCGCAACGGACCGGAGCGTCTGGCGATTTCGTAGAACAGCGCACAGCCCGCAAACGTCGCAGCGACCAACACCGCCGCTTCGATCGCCAAAGGCCAATTCAGCGCATTTAGATGAAACGCGAGCACGACGATGATGGTCTGGTGGATCAGGTAATAGGGAAAGATCGCCTCGGTGAAATACCGGCGCACTGGACCATCAGCGTCGCGGAGATGGCGATAGGCGAAACCGAAGCAGGCGAGGATCGCCGCCCATGCTTGCGCTTCGCGAACGCCGCGCATGATGACGCGGAGCCAATCCGGCGGCAGGTTCGCGTCGCTGTAGATCTGATACGCGCCTTGGAGCATCGCCCATGCCGCCAGCGCCACCGCTAAGGCCAGCCAACGCCAACGCATGCACGCCTCGAAAAAGGGCGCGTGTTTGGCGATGCCGAAGCCGAACAGAAACGCCGGCAGATAGACCGCGTGCAGATACCAATCGGCGCGGAAATCATGGGTTTCGCCGAAGACCGGGAACAGCGTCACGCGCAGCACGAACAGCAAGAGCCACGGCGTGATAAACAGGAACGGCCCGCTCACCAGGCGCGCCAACGCGCTGGGTGCGCGGCGCAATAGCGGCAGAAGCGCAATCAGCGCCAGTGTGTAGAGGATGAGGTACGCGACAAACCACATGTGATTGTAGGTCGGCGTCGTCAGGCAGCCGTCGGCGTCGCACCAATTGCCTGACGCGGTCGCATACTTGACCCAGAAATTGTCCAGCGCACCGGCATAGGAAGCGGCCTGCTCCGCCGGCATCGCCCGCAGCGCCTCGACGATCTCGCAATAGCTTTGCGGCGGCACGATCACGAACACGGCGAGCAAGAGCGGCGGCCAGAGCCGGCCCATCCGCGACGCCGTCAGCGCGCCAGCGCTCATCTTGTCGGCCATGAAGCGGGTCGCCGCGCCCGAAATAATGAACAGGAGCGTGAGACGCCAAGGATTGGTCAGCATCATCAGTGGCTCGATGGCGTCGCTCGCCCGGCTCGATTTCACGTGCCAGTCCCAGGTCACGTAAAACATGCCCACGTGGTAGAGGATCAACGTCCCGAAGGCGGCGATCCTCAGCCAGTCCAGGTCTGTGCGGCGCGCGTCCATGCCTTATTCTCCTTGCCGCGTCGCTTGTTCACCGCTCCGCGCCCGCCTGCTAGGCTGGCGCCGCGCCCGGCAAACCGCTGGGACGAACGGGGAGCCGGGTGTGACGAGCGGCGGCGCAGCCGGGGCGAGCGGTGAGGGCCCCAAGATAGGGCCCTGGACTGTCGTGGCCCTGATCGGCGTCGTTGTGGCGTTTGTGACCGCCACCTCCGACATCATGGAGCTGCAGCGGGCCGGCTCGGACATCCATTGGGCCGCTCCAGTGCTGTGGGAAGCCACCAGCGCCGTCACCATCATCCTCTTGGCGCCGCTGGTGGGCATGGCGGTCCGCCGTTGGCCGCCACGCGCCGACAGCCTGGTTCGCTTCGGCCTGATCCACCTCGCCCTTACCGTGCCGTTCGCGATCGCCCACGTGCTGGCGATTTGGATCACGCGGGAGGCGGCCTATTGGGCCGTCGGCGCCCGCTACGGCTTCTTCGATGACGGCGTCGCGCTCACCTTCCTCTATGAATGGCGCAAGGACATTCTCACCTACGGCGCTGTCGCCGCCGTGTTCGGTTGGTTCCAGCACCGCGCAGAGCGTCCGCCGCTGGAGCGCGCCGGCGAAAGCCGCATCGAAATCCGCGACGGCGGCGCAGCAGTTTTCCTGGCCCCGTCCGACATCCTCTTCGTCGAGGCCGCGGGCAATTACATCGAGTTCCATACAGCAACGCGCCAGCACCTTGTCCGCGGCACACTGGCCGCGTGGGAGGGGCGGCTTTCACAGCACGGGTTCGTCCGCGCGCATCGTTCGCGCCTCGTCAACCGCACCCGCATTGCTGCGATCAAGCCGACCCCGTCAGGCGATGTCGAGATCACGCTGGACAGCGGCCGCGCGCTCGTCGGCAGCCGCCGCTATCGCGACGCGCTGGCGGGTCCTAGCGCGAGCGCCCCCGCCCGCTGACGGGCCATATCCCGATCAGGTCGTTGCCACGCACGACGTGGTAGGCGTCGTACAGGTTCACCGTCGGGTCGCAATGCGGCGTCGTGAGCGTCACGCGGTCGCCGATCCTGAAAACGTGATCCATGGCGATCAGAGCGCCGTGCTCGTCGCCCATGAACACGAACGCGCTCGTTTCCGGCCCGCCGGCCAGCACGCGCACCGCGCCGCCGTCCGTGGCCAGCGCCTTGAAGCCGCTATCGAGCGTGGCCATGCCTTGCGAATTGGCGCTGACCACATGCGCATCGATCATCAGCGCCGTTTCGAACGGCCGCGCGTCCGCTTCGCGCAGCGCGCAATCATTGTACTGGCTGTCCATGAACACGTAGGAGCCTGCCTGCAATTCCGTGATCACGCCCAGGTCTGCGTCGATCTCATGCGTGCCGGTGCCGCCGCCGGTGACGACCTCAGGCTTCAGCCCGGCCGCCGCGAGCGCCTCGATCACCGCGCGCAGATAATCCGTGCGCTCAACAATGGCGGTCCGCCGCTCAGCATAATCCTCAATGTGCTGCTGCGCGCCGCAATAGAACTGAACGCCGGCGAAGCGCAGCGTTGGCGCGTCCGCGATCGCGCGCGCCAAAGTCACCGCCGCTTCCGGCGAGCCCACGCCGGTGCGGCGAATGCCTGGATCGATATCGACCAACACCGGCAGCGGCCGCGACGCCGACTGCGCCGCCGCTGCAAGCGCTTCGATGTTGGCAGGATTGTCGGCCGCGACGCGCAGATCGCCGATGCGGTCTTGCAGCGCCAGCAACCGCGCGATCGCCTGCGGCGTCACCACCGGCGAGGTGATGAGAATGGCGTCGATGCCGCCATCGCCGAGCGCCTCGGCCTCACCCAGTTTGGCGCAACAAACCCCCGTCGCGCCCGCCGCCAACTGCAAACGCGCAATGTCCACGCTCTTGTGCGTCTTGGCGTGGGGACGCAGCGCCATCCCCCGCGCGTTCGCGAACGCCGCCATGGCCGCGATATTGCGCGCCAGCGCATCCCGGTCGAGCACCAGCACTGGCGTGTTGAGCGCGCGCCGCGAACCCTGCTGGCCGATCAACGGCTTGTGCAAATCAATGTCGCTCATGCCGCCTCTCGTTTCGCTTCAAGGCCGAACAGTGCGCCAAGATGCGCGTTGGCGAACTTCGCGCCGGGATCGTGCGCCGCGCGCACCGCGCGAAACCGCGCCGCGCCCGGATAAAGCGCATCGACATCGGCCGGCGCTAGATTGTGCCGTTTGGCCCAGTGCGGGCGTCCGCCATGGTCGCGGAAAATAGGCTCCAGCTCGGCGAATACGCCCTGCCACGGCATGCGCTTGTATTGATGCGTCGAGATCGAAAGCCGTGGCGCGCCGTTGAACGGGCTGAGCCAGATGTCGTCTCCCGCCACGATGCGGAACTCGAACGGAAATGTCAGCGGCAAGCGCTTGCGGCGCACATGCGCGATGGCTGCGCGCAGCGCCGGCCAGCCGGCGTCGAGCGGCAGCTGATATTCCATCTCCTCGAAGCGCACGTTCCGCTCGGAAGCGAAAATCCGGTAGGCCGGCCCGACGCGCCGCTGCTTGACGTTCGCCGGCACGATCAGCCGCTGCAGCGCCGGGGTCACGAAGGGCGCCGCTGCGCACATATCGCAAATCACCCCGAACGCGCGATCGTCCAGATCGGTGGTCTGCTTCAATTCGCCCTCCGCCGGCGCCGGATTGAGCCGCTTGAGAATGGCGCGCTCGCTATAGGGAAAAACCCAGAACTCGGCGTGGCGGTTCTGCGCTGTCAGTGCGCTCCATTGCTCCGCCACTGCGTCCAGCGGCCACGCCTCGATGCGCTCCTCGAGATGGTAAGCCGCCATCACGTCGATCTCGATTTCCGTGACGACGCCGAGCAGTCCGAGCGAGAGGCGCGCCGCCTCGAACAGCTCCGGCCGCTCCTCGGCGCTGCACGTCACGATCGCGCCGTCGGCCAGCACCAGCCGGAACGCGCGCGCCGCCGTCGAAAGCGAACCCAATGCGGCGCCTGTGCCGTGCGTGCCCGTAGCGATCGCGCCTGCCAATGCCTGCGGATTAACGTCGCCCTGATTGATCAGCGAGAGCCCTTCCGCCCACAGCGCCGCCGTCAGCTTCGCCAGACTCCAACCCGCCGGCGCCCGGACGCGATGGCGCGCGCGGTCGATGCGCGGGGCGCCCTCCATCGCCGCGAGCGAAACAAGCACGCCGTCGGTTGCGCACAGGGGCATGAAAGAATGACCCGCGCCCGCCACGCGCACCGCTTCTGCCCGCGCCACCAGCGCGCTCAATTCCGCTTCCGTTTTCGGCGTCGCATAAACAGCCGGGCGCGCCGTAACGCTGCCGGACCAATTGGACCAATCCTGCATGGCGCTGGCTTGCCTGCTTCGCGACGCGAACGCAACGCGCTGCTAAATGCGCTGGGCCTCTGCGACGCGGAACGTCAGCACGTCGCCATCGCCTTCGCGCAGCGTCACGTACTCGCCGGCGCGCATCTCGTGCGTGGCGAGCTTGAACAGCGGCTCTTCAGGGCCCTCATCGGCTTCGTCGTACCAGAAATACCAATTCGCCCCGCGATGCCTGAGCCAGCCATCGGCAGGCGCTTCATTGGGATGAAAGCGGCGGACGGTGCAATGTTCGCGCTTATCGCGCCAGAGCGCGGCGTCCAGCTTGCCGTCCGCATTCAGCGGCGCCTGGATCACATATCCATAATCGTCCGCGCCATCGGGGTATCCCGCCTCCGGATTGCGTCCCAGGCGAAGAATCACTCGCGTCAGTCCAATCATGGTTTGCTCCTTGCGCGAACCCGCTTATCCCCGAGCCGCTGCAATCCTACATTGATCGGACGCAAACCGAGGGCATGCATGGCGCGCGCGCCGCGATCACCGGGCTTGAAGCCCAAGGCGCCCGAAGGGCCCCGCGCCTGGCAGCGTATGCTGTCGGGACGGCGCCTCGATCTGCTCGATCCTTCGCCGCTCGACATCGAGATCGAGGACATCGCGCACGGGCTCGCGCGCGTTGCGCGTTGGAACGGACAGACCACCGGCGCGCACGCATTCTCCGTCGCGCAGCACTCGCTCCTGGTAGAGGAGATCACGCGTAAACTGGCGCCGGATTGGCCGCGGCAATATCGCTTGATGGCGCTTCTGCATGACGCGCCCGAATATGTCATCGGCGACATGATCAGCCCGTTCAAAGCCGCGCTGGGGCTCGATTATCGCGCATTCGAAGACAAGCTCGAAGCAGCCATCCATCTCCGTTTCGGGCTGCCGGCGAAGACGCCCGCGGCGGTCAAGGGCGTCATCAAGCGCGCCGACCGCATTTCCGCCTATTTCGAGGCCACCCAGCTCGCCGGTTTCAACGAGGCTGAAGCGAAGGGCTTTTTCGGCGCCCCGCCGCCGCGTCTGCGCCCGTCCGTGACGCCCTTGCCGACCGGTAAGGCCCAGGAAGCCTTCGTCCGCCGCTTCCGCTCGCTCGTCGATCCGGCTTAAAGTCGGGGCACATGGACATCATCGTTTGCCCTCTGTCGCGCGCGCCCGAAATCGCGCGCCTGTACAAACCTTCGCACGCCGTCAGCTTGCTCGATCCCGGCACAGCCTTTCCCGCGCTCGGCCTGGTGCAAAGCCGCCACCTCCGCACCGGCGTGCACGACATCGAAGCCGAGCTGAATGGCTATGACGCCTGCTGCGAAACCCGGATGGGCGCCATTCTCGATTTCGTCGCCGAATGGGATCGCGTCGCGCCGATGCTGGTGCATTGCTACGCCGGCATCAGCCGCTCGACCGCCACCGCCTACATCGTCGCTTGCGCCCACAACGAAGCCGCGGACGAAGAGGAGATCGCGCTCGCGCTGCGCGCGGCCTCGCCCACGGCAAGCCCGAACCGGCGCTTCGTCGCGCTCGCCGACGCCGCGCTTGGCCGCGACGGGCGGATGACGCGCGCCATCGACGCCATCGGCCGCGGCCCTTCCTGGTACGACATCGGCGAGGCCGAGCCCTTCACCTTGCCCGGCCGTTTCGGAACCACGCCATGAGCGCAGACGCGCATGTCGTCATCGGCCTTTCCGCGGTGATTGTCGCTGTGACGGAGGACGCGCCTTATGTCGTCGTCACGCGCGATGGCGGCGCCGCGTCGGGCCTGCCGTTCGGGCCCTTCGATCCCGCAGGCGACCGCACGCTCGAACTCTCGTTGCGCGGATGGGTGCAAGAGCAGACCGGTTTCGACATCGGCTATGTCGAACAGCTTTACACGTTCGGCGATCGCGGCCGCGAAGCGCCGCTGGCCGATCTCGGCGGCGAACGGCCCGACCGCGTCATTTCCATTTCTTACCTCGCGCTGACGCCTTCACGCGCGCCGCTGCAACGCGTGCAGGCGCGCTGGCGCTCCTGGTACGATTTCTTTCCATGGGAGGATTGGCGCAGCGGCCGTCCCGGCGTGATCGATGCGGAGGTCGCGCCAGCCTTGCGCGCGTGGGGTGACGCCGCGCCCGATCCGGAACAGGCCGCGCAGCGCAATCGCCGCGCGCGCCTCGCGTTCGGTCTCGACGGCGCGGTCTGGAACGAAGAACGCGCGCTCGAACGCTATGAATTGCTCTACGAAGCGCAGCTGGCGCCCGAGGCCGCGCGCGATCATGCGCGCTTCGTCGGGCGCGGCGCCAACGCAGCGATGCCGGCCTCGCCGCCGGCGCTTGGCGAACCGATGATTTCCGATCACCGCCGCATCCTCGCCACCGCCATCGGCCGGTTGCGGGCAAAGATCAAATACCGCCCCGTCGTGTTCGAACTGGCGCCCGAGCGTTTCACGCTGCTGCATCTTCAGCGCCTAGTGGAATCCATCGCTGGGCTTGAGCTGCATAAGCAGAACTTCCGCCGCTTGCTGGATCGCACCGGCTTGGTCGAAGGCACCGGCGAAATGGACGCCAGCGCCGGCGGGCGTCCAGCCGAACTCTTCCGCTGCCGCAAAGAGACGCTGGCCGAGCGCCCCGTTGGCGGCGTGCACGTACCGGCGCCGCGACGCTTCTAGACGCGCGCGAGATTGACCGCGAAAGAACGGCCAAGAGCGCGGTCAATTTGAACGTCGAATGAGAGGCGATCGCCAAAGGCGAGGCTTGAGAAACCGGCGCGCTCCAGCTCACTCGAATAAACCGCGATGTCGTCACCGCCTCTATCGGGCGTGATCGCGCCGACGCCTTTGCGCTTATCGTAGGACTTTACTGCGCCGGTCAAACCGCCTCCGCCGAGCGGCGGGACGGTCAAAGGGTTTTCGCCTTTGCTGCAACCGCCTTGCGCCGCTTGGTCGTACGCCGCCGCTCCTGCTCCGCCTCAACGCGCGCCGTGCGACGCGTCTCCAGAGCCGCGCCGATCAAAGGGAGCAGGTGTTCGGCCTGCTCCTTTTTTTTCAGCGAGCCCGATTGCGAAAGCCGCACGGCGTTGGCGTGCAGATTTTCCAGTTCCTTGTCTGACAAATCAGGAATGCGCTGCCCGATGTCCATCGCGCTACTCCAGCTTCAGATTGATCGCTGCATCGCGGCCCTGGCGATCTTTCTCGGTGTCGAACGTGACACGCTGTCCGTCGGCCAGGCTGGAAAGCCCGGAACGCTCAAGTGCAGAAATATGCACGAACACGTCCTTGCCGCCCTGCTCCGGCGAGATGAACCCAAAGCCCTTGTTCATGTTGAAGAACTTTACTGTACCGGCAGCCATGAGCCGTCTCCTAAGTTTCACATTGCCGGCGGAGACATTCCGCCCGGCGACGATTTCGAGGGAAACAGCAGAAATCCGGCGCGATCGCGGGGATAAAAGCGTGACGCGACGAGGATCGATGCCGCTACATGCGCCTATTTCGCGGTAAATTCAACTTTGGCGGTCACTGACCCGGCAGGCTCAGTCTGGAGCAGCCGCTTCGAGGCGCGCTTCGTCCATCACACGTTCGAAATTCTCCGCCTCATTCTTCACCCGATAGCGGCGGGGCCCCGGATCGGCTGGGTACGCTCGAATGACGCGATAAATGCCGGTAGGCGCGGAGAATGTCCCCGAACGCAGGATCGAAACGCGCTGGCCAGCGCTAAACTTGGCGTCCATCGTCGCCTGCTTTCATAGCTTGATCGGTTTTCGGGGGGTGCTCTGGATTACATGGCCCCCCTTCTGGCAATTTCAAGGGCCAAAAAAGAAAGAGCGCCGGCGTGGGGGCTGACCACGCCGGCGCAAAGGTAAAGTCCGTTGTCGTTTATTGCCGGTAGGCGATCCGCAGGTAGCCGAAGCGTCCCGGCGGGTCGTACGTGGTCGGATCGAAATTGTTCAGGCCGCAGCTGAAGCAGCCCGGCGGATCCTCGTCCGCGAGATTGTTGACGCCGAGCGCGATGGTGACGCGATCGTCGAACATCGCCGGCGTCCAGCGCGCCTGCGCATCGAGGTAGGTGATCGAGCTCAGCGTGTTGTTGACGCCGACCGGTTCATCCACTTCGGAAATGTAGCGCGCCGTTAGGCTCGCGCCCCATTCCAGATAATCCCAGTTCAGCGTCAGCGTGGACTTGATCTCCGGATAGGCTTGATCGGGATTGCCGCGCTCGGTGCCTTCGCGCGGGATCGAGACCAGGCCGCCCGAGGCCGGCAGAAGCTCGTTGTACTCGATCAGGAACGCGGTCGAGGAACGCAGGCCAAACGTGCCGATCGAGGTTTCCGGGAAGCGCCAGTCCACCGTCACGTCAACGCCGCGGGTTTCGATCCCGCCGATATTGATCAGCGGATTGGCGATGCCCGAGATCGTGCCGGTGCCGGTGCGCGTGATCGTATTGCACGCCAGCGTGTCGTTGATCTGCGCGCAGCGATCGAGCAGCGATTGCCCATCTTGCGCCTTGATCGCGCCGTCGAGCGTGATGTCGGAATAATTCACTTCCACGGTCACGCCATCGGACACCGTCGTCGCTTCGAGGAACGACGGCTGCCACACGAAGCCGATATTGTAGCCCTCGCTTGTTTCCGGCTGCAGCGCTTGGTTGCCGCTGGTGATCACCGGCACTTGCGCGTTCAGTTGCACGTAGGAGCCATCGGCCGGGACGCCTTCGGCGATGCAATTCGCCTGCACCGTCCCGCTCGCAACCGGTCCGCCGCTCAGCCCCAGCATGTCCGAGCATGGGTCGCGCACTTCCTGGTCGAAGCGCGAAGCCGTGCCGAACAATTCGCCGATGGTCGGCGCGCGGAAGCCTTCGCCCCAGGAGAGCCGCACCAACATCTCTTCTGTCGGCCGCCAGTTGAGACCCACCTGATAAGTCTCATCGGCGCCGGAGGTCGAATAATCGAACACGCGCGCAGCAAGCGTCGCGGTCAATTCCTCAAACAAGGGCTGGCCGGCCAAGAGCGGCGCACGGAATTCGACATACGCTTCCGTGACGTCGATCTTGCCGCTCGCGGGTTGCGCCGGAATGTCCGACGAGAAGCCCGCGGCGACGATCGGATCAGGCTGGAAATAGCCCTCGGTGCGCCGATACTCGACGCCAGCCGCCATGCCCAATGGGCCCGCCGGCAGCTCCCACAGATCGCCGGTGATGTTGGCGCTGTAATCGTCGAGCTGCTGTTCGGATTCGTCGCGCTGGATGAAGCCGATATAGCCCAGCATGTCCGGCGTGATCGTGCCGGCGCCGCCAAATATGTTCAGCGGCACGCACGCGCCGGTGCAATCCGCAACCGGACCCAGCGCCTGCACCACGCGCTGCGCGTTGACGTTTCCGGTGAAGGTTTGCTCGGCGTGGTTCACCGAGTGCACGACGTTCATATCCCAACGCCAATCGCGGCCAAGCAAGCCTATATCGCCGAACAGGCTGGCGGTGACGTTGGTGGTGTCGACTTCTTGTTCGTAATGGCGCGGCCCAGCTTCGACCAGGCGGCGGCCGATGAAAGTCAGCGTGCCCGGCCCGAGCGTCACGCCGTACGGATTGTACGGATTGGTGGCGTCGATCACGACCGTATCGAGCAGATTGCCGTTGCCTGCGTCCGGGCCGACGAACAGCGGCAACGGGGCGGCCTGGTTGGCCGACTGCCGGTTCACATAGGACGCGCGCAGCCGAAACGCGAGCGCCGGCGAGAATTCATGCGTCAGCTGCCCGAACGCGCTGAAGCGCTCCGACGGTGTCACCACATAATTGAACGGCTGGAAATTGAAGCGATCGCCCGGGCTGACGAAGTCGCGATAATCTCCGGGGGTCGGGATTTGGCCAGGCGCCAGCGCGTTGATCAGCGTCAGATCGTCCCCAAGCAAGATGAAGCGGCCATTCGGCGTGCCCGATGAGCAGGTCGCGTCGCAGCCATTGACGCCCGGCGTCGGGAAGTTCGCCGTGGGGCGGTCAGCCGCCATCACCGGCTCCTGGTTCACGTAGCCGCCGCCGAGCACGATATCGGTCGAGCCGAAATTGCGGCCCCACGACAAATTCACGTTGGTGGTCTCGCCGTCGCCCTCTTCGAGGAAGCCGCCATATTGCGCCGAAGCGATGATCCCGTCCTGTTCACGGCGCGTGATGATGTTGACGACGCCGGCGATCGCATCGGAGCCGTAAATCGGCGACGCGCCCTGCTGCAGCACTTCGATACGGTCGATCATCGCTTCCGGAATAGTGTTCAAATCCACCGCGCCCGGCACGCCCGAAGCGGACGATGCGTTCACCCAGCGAAGCCCGTCGACCAGAACCAGCGTTCGCGGCGAGCCGAGATAGCGCAGATTGATTTCCGCCGCGCCGGCGCCGACGCCGCCGCCGTCAGCCGGGTTGCCGAAATTGCCGGACGAATTGTTGCGCGTGTTCAAGCCGCCGCCCGCCAACGGCAAACGCTGCAGCACGTCCGCGGTCGCACTCAAGCCGGTGCGCGCGATCTCTTCAGCGCCCACGGTGGTGATCGGCTGCGTCTGGCTGAGCGGATCGACCAAAATGCGCGAACCGGTGACGATGATCTCGTCCTGATCTTGCGCGAACGCCGGCGTTGCGAAGTTGGCGGCGCCGAATGCGAGTGCAAGCGCCAACGCGGCGCTCGAGAGCGCGGCGCTGCGGCGATTAGATTTGCGAGCCATAAGCCCATCCCCCTGCACGCCGCGGCTTCTTGCGCGCTGGCGTCGGGCGAAAATTGCGCCCGGGCCGCGCGGGCCGTCAAGCAATGGTTAATCGGCGCAGCGTGGCGCGCGTGCGCCTTGAGCGGCGCTCGCGCATGAGGCGAAAAGCGTGCGCGGAAGCCTCAATAAATCGGCGTCTGAGGCAGTTCCATGCCGTAGTGCAACGGATCGACCAGGAGCCCGTCGACGCTCACTTCGTAGTGCAAATGCACGCCGGTCGCGTTGCCCGTATCGCCCATGCGCGCAATCGGCTGGCCCGCTTGCACGAAGGCGCCGGGATAGAGGTTGGCGTCGCTCTCATTGAGATGCGCATAGAGCGTGCGCACGCCCATGCCGTGATCAAGTTCAACCACGAGGCCGTAGCCGCCGCGCCAATCGTTGGCGATGACGCGTCCATCGCCCGCCGCAAACACATAGCCGCCGCTGGCGTTGGCGAGATCGAGCCCATTGTGCGCGCGGCCCGAACCGCCCTGCGCATTGCGCCAGCCGAAGCCCGAGGAAAGGCAGGATTGTTCAGTCGGGTTGCGCAGCAAAGGCCCGGCGCTGGTCTGAATGTAGGGCGTATAGCTGAGCGACTCGCCGCGCGCCCCGAACTCTCCCGTGTTCGAGCCGCGATAGCCGCACGAAATCAGTTCGGCGTGGAACGGCGCGCGCGGCGCCGTACTGTAAAGGTTCGGCTGCGGCGCGCGTGGTTGCGTGTACGCGGGATGCTGCGGCGAAGGCAGCGTGTAGGGCGCAGGCGTGCGCGTGGCGCATGCCGCCAGCGACGCCGCCGACGCAGCGATAAGGATCAGATTGCGCAGCACGGCCAACCTCGCCCATGCAGCCCCTCGGGCAATCTGCCGCCGCTGGATGAATCCAAGCTGAACGCGCCGGGCGCCCGCTGCCGCCTTGTGCAGAACAGCCTCAAGCCACGGGAACGCCCCGCGGCAACAGCGTCCAAAACTGCGCCGGCGCATTCATGCGCTCGGCCGCCGCACCCGCCTCGGGGCCAGAGCCAAAGAACACGTCCCCGCGCAGAGGCCCGCGACGGATCGCGCCGCCGGTATCGAGCGCCACCATCAGCCGCCGGAACGGCGCGTCATTGTATTGGCCATCGACAAACAAGAGCGCGCCGTACGGATGGAAAGCAGGATCGACCGCCAGCGAGCCCATTGGCTGCAGGAAGATGCCCGCCGCGCCGCGCGGCCCGATGCTCGGGTCGGCGATCGTCTCTTCGGTGAAGAACACATAGGACGGATCGGCGTTGAGCGCGGTGCGCGTGGCGTCGGCGCCGCGGGTCTCGCTCCATGATTTGAAATTGGCCCACGTCGCGCCCTGCAATTCGCCCGAGCGCGCCAGCGCGCCGAGCGCGGAATTCCAGCGATAGCCGTTCTGCGCCGCAAACGCGGCGCGCGCCGGAGCGCCGTCGGGAAACACCAGCCGTCCAGAGCCCTGGACCTGCAAATTGTAGAGATCGACCGGATGCACCCAGGCGATGGTTTGCCCTGGTTGCTGCACGATTTGCGCACGCTGCGGATAGGGCCGCACCTCGGCGCCGCGCAATTGCCCCGTCAGCGCTCGCGGCGCGCCGCGAAGCGCCTCATTGTCATACGCTTCGGCGAAAGCGGCGATGTCGATGCTGACCATGTCGTTGGGCCGCGACAGCACCGGCTCGGTGAAGCCGGCTTCCTGCGCACGCCGCGCTTCGATCGCCGGCTCGTAATAACCAGTGAGCCGCGCATCGCCGGGCCCGGTCACGGCGTACGGCGTGAACTGGCTTTCGAAGAACGCGCGCTCGCCGCGCGCCGCCACCCCCTGTGCACCCGTGCAAGCCGCCGCCCAATCGGCCATGCGCCCGCCATAGCGTCCGTAATTCGACCACGCTGCGTCTGGCGTGCGCGAGGCCCGCGCCTCGCATGTGCGCCGGAGCGCCGCCAGCGCCGGCGCCAGGTCCGCCTCGGCCCAGCCGGGCAGCGCGCTGAACTCGACCGGTTCAAGCGCGAACGGCGCGGCTGGCGTCTCCGGCTGTTCCGGCGCGGGTCCTTGCCGTTCTCCAGTCGTGGCGCAGGCGGCGAGCGCGAAACCGGCGGCGAGAGCGAGCACGTGGCGCATGGGGCAAATCTCCTGATCCGGCAGAGCCATCTAGCGCGGCGTTGGGAAAGAGCGAACCGCCGCACGCACCCCGATCCGCCTTGCGCCGGGCGCGGCCGGGCGGTATGGTCGGCGGAGTTATGCTCATTTGAAGCATAAGGGTGCGCGGTTGCATTGGCGCCGCGATTTCAAACACCCTATTTATGCTCCGATTGAGCACAAGCCCCGAAACAGGGGCGTCAGGGAGGCCCGCTTATGGCCCGCATTATCGACGCGCCGCTTCTTTCCACGGAAGCCACCGGCTGCGACCCCCGCGCCGTTCACGGAGCCTGGGGCCGGCTCGACGCCGCCGCCCGGCGCGGCCTCGCCTATACGCCCGAGGTCAAGGCCGAGACCGATCCGCTCTACGAAAAGGTCAAGCACGTCATTCCCGCCATCGAGTGGCCCGCCTACGCGCCGCTGATCGCCGAGATCAATCGCATGAAGCGCGCGAAGAACGCGGTCATCCTCGCGCACAATTACATGACCAGCGACATCTTCCATTGCGTGGGCGATTTCCGCGGCGATTCATTGCAGCTCGCGCGTGAGGCGGCGCAGACGGACGCGGCTGTCATCGTGCAGGCCGGCGTTCACTTCATGGCCGAGACGTCGAAAATTCTCGCGCCCGAAAAAACCGTGCTGATCCCCGATTTGCGCGCCGGCTGCTCGCTCGCCGCCTCGATCACAGGTGCGGACGTGCGCCTGATCAAGCAGAGATTCCCAGGCGTTCCGGTCGTCACCTATGTCAACACCTCGGCTGAGGTGAAGGCCGAGAGCGATGTGTGCTGCACCTCGTCCAACGCCGCCGCCGTTGTGGAATGGGCCGCCCGGACCTGGAACAGCGAGCGCGTCATTCTTCTGCCGGACGAATACCTGGCGAAGAACGTCGCCGCGCAGACTGGCATCAAGATTATCTCCTGGCATGGCCGCTGCGAAGTGCACGAGCGCTTCTCCGCCGAGGACATCGCTGAAATGCGCGCCGCGCATCCTGGCCTTGTCGTCCTCGCGCACCCTGAATGCCCGCCCGACGTCATGGCCGCTGCGGATTTCGCCGGCTCGACGGCCGCGCTTGCGGATTATGTGGTCGAGAAGCGCCCGGCCAAGGTCGTGCTGCTCACCGAATGTTCGATGAGCGACAACGTCGCCGAAGCCGCGCCCGACGTCGATTTCATCCGCCCGTGCAATCTCTGCCCGCACATGAAGCGCATCACGCTTGAAGGCATTTACGACGCCCTCGCGGAGATGAAGCACGAGGTGACGATCCCGGAAGAGGTGCGTATGCGCGCCAAGAAAGCGATCGACCGCATGCTGGCGCTGCCCAAGGAAAAGCCCCGCGCCTTCGAGACCGGCCGTCCCGAGGCTGCGGTGGAACTGGTCTGACGCAGCGCTGTCGCATTGACGGAGCCCGGCATGGCGACCAGATTCCGCACCGGCCGCCACGCGGCGGCGACACCGGATGAGGTCGATGATGCGGAAACTGGCTGCAGCGGCGGCGCTTGCTTTGACGGCGTTGATCGCCCCCGCGCACGCGCAAGTCGACGGGACGTTCGAAGGCACCTGGGCGTTTCAAACCCAGCCTTACGCGGCAGGCCCCGGGACCATCGCGCTGATGAGCGGCGCGGCGATCATGCGCGCGGAATCGAGCGGCTACGCCATCCAGCTCCTGGCCAACGAATTGGTCACGCAGGGCGGCCAGTCGGTGATCATCACCGCGCGTCAGAACTGCCGCGGCGTGAACGAGGCGGGTCAGTTCACTATCACCTGCGAATTGGCCGAACCGCTCGAAGGCTACCAGCCCGACGTCTTCATTCTGCAGGCGGGCGAGCCGGATCAATTGGCGGGCGTGCTGCAATCGGCGTCGTCGGGCCAAGTGCAGTTCACGCGCATTCGCTGACGCTACGCGCTGAAAGGCGCGCATGAGCCGCGCCTCTATCCTCGTCGTCGGCGCCGGCCTCGCCGGGCTCTTCCTCGCGCTCAAGCTCGCGCCGCGGCGCGTGATGGTGCTGTCGCGCGCGCCGCTCGGGCGCGCCAGCGCCAGCGCCTGGGCGCAAGGCGGGCTCGCCGCCGCGCTCTCCGCTGAAGACGATCCCGCCCTGCACGCGCAAGACACCGTGAAAGCCGGCGTTGGCCTCGTCGATCCGATCGTCGCGCGTCTCCTCGCCGAAGAAGGGCCCGCGCGCGTGATGGATCTCATCGCGCTTGGCGTGCCATTCGACCGCACGCCGGACGGCAAGCTCGCGCAGAGCCTCGAAGCCGCGCATTCGCGCCCACGCGTCGTGCGTGTCTCAGGCGATCTCGCCGGCAAAGCCATCATGGACGCGCTGATCGCGGCCGCACGCGCGGCGCCGCACATTGAGATCGTCGAGAACGCGCGCGCCGCCGCCCTGCTGCGCAACGAGAACGGCGCAGTCTGCGGCGTGCTCTGCATCAACGCCGACGGCCAAACCCGGCTCAAGGCCGCCGAAACCGTGCTCGCCACCGGCGGCATTGGCGGGCTTTACGCCGTCACCACCAATCCGCGCGAAGCCATCGGCGAAGGCCTCGCCATGGCCGCACGCGCCGGCGCCTTGATCGCCGATCCAGAATTCGTGCAGTTTCATCCCACCGCCATTGATGTCGGCGCCGATCCGGCTCCACTCGCCACCGAAGCGCTGCGCGGCGAAGGCGCTTTCCTGGTCAACGGACGCGGAGAGCGCTTCGTCGACGACCTCGCCCCGCGCGATGTCGTCGCCCGCGCCATTCACCTCGAACGCACCGCCGGCCGCGGCGCTTTCCTCGACGCCCGCGCCGCTATCGGCGCGCACTTTCCGAGCGCCTTTCCAACCGTATTCGCAGCCTGCACTGCTGCTGGCCTCGATCCGCGCGCGCAAGCCATCCCCGTAGCGCCCGCCGCGCATTATCACATGGGCGGCGTCGCCTCCGATCTCTGGGGCCGCTCAACCATCGCCGGCCTTTCGGTCGTCGGCGAGTGCGCGTCCAGCGGCGCGCACGGCGCCAACCGCCTCGCCTCCAATTCGCTGCTTGAAGCGGTCGTGTTCGCGCACCGCATCGCCGAGCGTCTGCGCGAAAGCGGCGGCGAAAGCGCCAAGGGCGCGGCCGGACCCGCCGCCCCGCCGCCGGCGCTTCCGCCTGCCGCGCATGCCGAATTGCGTACGCTGATGCAGACCCATGGCGGCGTCGTGCGCGAGGAAACCGGCCTCGCCGCCGCCCTCGACCGCGTCGATGCGCTCTGCGATCATTATGGCGGCGCCGACGCACTGGTTGCGGCGCGCCTCATTCTTCACGCCGCCCGCGCGCGCCAGGAAAGCCGCGGTTCACACTATCGGAGCGATCACCCCAATGCCGCAGCGCAGAAACGCACCTTCGTCACGGACGCCGCGCGATTTGCCGCCGCTACCTGACATCGTGCTCGAGCCCATCGTGCGGCTGGCGCTGACGGAGGATCTCGGCGCCGCCGGCGACGTCACCACCGACGCGCTGATCGATCCGGATGCGCGCGGACGTTGGGTGGTGCGCGCACGCGAGTCCGGCGTCGTCGCCGGTCTAGACGCGGCCAGCCTGGCGGCGTGGCTGATAGATTCCGACACCGCCTTCAACATCGCCATTCCTGATGGCGGCGCGGTCAAGGCCGGTCAGGCCATCGTAGAGATCGAAGGTTATGTGCGCTCGGCGCTGATGGCTGAACGCACCATGCTCAATTTCATTGGCCGCCTCTCGGGCGTCGCCACGCTGACGCGCACCTATGTCGACGCCATCGCCGGCATGGGCGCCATCATCGCTTCCACGCGCAAAACCACGCCCGGCCTGCGCGCGCTCGAGAAGCGTGCGGTCAAACTCGGCGGCGGCGGCGCGCATCGTTACGGCCTCGACGACGCCATGCTGATCAAGGACAATCACATCGCCGCGGCCGGCGGCGTCGTGCGCGCGCTCGAACTGGCGCGCAAATCCGCAGCGCATCTGACCGCGATTGAGATCGAGGTCGATTCACTCGATCAACTGCGCCAAGTGCTGCCGCACGCGCCGAGCGCTGTTTTGCTGGACAATTTCTCGCTGCCCGATCTGCGTGCTGCGGTGAAGCTGGCCAAGGGCGAGACGCTGCTCGAAGCCTCCGGCGGCGTCACTATCGAAACCGTGTTCGCCATCGCCGAAACCGGTGTCGATGTCATCAGCGTCGGCGCACTGACGCACTCGGCGCCGTCGCTCGATATCGGCCTCGACGCGATCGATTGAGATTTTTCTCAGCCCGGGCCTTGCCGCTGCGGCAGGGCCTTACCAACTCCTTCGCCCGCCCGCCGTATCGGCGGCGCGGGTCAACGGAGCACGAAATGACCAAGACCCCCCTTTACGCTCATATTCTGCTCGACCGCTCCGGCTCCATGGAGAATTGCCGCGACACCACCATCGACGCCATCAACGAATATGTCATGGGGCTGCGCCGCTCCGATGACGTGGACGCCCGCCTTTCGCTGACCATCTTCGATTCCAACGGCATCGATCGCCTTGCGCACGTCGAACCGGCGAAGAGTTTTCTCGAACTCAGCCGGAAAAACTACATCCCCCGCGCATCGACGCCGCTCTTGGACGCCATTGGCCACGTTGTCGCCGACACCGACAAGGTGGATTTGCGCGACGGCGAAAAGGTCTCGCTCGTCATTCTCACCGACGGCTTCGAAAACGCCAGCAAGGAGCACACCAAAGAAACCATCCGCAAATTGCTGACCGATCGCCAGGACAACAAGAATTGGCAGGTCATCTTCCTCGGCGCCGATGTTGACGCCTTCGCTGAGGCCGGCGCGATCGGCGTCAAGGGCGGACAATACCTCTCGCTGAAGAAGGGGCGCCTGCGCGAAGCCATGCGGCATACGCAAGCCTCGCAAGCGCGCTACGCCGCGGGCAACGTCGACGATTCCAACTTCACCGACGCCGAGCGCGGCGACGCGATGAAAGACTAAGCTTCACTTGAAGCAGCGGCGCGCCACACCGGCGCGCCGCTATCTCAGGCGCAGGGCGCCGCGCGCAGCACACGCTTCGCGGACGCCGGATATTTCGCCAGCGCCGCGGCCGGCCGCGCCGGGCGGCGCAACAATTCGCCACCGCAATTAGGGCACGCGCCCTTGAGCACGCCATCTGCGCATGACGCGCAAAAGGTGCATTCAAAGCTGCAAATCCACGCATCATGGGCTTCCGGCGGCAAATCCCGGTCGCAACATTCGCAATTCGGCCGCAGTTCCAACATCACGCCCTCCCCGCCACTTGTTCAATCGCACGCTTACGCGCTTCCGCGAACACTGCAAAGCGCTGACGCACCGCCGCGACCACTTCCGGCGGCGCGGTTTCCGGGCGGCCCGCATTGAACGGCGGCGCAGGCGCGTACTCGATCATCAGCTGCACCATTTTCGCGGTTTCTTCGCCAGCGATATCGGCCACGATGGTCAGCGCGATGTCGATCCCCGCCGTCACGCCGCCGCCTGTAATTGCGTTGCCGTCGCGCACGACGCGCGCCTCGTCGGGCGTTGCGCCGAACGCCCCCAGCAACTCGCGATAGGCCCAATGCGAACCCGCGCGCTTGCCCCTTAACAAGCCGGCCGCCGCAAGAATAAGCGAACCAGTGCAGACCGAGGTCACGTAGCGCGCGCCTTCGCCCAGCCGCTTCACCTCGGCCATGAAGTCCGCATCCAGCATCGCCTGCGTCTGTCCTGGCCCGCCGGGGACCATGATCATGTCGCAGCCATCGACCTCGGAAAGCGCGGTCAGATTGGCGAAGGTGAGCCCCATCTCCGTTTCCAACACGCCGCCTTCCTTGGAGGCCAACACGCATTCTGCGCCCGGCATGCGGGCGAGCACTTCATAGGGCCCGGTGAAATCGAGCTGCGTCAGCTTCGGATAGAGAAGGAAGACGATGCGGAAAGGCGCGGACATGAGCGGCGAACTCCATTGACGCCGCCAGCATGGCCACGTCATGCTTTGGCGTAAATGTCAAAGAACCCTCGTTTTCCGCCAAACCCACGCCAGGTGGCGCTGATAATCTTCCCTGGCTTTCAAATTCTCGACGCCGCCGGGCCCATCGCCGCGTTCGAAATAGCCGCCCGCGTCGCGCCTGGCGCGTATGCGCTGCGTGTGCTGGCCCCGGGCGGCGGCGCGATCGCCTCGTCCTCCGGAATCGCGATGCCGGCGGCGCAGCTGAAGGGCGCGCGGCTCGATGCGATCGACACGCTCATCGCTGTCGGCGGCAACGGCACGCCAGCAGCCATGCGCGACACAGCGTTGATCGCATTCCTGCGCCGCGCGCACGGGCGCGTGCGACGCATTGGCAGCGTCTGCTCCGGCGCGTTTCTGCTCGCCGCCGCCGGCCTGCTCGAAGGCCGTCGCGCCACCACGCACTGGCGTCAGGCGCCGCGGCTGCGCGCGGCGTTTCCCGCCGTACGCGTCGAACCCGATTGCATCTACATCGAGGATAAAGGGGTGTGGACCTCCGCCGGCGTCAGCGCAGGCATCGATCTCGCGCTCGCCATGATCGCCGCCGACCTCGGCGCGAAAGCCGCCACCGCCGTGGCGCGCGAAATGGTCGTGCACGCGCAGCGCCCAGGCGGCCAGGCGCAGCATTCCGCCTTGCTCGACCTCGGCGGCGGCGAACGCTTCGCTGAGCTCAACGCCTGGATGCGCGAGAATGTGCGCGGCGATCTCTCTGTCGATGCGCTCGCGCGCCGCGCCGCCATGAGCCCGCGTAATTTCGCGCGCGCTTACGCCGCCGCCACTGGCGTCACACCCGCCAAGGCCGTCGAGCGCTTGCGCGCAGAGGAAGCGCGCGCCGCGCTCGAACGCGGCCAGCCGATCAAGCTCGCTGCGGCGCACGCGGGCTTCAACGACACCGAGCGCATGCGCCGCGCCTTCATCCGCCTTTACGGCGCCCCGCCCGCCGCCTTGCGGCGCACGCTTAAGCGCGCTTGACGGCGGATCAGAACGCGCCGAACTGAGCCCATGGCTCAGCAGAAATCGATCTTCATCACCGGCGCCGGCTCAGGCATTGGCCGCGCAACGGCGCAATTGTTCGCCGAACGCGGCTGGTTCGTCGGCTTGTTCGACGTCGATCAACAGGGCCTCAACGAAACCGCGGCCATGCTGCCGGAGGGCCAGCGTCTTTCCATGGCGTTCGACGTGCGCGACCGCACCGGTTGGGCGCGCGCCGTGGAGGCATTCGGCCAGGCGACGGGGCGGCGCCTCAATGTGCTCTTCAACAACGCCGGCATCGGACGCGGCGGCTGGCTTGATGAGATGAGCGACGACGACATCGACGCCGTCATCGACATCAACCTGAAGGGCGTCATCAATGGCGTGAAAGCGGCTTTGCCGCTGCTGCGCGAAACGCCCGGCGCACGCATCGTCAATGTCGCGTCCGTCGCCGGCGTGTTCGGCGCGCCGCGCCTGGCAATCTATTGCGCGACGAAGTTCGGCGTGCGCGGTCTGACCGAAGCGCTCGACGTCGAGTTTTCGCGCTTCGGCGTTCGCGTCGTCAGCCTGATGCCTTGGTTTGTCGACACCGCGATCCTCGAGAACCGCGCCGGCGAATCCAATCGCACGCTGCGCGACGCGCTCACCGCCAACAAAACGCCGATCTATCCGGTGCGCATGGCGGCCGAACGCGCGTGGGACGCAGCGCACGGCGCCGACATCCACTACATGGTGGGCAAGGAAGCCGAGCGCGCGCGCTTCGCCGCGCGCTTTTTCCCAAACGCGATGCGCCGCCAGATCCAGCGGCAAATGCGCGACGATTAATCGGAGAACTTAGGTGGCGACTTCTTCGCCGGTGGCGATCGGCTGCTGGCTCAGCGCTTCCTGAGCCGGCGGCTCGCTCAGCGCCGATTCCGGCTTCGGCGCCTCGTCCGCGGTCGCGTCTTCGAGCGCAGCCGCGGCCGCCTCGGCTTCAAGCGCTTCGTCCACCGCCGCCGGGATCAGTTCGTCTTGATTGGCGCGGCGCGCGGCGGCGCGCGCGCTCATGCGGCGGGCCAGTGCTTCCTGATAGGTCGCGCGCTCGGAGCGGTTCGGAAAACGGTAGAAGATATGGCTGCCGATCCGCGTCGTCTCGACCAGCCCTGCCGACCACACCGGATTGACCGCGCCGGTGTGATAGTGCGTCGCGCGCTGCGTCATCGGCCGCGCATAGCCCATCAGCACCTGGCTGGCGATTTCTTGCGATTGCGCCCAAGCCGGCCCGCGCGGACGCCGGTTCAGAGACCCGTCGCAGGTGAAGGTGAATTGGCAGCCGGTGACGCGGTGGGAGCCCTGATAAACGACGCCGCAGACCGTGTTCGGGTAAGCCCGCGAGCGCACGCGATTCATCACTACTTCAGCGACGGCGAACTGGCCTTGGGCGCTCTCGCCCCGGGCCTCGTAATAGATGGCCTGCGACAGGCAATTGGCTTCGCGCGCGTTGACCTGCTGTTGCTGCTGCATGACCGCCGCCGGCGGCGCGATCGGCTGCGGCGCCAGCGGCCCGCGCAGCGCGGCTTCCACCAGCATGGCGTGGGTGTCGGCGCCGTTGGTGAACAGCGAAGCGGAGCCCCGGGCGGCGCGTCCGTCGCGGCCGCTCCGGAACGAGGTCAGCTGCACGCGCGCGGTCGGCTCGGCGGCCCCGCGCAGCAAGTGCTGCTGCAATTCGGCTTGGAAGCTTGGCGAACGCGCAGCCCATTCCGCACCCGCCCGCTGTTCAGCGGCGCGATGCGAAATCACCGGCATGGCCACGGCCGCTGCAGCAATGCAGACGATCGTCGCCGCACCCTGGCGCACGGCCAGTGGGTTGCGCTCGATTTCTACCATCAATTGGGCCCGTACTGATCCCGCAAAGGTAGCAAGTCGTCGCCAAAACAACGGCAAAAGGCTTAACCCCCGTTTAACGGCGTCCAGATTTGGCACAGATAACCGCCAGTTAACCCAAAAACGCCGCAGCTTTATTTTCCTGGCCTTATCCTGCAGCCAAGCTCGTGGCCCATACAGGAGCCTCACCGCGGGCGCGATTGACTTTTTGTTCATAAGTCTGAATTCGCGGTCATTGGCAGGAAGCGTGCGGCGCATCTGCAACAAGTCCTCGCGGGGCTTCGCCCCTGACGCGTCAAACACTTGCGAGGATCGTGCCGCTTCGCTTGTGGCGGGAGTGACGCGACGGCGCCCGGACATGACGCCGCGCCATAGGCGCCGTAACGTAAATGGCGCTTGTTCAGCCCTTTCGCAGCGCGGCCTGGGCCGCCGCCAAGCGAGCGATGGGCGCCCGATACGGCGAGCAGGACACGTAATCCAGGCCCGCGCGCTCGAAAAACGCCACCGACGCCGGATCGCCGCCGTGTTCGCCGCAGACGCCAAGCTTCAATCCCTTGCGAGACGCCCGGCCCCGCTCTGCGGCGGTTGTCACGAGCTCACCCACGCCCTGGACGTCGATGGAGACGAACGGGTCGTACGGTAACACGCCCCGCTCGACGAAAGTTCCGAGGAATTTGCCGGAATCGTCGCGCGAGAGCCCCATCACCGTTTGCGTCAGGTCGTTGGTGCCGAAGGAGAAGAATTCCGCCGTCTCGGCGATCTCGCCCGCCGCCAGCGCCGCGCGCGGCAATTCGATCATGGTGCCGACCAGATAATCCACGCTTATGCCGCGGCGCGCGAACGTCTCCACCGCGATTTCGTCGACGCGCGCCTTCAGCAGATCCAATTCACGCTTGGCCAGCACGAACGGGATCATCACTTCCGGATTGGGCTTGGCGCCGGTCTCCGCCGCCACGTCGCATGCCGCATCGAACAGCGCGCGCGCCTGCATGTCGTAGATTTCCGGATAGACGATCGCCAGTCTGCAGCCCCGGAAGCCCAGCATTGGGTTGACTTCGTGCAGCTCGCGCGCGCGCGCGAGCAGCGCCTTCGCATCCATGCCCGTCGCCTTGGCGACGTCGATGCAATCCTCTTCGGTGTGCGGCAGGAATTCGTGCAGCGGCGGATCGAGGAAACGCACCGTCACCGGGCGGCCTTCCATGATGCGGAAGATGCCGGCGAAATCCGCGCGCTGATACGGTTCGAGCTTCGCCAGCGCCGCGATGCGATCCTCGACCTTGTCGGCCAGGATCATTTCGCGCACCGCCGCGATGCGGTCGGCATCGAAGAACATGTGCTCGGTGCGGCACAAGCCGATGCCTTCGGCGCCGAACTTGATGGCAGTGGTCGCGTCTTCCAGCGTTTCGGCGTTGGCGCGCACTTTCATCCGCCGCGCTTTGTCCGCCCATTGCATCAGCGCCGCGAAATCGCCGGTCAGCTCCGGCTGCACCATCTCGGCCGCACCGAAGAGCACGTCGCCGGCCGAGCCGTCGACGGTGATGATTTCACCCGCCTTGATCACGCGCGCGCCGACTTTGAACTGCCCGGCTTCGGCGTCGATCTTCAGCATGCCGGCGCCGGAGACGCACGGCCGGCCCATGCCGCGCGCCACCACGGCGGCGTGGCTGGTCATGCCGCCGCGCGCGGTGACGATCGCCTTCGCGGCGTGCATGCCGTGGATGTCTTCCGGGCTCGTCTCATCGCGCACCAGGATGACGGCTTCGCCATTGCCGGCGCGTGCGGCCGCCTCGTCCGGTTCGAACACCACCGCGCCCACCGCGGCGCCGGGCGAGGCCGGCAGCCCGCGCACGATGATGTCGCGATGATAGTTCGGCGCGATGGTCGGGTGCAGCAATTGATCGAGCGCCGCCGGATCGATGCGCAATACCGCCTCGTCTTCACTGATCAGGCCTTCGCGCGCCATGTCGACGGCGATTTTGAGCGCCGCCTTGGCCGTACGCTTCCCGTTGCGCGTCTGCAGCATGTAGAGCGTGTTGCGCTCGACCGTGAATTCGAGGTCCTGCATGTCGCGATAATGCGCCTCGAGCTTCTGGTACATCGCCGTCAATTGCGCGAACACATCTGGCATCGCCTCTTCCAGCGATAGCCCTGGCTCCTTCATCGCCTCGCGCGCGGCCTTCGTCAGCGGCTTGGGCGTACGGATGCCGGCGACGACATCCTCACCTTGCGCATTGATGAGATATTCGCCGTAGAAGCGCTTCTCGCCGGTCGATGGATCGCGCGTGAATGCAACGCCGGTGGCGCTGGTTTCGCCCATATTGCCGAACACCATCGCCTGCACGTTGACGGCCGTGCCCCAGCTTTCCGGAATGTGATTGTGCTTCCTGTAGAAGATGGCGCGGTCGTTCATCCAGCTTGCGAACACCGCGCCGATGGCGCCCCACAATTGCTCTTTCGGGTCGGACGGAAACGGCTTGCCCTGCTCGCGCTCCACCGCGCGCTTGTAATCGCGCACCACCTCTTTCCAATCCTCGGCGCTTAATTCGGTGTCGCTGCGATAATCGCGCACGTCCTTCATCGCGCCGAGGATTTCCTCGAACACCGAATGTTCGAGTTCGAGCACCACGTCGGCGTACATCTGGATGAAGCGGCGATAGGAATCGTAGGCGAAGCGCGCATCGCCGGAAAGCTTGGCCAGCCCTTCGACGGTTTCGTCGTTGAGGCCGAGATTGAGCACCGTATCCATCATGCCCGGCATCGAGGCGCGCGCGCCTGAGCGCACCGAAACCAGCAGCGGATTGGCGGCGTCGCCGAATTTCTTCCCGGTCTTCTGTTCCAGCGCAGCCAGCGCGTCATCGACCCGTTCGGCCAATTGCGGCGGATACTGGCGCTCATTCTTGTAGAACTCGGTGCAGACGTCGGTGGTCAGCGTGAAGCCCGGCGGCACCGGCAGCCCAAGCCGCGCCATCTCCGCGAGATTGGCGCCTTTGCCGCCCAAAAGCGCTTTCATCGAAGCGTCGCCGCCCGCTTCGCCGCCGCCAAAGCCGTACACGTATTGCTTCGTCATGATGCGCTTCCGGTGGGGGGAGGAAATCAGCCCTCGATCTTCGAAAAATCCGCCACCGCGGACAGCGCCTGAACTAGGTGCTGCAACAGCAAAAGTCTATTGCGCCGCATCGCTTCGTCCTCGGTATTGACCAGAACCTTATCGAAGAAATCATCGACAGGCGCGCGCAAGCCAGAAAGCGCCTTCATCGCCACCGCGAACTCTTCCTTCTCCACCGCCGCGCGCGCCGCCGGCAGCGCCTGCTCTAACGCCGCGTAAAGCGTTTTCTCCTGCGGCTCGGTCAGCTTGCCTGCATCGACGGCGCCCTTGGCTTCCTCGGCGCTCCAGCGCCCCTTCTTCTCCTCGGCCGCCAGAATGTTCGCCGCGCGCTTGTAGCCCGCGAGCAAATTGGCGCCGTCTTCGGTGCGCAGGAACGCATCCAGCGCTTCGACGCGCGCGACGATGCGCACAAGGTCGTCATCCCCCAACTCACCAACGTCCATAGCGGCGGCGACAAGATCATGACGTCGACCGCTCGCCCGCAATTGTATTTCGAGACGGTTGGCTACGAACTCCTGGAGGTCGAGGTTCAGATCGACGCCCACGATAAGGCGCATGGACTCGGGAAGTGCGGACACTGCCCGCGCGCTAGCGTCGGAGAGAGGCAGCCGAACCGAATTCTGGAGAATGATCGCCACGAAGCCCAACGCGGCGCGCCGCAGCGAGAAAGGATCGCTACTCCCCGTCGGCTTTTCATCGATCGCCCAGAACGCCACCAACGTGTCCAGCTTGTCCGCCAGCGCCAGCGTCACGGCGACCGGGTCGCTCGGGACGCGATCATTCGGGCCGAGCGGGCGATAATGATCTTCGATCGCCGCGGCGACGCTCGCATCGGCGCCCTGCTCCAGCGCGTACAATTGCCGCCCAACCTGCCCCTGCAATTCCGGAAACTCGCCCACCGTCTCCGTCACCAAATCCATCTTGGCGCGTTCAGCCGCGCGCTCGATCGCTTCGATGAAGCGTTTCAACGCTTCGTCATTCCGGACGCGCGAAGCGCGATCCGGAATCCAGGGGGTCGTAGAGCTGTGCGTTTGCCCCTGGGTTCCGGGTTCGTCGCTGCGCGACGCCCCGGAATGACGGTCAATAGAATCCCAAACCACCGGAGCTAGTTCAGTAGCGAGCGCTTTCACGCGCTGCACCTTATCCCAAACCGAGCCGAGCTTTTGGTGGAAGACGATCTTCTCCAGCTTCGCGCGCCGTTCCTCAGTAAAGAGCGGCGTTTTGCGATCCGTCTCCCAGAAGAAGCGCGCATCGTTCAGCCGCGCTGAAAGCACGCGCGCATTGCCCGCCGCGATCGCCTTGCCGCCATCCTTGGCTTCGACATTGGCGACAACGACGAAATGCGGCGCCAGCTTTTGGGTTTTCGGATCGCGCACGGCGAAATATTTCTGGTGCGTCCGCATCGAAAGCCGGATCACCTCACCCGGCAGGTCGAGAAAGCCCGCATCCATCTCGCCCAGCAGCACGACGGGCCATTCGACCAGGCCCGCCACCTCCTCCAGCAGGCCGATATCTTCCACCAATTCGAGCTTCTTTTCCGCGCAAAGCCGCTTCGCCTGTTCGAGGATGATGGCTTTGCGCTCCTCGCGCTCGATCAGCACCTTCGCCGCGCGCAGCTTGGCGGAATAATCGGCGAAATCCTTCGGCACAATCGGCCCCGGCGCGTGAAAGCGATGACCAAGCGTTTCCGGCTTCGATCCCACGCCGTCGATCTCTATTTTCACCGGCGCGCCGTCGAACAGGCACAGCACATTGTGCAGCGGCCGCACCCAGGTCAGATCGCTCTCGCCTGAACGCATCGATTTCGGCCACGGAAACGCGCGCACGATTTCTGGCACGATCTCCTGCACGATGGCGCTCGTCGCTCGCCCCGCGCGCTCGATCCGCGCCACATAGAACGCGCCCTTCTTGTCCTCGACCACCTGCGCTTGATCGATCGCGGCAAGCCCCGCACTTTTCAGAAAGCCCTGGATCGCCTGCTCCGGCGCGCCGACGCGCGGGCCCTTCTTCTCTTCGTTCACGTCCGCGGCCTTGGCCGGCAGATCGTCGATCACCAAGCCCAGGCGGCGGGGCGCTGAAAATGTCTTGATCGCCTTCGCTTCCAGCCCCGCCGCCTTCAGCCTCTCGCCGAACAGCTTCGCCAAATCCTCTTCCGCGCGCTTCTGCATCCGCGCCGGAATTTCTTCGCTGAAGAGTTCGAGCAGGAGCTGGGGCATCAGCTTTGGCTCTCATCCCAAGCGCTGGCGCAGCCCTTCGCCAGCTCGCGCACGCGGGCGATGAAGCTTTGCCGCTCCGTCGGCGAGACCACGCCGCGCGCATCGAGCAGGTTGAACAGGTGCGACGCCTTCAGCGTGTAATCGAACGCGGGCAGCACGGCGCCTTCGCCGAGCAGCCGGTGCGCGGTTTTTTCCGCATCCTCGAACCAGCGCAGATTTTGCGCCGCATCCGAAAGCTCGAAATTGAAGCGCGATTGCTGGCGCTCATTTTCCAGAAACACATCGCCATAAGTGAGCGGCGTCGCGCTATCGGGATCATTGAACGGCAGATCGAACACGCGGTCGACGCCGAACACATACATCGCCAGCCGCTCAAGCCCGTAGGTCAATTCGCCCGAGACCGGCCGCACGTCCAAGCCGCCGACTTGCTGGAAGTACGTGTACTGGCTCACCTCCATGCCGTCGCACCACACTTCCCAGCCCAGCCCCCAGGCGCCGACAGTGGGGTTCTCCCAATCGTCTTCGACGAAGCGGATGTCGTGTAGAAGCGGATCGATGCCGATGCGCACAAGCGAGTTGAGATAAAGCTGCTGCAGATCCGGCGGGTTCGGCTTCAGGATGACTTGGAACTGATAATAGTGCTGCAGCCGGTTCGGGTTTTCGCCGTAGCGCCCGTCCTTCGGCCGCCGCGATGGCTGCACGTACGCCGCGCGCCAAGGCTTCGGCCCAAGCGCGCGCAATGTCGTCGCCGGGTGCAGCGTGCCGGCGCCGACTTGCTCGTCATACGGTTGCAGGATCGCACAGCCCTGCTCGGCCCAGTAAGCCTGGAGCGTCAGGATCACGTCCTGGAAGCAGCGCGGCGTTTTGTTGGCGGACATTGCGCGAACGCGTAAAGGCGCCCGCGCCCGCGATCAAGGCTCAGCGGTTCCTGATCCAGAACGAAACCCACCACAGCGAATAGCCGAGCATCATCGGGATCAGCGCCGCGAACACGCCGGCCATGAAGCCCGCATGCGCATCTGCGCCGATGCCCAGGCTTGCGACCCATTGATTGATCTGCTCGGCGCGGCCCAATCCGGTAAATGCGCCGACCACCACCGCCAGGGGCAAAAGCAACACGCCGGCATTGCCGCCCCAAAACCAGGCTTCGTAATGCGCCCGCTGCGCCACTTCGTCGAGCGCGTTGAACCACGCCGTCGAGAGCGCCACCGCTGCGATCAGCGCCAGCACCGCGAGGCCCAGCGCCAGCGGCGCGGGCGCCGGATTGAAAATCACCGCCAGCGCCAGCAAAGGCGCGCCGATCCAGGCGCCGACGAGAAACAGGTTCTTGCGCTTCATGCGCGGATTGCTCATCGCGCTTCTCCTACTCCGCCGCCTTCGGCGGCGCGTCTTCGTCGCTGAAAATCGCCTCGATCGGCATGCCGAACAGGCGCGCGATCTTGAACGCCAGCGGCAGGGACGGATCGTATTTGCCGGTCTCGATGGCGTTGACGCTCTGGCGCGACACGTCGAGCCGTTCGGCAAGATCGGCCTGGCTCCAGTCGCGTTCAGCGCGCAGCACTTTCAGCCGGTTCTTCAAAGAATCAGATCCGCAGGCAGACATGGTCTGCCTCGCACGCCGCCTGGGCCGCGACCAGACGCGGTACGAACGCCAGCGCCGCCGCCGCGCGCTCCAAGCTGAGCGCCGGCCAGTCCGGCTGCGCCATACGCGGCGCCTCGATCGCCGAAGCCCAGATCACGACGAACACGACCAGGGCGGAAACCAAGCTCTCGGCCTCGCGGCGCAATGCACGTCTCGTCATGGCGACCTCCAATGCGGTTAATATCAAGTCTCCTTGTCTTTTTGTCAAGCGTAATCGTGTTTTGCCTCCGAACCGGAATCCGGCGAGGCTCGCGCCCATGGCCATATGCGGCATCGACGAGGCGGGGCGCGGACCCCTGGCCGGCCCCGTGGTCGCGGCGGCGGTGATCCTGCCGCGCAAGGGCCGCCCCAAGGGGCTCGACGATTCCAAGCAATTGACGGCCGAGGCGCGCGAGGAGCTGGCGCTCAAAATCCGCGACATAGGCATCGTCGCCGTCGGCGTCGCCAGCGTCGAAGAGATCGATCAGTTCAACATTCTGCGCGCCAGTCACCTCGCCATGAGACGCGCTTACGAAGCGCTGTCTGCGCTACAGGCGCCGGTGGCGGCGCTGGTGGACGGCAACATGGCGCCCGATCTGCCGTGTCCCACCGAATGCATTGTCGATGGCGACGCCATCGCGCCAATCATTTCCGCCGCATCGATCATCGCCAAGGTCGAGCGCGACCGCATGATGAATGCGCTCTGCGCGCAATATCCCGGCTATGCCTTCTCCAAGCACAAGGGCTACGGCACGCCCGAGCACCAGCAGGCCTTGTCGCGCTTGGGCCCCTGCGCCATCCACCGCCGCAGCTTCAAAACCATCCGCGCTTTGATCGAAGGCGCACAAGGCGACCTGCTGCAAGCGAGCTGAGCCCGCGGGGCGCAGCCTCGGCGGTGTGGGATAGAGGCAGACTTATCCGACCCGCTTCCGCAGCGCGTAGACTGCGCGGCATGCGACCTGACGATCCCGATTTCCCGATGACGCCGATCTATCTCTGGCGTGTGCTGCGCGAATTTCTGCGCGCGCTGTTCGCCATTTTTGGCGAGCCCGCCGCCATCGCGCGGCGCTTGCACTTGCCCGCGTGCGAGCATCGCAATCTCTCGCAAGCGCTGGCCGCGCTCGAACATTTGCTGCGGCGTTTGCTGTTGATCGACGCGCTCGCGCTCACCGCGCAGCCCAAGAGCGAAGCCAAGCGCCGGCTGCGCCGCGGCATGGAGACCAACACCGGCGCCTTGTTCGATCCGGAGATGCCCGAACGTTGGGCCGCTACGTTCTCGCCGCTGCGCAACGCCTCGGCCAAGCGCGCACGCGCGCGCGGCGCGAAAGGCCGGCGCGCGCGCGCGATCATGCTGCCCTCGGCGCCGCTGGCTTTGCGCATGCAGGCGCTGTTGCGCGGCTTCAACGATCCCGCGCCGCTGGCGCAGC
>JBFWZB010000023.1:0-22177 GCA_050185805.1 Hyphomonadaceae bacterium
GACCTCGCTCGAGATTGACTCGGACAACGAATATGCAACGCGCGGCTTGGCGCGGGCGCGCGAAGGGCGACGGATGCACTAGATTTCACCAAGCTGAAGAAGCTGGCTGTTCCAAGAGCAGCCCTTAACTCCGCCCGCGCAATCCTTCCACGAGGCAGCGGATGGCTTCTTCGGCGTCCTGGGGCGGCGATGGCGCCTGCTTATCTGCAACATTATTGTTGCGTATCAACTGGTCGATATGCAATATATGTGTTGCGCGATTTGGGAGCCGACCATGGAGAACGACAGCATAACGCGTCAGATTCAGATCGATGCCGACCCGCCGCGTGTCTGGGATGCGCTGGCGGACGCGACAGCGTTCAGCCAATGGTTCCGCGTCAAGCTGGATGGGCCTTTCGTCGTCGGAAAGCCAACCACCGGCAAGATGACCTATCCCGGGCATGAAGGGACGCCCTGGATATCCGTCACGGAGGTGATGGCGCCGCCGGAGCGGTTTGTGTTTCGCTGGCCGGATTGCCCGCCGGGCGAGGACGCTGGCCCCGATACGGTGTGGCTGACCGTCGCGTTCACGCTGCAACCGCGCGACGGCGGCACGTTGGTGACTGTCACGGAGACAGGCTTCGCCGCTCTGCCCGAAGAGCGACGCGTTTCAATGTTGCGCGATAATTGCGAAGGCTGGGAAATTCAGACCGTCAATCTGAAGCGTCATGTCGAAGAATGATCGTGCTGCGGTGTTTGCCGCGTTGGGCGACCCTGTGCGGCTTAAATTGCTGCAGAGAATTGGCGAGGGCGGCTCGATCACCCAGTTGGCCGCCGGCCTGCCGATAACGCGGCAGGCGATCACCCGCCATCTCCGTGTGCTTGAGGGCGCCAAGCTTATTGAGGCGCGGCGGCTTGGGCGTGAGGTCCGGTTTGTCGCCCGTCCCGCGCGTTTGCGCCAGGCGACAGACTGGCTGGAGGACGTGGCGCGGCAATGGGACGGCACGCTTGGGCGGCTCAAGGTACAGGTAGAGAGAAAGAAGCATTGATGGCGGCGACCTCGCTTTGAGCCAGAAGAGCCCCTAACTCCGCCCGCGCAGCCCGTCCGCGCCACAGCGGATGGCCTCTTGCGGCGTGATCACCCAATCGAGATGTGCGTCGTGAGCGCCGGCGGGCACGCGCGGCATTTCCTGTTCGGCGTAGGCGATGCCAACCGCGACGGCGCCGTGCGCGCGGTGGAAGGAAATGATGCGGTCATAATGGCCGCCGCCTTGGCCGAGACGCCTGCCTTCGCGATCGAACGCCAAGAGCGGCGTGATGATCAGACGCGGCGCAACCTCCTTGCTGGGCGGCGGCGCGGGCACGCCGAAGGCGTCAGCGGACAGCGCGTCGCCGCCACGCCAAGCGTAGAAGCGGGCGTCGGTGCGGTCGATCATGCGCGGGAGCGCGATTTGCCGGCCGGCTTTGGCGAGCGCTGCAAGCAGCGGGCGGCCGTCGATCTCGCTGCCGACCGGCCAATAGCCGGCGACGGGCGAAAGCGCCGCCAATTCCAGCGGAAAGTTTTCGATCAGCTTGAGCGGTGCGTCGCGCGGTTCGATCTCGCCGCGCACGAAGCGCATGTCGCGCCGCGCCTCGGCCTTGAGCGATTCAAGTTCGGCCTCGATCATGGCGGCGCCGCCGCAGCGGAATGGGTTGGGCGGCACCACATGCGCCGTAAGCGATGCTCATCCTCTCGAACCCTAGCAAGACTAGGTGGGCGCCAGGTGCTCCAGACCACGGTCCGGAGCAGAGCCAGCTCCCGAGAGAGATGATACGGTCCCAGGGATGCTAGCAACTCACGCACGCCGCAGAAACCGCCCGCGTTGAATCTAGGCGGACGCGGCCCTCGCCTCAAGCGGCGCCCTGCTTGGCGGGCGGCGGCGTCAGCGAGGAAATGCGCCCGGCCGTGGAATCGGACTCGAACTGAACCTCGGCCACCAATTCATTGAGGCGATCGATCTCGGCGCGGGCGCGGCCAAGCGCGGCGCCGGCGGCCTGCGCTTCGTCCATCAGCAGCAGGGCGGTGAGGACGAGGCGGCGCATGGCTTCCGGCTCGCCCGAAAACACCGCCAGCCGGGATTCCAGCAACGCCGCCAGATCGGCGATGCGGCGCTGCTCGTGCGGGGCGCAATCGATCTGGATGGTCTGACCCTGGATATGCACGGTGACATTAGCCATCGCGCGCCTCCCGCGCGGCAGCGCCAAAGGCGCGGACCGGCTCTGCCAAAGCGGCGATGGTTTCCTCGGGATCGGCGGCCGGGACGGCGAGCCGCGCCTCCAGCGCCGACAAAGCGGCGTCGAGCCGCGCGGCTTCGGTGGCGCAAGGATGCGCGCTAGGGCCAGCTGGCTTGGCCATCACCCACATCATATAGGGAGCCGCGATTCGGCGGAACCCAGCTCTGCACCCCGCGCGCTGGACGCCGCAGAGCGTGGGGTCTAAGCGAAGCCCAATATTTCAAGGGAGTGGACCATGGGCGTGAAGGTGGCGATCAACGGATTCGGGCGAATTGGCCGCAACGTATTGCGCGCCATCGTCGAAGCCGGACGCACCGACATCGAAGTGGTGGCGATCAACGATCTCGGCCCGGTCGAAACCAACGCCCACCTGCTGCGCTATGACAGCGTCCACGGCCGGTTCCCCGGCGAGGTGAAGACGGGCGAGGACTGGATCGACGCCGGCGCCGGCAAGATCAAGGTGACGGCGATCAAGAACCCCGCCGAGTTGCCGCATAAAGCCCAGGGCGTCGACATTGCGCTGGAATGCACCGGCATCTTCACAGCGCGGGACAAGGCTGCGCTGCACCTCGAAGGCGGGGCCAAGCGGGTGATCGTTTCGGCCCCGGCCGACGGCGCCGATTACACGGTGGTTTACGGCGTCAACCACCAAGGCCTGACCAAAGATCACGTCGTCATTTCCAACGCCAGCTGCACCACCAATTGCCTCGCGCCGGTGGTGAAGGTGCTGAATGACGCCATCGGCATCGATCACGGCATGATGACGACGATCCATTCCTACACCGGCGACCAGCCGACCCTGGATACGCTGCATAAGGATCTTTATCGCGCGCGCGCCGCGGCGCTGAACATGATCCCGACGTCAACCGGCGCGGCCAAAGCCATCGGCCTCGTCATCCCCGACCTGAAGGGCAAGCTCGACGGCATTTCGATCCGCGTGCCGACGCCAAACGTCTCGGTGGTGGATTTCAAATTCGTCGCCAAGCGCGCGACCAGCAAGGACGAGATCAACGCCGCGATCCGCGACGCCGCCAACGGCGCGCTCAAGGGCGTGCTCGGCTTCACCGACCATCCAAACGTCTCGCTCGATTTCAACCACGACCCGCATTCGTCCGTGTTCCACATGGACCAGACGAAAGTGATGGAGGGCAAGTTCTGCTCGGTGCTGTCGTGGTACGACAACGAATGGGGCTTCTCCAACCGCATGGCCGATACCGCCGTGGCGATGGCGAAGCTGATCTGAAGCGGGCGCAGGACGCAGCGGTCAAAGGACGCTAAAGTCGCCGCCTGGGCCGGGGACGCCGCCGCGCGGCTCCGGCGGACGGAGGTGGGGGCATGACGCTCGCGGCCGCGCTCCTCGCAGCGGCGCTGTTCTTTTTTCTGCTGAGCGCACGGCCGTTCAAGCAGCCGGAGCGGTTTTTGATCTGGCTGATCGGCGCAGCGTTGTGCGCCTGGTCAGGCTGGCTGGTGTTCGCCGCGCCCGGCCATTACGGGCTGATCCGCGCCTTCGCCGATTCATGGAATGGCGACGCGGTGGCAAATGTGTTCGCGCGCAATTCCGGCGGCGTCGCGCAGTTCGTTCCGCAATTGCTGGACTTCTTCATCATCGCCTCGGCCCTACTCGGCCTCTTCAGCATCGTCGCATTCACGCCCGGCGAAGAGATGGAGCGCATCTTGCGGCCGGCCATGTTGGTCATGCTCGGCTTCATGGCCGGCGGCTTCGCCGCGCTGGCGGTGGTGGCGATCGGATTGGGCGGGCACGTGCGGCCCCGCTCCTATTTCGGCACGGCGGCGGACGCCGACGTGCACGATGGCGACACCTTCCGCATGGGCGATGTTTCGCTGCGGCTGTGGGGCGTCGATGCGCCGGAATTGGGCCAGACCTGCCGCGGCATCGATTATTGCGGCGAGCGCGCGCGGGCGCGCCTCGCCGTGTTGCTGAACGGCGCGCTGGTGCAGTGCGACCAGAAGGAATCGCGGCGCACGCGGCGGCAGCTGGAATCGTTCGGCCGGCCTTTGGTGCGCTGCTGGGCGCGCCGCGGCGGCGAAGCGCCGTTCGACGTGGGCGAACGCATGATCCAGCTGGGCTACGCGGTGCAATATCGCGGCGAGACAAGTTACGGCTATGCAGCCGCTGAAGAGATCGGGCGCACACGCGCGCTGATGACGAGCTGCTTCCTGCGGCCGGATGTCTGGCGCACGGATGCGGCCGCGCGGTTGCAATTCGAACAAGGCGGCGAGATCGAGGATCGCAGCCTGGTGCGCGGCGCCTGCGGCCCGGACGCGCCGCCGCCTGCGACGTTGGCGGGCGCGCCGTTCGGCGGCGACCAGCCGCTGCCGGACGATGACGAAGAACAGCAGCCGACAGGACCCTGATGCGCCTGAGATTGCCAAAACTCGACGGGCCGGCGAAGGCGCAGCTTTGGGGCCTGGCGTTCAGCTTCGCCATCGCGCTGCATTTCGCCAACCAGATGGGCTTGAGCCTCGCCATCTATATCATCGGCGTCGCAGCGAGTTGGGCGGCGTGGGAGGCCTTCGCCTCGCGCCGCATCGTGACGACCGTGCAGATCGGACTGCTCAGCGGCCTCGCGATACCGTGGGGCGGGTTCCTGCTGGCGTACGGGCTTGAAGCGCTTCGGCCCTGAGGCGAGCGCTACGGCGTTAACGGCGCCCGGCACGCACTATGGCGCCATGCGTTCGCGCTCCGCCGATCTCCGCATTGCGCTCACCGAATTGACGTTCGCGTTGGCGGCGTTCGCGTGCGGCCTTTTTGACGCGCCTGTGTACGCCGCAGGGCTGGCTTCGATCGGCATGCTCGCTTATTGGAGCTGGTCCCGGCGGACGGTGCTCAAACGCTTGCGCGCCGAGCCCTGGGCGAAGGTCACGGCCATGGCCTTCCTCGTCATCATCGCCATACAGGCCGGCTCCTATTGGCTGGGCCTCGGCCTCGGAGAACGCATGTCATGAGCAACGCCTTTATGCACGCGGCGAGCGCGGATGTTTTCGCGCGCATGTTGAATTCGCTCTCGGGCGTGCTGGATAAGGCCGAAGCGCACGCAAAGGCGAAGAAGTTCGACATGGAGGTGCTGCTCAACGCGCGGCTGGCCCCGGACATGTTCAGCCTGACGCAACAAGTGCAGCTGGCGACGGTGTTCGCGAAAAACGCTATGTGCCGCCTGGCCGGCCAAGAGCCGCCGAATTACGAGGACATCGAAAAGACGCTGCCGGAATTGCGCGCGCGCATCGACCGCACGCTGGACATTGTCGGCTCGATCGACGCCGCGGCGCTCGAAGGCGCCGACGCGCGCCAGATCACGTTCCGCACCGGCCCCGATCAAACCATGACCGTGCCCGCCCGCGATTATCTGCTCCATTTCGCGATGCCGAATTTCTATTTCCACGTCACCATGGCCTACGCGATCCTGCGCCATAACGGCGTCGAACTCGGCAAGCGGGATTACATGGCGCCGCCGGCGCAGTAAGAACGCGCATGCGCCGTCCAAGCATCGCTTCCGCCGGCGTGGATCTGGCCGGGCTGGCCGTCGCATTCGCGGCCGGCCTTTTCGGCGGCGGCGTTTGGGTTGCAGCGGCAGTGCTGGCGGCGGCGCTCGCCTTGTGGGGCTGGACCCGCCGTAGAGCGCTGGCGGCGATGCCGCTCAACCGGCGCATGGCGAACGGCGCCATCGCCATCATCATGATCGGCGTGGTGTTGGCGCTGTTCTATTGGATCGGCCTGCTTGTAGGAGGACATGCGTGAACTTTCGCCGGATCGAAGACGCGCCGAACAATCAAACCGCACTGGTGCGCGTGGATTTCAACGTGCCGATGGCGGACGGCCGCGTGAGCGACGACACGCGCCTGCGCGCAGCGCTGCCGACGATCAAGGCGCTGACGGCGAAGGGCTGCAAGGTCGCGCTGCTGGCGCACTTCGATCGGCCGAAAGGCAAGCGGGTTCCTGAGATGTCGCTGCAGCCGGTGGCGGCGCCGCTGTCGGCGCTGCTTGGCGCGCCGGTGGCGTTCGCGGACGATTGCGTCGGCGATGCGGCCAAAGCGGCGATCGACGCGCTGCCCTCCGGCGGCGTCATTCTCCTTGAGAACACGCGCTATCACGCGGGCGAAGAGAATAACGATTTGGCCTTGGCGAAAGAGATCGCGGCGCTTGGCGAGTTCTACGTCAACGATGCGTTTTCCGCCGCGCACCGCGCGCATGCGTCAACCGAAGGCGTCACACACACACTGCCCGCTTACGCCGGCAAGCAGATGGAGCGCGAGCTCGACGCGCTGGAGGCGGCGTTGGGTTCGCCGAAGCGGCCGGTGCTGGGCATCGTCGGCGGCGCGAAAGTCTCGACCAAACTCGATCTGCTGCAGAATTTGATCGAGAAGCTCGACAAGCTCGCCATAGGCGGCGGCATGGCCAACACGTTCCTGTACGCGCAGGGTGTCGAGATCGGCGGCTCGCTGGCGGAAAAGGACATGGCCGACACGGCGCGCGCCATCATCGCCGCCGCCAAGGGCAGGTGCGAATTGCTGCTGCCGGTGGATGTGGTGGTGGCGAAAGAGGTCAAACCGCACGCCGAGGCGCGCATGACCGGCCTCGACGACATCGGCGGCGACGAGAGGATTTTGGACGCAGGCGAAAAGACGGTGCGCCGGCTCTGCGAGGCGATGAAGAAGTCGCACACTCTGATCTGGAACGGGCCGCTTGGCGTGTTTGAGGTGCCGCCGTTCGACCAGGCGACGGTGATCGCGGCCCAGCAGGCGGCCGAACTGGCCAAGGCCGGCAAGCTGGTGGCGGTCGCGGGCGGCGGCGATACGGTGGCGGCGCTCAATCACGCCGGGGTGGCGGGCGACATGACTTTCGTCAGCACCGCCGGCGGCGCCTTCCTGGAATGGATGGAAGGCAAGGCGCTGCCGGGCGTCGAGGCGCTCAAGCGCTGACCTGCACGAGCGCATAAGCGCCCTGCTCGCCGATTGGGCGGACGCCAATGGCGTTTTTCCGGGAGCCGGGCTAAACCCTCTTCCATCCACTTAAATCGCGGGGTTTTTCCCCGCCACGAAGGACGGGGCAGGAACCGTGAATCTCGAAGCATTGGCGAAAGTCGCGGACGACATGGTGCAGCCGGGCAAAGGCATCCTGGCGGCGGACGAAAGCACGGCCACGATCAAGAAGCGCTTCGACGCCATCGGCGTCGAGTGCACGCAGGACAATCGCCGCGATTACCGCGAGCTGATGTTCCGCGCCAAGGAAGCCATGAGCTACGTCTCGGGCGTCATCCTGTATGACGAGACCATCTGGCAGGACGCCAAGGACGGCACGCCGCTGGTGAAGCTGATCGAACAAGCAGGCTCGATCCCAGGCATCAAAGTGGATGAAGGCACGCGGCAGTTGGCGGGCGGCAAGCCTGGCGAATTGATCACCAAGGGCCTCGACGGGCTCGACAAGCGCCTGCCGAAATATTTCGAACGCGGCGCGCGTTTCGCCAAATGGCGTGCGGTGATCGACCCGACCAACCTCTCCTATGCCGGCTTGCTGGCCAATGCGCACGCGCTCGCGCGCTACGCCAATCTCTGCCAGGAATTCCAGATCGTGCCGATCGTCGAGCCGGAAGTGCTGATGGACGCCGACAACACGATCGACACCACCTACGCAGTCACGGAATGGGTGCTGAAGGAAACCTTTCAGCAGCTCTATTATCTCAACGTGAAACTCGAAGGCATCGTGTTGAAGCCGAACATGATCGTGCCCGGCAAGAAATGCGCGAAGCAGGCCTCGGTGGACGAAGTGGCGGAAAAGACCATCGCCTGCCTCAAGGCGTGCGTGCCCGCGGCGGTTCCAGGCATCGCCTATCTTTCCGGCGGTCAATCCGATGAACTGGCCACGGCGCATCTCTCGCGCATGAACGAGATCGGCAATTTCCCGTGGCAGATGACCTTCTCCTACGGCCGCGCGCTGCAAGCCGCGCCGCAGAAGGCGTGGAGCGGAAAAACCGAGAACGTCGCCGCGGCGCAGAATGCGTTCCTGCACCGCGCGCGCATGAATGGGCTGGCCAGCCAAGGCAAATGGAACGAAGTGCTGGAGAAGGCCGCCGCGTGACGCGCGAGCGCTGCCGCCTCTATCTGATTACGCCGCCGGCTTTCGAACCGGCGGCGTTTTCGCGCGCGCTGGAGGACGCGCTCGCCGGCGGCGATGTCGCGGCGGTGCAATTACGCATGAAGGGCGCGACGGACGCCGACGTGGTGCGCGCGGGCGCCATGTTGAAGCCGATCGTGCAGAGCGCTGGCGCAGCGTTCATCGTCAATGACCGGCCCGATCTCGCCGCCAAACTCGACGCCGACGGCGTGCACGTCGGACAAGGCGACGCCAGTTACGCCGAGGCGCGCAAGATGCTCGGACCCGACCGCATCGTCGGCGTCACGGCGCACAATTCGCGGCATCTGGCGATGGAAGCGGCCGAAGCCGGCGCCGATTACGTGGCGTTCGGCGCGTTCTTCCCCACCGATACGAAACCCCCGGCGCATTGGGCCGAGCCGGAAATTCTGGAGATCTGGAGCGAAATCGCCGCGACGCCCTGCGTCGCCATCGGCGGCATCAAGGTCGAGAACGCCACCCCTCTGGTGCGCGCCGGTGCAGATTTTCTGGCTGTTTCTGGCGGCGTGTGGGGGCGCCCCGAGGGTGCACGCGCGGCGGTGACGGCGTTTAACGCGTTGTTCGCCTTGGAACAATCCTAGGTTGTATTTGGTTAGGATTTCGCGTAGATAATGCCGCCCATCATCTGCGGAGAACATCGATGAAAGAGGCAGTGCCGACGTCCGTCTGACCTGTGGCAGCGCCCATGCTCAGACCCCAAGCCGCGGCCGCCCAGCTTTTGGCGCCCGCCTTGTTCGCCGCCCCAATGTTCGCGTGGGCGGCGTTCTCGCTCCCAGCCAGCACGCTTGGCCCGCTGGCGCTCGCTCTCATAGCGGCTTTCGTGGCCGCGGAGAGCGCGCGCGCAGCGTGGTTCAGCGCGCAAAAACTGAGCGACGGTCTCGGCCAGGCGATGCGCGTGGGCGCGGCGCGACTGCGTACGCTCTCTCGCGGCTTGAGCTTGCGCATAAAGTTCGCCTTGCTCATGGGGTTGATGGCTTGCGCCTGGAGCGTGACGATCATCGCGCTGGTTGCCTCAGAAGCGGGCGAAGTCGCGGTGGTGGCGGCGGTGGCGGGGCTGACGGCCACGATCGGCTGGACGTTCTCCTCCTACATCACCGCGCGCAACACGCAGCGGCAGAACACGATCACGCTGCTGCTCAACATGCGGCACTCGGAAATCTACAGCCGCCATTTCAACAATGCATATTTGCTGACGTTGAACGCCGCGCTGCGCGACGATCATGCGCATTGGTACAAGCTGGACCTGCAGGTGAAATGGCGCAACGGCGACACGATGTGCGACCCGACCGAGGCGCCGCAGGCCGCGATCACCGTGCGCTCGGCCTACCAATCGGTGATCTACGTGCTCAACTATTTCGAGTTCATCGCCGCTGGCGTTCGCAGCGGCGCGCTCGACGGCGGCATTGTGCGGGAGACGGTGCTGGCGCATTTCCATTGGCTGCACACGAGCTTTGCGGCGTGGATCGCTTCGGAGCGGCGCCATTCCAGCGGCCCGTATGAAAACCTGATCTGGCTGTGCGAGCGCTTCCCTGCGCGCGCAGGAGCTTAGGCTGGCTGGCGGCGGCCCTCATATGTCCTGACTCCAGGGCGAGGCGCGCACGCGCTCGAGGTGGCGCTCGAACACCGCCTTTTCGAGCGCATCGCCGCCGCCGCTCAGAAAAGCGTGCTTCTGCCAATAGCCGCGGCCGGGCCGGCCGCTTTCCTTGCTGACGACGAGCACGCCAAGCGGCGGCTCGCGCCGTTCGCGGTTCTGCTCGGCGAGCGCATCGAGCGCGCCCCAGAGCGAGTGCTGATCGAACTCGCCGATGCGAATCTCCAATTCCGCGGCGAGCTCACGCAGCGCATCGGCCGCCTCGGTGTAGGTGTAGGGCGCGCCGCCATCGCGCGCGCGCGCCACCAGCATGGAGCGCAGCAGGTTGACCAGCTCCTCCTTCTGGCCGCCGGCGCGCAGGCGCGCGTTGCGCGCGAGATTGGAACGGCCGATCAGATGTTCGAGCTTGACCAGCACCTTCTGCATTTCCGGATGATCGGGCGCCCCATCCCAATCGGTGAGATCGGCGGACTGGATCGCGTCGAACGGCGGCGTCAGCGCGCACGGCATCAGCTTCACCGGCACCAGCATGTTGCGCTCAAGCGCGATCTGCGCTTCCCGCGTAACCCAGTGCGAGGATACGGCAGCGAAGGTCCAGCACACGATCATGGCGCGCGCAGCGTCGATCTGCGCGTAAATGCGCCGCTCCCATTCGTCGCCCGCCTCGATGCCGGCGTCAAACCAGACGGGCACGTCGAGATCGATCAAGAGCGCATTGAGCGCCTCGACGCGCGGGCGATCCTCGCGCTTGTAGGAAATGAATACGTCGCTCATCCGTCCCCTCGAATCAGCGCGCCCATGCTGCGCCAGCGCAGTGGCGGGGAAAAGCGCGCGCCTGCATCCATGGCTCGCCGGGCGGGCATCCCCAGAGCGGGAGGATGATCATGATCGGATTCATGCGCTTCGCGGCGCTGCTCGCGCTTGGGCTGGCGGCGGCGCAGGACCGGAACACGCAATGGCGCGAGGACATCGCGCTGACGCGCACCGAGTTCCTCGCGCGCGACCTTTCCTACACCGACGCCGAACGCGCTCAGGCTGACGCGGCGCTGCAGGCGCTGGCGGCGCGGGTGGAGACGCTTTCGGACGCCGAGATCGTGGCGGGCCTGGCGCAGGCGGCGGCGATGGCCGACAACGCCCACACCCGCGCGTACATTCTGCGCAATCGCGGCATGTGGCGGCGCTATCCGATCCGGATATGGAAGTTCGGCGAAGAATGGCGGGTGATCGCGGCGCAGCCGGCGCAGGCAGAGCTCGTCGGCGCGCGCATCCTGAGCATTGGCGGCGTCGAGATCGGCGCGGCGGAGCGGGCGATGCGGCCGCTGTTCGCCGGCAACGACCAATGGGCGCGGTACATGGCGACCTACACGCTGACGAGCCCCGACGCGCTCATCGGCATGGGGCTGATGCAAGGCGACGGCGAAGCCGCGCTCGACATCGAGCGCGACGGAGAACGGCGCAGCGTGACGCTGGCGCCGGCGCCGTTCGAGCGGCGCGAACGGCCGGAAGAAAGCTGGTGGTTCCTTTCGCCCGCACATCCGGCGGCCGAAGGATGGACGCATGCGCTCTCGGAGACGGCGCTGCCGGAAGCGCTGCAAGGCGCTGCCGCGCACTACCGTTTCGAGCGCTGCGAGGGCGACATCGCCTACCTGCAATTCAACCGCGCGCAGAATGCGCCCGACGGCGAGACGGTGCGCGATTTCGGCGCGCGCGTGCTGCAAGTCCTCGCGGACGCGCCGCCGCGCATGCTGGTGGTGGATTTGCGCTTCAATACCGGCGGCGATCTGAGCCTGGGCGCGTATTTCATCCGCGACGTGGCGCGCAGCGCCTTCGCGCAAGGGCCGGGCAACGTGGCGGTGATCGTTGGCCCCAATACATTCTCAGCGGGCATCACGCACGTGGTGCAATTGCGCCAGGAGGCGCCGGTGACGCTGGTTGGGACCGAGCCCGGCGATGTGCTGGAAACCTGGGCCGAAGGCGGCAATGTGGTGCTGCCGCATTCCGGCATCAGCATGCATTACGCCAACAGAGCGCACACCTATTCCGCCGCGCCGTCGGGTGTTCCAGCGGAGCTGGTATGGCTTGATCTCAATGTGGAAAACCTGAACCCGGACCGCGCTGCGGACTGGACCTGGGAAGCCTATCGGGCCGGCCGCGACCCCTATCTGGAGGCGGCGACGGGGGCGCCGCTCCGCTGCCCCTGAGCGGCAGGGCGGGACTAGGAAAAGGGCGCGAACCTGCCTACGTCAGGGGCCGAAACTCGGAGCAGCCCATGATCGGCCCCTATTCCCGCCTCGACGACGAAGACGACGACAAAAAGAACCCGGCCGACGGGCGCAATGCGCCGGACGTGATCGAGAAGGCGCTGTTCCAGGCCCGCGTCGTCATGCTGACGGGCGAAGTGAACGATATCCAGGCGCGTCGCATCACCGAGCGTCTGTTCGCGCTGGCCTCTGACAGTTCGAAGCCGATCACGTTCGTGATCTCCTCGCCGGGCGGCCACGTCGAAAGCGGCGACATGATCCACGACGCGATCAAATTCATCGACGCGCCGGTGCAGATGCTGGGCACGGGCTGGGTCGCGTCCGCGGGCGCGCTGATCTATTGCGCCGCGCCGCGCGAGCGCCGCTTCTGCCTGCCGAACACGCGCTTCCTGTTGCACGAACCGCGCGGCGGCGTCGGAGGCATGGCGAGCGACGTGGAAATCCAGGCGCGCGAAATCCTGCGCATGCGTGAGCGGCTCAACAAGATCTTCGCCGACGCCACCGGCCAGCCGGTGGAGAAGATCAAGCGCGACATCGACCGCGATTATTGGATGCTGGCGGAAGAGGCGAAGGCTTACGGCCTGGTCGGCCGCATCGTGAACCATCAGAGCGAGCTGCGCTGAGTTCCGAAGGAACTTCGCGTGACAGGATTTGTCCGCGCGCGTTTCTGAAAAAGAATAAATGATTCAGCGTGCGTGAGCGTGCAGTTCGCCGCGCACGCGCCGCATTCTCGCCATCGCCAAACACCACATGCCCTCTCGCGTCGTTGCGGCTCGCGGGACGGCGCTTTCGTCTGACCCCTGAAACCAAACGTGGCGTGCGCACACACGCCCACGGATCAGAGAGAGTTCCCAGAATGGCCGCTCGCTGGATCGGGCTCCTAGGCTCGCACCAACGTTCTTCAACGTCTCAAGTTTCATCTCGTCGTGGGTTTTGGCAGCGCCCCAGCGTGGTGGCGTTGCGCACAATCGGCTGGGCCGGCGCCATCGTCTGCGCGCTTGGCTTCAATCTGATGGTGTTCCGCGACATGGTCGCGCCGCCCGCCGACGCATCGATTGAAGTCGGACAAGTGGAGGCCGTGTTCACTGAGCCCAATCCCGCCGAGGTTCATCTACTTGCGGCGACGATGTGGGGCGAGGCGCGCTCCGAAGGCGAGCACGGCATGCGCGCTGTCGCGCACGTGATGGTCAATCGCGTCGGGCCACGCTTCGGCGACAGCCTTGAAACCGTGATCCTGGCGCCGTGGCAGTTCTCGGTGTGGAACAACGGCGATCCGAACCGGCCGCTGGTGCGCAATCCGGAACGCTATGCGAAGTCGAAGATCGATCAGGCGACGTGGGCGGCGGCGCAGCGCATCGCCTATGAAGTCCTATCCGGTCGCTCGGTCGATCCCACCAATGGCGCGCTCTTCTATCACACCAGCGCCATCCGGCCCTCGTGGTCGCGCCACGGCGTCGGCAAGCAAACCATCGGCGCGCACATTTTTTATCGCGACGTGCCGAACCAGGCCGCACGTGTGCGCACCATCTCCTCGGAAGGCGCGCGCGCCGCACGCGACGCCGCCGACGCTGCCCCGCAACGTGTGCGCCGCAGCGGGCCGCGCGCCGGCCGCGTCAACGGCGTGATCCAAACCGCGCCGCGTCAGGAGGATCCGCCGCCGCCGCAGACGGTGATCGATACCTCGCGCCCGCTGACGCCGCCTGAATTGGCGGCGGCGATCGCCGACATTTAGCGCCGCGTGCGTCCCACGCCGCAGAGTGGGACGCGTGCACGCTTGACCCTGCCGCGCCCGCTTCCCTAGCCTCTCCAGAACAGGGGGGAGGCTCATGGACATTTCACGACGCACGACTTTGGCCGGCGCCGCCGCGGCGGCGCTCGGCGCATGCGCGACAGCGGAAGCGCAAAGCATGATCACGAGCGAAGCGGCTTCAGCCTGGATCGCGCGCTATGGCGCGGCTTGGGAAGCGAAGGACGCAGCCGGCGCGGGCCAACTCTTCACCGAGGACGCCACCTATCACGAAATGCCGTTCGACGCGCCGATGGCTGGCCGCGCGGCGATCGAAGCCTATTGGGCGCGCGTAACGGCGCCCCAGAGCGACATCCGCGTGACCCATGAGATGATCGCGGTGAACGGCGACGTCGCGGTGGCGCATTGGCATGCTGCCTTCAACGCCGGCGGCGCGGCGGTGGAACTCGACGGCGTGTTCGTGCTGACCTTCGCCAGCGCAGACCACGTCAGCAGCTTGCGTGAATGGTGGCACGTGAAGAGCGGCTGAGCCGCAAAACCAAACGAGCCTCTCCGGCGGAGAGGCTCGTTCGTTTGTTCGCGGAATGATGCGGCTAGTGGCTCTCGTTGCGCCAGACTTGCTTGTAGGCAAGGTAGAGCAGGCCGGCGAGCACGATCAGGAAGCCGAGCACCTGCAAGCCCATCGCCTTGCGCCGCTCCATGTGCGGATCAGCGGCCCATTGCAAGAAGGCGGTGACGTCCGTGGCGTATTGATCGAGCGTGCCCTCGGTGCCGTCCTCATAAACGACGACGCCTTCCGCAAGCGGCGGCGGCATGGCGATCCAGCCGCCGGGAAAATACGGGTTGTGATAGAGCAGGCCTTCCGTCTCGCCGTCATAGCCGGTGAGCAGCGCGCGAATGTAATCGGCGCCGCCGTGGCGGGCTGAGGTGATCACGGACAGATCCGGCGGGTAGGCGCCGCCATTGATGGAGCGCCCGGCGGCTTCGTTCGGGTAAGGCCGCGGGAAGCGATCCGAGATGCGGCCGGGGCGATCGATGGGCTGGCCGGTGTTGGGATCGACATCAGAGACCGTCACCTCTTCGGCGATGGCGCGCACATAGGGGTTGTCCGTCACGTCGACGAATTGCGCGCCGTGGGCGCCAGCCGGGACGCCGATGCGCATTTCGTGCTCGCCGGTCTCGTGATTGCGCATGCGATAGGCGGCGAACGGCCCGCCGCGCTCACCGAGATGGCGATAAGCCAAGTAGTTCATCGAATGGCACGAGGCGCAGACTTGGCGATAGACCTGAAAGCCGCGCTGCACCTGCGCCATGTCGTAGTGACCGACCGGGCTGTCGAAGCTGAAGCGATAATCTTCCGGATGCTCCGCCTCGCTGGCGGCGAGCGCCGGCGTGGCGAAAAGAGCCGCGGCGGCGGCGATGATCAAAGCACGCATCATCTCACGCCCCCTGCGTCTGGAGCACGGGCTTCGCGATCGTGTCCGGCACGCGCCCCGGCGTCTCGCGCAATCCCAAAAGCGGGAGCAGCACGAGGAAGAAGAGGAAATAATAGGCGGTCAGCAATTGCGCCAAATTCGTCGCCGTGAAGGTGAACGGGATTTCGCGGCGCACCTGAAAGAACGGAGCGGCGGCGCCGATCTCGTTCTTGGTCTCGATGATCCCCTGCTCCATTTCGTCGAGCGAATTGACGCTGATGGCGCGGGTCTGCTGCGTGCCGCCAACGACGCCGCGCACGGTAGCCGTGGTGCCGGTCTGGCGTTCGACGAAGGTCATGGTCGCGCCTTGCTGGCGCAGCGCTTCGCGGGCTGCGCCGGCGGCTTCATCGAAGGCCCCCGGGCTTGCTGCAGCCACCGGCGCTTCGATGACACGGCCGCCTTCCATGTAGGTCAGCGTGCCGCGCCACGGGCCGGCGTGCATGAGCACCGTCGATGGATTTTGCGCGCCGCACCAGCCGAGTGCGAGGCAGACCAGCACGAAGATGAAGAAGAATTGCCGCGCGATCGGACGATAGCGCATCGAGCGCACCTTGGAGGTGTCGAGCCACGGCAGCACGAACAGCACGAGGATGGCGGCGAACATGGCGATGACGCCGCCGAGCTTGGAATCGATCGGGCCGATGTTGAAGTCGATGGCGCGGAGGATGGCGTAGAAGGGCAGCAGGTACCATTCCGGCACGATCTCCGGCGGCGTCTGCAGCGGATTGGCCGGGATGTAATTGTCGGCGTGGCCCAGCGCGTCCGGCATGTAGAAAATGAAGACGGCGAACAGGATCAGGAACAGCGCAACCGCGAACAAATCCTTCGACGTCGCGTGCGGCGTGAACGGTACGGTGTCCTTCTCGCTCTTTACATCGACGCCCGCAGGATTGCCCTGCCCGGCCTCGTGCAGCGCCCAGACGTGAAGGGCGACGACGCCCGCGATCACGAACGGCAGCAGATAGTGCAGCGAGAAGAAGCGATTGAGCGTCGGCTGGTCGATCGAGCCGCCGCCGCGGATCCAGACCTGGATGCTTTCACCCACCAGCGGCACGGCGCCGAGAATGTTGGTGATGACGGTCGCGCCCCAGAAGCTCATCTGGCCCCATGGCAGGGTATAGCCAAGGAACGCGGTGACGACCATCAGCGCGTAGATGACGCAGCCCAGAATCCAGAGCAATTCGCGCGGCGCCTTGTAGGAGCCGTAATAGAGGCCACGGAACATGTGGATGTAGACGGCGAGGAAGAACATCGACGCGCCGACCGCATGCATCGGCTGGATCAGCCAGCCGAACGACACGTCGCGCTTGAAGCGCTGCACGCTCTCCATCGCCATGTCGATGTGCGGCACGTAATGCATCGCCAGCACGATGCCGGTGACGATCTGCACCACGAGGCAGAGCGACAGCATGGCGCCGAAGGTCCACCAATAATTGAGATTGCGCGGCGTGGGATAGGCCACGAAGCTGTCATGCGCGAGACGCACGATGGGCAGCCGCTTGTCGAGCCAGCGCGTGAAACCGGATGCCGGTTGGTAAGTAGAAGGTCCGCTCAAGGTGGGCTCCTGCCGGCTTAGCCGATCCGGATGGTGGTGTCGGTGAGATAGACGTACGGCGCGACCAGTAGGTTGGCCGGCGCCGGGCCGCGGCGAATGCGGCCCGACGTGTCGTAGTCGGAGCCGTGGCACGGGCAGAACCAGCCGCCGAAGGCCGAGCCTTCGACGAATGTCGGCACGCAGCCGAGATGGGTGCAATTGGCTTGCAGGATAATCCATTCCGCCTTGCCCGCGGCGCCGTCTTCCTGACGGATGCGGTCTTCGTCGGTCTGGGGATCCTTCAATTGAGCGTAATCGTCGCGCAGCGCGGCCGAAATCTCCGCCGGCGTGCGATGGCGCACGAACACCGGACGGCCTTGCCACATCACTTTGACCTGCTGGCCGAGATCGATGGCGGAGAGATCAACCTCGGTGGTCGAAAGCGCGCGCGTGTCGGCGGCGGGATTCATTTGGTCGACGAAGGCCCAGGCGGTAGCGCCCGCGCCAACCGCGCCCACGGCCCCAGCAGCGATGAATATGAAGTCGCGCCGGCTCGTGTCTTGAGACCCGGAAGCGTCCGCAGCGTCCGGCTTAGGTTCGGCCAAGGCCCTCTCCCGCATCACAGCGTTTGGTTCAGTGCTAAAGCTAGGCTAGTCCGAGAAATTCCGGGCGCGTGGCGCGTAGCCGCACGCCCGCCCGATTCCCCGATTCAGCCCGATTCTTCGGCGTGGAGGCCATAACGTGCGTCTGGCGCTCTATCAACCGGACATCCCGCAGAATCTTGGCGCGGCGATTCGCCTCTGCGCCTGCCTCAATCTGGGTCTCGACGTGATCGAACCATGCGGCTTCCCGCTCACGGACCGCTCCCTGAGGCGGGCGGCGCTGGATTATGGCGAGGCCGCGCGCATAACCCGCCACGACAGCCTGGCCGCTTTCAGCCGCGCCGCCGCCGAAACGAACGCCCGCCTGGTGCTGGTGGAGACCGATGGCGCCACCAGCTTCCAGGACTTTGCTTTTTCCTCCGGCGACATTCTGGTGCTGGGCCGGGAAAGCGCGGGTTCGCCGGGCGAACTCTATGCTGCCGCGCACGCCAGCGTTCGGGTGCCGATGAAAACCGGCATGCGCTCGCTCAATGTGGTCGTCGCTGGGGCGGTGGTACTGACCGAGGCGATGCGGCAGACCGGCGCGTGGGAGAAGTTCTGAGATGCTGGACGAAGAGCGCAAGCAACAGGCCAAGGCTTGGTTCGAGGAGCTTCGGGACCGCCTATGCGCCGCCTTCGAAGCGCTGGAAGACGACGCGCCGGCGACGCTCTATCCCGGCGCGCCCGGCCGGTTCGTGAAGACGCCCTGGCGGCGCGGCGATGGCGGCGCCGATCTCGGCGGCGGCGTCGCCGGGCTGATGCGCGGCCGCTTCTTCGAGAAGGTCGGCGTCCATGTCAGCACGGTGCACGGCGAGTTCTCACCCGAATTCGCCAAGCAGGTCCGCGGCGCAGCCGACGACCCGCGCTTCTGGGCCAGCGGCATTTCGCTGATCGCCCATATGCGCAACCCGCATTGCCCGTCCGCGCACATGAACACGCGCCATATCCGCACGACGCAATGGTGGTTCGGCGGCGGCGGCGACCTCAATCCGACGCAGGCTTACCAGCGCGACGAACAGGCCGAGGACGCGATCGCCTTCCATAGCGTCTATCGTACGGCGTGCGACAAGCATGGGGGCGATCTCTATCCGCGCTACAAGCAATGGGCGGACGAGTATTTCTGGCTGCCGCATCGCAATGAGCCGCGCGGCGTCGGCGGCATCTTCTACGACCACCACAATAGCGGCGGCGATAATGAAGATAGTTGGGAGCGCGACTTCGCGTTCACGCAGGATGTCGGACGCGCCTTTCTGCAGGCCTATCCGGCGGTGCTGCGCAAGCGCATGCATCAAAGCTGGAGCGAGCAGGAGCGCGAAGAGCAATTGGTGCAGCGCGGCCGCTACGTCGAATACAATCTGCTCTATGACCGCGGCACGACGTTTGGCCTGAAGACGGGCGGCAATGTTGAGAGCATCCTCTCCAGCATGCCGCCGGTGGTGAAATGGCCCTGAGCCGCTAGCGTGGCTGCGCGTTGTCGCCCAGCCACACCGCGAACTCGGCTTCGTCGATCTCGCCGGCGGCGAGACTCAGCACCATTGCTAGGCATTCCTCGTCCGCCGCTGCCAGCTCAAAGCCATTCGCTGCGAGGAAGAGTTCGCACGCAACGAACGCCGTGCGCTTGTTGCCATCCACGAACGGATGGTTCTTGGCGACGCCGAAGGCATAGGCCGCCGCCAGCGCCGCAGGATCACTCTTGCCGTAGGCGCAGAGATTCAGCGGCCGCGCCAGAGCGGATTCCAGCAATCCCTCATCCCTCACGCCAGCACCGCCGCCATGCTCCGCGAGTTGACGGTTGTGAACGGCGAGGATGAGATTTTTCGGGAGCCAACGCGGCTCCGTCATTGCGCCAGCGCCTTCAGCACGCGCCGCCGCTTGCGCATGATGTCCTCTGCCATGCGCATGAGATCAGCCGTGTCGTCATCAGTGGCCTTCAGCGCCACCCCATCGGGGGTGTCCGTGACGCTGAGCTCGTCGCCTTCGCCGGCCTTCAGCTTGGCCAGCACGTCCTTCGGCAGCACGACGCCCAGCGAATTGCCGATCTTGCGCACCTTAAGGGTGCGGCCGAGCGGCTTCCCGGCGGGCTTCTGGGTGTCGAACGCCGGCGTCGCGGCGTCGCTGACGCCTTTAGGCTTCTTGGTATCGTCGGTCATGGCGGCCCGAATTTAAGTTATAACGGACGTTATAACAAGCGAAACGCGGCGCTTTTCTTGCGTGAGGCGAAGCGCAATGACCCAATTCGCCTACCCTCAAGAACTCAAACCGCTGACTTCGCTGCGCTTTTTAGCGGCGTTCTGGGTTTTGCTGTTCCATTTCAAGGATCATTTGGGGCTCGGCCTGAGCCAGATCGGCTTCGTGGAGGACGGCTATCTTGGCGTCGATCTCTTCTTCACCCTGTCAGGCTTCATCCTGGCGCACGTTTACCTCTCAAGCCTCGAGACCGGGCGGTTCGGCTATGGCGGCTTCCTGAAGAACCGGATCGCCCGGGTTTACCCAATGCACCTCGCGGCGCTGGCGGCGATGGTGGTTCTGTTTGTGGGCGCCTCGGCGCTAGGCGCGGGCGTCGGCTCAGCGGGCGCGTTCAAATGGAGCGATCTGCCGGCGCACCTCTTCATGCTTCACGCCTGGGGGACGACACAGGCGGTGGGCTGGAATTTCCCATCCTGGTCGATCAGCGCGGAATGGGCGGCCTATCTGCTTTTCCCGTTGGCCGCGGCGCTGGTGCTGAAGGCGCAGCGTTGGTCCGGCGCGTTCCTCGCCGCAGCGCTGGCGCTTTGCGTATTTTCGTTCTGGGCGCTTTCGAACCTGCATCAGGTTCTGCCTTGGGTGGGGCGCGACTTCACGCAGATGACAGCGCAAATCGGCGCGCTGCGCATCCTGCCTTCGTTCCTGCTGGGCGTGGCGCTTTACGCCTTCGGCCGCAACCACGCCGCGCCGAAAGCTTGGGCTTGGCCGATCGTCGGCGCGAGTGCGGCGTGGATCGCGGCTGTGACAAGCTTCGGCTGGTGGGAGGCGTATATTTGGGTCGGCTTCGCCGGCCTGCTCTATGGCTTGGCGGAGACATCGCGGCATGGCGTGGATGCGCCGGTGAGCGGACGCGTATTCGTGTTCCTGGGCGCGGCGAGCTACGCGCTTTACATGATCCATCTGCCGATCGACATCGTCTGGTTTCACGCGCTGGAGCGTATCGGCGTGACGGAAACGTCGAGCTTGCTGGTGCGGGCCGGTGCGGTCATCGGCGTGTTCGTGGTGAGCATTGCGGCCTCGGCGCTGGCGTATTTGTGGCTGGAGGAGCCTGCGCGCAATTGGGTGCGCAAATTGCAGCTGCCTAAGCGAGGCCCTGCGCCACAGCTTTCAGCCGCTCGATCACGCTGAGCTTGTCGTCGGGAAAATCGGCGTCGATCCACCATTCCTCGACCTCACGCATGATTTGGCCGACCTTCGGGCCGGCCGGCACGCCCGCCGCCATGACTTCGTCGCCGGTGAGCGGCATTTTCGGCGGCGTCCACATCTGACCGTGCGCAAGCAGCGCGCGCCATTGCTGCGCTTTCTCGCCGCCGGCGCCTGCCCAGGCGAGCATGACGCGATCGCGGAACGCTTCGTTGCCGACGCGATAAATGGCGCGCCGCATTTCGCGCAGAGACATGTAGGAGGTGAGCTTCACCTCGTCGCCAAGCGCGGCGACCAGACGATCGCGTTCCTCGTTGGAAAGCTTGAGCCGGCGCGCGAACGCGCGCGCGCATTCCTGATCGCTGAGCGCCGCCGCCACGCGCGTCATGGCGTCGATCGGCAGCATCAAATCCGCTTCCAGCGTGCACAGCGCATCGAGGCGCGCTTCGTTGGCGAGCTCCGGCAGCGCACGCGCGGCGACCTCGATCGCCTTCATGCCTTCCCAGGCCGCGCGCGGATCGGGCGCGCCGAGCAGCTTTTTGGTTTCCTTCCACACCCGTTCGACAGAGAGCGTATCGAGACCGGCGACGAGATCGGCGCAGGCTTCAAGGCCGCGCGGATCGATCGGCGTTCTGGCGTACCAGGCGTTGAAGCGAAAGAAGCGCAGGATGCGGAGATAATCCTCCTTGATGCGCGTCGCGGCGTCGCCGATGAAAATGACGCGGCCGGCGCGCGCATCGTCAAGCCCGCCGCCGGTGGGATCGTGGATCGCGCCAAGCGCATCGGCGTAGAGCGCGTTCATGCGGAAATCGCGGCGCGCGGCGTCCTCTTCCCACGCTTCGGTGAAAGCGATGGTGGCGCGCCGGCCGTCGGTGGAAACGTCGCGGCGCAGCGTCGTGACCTCGAACGGCGTGTGATTGACCACGACCGTGACGGTGCCGTGCTCGATGCCGGTCGGGTGCGCGGCGAAGCCGGCGCGCTCCGTGAGTTCGGTGACGCGATCCGGGGTGAGTTGGGTGGCGATGTCGATGTCATCGACCTCGCGCCCCATCAACGTATTGCGCACGCAACCGCCGACGAACCGCGACCCGCCGGCGCGCGCCGCCTCCAGCGCATCGATAAGCGCGCGCGTCTCAGCCG
>JBFWZB010000023.1:22277-31063 GCA_050185805.1 Hyphomonadaceae bacterium
TGGGTGGCGATGTCGATGTCATCGACCTCGCGCCCCATCAACGTATTGCGCACGCAACCGCCGACGAACCGCGACCCGCCGGCGCGCGCCGCCTCCAGCGCATCGATAAGCGCGCGCGTCTCAGCCGCTTTGAACCAGGGAGCATGGGCGATGTTGATCATCGCGCTTGTCTTCGCGCGATTTGGCTACCCCTTCAACTGCGCGCGGGTCAGGCGCGCTTCTTCTTCGTCGTCTTGGCGGCGTTCAGAGCCGCAGCAGCGCGGATGAGCGCTTTGAACGCCTGCTCGTTGAGTCTAGCGCCCTCGGGGATGTCGATGGCGCGGCGCGTTCCGGCATCGAGGCTGGCGTTGAACACGCCCGCCGGATCGGGAAGCGCGGCGCCAAGGGCGAACGTGAGCTTCACTTTGTCCTTATAGGTTTCCCCAGTGCAGATGATGCCGTTGTGCGACCAGGTGGGAACGCCCGCCGGATTGGACGGCTTCTTCCACTTCATTTCTTCGACCGCCTCGGGAGCGGCTTCGCGGATCAGTTCGCGCACGCGCGCCAGCGTTTGCTTGCGCCAATCGCCACCCGCTTTGGATTTTGCCGCCGCTTTCTTGCCCATGCGCCTGCCCCCTACACCAAACCCGGCAACGCGCTGAGCCAGTCCGGAACCTCATCCTTCTCGATCGGGCCGAGCCCGATCGCGGTCACGGTCGGTTCCTTGAACACGGTGAGCGCCGCGTCCTTGACGAGCGTGAAGCCCCACTTGTGTTCGCGCGCAGCGATCTCGTTGAGCGCCGCTTCGTTCTCGACGGCTAGCACGATCTTCTTGGCGCGACCGCTGCGATAGGCTTGCGTGCGCTCGGGGAAGCGCTGCTCGGCATCCCAATAAGCGTGCAGGAATGCGTGGCCGGCCTGCGCCATCATCTTGCCGCGCGAGCCGCCGGCCGCCCTCAGCGCTTCCTTGTTGATGATCGCATACAAACGAAAGTCAGCCACTTCGCCCTCACGCCTTTTCACCCGGCAGCTTGCTCCGCCCGCTTCACCCACGCCTCAGGCGCGCCGTTTCAGCACATACGGCAACATGAACATATAAATGCCAGTGAGCGCGAGCAAAGCAAGCGGAGCAAGCGGCGTGTATGACATCCACACCACCGGTTCGGGCTGCGCCAGCGCGATCGTCGTGGCGACCACGGTGAGGACGAACACGGCCGACGTCCAGCGGTGAAACTGGCGAATGAACTTGCTCACGCGAACCTCCTTCTGAGCGGTCTGCATATGTTGTGCGTACATCAGGCGCGCGCCTCGATCATTTTCCACCCATTGCCAGACGGATCGCGGAAATTCGCGTCGACACCGCCGAAACGGGCGATCGGCTCTTGCGTGAATTCCACGCCTTTCGCTTTCATCGCTTCGTAGCTGGCGCGGCAATCAGCGACGACCAGCACCAGCGGCGGCATCGCGCCCTTGGCGACCATCTCGCGCATGGTTTGTGCGGTGGCGGCGTCGAGCACCGGTTCTTGTGGTAGGAACAGGCCAAGTTCGAGGCCGGGCTGGTTCGGATGCTTGATCGTCAGCCAGCGATAATTGCCGTTGGTGTGGTCGGCGTGGACCTGAAAGCCCAGCTTGTTGACATAAAAATCGAGCGCTTCGTCCTGATCGTGGACGTAAAGCCCAAGTACGCCGATGCCGTTGGTCACGTTCGCCTCCAGACTTCAATTGTCTTCGGCGTCCTTCTTAGTCGCGGCCTCCTGTCGGCGCTTCTCCGAAACTGCGGACTTGAGGTTGGGCCGGTAGGCGGCGCTGACGAAGCAATGCGGCACCTGGCTGAGTGCGTGGGCGCTGGCCTGTTCGCGGGCGCGCAATTCGGTAGGGCTTTCGCCGGTGATGTCGCGAAAGACGCGGCCGAATGTGCCGAGACTCCGCCAGCCGGTTTCCATCATGATGTCGATGATCGGCATGCCGGTGTCGCGCAGGAGCGCCTTGGCGCGCTCGATGCGGCGGGTCAGCAGGTAGCGGTGCGGCGGGACGCCGAACGCGTCTTTGAACGAGCGCGCGAAATGTGCTTCGGAAACGCCGCTGACGGCGGCCAGCCGCTCGACCGGCCAATCCTCATGCGAAGCGGCGTCCATGCGATCCTTGGCGCGCAGCAGACGACGAAGCAACGCCGGATCTTGGCTAGGCATAGAGGCGTTCGTAGAGCGCGCGGATCATGCCGGCAGTGGCGCCCCAGATGAAGCGGCCTTCATAGGGCATGGCGTAGTAGAAGCGGCGATGGCCCCGCCACACGCCCTCGCGGCGCTCGTGATTGGCGGGATCGAATAGAAACGAGAGCGGCGCCTCGAACACGCCGGCGACCTCGCGCGGATCGAGCGTGAGTTCAAAGCCTGGTTCGATCAGGCCGACGATCGGCGTGATGCGGAAGCCGGTGCCGGTTTCGTATTGATCGAAGGCGCCAAGCGGCTCGATCAGACCGCGCGGCAAGCCGATCTCCTCTTCGGTTTCACGCAAAGCGGTTTCGGCGGCGCTGGCGTCGTCGGCGTGCACGCGACCGCCCGGAAAGGAAATCTGCCCGGGATGCGCGGGCGTTTCCTCGGCGCGCTGCGTGAACAGCATGGTCCAGCCTTCGCGCCTTTTGATGATGGGCGCCAACACCGCGGCGGGGCGCCATGTCTCGGGACGATCCGGCCAATCCGGATTGAGGTCCGCGTCGCCGCGCGCGGGCGCGTCAGCGGCGATGCGATCCAGCGGATCAAGGCGCGCGCGGAGAAGGGATTCGAGGACGACGGGTGTCACATCGCTCAGGTACGGTCAGGCACATGCGCTTGCAATGGTCCAACGCCCTCTAACGCCCACCACACGCCCCCGCTCCAGACACCCAGCTTTCCGTCCCGCGTTTCGCCCCATTCCACGATTTCATAAAACGGCGCGCGCAGGATGCGCGCCTCCAAGCGGCCGCGCACGAGCAGATAGGGACGCGGCGTTTCCCCGTCATAGGCGACGCGGATCGGATTGGCGGGCCCGGCTGAAATCACGTCGCCGACATTGGTGGTGAAGACGAGCGTTTGTGCTTCGCCTTGCCCATCGCGATCGACGCGGATTGCGGTGAAGGGCGCGTCGTGCACGCGGACGACGATCTTCTCCACCGGCGTGACGAGATTGGTTTGGCCGTCTTCATCCTTGCGCAGGATCGAGGCGAACAGGCGCACCAAGGATTCGCGCGTGATGCGCGTCCCCTCGTGCATCCATGTCCCGTCGGCCAGGATTTCCATGCCGATGTCGCCGCAATGGGCGGGGTTCCAGCGCTCCACCGGCGGCGGGCCGCGGCCGGCGGGCGTTTCCGCCTTGAGCGCCGCCAACAATTGTTCCAGGGAGTTCGTCATCGCCGCTTGGTCGCACAATGCTGGCCGATCACCGCGCCAATGTGGCGATTCAGAAATTCGCCACATCATTGGGGGCGACCGTTCTGCGAATTTCTGAATCTTCAAGCCACACTTAGGCCACGAGTCCGCTAGTGTCCTCATCGAACCAGAAGTTCAAAAATGCCCGCCCCCGCTCCGTCGAACTTCTGGTTCGGAACACTAGCCTTAAATCCGCCCCTATAAAGAAGAGTTTTCGGCGTCATGAGCAATGGATTGGATCAAGCCCAAACGCAGGCGATGCTAGCCGAGGCCGAGCGCGCCGCCGATACGCTGGCGCGGGTGCGCCAGGAAATCGGCAAAGCCATATTCGGCCAAGAGCGGGTGATCGAGTTGGTGCTGGCGGCGGTGCTGGCCGGCGGACACGCTTTGCTGGTGGGCGCGCCGGGGCTGGCGAAGACGCGATTGGTTGAGGCGATGGCGACTGTGCTCGGGCTCGATTGGGCGCGGGTGCAGTTCACCCCGGACCTGATGCCGGCGGACATTCTGGGCTCCGAAGTGCTGGATCAGGACGAACAGGGCCGGCGCCATTTCCGCTTCGTCAAAGGCCCGATCTTCACCTCGTTGCTGATGGCCGACGAAATCAACCGCGCCAGCCCGCGCACGCAATCGGCGCTGTTGCAGGCGATGCAGGAGCATCACGTGACGGTCGCCGGCCAAGCCTATGACGTACCGAACCCGTTCCACGTTCTGGCGACGCAGAACCCGATCGAGCACGAGGGCGCCTATCCCTTGCCGGAAGCGCAGCTCGACCGCTTCCTGCTGCAGGTGGATGTGCCCTATCCCGACGCAGAGATCGAACGGCGCATTCTGATCGAAACCACCGGGCTCGACGAAACGCTGCCGCAGACGGTGCTCAACGGCGATAGCCTGGTGCGGCTGCAACACTTGGTGCGGGCGATGCCGGTGGGCGAAAAAGTGGTGGCGAGCATTTTGAACCTGGTGCGCTCGGCGCGGCCCGGCGCGAGCCACGATGCGCGAGTCAATCAGCATGTCGCATGGGGCCCAGGGCCGCGGGCGGGCCAATCGCTGATGCTGGCAGTGCGAGCGCGGGCGCTGTTGCGCGGACGCTTGGCGCCGTCGATCGACGACGTGGCGGCGCTGGCGCGCCCGGCTTTGGTGCATCGCATGCAGCTTTCGTTCGGCGCGCGCGCCGAAGGCTTGGACATCGACAGCTTAGTGGACGATCTGGCGGAGAAAGCCGCCTAAGCAAGGGACCTACGACAATGGCTTACGCTGACGGCTTCCTCATTCCGGTGCCGACCAAAAATCTCGACGCCTATCGCAAGCTCTCGGAGAAGGCGGGCGCAATCTGGATGGAGCATGGCGCACTCGACTACAAGGAGTGCGCTGGCGACGACATGAACATCAAGGGCATGTCGACTTCGTTTCCCAAAACGCTGGTAACGAAGAAATCCGAGACGGTCGTGTTCGCGTGGATCGTCTATCGCGATCGCGCGCATCGCGACGCAGTGATTAAGGCGGTGATGGCGGACCCGCGCCTCGCCATGGATAAGGAAATGCCGTTCGACATGAAGCGCATGCTTTGCGGCGGCTTCAACGTCATCGTCGACATGGCGCCCGCCAAGGCGGCGAAGAAAACGCCGGCGAAAAAGGCCGCGGCGAAGAAGAAAGCGAAACGTGCAAATAAGTGAAGCGGCGCGCCTGGAAGCGCTCGCACTTGCGGGCGACCTGCCCGGCGTGCTGCTCGATGCGCGCCGGCTGGCGGCCAGCGCGCCGGGCGTGCACGGGCGACGCCGCGCCGGCCAGGGCGAAGCGTTCTGGCAATATCGCGACCATCGCGCCGAGGATGGCGCGCGGCTTGTGGATTGGCGCCGTTCGGCGCGCGGCGACCGCTATTACGTCCGCGAGCGCGAGCGCGAGGCCGCGCAAACGGCTTGGTTCTGGATTGATCCCGACCCCGGCTTCGATTGGTCGGGCGACAAGCGCCGCGTCACCAAGGCGCGGCGCGCGCGCACGCTGGCGCTGGCGCTTTCGCTGCTGCTGACGCGCGGCGGCGAGCGTGTCGGCGCCATCGGCGCACCGCCCCGCACCGGCGCGCGCGCCATTGAGCGGCTGGCGTACGACTTCCTCGTTCCCGTGCGCGAGGCGTCGGCGCCCGCCCGCGCCTGCATCATCTTCATGAGCGATTTCTACGCGCCGCTCGATCTGTGGCGCGCGCGTCTCAGCGCGGCGGCCTCCGCCGGCGCCTCGGGCGCGCTGGTGATGATCGCCGACCCGGCGGAAGAAGATTTTCCTTTCGAAGGACGTGTGCTGTTCCAAGAACCGGGCGGACGGCGCGAAGCTTTGATCGGCCGCGCGGAAAGCGCGCGCAACATCTACGCTGAGCGGCTCGAGTTGCAACGGCGCGCGATCCGCAATCTCGGCGCGGCAACTGGCTTTCCGGCGACGCTGCATCGCACCGACCATAGCGCTGCGCCCACGCTGGCGGCGCTGGTCGCGCTGGTTTCGGAGCGCTTCGCGTGACATTGGGGCCGTTCCTGTTTGGCGCGCCATGGGCGCTGGCGGCGCTCGCGGCGCTGCCGGCGCTGTGGTGGCTGCTGCGCGCAACGCCGCCGCCGCCGCAACGCGAAGCGTTTCCGCCGACGCGCTTGCTGGAGGACGTCAAAACCGAGGAGCGCTCACGCGAGCGCGCGCCGTGGTGGCTGGTGTTGTTCCGGGCGCTGGCGGCGGCGCTGCTGATCCTCGCCTTCGCGCGGCCGAGCCTGGCGCCGAGCGCAGCGGCGGAGGCGCAAGGCGGACGCACCCTGATCGTGATCGATGACGGCTGGACCGCGGCGCCTTTCTGGAATGACGCGCGGGCGGCGGCGAGCGCCGCAATCGCCGAAGCGGAGCGCGCCGGGGCGCCGGTGTTTCTGCTGACGACGGCGCCGGCGATCCCGGCGCGCGATCCTGGAGAGGCGCTGACCGCTTCCGACGCGCGCGCGCGCATCCAGCGCATGGAGCCGCAGGCGTGGCGTCCGGACCGCGCCGACGCCGCGCAACGGCTGGCGCAAACGCGCGGCGATTTTGCGCGCATCGTGTGGGTTACCGACGGCCTGCAAGACGCCGGCGCCGAAGCGCTGGCGGCTGAATTGCAGCGGCGCGGGCCGGTGACGGCGCATCTGCCGGCGCAAACGGCGCGCGCGCTGATCGCCGGCGGCGTCACGCCGCAAGGCGTCGAGGCGACGGCGGTGCGCGCCGCCAATGGCGCGCGCGACATGGCGATCGCAGCGGAAACGCTGGAGGGCCGCTCGCTTGGCGCGGCGGAATTGCATTTCGAAGGCGATGCGCGCACCGCGTCCGGCCGCATCGACCTGCCGCCGGAGATCGCCGCGCGCGCCGCGCGCGTGCGCATTGTCGGCGAACAAGGCGCGGGCGCAGTGCGCTTGTTGCCCGCGGGCGCAGGCCGGCCGTTTGTTGGCTTGATAGACCCAGGCGGCGAAGGCCAGCCGCTGGTGTCCGAACTCTATTATGCCGATCGCGCCCTGCAGCCGTACGCGGCGCTGCAGCGCGGCACGGCGCTCGAATTGATCAATGCGCGCGCGCAAGCGCTCATTTTGCCCGACGCGAGCCGCGTAGCGCCGACCGATACAGCCGCGCTTAATCGCTGGCTCGACAATGGCGGCCTGCTCATTCGCTTCGCCGGACCGCGCCTGGCCAATGACGCTGATGATGAATTGCCCATACGGTTGCGGCCGGGTTCGCGCGCACTCGGCAGCGCGCTCGCGTGGGAAACGCCGCTGGCGATTGCTTCGTTTCCGAACGACTCGCCATTCGCGGGCCTCACACCGCCGCCGGACGTCCTGGTGCGCCGGCAAGTGCTGGCCGAGCCCGCTTCGCTTGAAGAGGCGCGCGTGTGGGCGACGCTTTCCGACAATTCGCCGCTGGTGACGGCGGCGCCGCGCGGGCGCGGCCTGATCGTGCTGTTCCATGTCAGCGCGGGCCCGGCATGGTCCGACCTGCCGCTTTCGGGGTTGTTCGTCGAAATGCTGCGGCGGACGCTGGCGTTCGCGGGCCGCGCCGACGGCGCGGGCGAGCGCGAAATCGCCGGCGGCCCCTACACAGCGACACGGCTCATCGACGGCTTCGGCGCCTTAGCGCCGGCGCCGCCGGACACGACGCCGATCGCGCCAGAAGCCTTCACCGCAGCGCGGCCCTCGCCGCAAACGCCGCCGGGCCTCTATGAGCGCGCCGGCATTTCCGCGGCGATCGACGCGGCGCGTCCAGATGAAGCGCTTGCGCCATTGGCGCTGCCGGACGGCGTCGCCCGCGCTGGGCTGGGCGCCATCATCGACCGGCCCTTGGCGGGATGGTTTTTTGGCGCGGCGGCTATCCTGTTGGCGATCGACCTGCTCATCGCGCTTTATTTGATGGGACACTTGCCCCGCTTGCCGAGGTTCACGCGCAGCAAGGCGACGGCGCTTTTCCTCCTGGCCGCATTTGCCGCGGCTGCTCCGGAGGCGCATGCGCAGCGCAGCGACGATCCCACGCTGACGCTGCGGCTGGCCTATGTGCGCACCGGCGACGCGCGCGTGGATCGCGTTTCGCAAGCCGGCTTGCAGGCGCTCACCGACACGCTGGTGAACCGGACATCGGTTGAGCCCGGCCCACCGGTCGGCGTCGATCTCGCACGCGACGACCTCTCGGCCTACCCGTTCCTGTACTGGGCAGCGCCCGCGGCGCCGCGGGCGCTTTCCGCCGAAGCGCAAGCCAATCTCGATCGTTATCTCGCCATCGGCGGTATGCTGCTCGTCGACACGCGCGATGCGGGGCGCGGCGGCGGCTCACGGCCCGCGGCGGCGATGCTGGCCGGGCTCGACCCGCCGCCGCTGGAGCAGGTCAACAGCGAACATGTCATCGCGCGCGCCTTCTATTTGATGCGCAGCTTTCCCGGGCGCGTGCAGGCGACGCAATTGTGGGCGGAATCTTCGGCGGCTGCGTCTTCGCGCGACGGCGTAGCGGCGCTCTTCGTCGGCGACGGCGATTGGGCGGCGGCGTGGGCAGGCGAGGGCAATCTGGCCGGCGGCGCGCGGCAGCGCGAACTGGCGCTGCGCTTCGGCGTCAACATGGTGATGGTGGCGCTCACCGGCAATTATAAGGGCGACCAGGTCCACGTGCCCGCGCTGCTGGAGCGGATGGGCGAATGATCGGCGCTCAGCGCATCGGCTTCGATCCGGCGCTGCCTTGGAGCGCGCTCGCCGTCCTAGGCGTGATCGCACTGGTGTTCTGGGGCGTTTATCTGATGCGCGGCGGCGGCGCGCCTATCCTGCGCGCCGCGGGCTTGATGTTTCTGTTCCTCGGCCTCTCGCAGCCGCAATGGGTGCGCGAGACGCGCGAGCCCGCCGAGGACGTCGCGCTCGTGCTCGTGGATCAAAGCGAAAG
>JBFWZB010000023.1:31163-44532 GCA_050185805.1 Hyphomonadaceae bacterium
TGCTGAAGTCGGACCCGGCGGTGGATCTGGTGCACTTCACGATTCTCCGGCCGCCTGAAAAGCTGGACTTTACGCCGCTGCATGAATTGGCGCTGATCCCCTTCCCGACCGAAGAATTGTTCGAGCGGCGGCTGGACGAATTCGATCTCATCATCTTCGACCGCTATCGCCGCCGGCCGAACGTGCTGCAGGCTTATTATTTCGCAAACATCGTGCGGCGGGTCGAGCAAGGCGGCGCGTTGCTGGTGACGGCGGGCGACGCGGAGGCCGGCGCCGAAGGCGTTTTCCGAACGGCGCTGGCGGGCATTCTTCCCTCGCAGCCGATCGGCACAGTGACCGAGCGCGCCTATCGCCCGGCGCCGACGACGCTCGGCCAACGTCACCCGGTCGTCCGCGGCCTGCCGGCGCCGGAGCGCTGGGGCCGCTGGACACGGCAGATCGATGCGCGCGCGAGCGGCGGACAGACCGTGCTGCAAGGCGCCGATGGGCGCCCGCTGCTGGTGCTGGACCGCGCCGGCAGCGGCCGCGTAGCGCAACTCTGGTCGGATCAAGCGTGGCTGTGGGCGCGCGGTTATGACGGCGGCGGGCCGCATGGCGAATTGTTGCGCCGCCTGGCGCACTGGCTGATGCAAGAGCCGGAGCTCGAAGACGAGCGGCTAACGCTCGATCCGGTGCAGCAAGGCCTCGAGATCGAACGCGCCACGCTTGGCGCCGCGCCGGGCCCAATCGAGATCATCAGCCCATCGGGCGTGCGCAGCAATGCAACGGTGCAAGAAGCTTCGCCCGGCGTTTATCGCGCCATCGCGCCCGCCGACGAGCAAGGTCTTTACGAAGCACGGTCCGGAAATTTGCGCGCCTTCGCAGCGGTCGGCCCGCTCAATCCGCGCGAGGCCAGCGCGCTCGCGGCCAATCCTGAAATCCTGCGCCCGTTCACCGATGCGACCGGCGGCGCTGTCATCCTCACCGGCGAAGACGGCGCGCGGCTGCCGGGGATCCGGCGCGTCGATCGCGGCGCCAATGCGCGCGGCGGCGACTGGATCGGCATCGAGCGCAACGGCGCTTATGTCGTCCGCGCCGCGGCGGCGACGCCGCTGGGTCCGGGCGTGTTGTGGGCGCTGATTGGGATCGCGCTGCTGATGTGGGGCTGGCGCCGCGAGTCGCGCTAAGGCGCGCTGATCTGGCCTTGCGCTGACGCCAGGCCATTGCGCGCAAGCTCGCGCCACAACAGGCGTTGCGGGTCAAATGGTCCGGGCAGCGTCAAACGGCCCTCGGGCACCAGCGAAAAGCCGAGCGGCCTGAAGAACGGCTCGGCCCCCACAAGAACGACGCCGGCGCCGCCGATCGCACGCACGGCCTCAACGCAGGCTTCGACGAGTGCTGCGCCCACGCCGGCATGCTGAGCGGCGGGATCAACTGCGAGCGGGCCGAGAAAATGAAACGTGACGCCGGCCCGCACGCGCCAGATGCGGCAGACGCCGCGAACGACGCCCTGTTCCAACGCCACACGCGACAATGAAGGCTCGTGCATTGCACCGCGTTCACGCACCCGCTCCGACGATTTGACGAAGCGGCCCGGCCCGAAGGCGCGCGACAGCACCGCCTCGATTTCGGCGGCGTGCTCCGGCTTCTCGGGGACGTAGGTGATTGCGGCCATGGAGGCGCGCGCTTAAGGCGCGCCGCCGGGAGCGTCAATCACACTTTGACGACACCAGTGGGGAATGAGCGCAATTGCGCGCGTGCGCGAGCCAGCGCATACCCGCAGCACTTGCCAGCGCTACGCATCCCCTCCCTCGCCATTTTTCGCCACGGCCTGTTCGCTCAATTCTGGGCGGCGCGCTGGTTTGCGACACTGGCGGTGCAGATCCAGGCCACGGCCATGGGCTGGCAAGTGTACGATTCCGCACGCAGCCACGGCCAAAGCATCGCCGAAGCGGCCTTCCTGCTTGGCCTGGTCGGTCTGGCGCAGTTTCTTCCGCTGCTGGTGCTCTCCCTGTTCGGCGGCCAAGCGGCGGACCGGTACAATCGCCGCCTGATCATGACGGCGTGCATCGCCGCCAAGGGCGTTACCGTGGCGGCGCTGGTCGCTGCCTCCTTTTTCGGACCAGAGGTCGTCATTCCAGCGATCTTCGCAGCCGCGATCAGCGCCGGGATCATCAACGCCTTCTTGCCGCCCGCGGCCACGGCGCTGTTGCCGATGCTGCTGCCGCGCGACGAGCTGCCGCAAGGCATCGCCTGGTCGTCGCTGGCGTTTCAGTCCGGCCTGATCATCGGGCCGGCGATCGGCGGATTGCTCTACGGCCTCGGCGCAGCAATTCCCTACGGTTTCGCCGCGCTCCTGCTCGCCATCAGCGCCGTGCTGATGGTTCGGCTCAAGCCGCCCGTCCAGGCGCCGGTGCAGGATGCGCGCACGCTCGGCATGATCGCCGAAGGGCTTCGCTTCGTGTGGGGCAACAAGATCGTGCTCGGCGCCATCTCGCTCGATCTCGTCGTGGTGCTGCTGGCGGGCGCAGTGGCGCTGCTGCCGGTGTTCGCGCGCGACATCCTGCACGCGGGCCCTGGCGAGTTGGGCATATTGCGTTCGGCAATGGGCGCCGGCGCCGCCGCGGTAGCGCTCGTGTTGGCGGTGCGCCCGCTGCGCACGCGCGTCGGTTTTTGGATGTTCGGCTCGACCATCGTTTTTGGATTGGCGACGATCGTGTTCGGATTGTCCGAGCACCTTTGGCTTACGGCCGCGGCGCTGGCGATCGCCGGCGGCGTCGATATGGTCTCGGTTTATGTGCGCCAGAGCCTGATCCAGCTGGCGACGCCGGACGCGATGCGCGGGCGGGTCGCCGCGGTGAGCTTCGTGTTCATCTCAGCCTCGAACGAACTGGGCGATTTCGAAGCCGGGCTGATGGCGCGCATATTCGGGCCGGTGCTGGCGGTGACGCTCGGCGGCGGCCTCGCCATCGTCGCGTCGCTGGGCTGGATACGCCTCTTTCCGCAGCTGGCGAAAGCAGACGGCTTCGAACCGTCCCCGAGGCCCGCGACGGATTCTTGACCTTGGCGCGTTCAAGTGTTGACGTGACCTGCGAGGGCGATGATGTGGAGGGCGCGTGATGCGTTTGGTTGTCCTTACTCTGGCTGCATTGCTTGGCTTGGCGGCGCCGGCGGCGGCGGAATGGAGCTTGATCGGCGAGCGCGAGGTGCTCGACCGGGTCGATCGCGACACCATCGTGGTTGAAGGCCACCAGCGCTATGAGCGCATCCGGCTCTGCGTCGCGCGCAATCCGGTGCACTTCCTTGACCTCGACATCCGCTATCACAACGGCGCCGAACAGGATGTGCCTGTTCGCGCGCGCATCAACGCCGGTCAGTGCACGCGCGTTATCGACCTCGTCGGCGAAGACCGCGACATCGCCACCATTTCCATCCTGTACGAAGAGACCAGCCGCGGCCGCGGCCGCGCCCACGTTCGCGTGTTCGCGGAATAGCGCGTCGGACCTAGCGGCGTCAGCGCAGCGTTAGTACGACCGGGCCGGACACAGGATCGGTGACGCCTTTGCCGTCGCCCATATCCTCCAGCGTGTCGCGGAAGCTATCGAGCGTCGCGATCATCGCGCCGCGCGCCGCCGCCAAGGCGTCCACGTCGCGCCATTCCGCGATCAGGCAATAAGCGTGATCGCCGGTCTTGATCATGTCGGCGCGCATCAGGCCGGCCCAATCGGCCGCGATGCGTTTATGCGCGTCGATGAAATCTTGCTCGCGGCCCGGCTTTACCTTGAAACGCACAGCGTTGAATGCAGACATCGCACACCTCCCGTAGCGGCGCCTTGGCATAATACGCCGAAGCCGGGTGACGCGTTACCAGCCTTCCGCTAAGCCCATGTCACGGAGGACATTAATGGGCGTATTGAAAGACAAGGTCGTCATCGTCACGGGCGGCGGCAACGGCATTGGGCGCGAGTGCGCCCTGTTGGCCGGACGCGAAGGCGCGGCGGTGCTGGTGAACGATCTGGGCGGCGGGCTCAGCGGCGGCGATGAAGGCTCGGCAGGCCCGGCGCAAAAGGTGGCGGACGAGATTCGAGCCGCCGGCGGGACGGCGATCGCGAATTCCGAAAGCGTCTCCGACTACACCGCCGTCGTCGCCATGGTGGAACAGGCGAAGAAGGAATTTGGCGGCCTCAACGCGATCATCAATCCGGCCGGCATCCTGCGCGATGGCATGTTCCACAAGATGCCGCCGGAGGATTGGAAAGCGGTCATCGACGTGCACTTGCACGGCGCCTTCAACGTATGCCGCGCCTCGATCGAATATTTCCGCGAAAAGCAGGACGGCGCCTATGTGCTGTTCACCTCCACTTCGGGGCTGATCGGCAATATCGGCCAGGCCAATTATGCGGCGGCGAAAATGGGCGTCATGGGCCTTTCACGCATCGTCGCGATGGAAGGCCAAGCCAAGAATGTGCGCTCCAACATCATCGCGCCCTTCGCCTGGACGCGCATGATCGCCTCGATCCCGGTGAAGGACGAAGCCAGCGCGGCGCGCGTGGCGAAATTCCAGCAGAACATGCGCGCCGATCAGGTTGCGCAACTCGCCGTGGCTTTGTGCGCCGACGGCGCGAAGGACACGTCGGGCCAAGTCTTCTGCGTGCGCGGCAATGAGGTGTTCCTGTTCAACCAGCCGCGGCCCGTTCGCGGCATGGCGCGGCTGGAGGGCTGGTCGCCGGACAGCCTGATCGAGCATGCGTTGCCGGCGATGCGCGCGAACTACACCGATCTGGGTGCGTCGATGAACGTATTTCCGTGGGATCCGGTTTGAAGCGAGCGACAGGAGGATTGCCTATGCGCGCTTTGCTCATGACGGTTGCACTCGCCGCCTGCGCGACGCCAGCGGAGCAAACGCGCGCGCCGGAGGCGCCGATGGCGGAAACACACGCACTCGACGGCACGGCTTGGCGGCGCGCGGACGACGCCGAATCCATGCCGCATCCGGCGACGATCCAATTCGACTCGCAAGGCGGCGCGGCCGGCTTCACCGGCTGCAATCGCTGGTTCGCCCAAGCGGAGCGGCACGAAGACGGCGCCCTGCGCTTCGGCGCCGCCGGCACCACGCGCATGGCGTGCGCAGCGCCGGCAATGGCTGCTGAGCAACGCTTCCTGGACGTGCTAAGCCGCACCGCCTCAGCGCGGATTGAGGACAATACGCTCGTGTTTCTCGACGCGGGCGGAGAAGTGATCGCCCACTTCGAGCGCGCCGACTAAGGCGTCGCGGCCGCGCGCGGCATCGTCGCCGGGCAGATGTCCTGCCCGCGCGCGTCGGCGCAGCTGACGACGGCGGGTTCGGCCGCGCCGGGCGCGAACACGACCAGCCAATGTTCGCGCGGATCGAAGCGCGTGCCAGTCAGCTGCGGTCCGCATTGGATCGAGAACACCAACGAACCGGCATGCGGGCCGTAGACGCTCGCCGGATCCACATCAGCCGGAATGACCCCACGCGATTCGGCGGCGCGAATGCTGCTGCACGCGGGCGCTGCCTCAGGATGCGACGCCTGATACGTGGTGAGCTGCTGCCAGGCGAAAACGGGCTGCTGGTCCGGCTGCATGCCGAGCACTTGATCCATAAGCGCCGCGGGCGCTTCGGGTGCGGCGGCCTCTTCCGCCGGGGCCTGGGCCTGATTGCATGCTGCAAGCGCGAACATGCTAGCGGCGGCGAGAATTGTTCTTAGTGTCATGGATGTGCCTCCTCCCGGGCGGCAATCGAGCCTCCTAGATGGGTCCCGTCAAGCAGCACCGAACGATAATGGGTTCACAGTTCACATGATCGAAAAGCGTTCGTTCGACAGTCTCGGCCAATTCGAGAACGATTGGCTGGCGGCACGTTACCACTTTTCCTTCTCCGGCTATCATCATCCAGAGCGGGTGCATTGGGGCGCGGTGCGCGTCTGGAACGACGATCGCATCAAGGCCAAGTCCGGCTTTCCCCCGCATCCGCACGCCGACATGGAGATCATCACCTATGTCCGCACGGGCGCGATCACGCATGAAGACAGCATGGGCAATCGCGGCCGCACCGAGGCCGGCGACGTGCAAGTTATGAGCGCGGGTTCGGGCGTCACGCACGCCGAATACAATCTCGAAGACGAGGCGACGACGCTCTACCAAATCTGGATCCTGCCGAAGACGCGCGGAGGCAAACCCTATTGGGGCGCGGCCAAGTTTCCGAAGGCCGACCGCGCCGGCGCGCTGGTGACGCTGGCGTCGGGCTTTGAGAGCGATCAGCAAGCCGGCGCACTGCCGATCCGGCAGGACGCGCGCGTTCTGGCGGCGACCTTGGCGCCGGGCCAGCAAGTGACCCACGCCCTGGCCAACGGCCGTCGCGCCTATCTGGCCGTGGCGAAAGGCGCGGCGGAGGTGAACGGCGTCACACTCGGCCCGCGCGACGGCGCGGCCATCCGCGACGAAGCTGAACTGCGGATCACGGCGAGCGACGACGCTGAGATCGTACTGGTGGATTCGCCATGATGGATGCTCTGCACGAAGGCTGCAGCACCTCGCCGAAAAGTTGCAGCGGCAGTAAGACAGCTTTAACCAAATAGACGCGCGCGCACGCAGCGAAATTTACTGTCCCTTTTCCATTGGCGCCGTTTCGTAGGGTTCACCAAGGCGCGAAGGCGGGCGTGCGGACAATAAGCGACATTCACGTCCTGATCGTGGACGACAATCGGCAGATGCGATTCCTGCTGCGCAGCTTGCTGCGCGCGGCAGGCATTGGCCGCGTCAGCGAAGCAAGCAACGCGGCCCAGGCATTCGATGTGATGACGATGTGGCCGGTCGATCTCGTGCTGGTCGATTGGAAGATGAGGCCGACCGACGGGCTCACCTTCACGCGCATGATCCGTCACGCCTCGAACAGCCCCAATCCGCACGTTACGATCCTGATGCTCACGGCGCACACTGAGGCCTCACGCGTCGCCGCCGCACGCGACGCTGGCGTCAGCGGCTTCCTGAAAAAGCCGATCAGCGCGCAATTGCTGTTCGACCGTATTGGCGGCGCGCTGACCGATTCGCGCGTGTTCGTGCGGACGCACGATTTCTTCGGCCCAGACCGGCGCTTCGGCGCAACGGCCGGCTATTGCGGCCCATTCCGCCGCGCAACCGATCGCGCCGGCGCCGGGGAAATGATCGATCTCGACGATGAAGCGATGCGCTGGAGCGCATGAGCCTGCGCTGACGGCTTGCGCGCGCGAATAATCACAGCAGAGTGCGGCCGCTGCTCAAGGGGATCTTCCATGTTTCGCGTCCTAGCCAGCCTCCTGCTCATGCTGCCGCTTTCGTCTTGCCTTGCGGCGGCGGCGGTCGGCGCCACAGTCGGCGCAGCCGGCGCCGTGGTCGGCGCGGGGGCGGAAGCAACCGGCGCGGTTATCGGCGCGGCGATCCCTGGCGACGATGACGACGAGGACGATGAAGACGACGACGATTGAGCCTCGTAAATGCCGCGTTCGTGAGTAGCGCCGCAAAGAATCGGCGCCCATATTGGAAACTGGCCTGAACACTTGTGCAGGAGTGGTCCGATGCGTGTGCTCACGACGCTAGCCGCTCTCGCGGCTTTTGCTTTTGCTCAAACGGCAGCCGCCGCGACAGTTACGCTGGCGCCCGTTTCATTCTCTCCAGAATTTCAGGAATTGCTCGAGGACGATCTCGGCACGCGGGAAGGTCATTACCTTCAGCAGCGCGTCGAAGCTGCGGTCACGCGGGCGCTGCAACGGGCGGGCGCTCAAGTCGGCCCAGGCGGCGACTTGACCGTCGAGATCGCAATCGTCAGCGCCGAGCCAAATCGGCCCACGCTGCAGCAATTGAGCGATCGGCCGGGGCTCGACATGATCCGGTCCGTCAGCGTCGGCGGCGCCGAATTGCGCGCCACTATTCGCCGCGCCAATGGCGAAGAGATCGCTCAGGTGCAGCATCGTTATTATTCGCCGTCTCTCGCCTATGTCGGCTTCCCGGCGGGGCAATGGACCGACGCGCACCGCGCCATCACGCGTTTCGCCAACAAAGTCGCGCTCGCCTATCAGAATCAGGGTTAGCGCAAGCCCAGCGCCTTGTGCGTCTGCAAGCTAAGCCGCCATTGCGGATTAGCGAGACAATAGGCGATGGCGGCGCGCGTGTTTTCCCCGCGCTCGCTGGAATCCATCGGTTGCAGAAAGAAATGCTCGAACCGGAGCGCGGCGAAGCGCTCCGGTTTTGCTTTGTTTTGCGGGTAGACCAGCTTCAGTTCGTGTCCTGACGTCTGCGCCAGCGGCGCATCGGCTTTCGGACTGACGCAAATCCAATCAATACCAGCGGGCGCAGCAATCGTGCCGTTGGTCTCTATGGCGATCTCAAAGCCCTCAGCATGCAAGGCGTCGATCAAGGCCGCGTCGAGTTGCAACAATGGCTCGCCGCCAGTGCAAACCACATAAGGCGCGCCGCTCCCGGCGCCGGGCCACATCGCCTTGGCCGCGCGCGCCAGCGCGTGCGGTGTTTCGAATTTTCCGCCGCCCTCGCCATCAACCCCGACGAAATCCGTATCGCAGAAGGTGCAGACGGCGCCGGCGCGATCCTGCTCGCGCCCGCTCCAGAGATTGCAGCCGGCGAAGCGTATGAACACGCTGGGACGGCCAGTGCGCGCGCCCTCGCCCTGGAGCGAATAGAACATCTCTTTGACGCTGTAGGTCATGACGCCGCGGTCCAGGCCGCCCAACCGTTCGCGCGCAGATCGCACGCCGGGCAAGCGCCGCAGCCATAGCCCCATACGTGACGATGCGTGCGATCGCCCTCGTAGCAGGTATGGCTGTGCTCGACGATGGCGTCGACGAGGCGCGTACCGCCGCGTTCGTGCGCCAACGCCCAGGTCTGCGCTTTAGTGAGATGCATCAGTGGGGTTTCGAGCCGCATCGGCCGATCAAGCCCCAGCGCCAAAGCGCGCTCCTGGGCGTCGATGGTATCTCGCCGGCAGTCCGGATAGCCGGCGAAATCCGTCTCGCACATGCCGCCGACCAGCACGTCAATACCGCGGCGATAGGCGTGGGCGGCGGCGACCGCGAAGAAAACCAGATTGCGGCCGGGCACGAAGGTGGTCGGCAAGCCGCTCTCGGCCATGGCGATGGCGCGGTCCGACGTCAGCGCGCTCTCGGCAAGGGCGCCATAGCCGGTGAGATCGGCGGTCAGGTCCGGGCCGAGCCGCTCGCGCCAGGCCGGCCTGCACTCGGCAATGCGCTCGCGCAGAATCGGGCGCTGACTCAGCTCGATTGAATGCCGCTGACCATAGGCAAAACCTATGGTTTCAACCCTCTTCCATTGATCGAGCGCCCAGGCCAGCGCGGTAGCCGAATCCTGTCCGGCGGAGAAAAGCACCAGGGCTGCATCGCTCATGGCACGCATTTAAGGCGCCGGCAGGCGGCGCGCGAGCGGCGCCAAGCGGTCCTGCTTGACGCTTACGCTAGGACAGAGTGTGGCCCGCCCGCCGCATCGGCCAGCCACGCTGACGGCGGCGTCAAGATATGACTTGGGGGGCCATTGACAGCACCGTACGGGGCGCCTGCTATGGCAAACGGAACTGGCGGCGCACGCGGGGGAAATGCGCCTGCGCGCCAGGTTGATCGTCACAGTTTTGCTACGCGCCGGGCGCCCGCCACAGAAGGCTCATCCGGCTCTGGGAGGAAGCAAATGAGCAGCAAGTCGAAATGGTGGATTCTGCTTTCTGGCGCGTCGATCGCCGCCATGACGGCCGCTCCAGCGATGGCGCAGGAAACCTCGGACGAAATCGTCGTCACCGCCACCGGCCGCGCCGCCGCGATCCAGGACGTTCCAATCGCCGTGACCGCGCTGAACGCCGAAGCGCTTGAAGACGCCGGCGTCAACAACCTGATCGATTTGCGCCAAGTCACGCCGAACCTGCGCATCGGCTCGGGCCAGTCGCAATCGTCCGGCACCTCCGCCGCCATCCGCGGCCTGGGCACCGGCTCCGACAACCCCGGCTTTGAAGCGGCGGTCGGCATCTTTATCGACGGCGTCTACCGCGCGCGCGCCGGCACGGCGATCAGCGATCTCGGCGACGTCGAGCGTATCGAAATCCTCCGCGGCCCGCAGGGCACGCTCTACGGCAAGAACACCACCGCCGGCGCGATCAGCGTCGTCACCGCTGGTCCGGACTTCGAACCGGGCATGTGGCTGGAAGGCGAAGGCGGCGATCTCGGCCTGATCGGTGCGGGCATCGGCGGCAACCTCCCGCTCTCCGACTCCTTCGCGCTGCGCCTCGATGGCAACATTCGCGCGCGCGATGGCTACATCGACGTTACGAACATTCCGGGCGAAGACATCAACAACACCAATCGGTGGAACAGCCGCCTGCAGGCGCTTTGGGATCTGAGCCCGACAGCGACCCTGCGCGTGATCGCGGACGCTTCGGAAACGGACGAACGCTGCTGCGCCGCCGTGACCTTTGCCGATACCTCGCTGCTGGCCGCCTTCCCGTTCAGCCCGGCGATGAACCTCACGCAACCGGGATCGGTGCTCGCGCCAGATCCGGAAGCCCGCCGCACCTCCGTGACCGGCTCGCGCATGTACCAAGATCAGACCGAAGATTTCGGCCTGTCTGCTCAGCTCGACTGGGAAATCGGATCGATGAATTTCACGTCGATCACCGCCCATCGCGATTGGGACTCGGTGCGCGACCAGGACATCGACTTCTCGGCGATGGACCGCTCGTATCGCGACGATCTTGAAATCGGCGTCGAGTCGTTCACGCAGGAATTCCGCCTGCAAGGCGAAGCGGGCCGGCTCGACTGGCTCGTCGGCGCTTTCTATGGCGATGAAAGCATCAACCAGACCGACCGCATTCAATACGGCACGCAAGCGGGCACTTACATCGATCGCTTGCTGGGCTTCTTCGATTTCAGCTTGCTTGGCGCGCCGGATTCGAACGGCCCGATCCCGGGCTCGGGTGCGGCGGTGTTCAACTGCACGCCCGGCGCTCCGGGAACCAGCACCTGCGCGCTCGACTACGCTATGGCGGGCTTGGCTGCATTCAGCGGCGCGGCGAATGCGCAAGTCCCGGGCACGACCGCGGCTCTCGCCGGCGGCATCGGCACCTATTCCACCTCGCTGCTGCTCGGCGGCCTGCCGGCCGGCGCGGGCCAGCAAGGCGACAATTGGGGCATCGACACCAACAGCCTGGCGCTCTTCACGCACAACGAAATCTCTCTCTCCGACGCTCTCGTGCTCACGCTCGGCGCACGCTGGACCCGCGAAGAGAAGGACATGGACGCGCAGATCAACGCGTCGCAGCCTGCCTGCGCTGCGATCCGCGCCAATCTCGACGCCACCTATGCGGCGCTGCTTGTCGGCGCGCTGGGATCAACCGGCAACGCGACTGTCGATCAGCTTGCGACGGGCCTTCCGGGCGCGCTGCTACTGGCCTGCAACCCAGCGGTCAACGATGTGCAGGACGGCAATTACGCCCGTTCGCTTGAAGACAGCGCCGTCAGCGGCACGGCTTCGCTCTCGTTCCACGTCACCCCGGACCTGATGGTCTATGGCGGCTACTCACGCGGCTACAAATCGGGCGGCTTCAACATCGACCGCTCGGGTATGAACGTCTTCCCGTGGACGCCGTCGGACGGCCAAGTGCTCTCGCCGTACGTGCAGACCGTAATCGCCGCTCTCGGCATCAACACCGATTTCGGCGCCGGCGACCTGCAATTCGATCCGGAGACGATCGACGCCTACGAACTCGGCTTCAAGTCGACCCTGTTCGGCGGCAGCTCGACGCTGAACATGGCGGTGTTCTACCAGCAGCTGCACGATTACCAGCTCAACGCCTTCAACGGCTTCAATTTCATCACGCGCAACGTGCCTGAAGTGGTCAGCCAAGGCGCCGAACTGGAATTCGCGACGCGGCCGACGGACAACCTCGCGCTGACCTTCGGCGCGCTTTACAACGACGTCTTCTACGACAGCACGGTGGCGTTCGGCCGCAATCCGAGTGACGTCGTTCTCGAAGGCGATCCGCTGACGCTGTCGCCGGAATGGACCTTCACGGGCTCAATTCTTTACGAACAGCCGTTGGGCAACGGCCTGCTGGCGCGCTTCTACGCCAATGGCCGCTACCTCTCCGACTATCGTCTGCAGACGCTCAGCCGCAATCCGCTGACCGACCAGGAAGCGTTCTCGATCTTCGACGCGCGCGTTGGTCTGGGCGCGGAAGACGATCGCTGGGGCATCGACGTTTGGGTCCGCAACCTGACCGACGAATATTATTCGATCGGCGCGTTCGCGGTGCCGGAGCAGAGCTTGTTCAGCGCGACCGGCCAGGTCGAAGGCGTGTTCGCGGCCTACCCGAACGAGCCGCGGACCTTCGGCGTGACGCTGCGCGCGCGCTACTAAGCGTCCCAACACACGAGACGGCGACGGCCGGGGTTCGCGCCCCGGCCGTTTGCTTTTTGGGCGGCGTTAACGCCGCCGCGCTATCGTCGGCCGCTCATGTCGGATTTGATCGCCCGCGCGGACATCCTGGTCGTCGACGACCATGACATCATGCGGGCCATGCTCGGCGCGGTGCTCGGCGCCTTCGGCGCGCGCCAGACGCGCATGGCGAATGGCGCCTCGCAGGCTTGGGCGGAAATCGAGCAGGCCGCGCCAGACCTCGTTCTGCTGGACCAGACCATGCCGGCGGTAAGCGGATTGGAATTTCTCCAGGCTTTGCGCGCACGCCGCGACCTGCGGCAGCCCGCCGTCCTGATGCTGACCGGCCATGAGGACCAAGCCTTCGCCAGGCAAGCGCTGGTGGCTGGCGCACAGGGTGTGCTGGTCAAGCCGATCGAGAATGAGGTTCTCTTGTATCGGATCGATCTCGCGCTCGCCGCACGCGCGCGCGCCGCCGAACGCGCAACGGGCTAGATTTTTCCGCGCAGCATTTCGAGCATGTAGGAGAAGTCGCGCTGGCCGTGCCCTTTCGCGGCGAGTTCGTGATAGAGCGCCTCAGCAGCCGCGCCGAGCGGCGTATCGGCGCCGGACATCTCCGCGGCTTCCTGCGCCAGCTTCAAATCCTTGAGCATCATAGCGGTGGCGAAGCCGCCCTCGTAATTGCGGTTCGACGGCGCGGCCGGCACCGGGCCCGGCCAAGGACAATACGAGGTGAGCGACCAGCACTGGCCCGAGGCTTTCGACGCGATGTCGAAAAATTTCTGCGCATCGAGGCCAAGGCGTTCGGCCAGCACGAACGCCTCGCTGGTGGCGATCATGGAAATGCCGAGCAACATGTTGTTGCAGATTTTCGCCGCCTGGCCGGCGCCGCTATCGCCGGCGTGGATGATCGCCTTCGCCATCGGCTTCAGCGCCTCTTCAAAAT
>JBFWZB010000024.1:0-39968 GCA_050185805.1 Hyphomonadaceae bacterium
AGCAGGCCGTCAAAGCCAGTACAGAAACTAGTCCCCGCATGTCGGACCCCCTTAGGCCCAGGGCAGATAATGCCGGGGTAGGGTTAATCAACTTGCCTGTTCCGGGGCTGAACGGATGATTTAGAGCAGCCGTTACGCCTACTGGCGTAAGTGGTGGATTTTACATCGAAATATAGACAAGCGTCCTTGGAGCCACACGTCTTTGGATTTTATCCACCGGGTTAGAGCTGGCACCAGCCAATGGGGCTAGGCAGGGCCAGTGGCGCTATGCCATATAAAGATATGTTTATATCTCCAACTCGGCCGGTTCCGGAGCTGCGAGACGCCGATCGCGTCGTGGCGGCGTTGCGGGCGGCGGGTGAGCAAACGCGGCTGCGGGCCTTGGCGCTGCTCACTGAGGGAGAACTCGCGGTGGGTGAGTTGGCGCAGGCTTTGGGCCAAAGCCAGCCGCGTGTGAGTCGGCATTTGAAATTGCTGACGGAGGCAGGTCTGGTTGAGCGCGCGCCCGAGGGTGCGTGGGTGTTCTATCGCCTGCCACGCGCGCACACGACCGAGCGTCAGTTTGCGGAGGCCGCGCTTGCGATGCTCGATCCCAGTGATCCGGTGCTCGCGCGCGACGCCGATCGCTTGCACGAAATCCGCGCGGCGCGCGACGAGGCGGCGGCGGAGTATTTTGAGCGCAACGCGGCGGATTGGGAGCGCGTGCGCGCTCTGCATCTGCCGGAAGCGGACATCGATAGCGCGATCCTTGCCGCGGCTGGCGCTGGTCCGTTCGACCTGATGGTCGATGTAGGCGTTGGTCAGGGGCGGATGATTCAACTCTTCGCCGATCGCGTGCGCCGCGCTGAGGGCTTCGACACCTCGCGGCAAATGCTGGCGATCGCGCGTGCATCGCTTGACGATCTGAAAGCCAAGGCGGCGGTGCAGTTTGGCGATGCGTATGCGCCGCCGATTGAAGCTGGCACGGCTGACTTGGTGACTATCCACCAAGTCCTGCACTTCCTCTCCGATCCCGGGCGCGCGATTTCGCAGGCGGCGCGTCTCCTGAAAACAGGCGGGCGGTTGGTCATCGTCGATTTCGCGCCACATACGCTCGAATTCTTGCGCGAAGAGCATGCGCACCGGCGGCTTGGATTCAGCGACGCCGAGATTGCGGAATGGTGTGAGGCTGCGGGGCTCTCGCGGCCTAAGGCGACGGCGCTGGCGCCGAAGAAGCGCGAAGCGCTGACCGTGAAGATTTGGACTGGATTGAAGTCATGAGTGTCGAGCACCTTCAGGGGCTGATCGCGGATGCTGCGCCGCGCGGACGCCAAACACGCGTCTCGTTCGAGTTTTTCCCGCCGAAGTCGGAAAAGCTTGAAGCGGAATTGTGGGCGTCTATCCGCAAGCTAGAGCCGCTGGCGCCGACCTTTGTTTCCGTCACATACGGCGCAGGCGGATCGACGCGTGACCGCACGCATAAAACAGTCGCGCGCATAGTGAGCGAGACGACACTGAAGCCGGCGGCGCACTTGACAACCGTCGCGGCGAGTCGCGCTGAGGTGGACGGCGTGCTACGCGATTATTGGCGCGCCGGCGTGCGCCGCATTGTGGCGCTGCGTGGCGACCCGCCGGGCGGCGTCGGCATGCCGTATCTCCAACACCCGAACGGTTATGCGAGCGCGATTGAGCTCGTCGAAGCCGCCTCACGCATCGGTGCGTTCGACATTTCGGTGGCCGTGCACCCGGAGAAGCATCCGTCGAGCCCAAACTTTGAGCACGACATCGAGAACTTCAAACGCAAACTCGGCGCCGGCGCCTCGCGCGGGATTTCGCAATTCTTCTTTGAGGCCGACATCTTCCTGCGCTTCCGCGATCGATTGGCGCGCGCCGGCGTTTATGCGCCCATTCTGCCGGGCATCATGCCCGTCACCAACGTGAAGAGCCTGCGCAAGATGGTCGAGGCGTGCGGCGCGACGCTGCCGCGCTGGATGGTGCGGCTGTTCGAGGGATTGGACGACGATCCCGAAACGCGCCGCTTGGTAACGGCGGTGACGACCGCGCAATTGTGTGCGCGCTTGGCGGCCGAAGGGGTGGAGGATTTCCACTTCTACACCTTGAACAAGGCCGATCTGGCCTATTCGATCTGCCGCATCCTCGGTGTGCGGGCGAAGGAGCAAGCGGCATGAACCGCGAACAACGACTGACCGCGTTGAACGCGGAATTGGCGAAGCGCATCCTGATCCTGGACGGATCGATGGGCGCTTATCTGCAGGGCTTCGGGCTGAAGTCGGAGGATTTCCATGGCGACCGCTTCGCCGCGCACGCAAGCTCGCTGAAGGGCAACAATGACCTGCTGACGCTAACCCGGCCGGACATCATCACTCAAGTGCACGACGCCTACCTCGCGGCCGGCGCCGACATTATCGAAACAAACACGTTCAGCGCCACGCGCATCAGTCAGGCGGAGTATGCGCTAGAAGAGGTGGCGTACGAACTCAATCTCGAGGGTGCGCGGCTGGCGCGGGCGGCGTGCGATAAGTTCGAGAAGGCCGATGGCAAGCCGCGCGCGGTCGCGGGTGCGCTGGGGCCGACGACGAAGCTCCTCTCGATGTCGCCGGAAGTGAACGATCCGGGCCGCCGCGATTGCGACTTCGATACGATGGCCGCGAACTATGAGGAGCAGACGCTCGGCCTCATCGAGGGCGGCGCCGATCTGCTACTGATCGAGACGATCACCGACACGCTGAACTGCAAAGCGGCGCTCTGGGGCGCCTGGGAGGCGTTCGACAAAACCGGCGTCGAACTGCCGCTATGGATCAGCGGCACGATCACGGATCGTTCGGGGCGGACGCTTTCGGGGCAAACGGTGGAAGCGTTCTACAACTCCGTGCGCCACGCGAACCCGTGGGCGGTTGGGCTAAACTGCGCGCTCGGGCCAGCGGATATGCGCGCATTCCTCGCCGATCTCGCGCGCGTAGCGGAGTGTCCCGTGAGTTCGTACCCGAACGCTGGGCTACCGAACGCAATGGGTGGTTATGATGAGACGCCGCATTCGATGGAGGTGCATTATGCCGAGTGGGCGCGCGCTGGGCTGCTCAACATCGCCGGCGGCTGTTGCGGCACCACGCCGGATCACATCTCGCACCTAAAGCACGCCGTCGAAGGCGTGAAGCCGCGCGTGGCGCCTGCGCACGACGCGCGGTTGAAGCTTGCTGGCCTCGAACCGTTTACGGCTGTGGCATAGGAGGCTGTCATGGCAGATGTCTTTGAGTGGGCCTACAAGGAACGCGAGGATCTTCTCAATGATCTCAAAGAGGCACTTGAGGCCGAAGGCGTGGCAGAAGCGGATGCCAAGGCGGTTTGTGATGCCGTAGAAAATTCGGCGCTAATTGCCATGGGAAAGGGTGTGGTCGGATACACGACGCCGCAATTCCCACCCGGCCACATAGGTATGATGTTCCTGATACCTGTTTTGGGTATAGGCTTCGTATTCAATGGGAAGAAGGCGGCTGTGAAGCTCGGAATCACGGCAGCCGGTGCTTTGATTGGCGGGCCAGCGGCCTTCCTCGCCCTAATGCAAAATTTGGTCGGTCACGACTTTGCAGTCATCGACTATGAAAGTGGCATGGTATGCAACCTTGCGACTTTGCTCGACGCAAACACACCTCTCAACGCCTCGTCTCTAGCTGCAACGACTGCCGGTCGCTCGTGCTTGCGGCCGCAGACTGAATGCAAACATCGCAATCAAGATCGATGTTCGATTGGTGCTCGCGACGTCGAGCAGAACATGATGCGGCTAGAAGAACGAAAAGCAGTTGTTTCTACGGATTCCGGCGCCTTCAGGGCAAATCGCCTGTGACTCAAGCCGCAAATCCATTTGCGAACTTCGTCATTGTTGGCGAGCGCACGAACGTCACCGGTTCGGCGAAATTTCGTAAGCTTATCGAGGCCGGCGACTATGTCGGTGCGCTCTCGGTTGCGCGCCAGCAAGTTGAAGGCGGCGCCAATGTGCTCGACGTGAACGTCGATGCGGCGATGATCGATGGGCCTGCGGCGATGACCCGGTTTCTCAATCTGATCGCGTCCGAGCCGGACATCGCACGCATTCCGCTGATGATCGATAGCTCCAAATGGGAGGTGATCGAGGCGGGGTTGAAGTGTGCGCAGGGCAAATCGATCGTGAACTCGATCTCGATGAAGGAGGGCGAAGCGGCCTTCTTGCATCATGCCCGCAAAGTACGCCGCTATGGCGCAGCGACCGTCGTGATGGCGTTCGACGAGCAGGGGCAGGCCGATACCGCGCCACGCAAGATCGAGATTTGCACGCGCGCTTACAAGCTGCTCACCGATAACGGCTTTCCGCCCGAAGACATCATCTTCGATCCGAACATTTTCGCGGTGGCGACTGGCATCGAAGAGCACGCGGAGTATGCGAAGGCCTTCTTCGAAGCGACCGCCTACATTCGCTCCGAACTGCCGCAAGCGCACGTTTCGGGCGGCGTATCAAACGTCTCGTTCTCGTTCCGCGGCAATGAGCCGGTGCGCGAGGCGATGCATGCCGTGTTCCTCTATCACGCCATCCGCGCCGGCATGGACATGGGCATCGTCAATGCAGGCTCGCTGACGCTTTACGACGATGTCGAGCCCGAACTGCGGGAGCGGGTTGAGGACGTGCTGCTGAACCGGCGCGACGACGCGACCGAGCGCTTGCTGGAGTACGCCGAGCAGGTTAAGGGCGGCGGCAAGAAGCGCGATACGTCGAAGGATCTGGCGTGGCGTGAGAAGCCGGTGAAGGAGCGTCTGGCGCACGCGCTCGTACACGGCATCACTGAGTTCATCGTCGAGGACACCGAAGAAGCGCGCCTGCAGGCGGAGCGCCCGCTGCATGTGATCGAAGGGCCGCTGATGGATGGCATGTCCATCGTCGGTGATCTTTTTGGCGCGGGAAAAATGTTCTTGCCGCAGGTGGTGAAGTCGGCGCGCGTCATGAAGCAGGCGGTCGCGCACCTCGTACCATTCATGGACGAGGAGAAGGAGCGTCTCGGTCTCGTCGGAAAATCCAACGGCAAGATCGTGATGGCGACCGTGAAAGGAGACGTGCACGACATCGGCAAGAATATCGTCGGCGTCGTGCTGCAGTGTAACGGCTACGAGATCGACGATCTGGGCGTCATGGTACCGTGCGACCGCATATTGGAGCGGGCCAAGGAAATTGGCGCGGATGCGATTGGCCTATCGGGACTGATTACACCCTCGCTCGACGAGATGGTGTTCGTTGCAAGCGAGATGGAGCGCTTGGGGCTGAAGCTGCCGCTGCTGATCGGCGGCGCGACGACATCGCGCACGCACACCGCAGTGAAGATTGCGCCAGCGTATTCAGGGCCGATTCTCTACGTGCCGGACGCGTCGAAGGCGGTGCCGGTGGTGCAAAAGCTGCTCGGCGACGATCGCGACGCGCTCGTGAAGGAAACGCGCGCGGAGTACGACGCGGCGCGTGAGGCGTATTTTTCTGGGCAGGACAAGCGTCCGCGTTTGCCGCTGGCGAAGGCGCGCGAGCGGGCGCCGAAGCTTGAGTTCGCGCCGGTGAAGCCGAGCTTCCTCGGCGTGCGGTCGTTCGAGGAATATCCGCTCGAAGAGCTTGTGCCGTATATCGACTGGACGCCGTTCTTTGCGTCTTGGGATTTGGTCGGGCGCTACCCCGCGATCCTGGAGGACGAGATTGTCGGCGAAGCTGCGCGCAATCTTCATCGCGATGCGCGCGCCATGCTGGAGCAGCTTGTCGCAGAGAAGTGGGTGAAAGCCTCGGGCGTCGTCGGTTTCTGGCCGGCGCGGCGCGACGGCGATGATGTCGTGCTGTTTGCGGACGAGAAGCGTAAAAAGGAAATCGCGCGCCTCCACACCTTGCGCCAGCAGATCGACAAGGGCGAAAGCAAAGCGAACTTTGCCCTTGCGGACTATGTCGCGCCCGATGCGGACTATGTTGGCGCGTTCGCGGTGACGGCGGGGATTGGCGAGGAAGATGTTGCCATTCGCTTCAAGCGCGCGAACGACGATTATTCAGCCATCATGGCCCAGGCGCTCTGCGATCGCTTGGCGGAAGCGTTTGCCGAAGCAATGCACGCGAAGGTCCGGCGCGAGCTTTGGGGCTACGCGAAGGATGAGGCGCTGACGCCGGAAGAGCTCATTGCGGAAAAATACCGCGGCATTCGTCCGGCGCCTGGCTATCCGGCGCAGCCCGATCATACCGAAAAGCGCACAATTTTCGAGCTGCTCGACGCGCGCCGGCTCGCGGGCATTGATCTCACCGAAAGCATGGCGATGACGCCGCCGTCTTCGGTAAGCGGCCTCTATTTCGCGCATCCGCAGGCTGAGTATTTTGGCACGGGCAAGATCGATCGCGATCAGGTCGAGGATTATGCGCGGCGGAAGGGTTGGGACCTCGCGACGGCAGAAAAGTGGCTCTCGCCAGTCCTGGCCTATGATCCGCTGTTGAAAGCGGCGGGGTAGTCTCGGAGCGCTGGCGCGCTCGCCCGCGGTGTGGACTTGCAATGGCGTCACGGTGACTGTCGAAGCGCAGCGCCTCGCACAACCATTGGCCGGCGCGGACGCCAGCGCTTCAAGAAAAGTTCCCATTCGTCCGTCATAGAGCCGCACCCGTCGCATCCGGGGTGGCCCGGCGGCGCGGGCGGCTGCTAGAACGGCCCGAATCTCTCGGGGACCATCATGAAACGTCTGATTACGTTCGTTGCCGCGGCGCTGGCGCTTGTCGCCTGCGCCTCGTCGTCCACGCCGCGGGACAATGGCGCGCTGCGTGTCGCTGAACTCGGCTACACGATGCGCACGCTGCCGAATGGTTTGCGCGTCTATTCTATGCCGGACCGCAATACGGCGAACGTGTCGGTGCAAGTTTGGTACGACGTTGGCTCGGTGGATGATCCGGCCGGCCGCTCGGGCTTCGCGCACCTGTTCGAACACATCATGTTCAAGTCGACGCGCAACATGCCGGAGCAATTCTTCGACCGGCTGACGGAAGATGTCGGCGGCTACAACAACGCGTCGACCTACGACGATTTCACTAATTACTACGAAGTGGTGCCGGCTAACCACCTGCAGCGCGTGCTGTGGGCGGAAGCGGACCGCATGGGTTCGCTCGTCGTCAACGAAGAGAGCTTCAACTCGGAACGCGACGTGGTGAAAGAGGAGCTGCGGCAGCGCGTGCTCGCTTCGCCATATGGGCGCCTGTTTTACTTCTATCTGCCGCAAGTGAATTATGACGTCCATCCGTATGGTCGGCCGGGCATTGGCTCGATTGAAGACCTTGATGCGGCGACGGTGGAAGACGTGCGTGCGTTCCACGCGCAATATTATCGCCCCGACAACGCCATTCTCGTTGTCTCCGGCAATTTCGACCAAGCGCAGCTTGATGCATGGGTCGATCAGTATTTCTCGCCGATCTCGCGTCCGGATCGCCCGATCCCGCGCGACTATCCGCAGGAGCCCGAACGCACGCAGCCGCGTGAATACACGGTCTATGCGCCGAACGTGCCGCTGCCGGCGGTGATGATTTCGTATCCGCAGCCGGCCTCGACCGATCCCGACATTCCGGTGCTGATGGTGATCGACGGCATCCTTTCGGCTGGTGAGAATTCGCGGCTCTACAATTCGCTCGTCTACGAGCAGCAGATCGCTGCGCAGGTGTTCACGAACCTTGAAGCTACACAGGATCCGGGCGCGTACGGTTTGTTCGCGATCCTCTCGGCGGGCCAATCGGCCGAAGCCGGCCAAGCAGCGCTCGCGGCGCAGATCGCGCGCATGCGCGATAGCCTGGTGACACAAGCCGAACTCGATGAAGCCAAGAACGAAATCGTCACGGCCACGCTGCAACAACGCGAAACCGCAGAGGGACGCGCTGATGAGCTCGCAGACGCGGTGATCCGCTATGGCGATGCTTCATATGCGGACCGTTTACTCGCCGCGATCCAGGCGACGACGGCGCAGGATATCCAACGCGTCGCGCGCCGCATCTTCAATGAAAACCGCCGTGCAGTTGTCCGCTATCTTCCGGAGGAAGAGGGACGCACGGGCGATACGATTCAAACCTCGTCGCGCATCCAGGCGCGTACGCTCAACATTCCGGCGTCCGAGATCACGACGTTTACGCTTGCCCCAGAAAGTGAGCGTCAGCAGCCGCCGGCCGCTGGCGCCCCGATTGATGCGCGCATTCCGCCCGCGTCGCAGCGTACGCTCTCGAACGGTGTTCGCGTGATTGTTGCGCCGAACCGCGCGTTGCCGCTGATCAGCGCTGATTTCCGCGTTGCTTCGGGCGCCTCGTCCGATCCCGCGGGCCGTGCGGGCCTGGCGAGCATGACGGGCGATCTGCTCACGCGCGGCACGACCACGCGTGGCGCGACCGAAATCGCCAGCCAGATTGAGTCGCTTGGCGCCTCGATCAGTTCAGGCGCAGGCGTCGATTCATCGGCCGTTTCGCTGCAGACGCGCAGCGATCGCGTGCAGGAAGCATTCACGATCTTCGCGGATGTGGTTCGTAATCCAGCGTTCGCGGAAGAGGAAATCGATCGCGCCAAGTCTCAAGCGCTGGACGGCCTGCAAGTGGCGCTGAGCCAGCCGGGCGGCATCGCGGGCTTTGCGATGACGCGCGCGATCTACGGCACGGCGCCGTATGGCGCGATTGCCTCGCCCACAAGCATCGGCGCCATCACGCGCGATGACATGGCGGGCTATCACAGCAGCTACTGGCGTCCGGACAACGCCGTGCTTGTCATCACCGGCGACGTTTCGGCGGAAGAGGGCTTTGCTCTGGCCGAGCGCTATTTCGGTGATTGGGCGCGCCCGACGGCGCCGCTGCCTGCGCGTCCCGATGCGACGGCGCACGCCGCGCCATCGCGCACGATCGTCGTTGATCTGCCGGACACCGGCCAGGCCGCGGTGTTGATGGGCCTTCGCGGTGTCTCGCGTACCGATGCGGACTACTTCCCGCTGCTGGTTGCGAACAACGTGCTCGGCGGCGGCTACTCGGCGCGCTTGAACAACGAAATCCGCATTCGCCGCGGCTTGTCCTATGGCGCAGGTTCGGGATTGTCGGCACGCATGGCGCCGGGGCCGATCATCGCTTCGGCGCAAACCCGCAACGATGCCGCCGTGCAGGTCTACGAGCTGATGCGAGCGGAAATCGTGCGCATTGGCGCCGAGCGCGTGCCGGAAGCCGAACTCACCGCGCGCAAAGCCGTGCTGATTGGCAGCTTCGGCCGGCAAATCGAGACGACGGTGGGGCTTGCTGGCCAAATCTCGACGCTGGCGCTCTACGGCCTGCCGCCTGAACGCCTTGGCACTTACGTCGCGGACGTAACGGCGGTGACGCCAGAACAAGCGCAAACGGCGGCGCAGCGTTACTTCGATGCAAACCGCGCCGATGTGGTGGTGGTGGGCGACGCTCGGCATTTCTACGATGGGCTGCGCCGCGTGAGGCCAAACGCCGAGCGCATTCCGGCTTCGCAACTAAATCTGGATTCAGAATCGCTACGTTGAGTTTGGGGGCGGCGTCGCGGGTTGATCCGTGACGCCGCCCGCCGACTCGGTTAACGTCGGTGGCCTTGGCTGCCCGAACTATCCTCCGTGTCGCCGTCATGGCGCTTGGCTTGAGCACGCTGTCGTTTGCGGCAGGTGTCGCTGGCGATCTCTCGATCATCGATCCGCCGCGCACCGGACAACGGGTCGTGTTGCGCCTTCCGCCGGAGATTCCGGCTGATGCGCCTCGGGCCGGCCCGCTGTTATCCACAGCTACGGCGGAGGCGACGCCGGTCCGCCTGGTTCGCCAGCCGCGCCAGGACGAGCTTCAAGACTTGCTCATGGCCATGCAAGCCGCCCACGAGGAAGACTTTGGACTGACGCCCATAATCCTGGAAGCCGCTGCGCTTCCCGAGGCGAAGCCACAGCGCACCCAAGGCGGGAAGCCTGTGCCGGAAGCCCCAGTCGCGGTGAATGAGACCAAAGCCGCCTGATTTTGTGCGGCATTGCCGCAACACTGGCGCCTGGCGCCTGCAACACTGTCAAAATACTGCCCCGTTCGGAGCGCTCTTCTCGTCGCCCATGAGAGAGGGCATCGGGCCGAGTTTGTACGGGAGGGGCGCTGCGGTTATAGCCGCTGCGTTGACCCTAGCCGCGCCGGGCATCGCTCAGGCTCAACAACCCCAACGCCAGCAACCGAACGCCGGGCCTCAGCGGATCGTCCCGGTTGCTTCAGGCGCCAGCCGCTATGCCACGCCGGACGGCGCGGTGCGGTTTGTGCTCGATCGCTCAGGCGGTCGCGCGGCGCTGGTCCGGTTCGAGGGCGATCCTGAAGTTCATGTGCTGCGTCCGACGATGGGCGCTGGCGGCGATGAGATCTTCCAGAGCGAGAACGGTGACGTACGCCTGCGCATCACATCGCATGGCGGCATTATCGTTTACACCCGCACGCATCGCACCGGCGCCGCCGCTTCAGAAGAAGAGCGCGTTGCGCCGCTGACGCCGGAGCAGTTGGCATTCGCCGAAATGCAGGCGCGTTTTCGCGCCATCCAGAACCGTGCGCGCCGCAGCCTCGGCCAGCCGGTGATGTTTACCGTTCCATCGCAGATGACGCCACTGGCGGCGGGCGTTGTCACCGATGCCGCTGAGCGCGCGGCCGAAGGTTTGTCGGAAGCGCCGCTAACGAACGTGCGCCGGGTTGTCATCGGCCTCGGACGCGTGCCAGCCGTCGCGCTTCAAGGCGACACGCTGATTATCCAGGTCGCGCCGCAAATGGGCTATGCGGGCCGGCCATCCTCCAGCGCCATCCGCAACGTCGTGATGGGGCAGGTGCAAGGCCCAGAGCAATAAGACGCTGAGCCGCCGCGGGCGCGGCTTTTTTCTTAGCCTTTGAAATTATCCTTGCGCTTGCGGATGTCCGCAAACGCCTCCCAATCCGCGACACCCGGCGCCAGCGCTGGCGCGCGTAGGAATGGATTGGTGTCCTTTTCGATGCGCAGTGTCATGGGCACCGTTGGCTTTCCGGCCGCGCGGAGGCGATCGATCTCTGCCGAACGGGCGCGCAGCGCCGCGTTATCCGGGTCGACGGAGAGCGCGAAACGCGCGTTCGATTGGGTGTACTCGTGGGCGCAATAGAGTGTCGCGTCGTCGGGCAGCGCGGCAAGCTTCTGCAGGCTCGTCCACATTTGTTGCGGCGTGCCTTCGAAGAGGCGGCCGCACCCGAGCGCGAAGAGCGCATCGCCGACAAAAGCAACGTTGTCGGCGTCGAACACAAAGGCGATGTGGCCGAGCGTGTGGCCGCCGACATTGAGCACGCGCGCCTCGACATCGCCGAGCTTCACGCGATCGCCTTCATCGACAATGCGATCCGGCGGCGTGCCGATGCGCTCGACTTCCGCCGGGCCGGTGACGATAGCGCCTGTGTTGGCTTTGATCGCGGCGTTGCCGCCAGCGTGATCGGGATGCCAGTGCGTGTTCCAGATGTCGGTGATGCGCCAACCCTTGGCGTCGGCCTGGCGCATGATCTCTTCGGCGTCGGGCGTATCGATCGCGGCGGTGGCGCCGGTGGCGGGATCGTGAATGAGGAACCCGTAATTGTCGGAGAGGCAGTGGAATTGATGGATTTGAAGCATTTCAGGTACCAGGTATCAGGTGTCGGGTGTCTGCGAAACTTGGTGAGCCGCCGTCAGGACGCCATACGACGCTTGAGACCTGACACCTGACACCTGATACCTGACACCTGAATGCGCGTCGATGTCCTCGCTCTCCAGCGTTTCTACGCTTCCGCTTTGGGGGAAGCGGCGCGCCGTGCGGCGGCGCGGCGGCTGGCGGCGTTGTGGCCTCACGCCGATGGGCTGGACGTGCTCGCTGTCGGCTATCCCTCGCCCTACCTGGAGCGCTTTCGCGCCGGTGCGCGGCGTGTGGTGGCGATGATGCCTGCCGCGCAGGGCGCCGAGCCTTGGCCCTCGAATGGCCCAGTGGCGACAGCGCTGGCTGAGGATGCACGCCTGCCGTTCATGGATGCCGTGTTTGATCGGGTGTTGCTCGTTCATGCGCTGGAAGAGTGCGACGCGGTGCATGCAATGCTGCGTGAGATTTGGCGGGTGATGGCGCCGGAAGGGCGGCTCGTTGTGATTGCCTCGAACCGCTGGAGTCTCTGGGCGCAATCGGGCGCTTCGCCATTTGGTTATGGCCGCCCATACTCACGCACGCAGCTTGCGTCCTTGCTCAGCGACTCCATGTTTGAGCCGGTGGTTTCGGCGCGGGCGCTCTATATGCCACCCTGGCGCTGGGCCGCCGGCGCTGCGGACGCGTTCGAGCGCGTAGGCGAACTGGTTTGGCCCGCGCAGGGTGGCTTGGTGCTCATGGAAGCTGTGAAGCGGCTCTACGCCACCACCGCGCGCTCGGAAGGGCGTGTCCTTTTGGCCAAAGCTCCGAAGCGATCGCGGCCTGAGGCGAAAGGCGCCTTGCCGGAAAACAATCGCGACACCTAAGAAAACAGCACAATTCGCGTTCGCGAGGCTGTGCGATAATGAAACTCATCACCGCCATCATCAAACCGAGCCGGCTCGACCCCGTGCTCGATGCGCTGAGGGAGGCCGGATGCGGCGGCATCACCGTTTCCGAAGTGCGCGGCTTCGGCCGTCAGAAGGGCAAGACGGAAGTCTATCGCGGCGCCGAGTACGAAGTGAAACTCCTGCCCAAGGTGAAAATCGAGATCGCGGCGTCGCCCGATTCCGTTGAACGCTTCGTCGATGCAGTCAGTGGCGCCGCAAAGACGGGCAAGATCGGCGACGGTAAAATCTGGGTTGCTGATCTCGACAGCGTGCAGCGCATTCGCACCGGCGAAAGCGGACAGGCGGCTGTCGAAGGCTGAGGGCGGTTCGTCGCTTGGGGCGTCGTAAGGCCGTGAGGCGCCGTTAGTGTCACCGCGGATTTTCCGCGAGGACTGTAATCATGGACGTTAACCGCCGCGCCGTTCTTGGCGCAACCGCCGCTTCGCTTGCGCTTTCCGTCGCCGCCTGCAATCGCGCCACCGGCGGGGCGGCTGAGCTCCACGCGCTACTCGATCAGCTTTCGATCGATACGCTGCGCGAGGCGCCGGAGTTCGCAACGAGTCTCGGTGTTTCAGAAGAGCAGGCGGGCGGGCGCTACATCGATCGCTTGGCGGATTATTCCCGCGAAGGCCAGCGCCGTCAGCGCGCGATAGCAGAGCGTGCTGTGGCGACGCTCAACACGATCAATCGGAACAAGCTCGAAGGGCAGGACGTCGTCACTTATGACGTGGTGAAGACGTCGCTTGAGGATGGCCTCGCCGCGGGTGCCTTTGAATTCGGCAATGGCGCGCAATCGCCTTACGTCGTCACCCAACTCGGCGGCGCTTACGTCAATCAACCGGATTTCCTCTCAAGCCGGCACCCGCTGACGACGCGCGACCAGACCGAAGCCTACCTCACACGCCTACAGCAATACGCGCGCGTGCTTGACCAGGAATCGCAGATGATTGCGGAGGACGCCGGCAACGGCATGATTCCGCCTGACTTCTGTATCGATGGCGCGGTGGCGCAGCTGCGCGGCTTCGCGCAAACGGCGCCGGCCGAAACGGTGCTGGTGAGTTCGCTGGCGCGGCGGATTTCGGAGGTTGCCGAAATTCCGGAAGACGAGCGCGCCGGCTTCCTGACGCGGGCGGAGACGATCGTGCGCGAAGATGTGTTGCCCGCCTATCAGCGTCAGATCCAAGCGCTGGAGGCGATCCGTCCGCGCGCCGTGCATGATGCGGGGATCATGCATAGGCCGCAGGGCGGGGAAATGTACGCTGCGGCGCTGCGCGCTTACACGACGACCACGATGAGCGCCGATGAAATTCACGATATGGGCGTGGAGCTGATCAACACGCTCAAGGGCGAAATCGATGCGATCTTCCGCTCGCAGGGTATGACCACCGGCACCGTGAACGAACGCATCCAAGCGTTGGGCCGCCGCCCCGATCAAATCTACCCGAGCACGGAAGCGGGCCGCACCCGATTGCTGGCTGATCTCAACGCGCAAGTCGCGGCGATCAGTGCGCGTATGCCGGAAGTGTGCGGCCGCCTGGCGCAAGCGCCGCTGCAGATTGTGCGTGTTCCGGCTTACATCGAGGCGGGTTCGCCGGGCGGCTACTACCAGCCCGCGTCGCTCGATGGTTCGCGTCCCGGCGCCTATTACATCAATCTCCGCGATCCGGCGACCGAATGGCCGAAATACACGCTGCCGACGCTCACCTACCACGAAGGGATTCCGGGCCATCATTGGCAACTTGCGCTTCAACAGGAAAGCGAAGGCTTGCCCTTCTATCGCAGCGCTTTGTCGTTCTTTGGCGCCTTCATCGAAGGGTGGGGGCTCTATGCCGAACAACTCGCCGATGAGATGGGCATGTACGAGAGCGATCCGTTCGGCCGCATCGGCTATCTCAACTCGGCTGTGTTCCGCGCGTCTCGTCTCGTTGTCGACACAGGCATTCACGCCAAAGGTTGGAGCCGCGAGCAGGCGATTCAATCGATGGCGGAAGCAACTGGCGGCGGCGGTTCGGGCACGGTCACCGAGATCGAGCGCTATTGCGTAATCCCCGGCCAAGCTTGCAGCTACATGGTCGGCCGCCAGGCGATCAATCGCATGCGGGACGGTGCGCGCGAAACACTGGGCCAACGCTTCGATTTGCGCGGCTTCCACGACACGCTGTTGGCCAACGGCGCGGCGCCGCTGACGGTGGCGCAGAACCTTGTGAATGAGTGGGCCGCCTCGGTGCAGAACGCTTGAGGCGCGCCAATCTCGAATGGCTGAGACAGCAGAACCGCCGCTAGCGCATGGCGGCGGTTCTAATGTCGTACCCGCAAGGCCGTTCGTCGCACCCCCGGTGCAGCCAAACCAAGTTGGGTTAGGATCGCCCACGGCTGACTACCCTAAACTCGGAAGGGGAATTACACATGGAAATGTCACGGCGCGCAATGATGGGCGCGACAGCTGCTAGTGCGGTGATGCTTGCCGCGTGCCAACCGCGCGCCGCTTCCGGCGACCTCAACGCAATTCTCGACGAGATGGTCACGGCCTATTTGCGGGAGTCGCCCGAGTACGCGACATCGCTCGCGGTGTCCGAAGAGCAGGCGGGTGGGCGCTATATCAATCGTCTCGGCGATTACACCCGTGCCGGCGCCGAACGCGTGCTGCAGCTCGCACAAGACGGGCTCACGAGATTGCAAGCGCTCAATCGCGATACGCTCGAAGCGCGCGACGCAGTGACGTACGACGTTGTCGTCACGGCGTTGCAGGATCAGGTTGCTTCGGCCCAGTTCAAGACCGGCAGCGGCGCGCAAGCGCCGTACACAGTGACCCAGCTTACGGGCGCTTACACGTTCTTGCCGGATTTCCTCGCGAGCCAACACCCGGTCACCAACCGCGAACAGGCTGACGCCTACCTCGAACGTCTGACGGCCTATGGCCGCGTGCTCGATGAAGAATCGGCGCGCGTTGGCCAAGACGCCGCCGATGGCGTGATCCCTCCAAACTTCGCGCTCGATGGCGCGCTGCGCCAACTCGGCGAGTTCCGCGGCACGGCGCCAGCGCAAACGGTTTTGGTCTCTGCTTTCCAGCAACGCCTGGCCGGCGTTGCGGATATCAGCGACGCCGACAAAGCGACGCTGGTGAGCCAAGCCGAAAGCATCGTGCGCGACACGGTGCTGCCGGCCTATCAGCGTCAGATCGATGCGATCACACAAATTCGTCCGCAGGCGACAAGCGACGCCGGCGTGTGGAAGCTGCCGGAAGGCGAGGCGCTCTATGCGCAGGCGCTGAAGGCCTACACGACGACGTCAATGTCGCCGGACGAAATCCACCAAATGGGGCTCGATCTGATCGCTCAGTTCACGAGCGAGATGGATACGATCCTGCGGTCGCAAGGCATGACGCGCGGCTCAGTCGCTGAGCGCATCCAAGCGTTGGGCCGCCGTCCCGATCAAATCTATCCGAGCACTGACGCGGGACGCGAAGCATTGCTTGCGGCGCTCAATGCGCAGGTCGCCGCAATTCGCGCACGCATGCCGGAGGTGTGTGGGGTCCTTGCGCGCGCTGAACTCGAGATCAAGCGGGTGCCGGAATACACGCAAGCGGGTGCGCCGGGCGGCTATTACCAAGGCGCGGCTCTCGATGGCTCGCGTCCCGGCGCCTACTACATCAACCTTCGCGACCCCGCGAACGAGTGGCCGAAGTTTACGCTGCCGACGCTGACCTATCACGAAGGCGTTCCGGGCCATCACTGGCAGATCGCGATCCAGCAGGAGTCAGGCTCGATCCCGTTCATCCGAAGCGCGCTCCTGGGCTTCAGCGCCTATGCGGAAGGATGGGGTCTCTACGCCGAACAGCTTGCCGACGAAATGGGCATGTACGCGAACGATCCGTTCGGCCGCGTTGGCTATCTGCAATCGGCGACATTCCGCGCCTCGCGTCTCGTTTGCGATACCGGCCTGCACTCGAAGCGCTGGACCCGCGAGCAAGCAATCGACTCCATGGTCGCCGCGACCGGAGACCAGCGTTCGAACATCACGACCGAGATCGAGCGCTATTGCGTGTGGCCAGGCCAAGCCTGCAGCTACATGGTCGGACGCCAAGCCATTAACCGCATGCGTGACAACGCACGCACGGCGCTCGGCGCCAACTTCGACATCAAGGGTTTCCACGATACGGTGCTGACGAACGGCTCCACGCCGCTCTCAGTCACGGAATCTCTGGTGAACCAATGGGTCGCGACGGTTTCTGGTCCGGCGCAGAACTAAATTTCATTGCGTGAAGCGGCAGGCGGCGGCGTGAGTGATCACGCCGCCGCTTTCTTATCGCGGACCGAGGGGCGGGGGTGCTGTCCGCGTCTGCCAAGGAAGCGCACGCCTTTGAGCAACATGAGCAGCGCTTCCCAATGAATGCCGGCGATGACTTTGAAGGTCATCAGCGGGTTGGCGAGCCAGGCCCGAAAGAGTTGCGCGTCGCTCAGATCGCGGCGCGCCCCGGCGAAAGAGGCGGTCAACGCGATCTCCTCGCCGCGTCGCACGATCATGGCCACGGCGACGCGTTGGCCGGGTGGTGTGATGTTGAACTCGTAAGACAAATCGCCCTCTAGAAAGGGCGAGACGTAGAATTGCTTGGCGCAGCTTTGTGTGACGTTGCCGTTGCGCTCCAGCCGCGGCGGCAGAATGTAGAAGTGGCTTTCGCCGAACGTGTTCGAGACCTCGTGAGCGAGCGCAGCGAGCGAGCCGTCTCGGCGATAGCAGAAATAGACGCTAAGCGGATTGAAGACGTAGTTGAAGAGCCGTGGCATCGTAAGCAACACGATACGGCCTCCGTCCCACGGAATGCCGGCGTCGCGGAGTTTAGCCTCGATTTGCGGCTTGAGCGGCGCGTCGCGCCGCTCGGCATGATCGCGATCGAAGAAGGCGAAAAGTGCGCCGCGATTGTGCCTCAGCAATCGCAGACCCTTGATCGGCCGATCGAGGTCGAGCGTCAGCATGAACACCGAATAGCGGAGGCGATGCTTGCCGGGCCGCATGTGCGCGACATGTCCGGTGTAGATCGCGTTCATGCGGCAAGCGCCGGGCGCTGCTGCGTGGGGAGAAGATGAATTCGACCGGATTCGTTTTCGACAGTCCAGGGCCGCCGCACGCCGCCGAGCTGCTCGGCCACTGCGAGGCCTGACTGCAATCCATCCTCGTGGAAACCTGAGCCAAAGTGGGCGCCGCAGAACCAGGTGTTGCGTACACCCTGGAGCGACCATAGCTGTTCCTGCGCGCGGATCGCGGCGGCGTTGAACACGGGGTGGTCGTAACTGGTCTCGTAGAGAACTGTTTCGGCGCGCGGCTCCGTGCGCGGGTTAAGTGTCAAGAAGAGTTGCTCGCGGCTCTGGATGTTCTGGAGTTTGTTCATCCAGTAGGTGACGACGCAGCCGCCGTCCGGGTTGTCGCCCACATAGTTCCAGCTGGCCCAAAGCGGTTCGCGGCGCGGCATGAAGGCGGCGTCCGTGTGAAGGACAGCGCGGTTCTTGGCGTATTTGAAGGCGCCGAGAAGGTGGCGCTCCTCGGGGCTCGCGTCGTCGAGCATGGCAAGTGCTTCGTCGCTGTGCGTGGCAATTACGATGCTGTCAAAGCGATCGACTCGACCTTGCGCTTCGCGCACCCAAACGCCGGCGCCGTCGCGGCGCACCGATACAGCGCCCGCGCCAAGGCGCGCGTTTCGCGCATAAGGCGCGGTCAGCTTTTCGACGTAGGCCCGGCTGCCGCCTTCAACAGTGCGCCACTTGGGACGGCCCTTGAGTTTCAAGAGACCATGGTTCTCGAAGAAGCGGACGAAAGCGCAGGCCGGATAGTGGTGTATCTCGCCCATTGAAGCCGACCAAATCGCGGCCGCTTGCGGCAGAAGGTGATCGCGCTGGAAGGCGTCGCCATAACCCTTCTGGTTCAGATATTCGCCCAGCGATATCAGTTGATCACGCGTGCGCAACAGATCGAGTGGGGCGCTGCGGTAGAAGCGCAGCAAGTCCCACGTCATCGACCAAAAGCGCGGGCTGACAAGGTTGCGGCCGCCGCAAAGAAATGCCGACGTATCCACGGACGAGTATTCCGTCTCGCCGCCGCGCAGCGAAACGCCAAATGACATGTCGGAGACCTTGGTTTCGACACCAAGGTACTCGAACAATGCGATAAGGTTTGGATAGGTAGCGTCGTTAAAAACAATGAAACCCGTATCGACGGGCGTGGGGCCTAGGCTCGTGTCCACAACCACCGTGTTCGAGTGCCCGCCGAGGCGATTGTTCCGCTCGTAGACCGTGACCTCGTGTTTCTGGCTGAGCAGCCATGCTGCCGACATTCCGGCTATGCCCGAGCCGATGACGGCGATATTTTGCCGGCGAGTTTCTGTGCTGGAGGTGAAGGCCATCGAACGTTTCCGCTCCAGCATGCCCGCTGCAGGCTGGTTACCGGGCCAATACGGACGGCGCGCGTCTGCGGTTCACACTGATCCAGGCCGGGAGCAGGGCCGTATCGGGACCGATGTGTGCGATGGCCTATGCTCCCGGCCCGGTTTCGGTGGTGCGGACGCGCCGGCGGAGGCTTCGCGTCGTGGATGATGGGATGGAGTCAGATGAGACGCTGATTGCCCGCACGGCGCGTGGCGATAGAGATGCCTTCGCGGCGCTGTTTGGAGCTTATGCCGGCAAAGTTAAGGGCTATTTGGTGCGGTTGGGCGCGCCAGCGGCGCTGGCCGAAGACTTGATGCAGGACGCCATGGTTTCGGTCTGGCGCCGCGCGGCCTCGTTCGATGCAAAGAAGGCGAAGGCTTCGACCTGGATCTTCGTCATCGCCCGCAACGCCTGGATAGATAAACTGCGCCGCGAACGGACGGAGCTTGCTTACCGTCAAACGGTGTTGGTGAGTGAGGAGAGTGAAGACGAGGCGCCTGACGAGGCGGCCATGCGTGGCGAGACCGAGGATCAAGTTGCTGCCGCACTAGCGACGCTCTCGGACGAACAGCGCCAGGTGGTGCAGCTTTCGTTCTTTGAAGATCGGCCGCATTCGGAAATCGCGGCGCATTTATCGTTGCCGCTTGGCACAGTGAAATCGCGTCTGCGGCTTGCGCTCATCAAGCTGCGCGCGCATTGGGAGCAATTGAAGTGAGCCCGCGTCATCATCCTTCTGACGATATTCTAACCGGCTACGCCGCCGGCGCGCTGGAGCCGGGTTTCGGCTTGGTCGTCGGCGCGCACCTTGACGCTTGCGCCCACTGCCGAGCGCGTGTGGGTGCGTTCGAAGCCGCGTCCGGCGCCGCCCTGAGCGACATGGCGGAGACCGACGTCAGCGCGGACTCGCTCAGCAACGTGATGTCGCGCTTAGGCGAGCAGGCGCCTCAGGTGATGTTGGACTCGCGTCCGTTCGTCGAGCGGTTGTCTTTGAAGAGGAAGCGGTGGGTCGCGCCCGGCGTTTGGGTTGCGGGTGTCGATACCCCCCATGCACCGGAGAACCGCGTGTATCTGCTTTCGGTCGCGGCTGGCGGCCTAACGGCGCGGCACGAGCATTCGGGCGCTGAGTTTTGCACTGTGCTTAAGGGCGCGTATCGCGATGAGTTGGGGCTCTTCGCTGCCGGTGATTTCGCAGCGGCTGATGGCGATCTCAATCACCAGCCAGTGGTAGAAGGCGACGAGGCGTGCGTCTGCCTGTTTGCGACCGAGGGGCGGTTGAAGCCGCAGGGGCTACTTGGCCGTTTGGCCTTTGCGTACGCTGACGTGTAACCGGTCTTTGGCGTCTCGCAATCGCGCGTGACCTGAGCCATAGCTCGCCCCGTCAGGCCGCCTGACGCTGCTGCACGGATGCCATTATGCGTTCTGCGAAGGGCGTGAGGAGCGGCGGCCTGTATGCGGGATTGGCGGCAAAGCGCAAACGTGCGGTTTCGTGAATGTCCTCGAAGCGATTGAGCCCTTTGCGCCAGCGCGAGGTCAGCGCGCGCATGATCGGAAAGCCTTTGCCGTCGACGCCCGGCGTGATCGGATCGATGTCGGCGAGGCAACCGGAAATTACGGAGCCAGGCTCACGCGAAATCGAGAGGCCGGCGAGTTCGGCCCCTTCGAGCACCCACATCAGCGCGCAATTCGAAAGTCCGCGCGCGCCGCCGCCGCCAACGCCGCCATGGTCACCGGGAAACCATTGCTGCGCCACGCGCGGGCGCGTGCCGGGCGTGTTGAAAGCGTCGATATTGCTCCAAAGCGTCGGCGCGAACGCGGCGCGCCGTTCATCGATCGCCACGGCGTGGCGGGCGTGTTCGACGCAGCGCGAGAGCGCGGTGTCGTGAAATTCGTACTGGGCGTTGAGGCCGATGGAGATGGGCAAGATGCGCGGAATGCCGAGCGAGCCCACCGTGTCCCAAACGCCGACATAGCGGATGGCGAGATCAACCGGCGGCGAGGTGAACGGCCTAGCCAGCCGCGGCCAGGCAATGGCGTGCGCCACCCGGAAGCGTTCTGCTTCTTCACTGTCGGCGGTCAGCTCGCGATTGCGATAGAGTTCGAGCGCATCGCGCGATTTGTCGACATGTTCGCGGCGGAGCACCCCGCATTTGCGCAAGAGCCCGGCAAGCGAGCGCACCGTGTAGGCGCCGCGCGAAAAGCCGAACAGATAAATCTGATCGCCGGGCTCGTAGTTCAGATTGATGAACAGCCAAGCATCGAGCAGGTTGTCGTCCAGATCGGCGCCGGTCATGCCCTGCCAGAGGCTGAGGCCGCTAAGCGAAGCGCCGACGCCGGCAGAATAATAGACGATCTGAAGATTGCCCTTGGCGTCGCGCGGCGCGACGGCCCGTGCAGTCAGCGCGACATTGGTGAGGCTATTGCCGTAAAGGCGCTGCCATGTACCGTCGCAACAGATGACGAGGCGCTTCATCTTATGGCGTCAGCAGAAACACGGCTTCTTCGCAGAACCAGTTCGCGCGCCAGATCGTCTTGGCGAACGGCGCGCCCGCGTGGCCACGCGAGAGCGGCACGGCGCGCTCGATGCCGAAGCGCATCTCGCGGGCGAGATCGGCGAAGTCGCGCACTGAATAACGCTGCAGCAGCTCGCTCGCACCGAGGCGGCCTTGCGTGAGCAATTGTAAGCGCTTGTCCCAGCGCCCGGCATTGGCAATGGAGACGATGACCTGCGCGCCGATGCGGCCAGCTTGCTTCAGCGCCGCCTGCGGGCGGCGGAAGTGCTGCAATGTGTGGGAGAACACCACGAAATCGAACGCTCCGCTCGGGAACTCGCCGAGGTCACGCTCAGCGTCGCCCTGAACCACCGACATGCCGCGGACGACGCAGCGGTGCGCCTTGTTCGGGTCGATCTCCAGGCCGCGCACCTTTGCGCCGCATTCGCGCACCAAGAGCTGCATGAGCGCGCCGTCACCGCAACCAACATCGAGGACGCGCGCGCCATCGCTGACCATTTGCGAAATGACGAAGTGATCGCCGCGCGGCTCGGCGCTGGTCAGATCGAGTGGGGCAGGATGGACGAGTTCGAGCTGAGCCATCAGGCGCCTCCGCCGTTGAGCGCCAATCCGCGCGCGGCGGCGGCGGCGTCGATGAAGCCGGTGAGCGCCGCTTCGAACGCGGGCTCATGCCCGAGATAAGCGTCATGGCCATGGGCGCTGGTGATTTCGAGGAAGGACGCCTCGGCGCCTGCGGCCGCGAGCGCGCGTGCAATCTCGCGACCCTCATCGGGCGGATAGCGCCAATCGCTCGAGAACGAAAACACCCCATGGCGTGTCGCGCCGCCCTGGAAGGCGTTGGCGAGGCGCCCGCCAAAATCGGCGGCGAGATCGAAGCCGTCCATGGCGCGGGAGAGATAGAGATAGGAATTCGCGTCGAAGCGATCGACGAAGCCCGCGCCCTGTTGCTGACGCATGGTGTCGTTGGCGCCTTCGGCGTTGAAGGCGAAGCGTTCCTGCGTCCGTGCTCCTTCAAAGCGTGAGCGCACGTCCTGCGCGGAGAGTCCGGCCAATTGCGCAGCCGTGCGCGCGACACTGCCGCCACGTGTCGGGCGAACGCCGTGTTGGAGATAAGCGCCATTGCGCCAGTCCGGATCGGCCATGATCGCCTGCCGGCCAAGTTCGGCGAGCGCGATATTCTGCGCCGATTGTTTTGCGGCGGCGGCGACAGTGACGCACGCGAAGACGCGCTTCGGGTAGGCGCTCGCCCATTGCAGAGCCTGCATGCCGCCCATGCCCGGGCCGATGACGAGGAAGAGGTTTTCGATGCCGAGCGCCTCCACCAGCATCGCTTGCGCGCGCACGGCGTCGGCCATCGTCACGGCTGGTAGGCGCAGCGAGTAGGGCAAACCGTCGGGCGCGATAGAGCCCGGCCCGGTTGTGCCCATCGAACCGCCGAGCACGTTCGAGCACACGACGAAGAAGCGGTTGGTGTCGATCGGACGGCCAGGCCCGACAATGCGGGGCCACCAAGCCGGCCGGCCTGTCACCGGATTTGGGCTGGCGACAAACTGGTCGCCGGTCAGTGCGTGACAGACGAGCACGGCGTTGCTGCGATCGGCGTTGAGTGCGCCATAGGTTTCGAACGCTATGCTTAACGGCGCCAACGGCTCGCCGCTGGAGAGTTGGAGAGGCGTTGTCGCGTCGAACGCGAGGGAACGCACGCCGCCTGCCGCTTGGAGTTTTGCTGCTGCTGCGCCTGCATGAATCATGCGCACTCGTATAAACTGCGTCGCGGGGGAAATATCCCCCTGGCGCGGGCGGCTGCTGTTGAAGACTCGCGTTGCGCAGCGCCTCGTTGGCGCTGAGCATGAAAGACCGCTAAGGTTCCAGGGATGAACGACCAGAGCCCCCCGCCAGGTTCGCCACTCGAAACGATCCGCGCTGAAATCGATGGCATCGATAAGACGCTGCTTTCGCTTTTGGCGGAGCGCCTGCGCGCCGCCGATAAGCTCGCTGGCCTGAAGCCTCCGGAGCAGGGTCTGCCGATCCGGCCGGGCCGCGAAGTGGCTTTGCTGCGGCGGCTCGTTGCGGAAGCGCCAGCGCCGCTGGAACGCGAATTCGTGGTCGAGATTTGGCGCGCGATGATCGCGGCGTCGCTGCGCCGGCAGCGCATCATCGACGTCGTCGTCGGCGGCGGACGCGGAGATCCGGCGCGGCTGTTTGATATCGCACGCCGTCATTTCGGCGCCCGAACGCGGATCAAGGATTTGGGCGAGCCGCAAGCCGCGCTGCAAAAGGCCGCGGAAAACCCCGAAACCGTGGTGGCGGTGACAAGTTGGCCGGCGGCGCCTGGCGTCGGCGCTTGGTGGCCGGCGCTATCCGAACGGCGCTTCCATAATCTCCACATTATCGCCGGCCTGCCTCTGCTTGGCGGCTCAGACGAGCCGGAAGCTGCCGTCTTCGCAGGCTCTCAGACCGAAGAAGCCGGCAACGACGTCACCATGCTGATCGCCTTCGATCCGCACCATCGGCTGCAACGGGCGCTGAACGAGGTCGGCTTCACCGGCCGCGAAATCGCGCGGGCGGAGCCCCGCGTGCTGGTGCGGGTGGAGGGCTTTATCGGCCTCGACGATCCGCGCGCGGCGGCGCTGGCGCGTTCGGGCCTCGACAGCGTCCGCGTCCTCGGCTCGTACGCGCGCGTCTAATGCCCATGGTTTTCGACCGCATCGCCATTATTGGCGTTGGCTTGATCGGCGCATCCATCGCGCACGCCGCGCGTGAGTATGGCGTAGCCAATGCCATCCAGCTCTACGACGCAAACCCCGCCGTGCGCGCGCGCGCGCGTGCGCTTGGGCTCGGTGAAGTATTCGATGACGCTGAGAAGGCGGTCGAAAAGGCTGAGCTTGTCGTGCTCGCTGTGCCGGTCGGCGCGATGGCGGCGGCTGCCGCTGCGTGCAGGCGCGGACTGAAGATCGGCGCGATCGTTACCGATGTCGGCTCGGTGAAGCAAGCTGTCGTCGACGCGCTGAGGGAAACGCTGCCGACCTTCGTCTATTTCGTTCCGGGGCACCCGCTCGCCGGCACCGAACACTCCGGGCCCGATGCCGGTTTTGCGGCCTTGTTTCAGAACCGCTGGCAAATCCTGACGCCGCTGCCGGAACAGACAGAGGCTTACGCTGCCGCTGTCGATCAGCTCGAACACTTCTGGCGGGGGCTCGGCGCCAATGTCGAGCGTATGGATGCAACGCGCCACGATGTCGTGCTGGCGGTCACCAGCCACCTGCCGCACCTCATCGCGTTCAACATTGTTGCGATGGCGGAGGATCTGGAAAGCGTTACCGAAAGCGAAGTCGTCAAATACTCCGCCTCCGGTTTCCGCGATTTCACCCGCATCGCCGCCAGCGATCCGACCATGTGGCGCGACGTGTTTTTGAACAATCGCGAAGCTGTGCTCGAAGTGCTGGGGCGGTTCTCGGAGGATCTGGCCGCACTGCAGCGCGCGATCCGCTGGGGCGACGGCGACACGCTCTACGATCTGTTTGACCGGGCGCGGCGCATGCGCCGTGAAGTCATTGACGCCGGTCAAGACACGCCGGCGCCCAACTGGGGCCGGGACCAGAAGAGCTAGTACACCGGCGGCAGCGGCCGCACCGGCAAGCCTTCAACACGCAGTATTCCATCGTCGGCGCAGATATCGAGCGTGATGTCGTCGCCGGTCACGACGTAGCCGGCGGCGAGCAAACTCAATGCGCGGCGCGCATCGCCGTCGATGCGCGGGCCATTGGCGATGGCGGTGAGGACCGGCGCTGGGCGTTCAACGGGGAGAACTAGGCGTCCATCCAGGCGGCGCTGCGTATCCAGCCCGCCTTCGCCGGTGCCGGTTGTCTGCAGCGGCCCCCAGTTCAGCTCCAACGCTTCGAAGCGCAACCGGCCGCCGCCTTCACGCCAGGCGCCGAGCGGATCGCCGGGGGCAGTCTGCAGCATCAGCGCGCCGTGTGTGACCACGATGGCTGCGCGCATGCGCGCGACGTCGAGACCGAAGGCTTCAAAACTACGCACGGGGCGCGGCAGCGTGATCGCCTGTGCATCGAACGCCAATTGGTATTCGCCACGCGCGCGCGGGTCGGGGCGCGCATTGGCGACGACCTTCGTGGCGTGCAGAACGCCTTCTTCCGCCGGATCGTCGAGCACCAGATTGTCCGCCTCAACGCCGGCGACAGCGAGTGCGCCGCGTTCGGTGCGCAGGCTGGCTATTAGGGCATCGGCGCTGATGTGGGTCGTGGCGCCGCCCGCGCGTGTGATCGTTATCGGCGCTTGCGCTTCGAGAATGACGTGTTGGGGGTTGAGCACCTGGATGTGCAGGTCGGCGCGATCTGTTTCAGCGCCCCAGCCGCCGCGCGCAGACAGGTAACTGACGCCCTGCAGCTCCAGCCGCATCAACACCGGAAAACCGTGACGGACGATGCGGTCGATCTCGACTGTTGCGCCGCCGGCGTTTTGTTCGAATGCCCAACCGCGGACTTGCCGCTCAGCTTCGTTGGCGAGGGAGTGCCAGTAGAACACCCATGCGAGCGCCGCCAAAACGAACAGCACCCAGGGAACAGTCAGCCAAAGCCCGCGAATTTTCATTGCGCCACGGTGCGACGCCTATCCGGCGGGAGCAAGGCTTGGCTCTCGGTTTCGAGCACGCGCTCAAGTTCCGCCATGAACTCGTCGCGCGACAAACCGGGCGGAATTGGCGGCAGCACCTTGAATGTCACATGTCCGGGCGAGCGCATGATGCCTTTCGGCTTCCAGATGAGGCCGGTGTTGAGCGCCACCGGCGTCACTGCCACGCCAAGGTCTTTGTACATCGCCGCAATGCCTGGCTTGTAATCCGGCGGCGCGTCGAGTTCCTGGCGCGTGCCTTCTGGGAAGATCAGCACCTGGCCGCCTTTGGCGACAGCCTCGCGCGCGCCACGCATCAAGCTCTTCAACGCCTTCGCGTGTCCGCTACGATCGACGCCGATCTGATTGCGCTTCAGATACGCGCCCATCACCGGAACGTTGCCGAGTTCTTTTTTGTAAACATAGACGGGGCGCGGGATGAAGAGTGCTGGCGCGATGGTGTCGAGCGCCGATTGGTGTTTCATCGCGATCAACGCGCCACCCTGCGGCACATGTTCGAGGCCTTCGAACGAAACGCGCGCCCCGATAATCCAGCGCAGCCCCCAAAGCGTGGCGCGCCCCCACGAGCGCAACGCGGTCCAGATATGGCGCTCATCGAACACAACGAGCGGCCACAAGACCAAACCGATGACAGCCATCGAGGCATAAAGCCAGATGACGAAGATGAAACTACGAAGCCAGTTCATGCGTTGTCCGGCGCCGCCTCAGTGTCGTTGCCACCAAGGCCGATCAACGCTTCCCGCCCGCGAATGACAAGATATTTCACATACTCGGCGCCCAGTCGCGTCGCCGCGCCCAGGTCGCTGCGCCAGAGGTCCGGGTCGGTCCAGCGCGTTCGCACCGGATAAGTATGAATGTTCGCCTCGGGCAACGCGACCTCAAGCTCTGCTCGGCTGCGCGGCATGTGATAGTCGTCGGTGACGAGGATGATCTCGGTGTAGCGATGCTGGCGCGCCCACGCGGCGGTCTCCGAAGCATTGCCAAGCGTATCTTCCGCCGAACGGCCGACATCTATGCAGCACGCGCCGAGCGCGGGATCGACATTGAGTACCTGGTAGAGTTCGTCATCGGTGACGATACGATTGACGCCGGAGATCAACAGGCGTTCGCCCTTGCGTTCTTCGAGCAAACGCACGCCCGTCGTCAGCCGCTCAAGCGAGCCGCCGGTGAGCGCGACGATCGCTTGCGCCTGCGGCGGCTCATCCGCTTCGCGGCGAACGTCTTGGGCGAAACTCCAAAAGCCGGCGAGAAACGCCACGAGTGCGATGATCGCCGCCCAGAAGAGTATGCCGCGCATCAGCCGAGCCGTGCGGCTTGGCCGTGGAAGTGTCCGGCCGCGGCGCGCGCGCCGGCGCCCGCCACGATGGCGGTGAGCAACGGAACGGCGGCGATGGGCACAAGGTCAACCGGCAGAATCATGGCCGGGAGAGTGTTCAGCGTCGTGCCCGGAATGGCCAGCATGAGAACGATTACGCCTGCGATAGCAGCAAGCACGCCGCCGGCGACGCCCGCGTAAAGACCCAGCACGGCGGCTTCGTCGGCAATGCGGCCCGCCGTCTGGCTCCGTGTCGCGCCAAGATCGCACATCACCGTCACCATTTCCCGCCGGCGCGCCGCCAAGCCGCGCGCGGCCAGCCAGGCGATCACCGCCATCATCCCCGCGAATGCGACCGCGCCCCAAAACGCCGCGCCGCGCACGCGCGAAGCAAGGCCGCCGCCGCCCGATCCGTCCGGCGCCTCAATCACTTCGGCGGTGACGCCGCCCGCCGCCAAGGCCGCAACAATGTCGCCCGAGACATCGGCTTGCGGTGAGGCGGGCGCCAGCTCGATTTCGATGAGGCGCAGGTCGGGGACATGCGCCGGATCAATAGGTTCGCCGCTGGCCTCGCTCAGCAGCGCCGCCGCGCGCCCCGCCGTCATGGGCGCGGCGCTGGTCACATGTGGGGCGCTGGCGAGTGCGGTTTCAGCCGCCGCCATCCCGGCGGGGCCGTCTGGCGCGAGTACCCGTACGATCGCGTAGGCGTTGCGCTGCTGTTCGTAATCCACCGCTACGCGGTCAGCGGCCCGTGCGGCGAGGCCCACCGCTGCGGCGGCGAAGGCGGCGAACGCCAGTGTCCAGAAGAGGGCGCGCTCGACGCCCAGCAGGCCGCCCCTCATTCGTACGCCTCCGCATCTACCGCTTCAGTCTGCTCTGGCTGAGAGAGCCGGCCGCGATCGATCCGCCATACCCACATCGGGGCGACATCGGCGAGCGTGTCGTCCTGGCTTGCGATCACGACGCCGGCGCCGACACGGCGCATCTCCGAGAGCAGCTTCACGATGCGGCGGCCGTCCGCGGGCGACATGCCGGCGGTGGGATCGTCCGCCAAAATCAGGTTGGGCTTGGCGGCGAGGGCGCGTGCAATGGCGGCCCGGCGTCGTTCCGCTCCTGAAAGTTTTTCCACTGGCAACTCGGCGGCGCCGCCAAGGCCCACGAAATCCACAAGTTCTCGCACGTCGTCTGAGTAGTCGCGCGGTTTCTGCCCCAGCATTCTGAGCGGCATCGCGACGTTGTCGAACGTCGACCACTGCTCAATGAATACTGGATTTTCAGCGACATAGCCAATCCGACGCTTCGCATCCGCGATCTCTCTCGATCGCGCGCGGATAACGTCGACGCCAAGTATTACACTTCGGCCAGAGCGGGGCGGCAGTGCTAGGCGCAAGAGATGCGTAAATGTAGTCTTACCTGCAGCAGCAGGGCCGGTGATGAGATTGACCTCACCCGAGCGGGCTTCGAAGTCGACACCCATCAGAACGGTGGATGCGCCATAACCGGCGTCAACATTCGAGAGGCGAACCAAGACGCCGCGCTCGAATAGATCGGTTTCAATACTAGCGCGGGGTCGGGCCATGACTGGACAAGCTAAATAGAATCAATGCACCGAAGACGGTTATTGGGGCAGCTGAACGTATTAACATGATCCTTACCTGCACGTCTTGCTCGACCCGCTACTATGCGGATGACGCAGCGATCGGTCCGGCTGGCCGCACCGTTCGTTGTGCTGCATGCGGGTTCTCCTGGTTCGCCGAGCCGCAGCTTGAGCTGCGCGCCACGGCCGAGGCGCCGGCTGCGCGGGTCGCTGACGAGCCCGCCCGTGAGCCTTTGACACGGGAACGTGTCGAAAGATTGCGCCGCGCCGCCGAACAACCCGGTCCGGCTCCGTCCGCCGCCGCCAAATTCCGCCAGCAGCAGTCCGAGCGGATGCGCCGCGATCGTGCCCGCGCCGCGGCCGTCGTGTGGGGCGCCACAGGCGCAGCCCTCGCGGCAAGCGCTACCGGCATGGTGATGTTCAGGCAGGATGTCGCCGAACTGTGGCCGCGTTCAGCCAGCGCGTTCGCCGCGCTTGGCTTGGACGTGAACGTCTATGGTCTTGAGTTCTACGACCTCGCCGTGGAGCGCGACTTCGAAGGCGCGACGCCTGTGCTCGTGGTCAGTGGCGAGGTCCGCAACATCGGCCGCGACGACAAGCTCGTCCCGCCGGTGCGTATCTCACTGCGTGACACGCGCTCGCATGAAATCTTTGAGCTGGTGAACGCGATCACCGATCAGCCGGTCGCCGCTGGTGCGGCCGTCCCGTTCCAGATTCGCGTCGCGAACCCGCCGGCGGAAGCCGTCGACCTCGAAGCGACCTTTGCGAGCTTTGGCGAGTTATCGCTGGCTGGCGGTCCGGCGCACGTTTCGCCGCCATCTGCCGCGCCGGACGAATTGCTGCTCGACGAGCCGCTTGAGCCGGGACACGAACTTGTCGACCCGTCGCACCCGACAACGACGAGCGAGCTCGGTCCGGCCAATGGCTTGCGTCTGACCACCGGCTAAGTGCGCATACTTCTTTCCGCGGAAGAGATCAGCCAGCGCGTCAATGCGCTGGCTGATCGCTTTTCAGCTCAGCTCAACGACAACTGGACTATCGTGGCGCTGCTGCAGGGGGCGATCCCGTTTGCCGCAGACCTCATGCGCGCGCTCGAAACGCGTGGTGTTCATCCGATTTATGACTCGCTTTGGCTCGAAAGCTATCGCGATGAGCGCGAGAGCAGCGGCAAGGTTGTCGTGCGCGCCGACATTTCGCGCTCGGTCGACGGCCGCGGCGTGCTGATCGTCGACGACGTGTTCGATAGCGGCCGCACCATCGCGTTCGCGCGGGCGCATCTCATGGCCAAGGGCGCGACGCAGACGCTCGCCTGCGCCTTCGTACGCAAGCCAGAGGCCCTGGGCCAGGATATCGACGCCATCGGCTGGGACGCCCCGTCCGAGTTCTTGATTGGCTATGGGATGGACGACAAAGGCCGCTATCGCGGCCTGCCCTATATCGCCGCGATCGACTGACCGCACGTCGCAAGCGCCGGGACAATCCGGATAGCCGGCGCTTACAATCGCGCGCGGGAGGGCGTCATGGGGAAAATCTGGCTTGGGCTACTGGCGATTGCGCTGGGTGCATGCGCCCCGGCGCCGCCGTCAAACACCGAAACACCGGCGCCTACGCTCGCGATGACCAGCGCGATGACGGCCGCGCGCGAGCATGTCGCCGCAAACGAGGAAGCCATCGTCCGCGAGTTGCGTGAGCTGCTGGCGCTCCCGAACGTCGCCACTAACCCCGACGATATTCGCCGCAACGCTGATGTGCTCGTCGCGATGCTGGAGCGGCGTGGCATAAGTGCGCGCGTGATCGAAACCCCAGGCGCGCCGGTCAATGTGTACGGCGAACTCAGCACGCCAGGCGCGACGCGGACGTTGCTTTTTTACGCGCACTTCGACGGCCAGCCGGTCGAGCCTCTGGACGCCTGGGTCACGCCGCCATTCACGCCGACATTGCGCGGCGGCCGTTTCGAGGATGACGCCGCAATAATCCCATGGGAGCGCCACTTATCCGCTCGCCGACGATGCGCGCATTTACGCGCGATCCGCCAGCGACGACAAAGCTCCGATCGTCGCCATGCTCGCGGCGATCGACGCCATGCGCGCGGCGAACATTCCGCTTTCGGCCAATCTGAAGTTCTTCCTCGAAGGCGAGGAAGAGGCGGGATCGTCCAACCTGGCGCGCACGCTTGAACTCCACCGGGATCTGCTGGCGTCCGATCTCTGGCTGTTCGGCGATGGTCCGATCGATCCGCGCGGTTTGCCGCGCGTCGCGCTAGGCGTGCGCGGCATCGTCAGCTTCAGGCTCACGACCTATGGTCCGGCGACGAGCCTCCACTCGGGCCATTACGGCAATGTCGCGCCAAATCCGGCGGTCCGGCTGGCGCGGCTCATTACCTCAATGCGCGACGACGAGGGCCGCATCACCATAGAAGGGTTTCGCGCCGATCCGCCCTCGCGGGAGGCGCTCGAACTTGCGCGTGAAGGCTACGACACGGGCGACATGCTGCGCGGCCCCAAAATCGCGCAAACCGAGACGGGGCTGAGCTATGGCGAATCCATTTTGCGCCCAGCGCTCAATGTCACGCAGCTGACCTATGGCGGCACGGGCCCTCAGCGCAACGCGATCGGCCCCGAGGCCAGCGCCGGTTTCGACATTCGCCTGACGCCCGGCATTGAGCCGGCGCGCGCCAAGGAGTTGGTGGAGGCGCATGTGCGCCGACAGGGCTTCACGCTGATTGATGCGCCTCCAACTTCAGAACAACGCCTCGCCAATACCCATCTCGCGCGGCTCGACTTCAGTGAGCTCGGCTATCCGTCCGCTGCATCCGATCCGAACAATCCGGGCGTGCGGCGCATCATTGAACTTTCGCGCGCCGCGACCGGCGGCGAGGTGCGCGTCGTGCCGTTGATCGGCGGCAGCTTGCCGATCGCGCCGATCGGCGAGGTGCTGCAAACGCCGTTCGTGATCGTGCCGATCGTCAACGCCGACAATAACCAGCACGCACCCAACGAAAACATCCGTATGCGGGAGTTCCGCCGTGGCGTGGAGTTCTATGCAGCGCTTCTCGCAGAGGGCGGCAACGGCTGGTAGCTCGGGCTAGCTCCGGCGCTGGAACTCAAGCGCCAGCTGGCCCTGTGCGCCGTCCTGCAAGCGAAGCTGCAGCGTGTTGTTCTGAGCCGCAAAGTCCGCCGCAACCTCGCCGACGCGCCCACAAGTGTAGGTCATGCGCGGCTGCGGCGTCTCGGTGAAGCTCGCGGTCCAACGGTCGTTGATGCTGCCGCCTTCGGCTCCGGCCCAGTTGAAGGTGACGCCGCCGTCTTGATCTTCGCTGACTTCAAGCGCGACCGCTCGCGTGCCGCGCCACCCTGTCGCCGCGCCGATGCGCGTGGCGGTGACGAGATCATAGGTGCCCGGCGCAATCGATCCGCCGCGCAGATCGGATGCGGCCGCCGCAGTGACGACTTCCTCGCCCACGCTCACTTGCCGCGACGCGTTCGGCGTCACGTCATTGCAAGCGATCGTGGTGGGGCCAGGCGGGCTGTCGGGGCGCTCCGCCTGCTGCGCCGGCGGCGAGCATGCCGCGAGCAGCGAAATAACAACGGTGGTGAGTAGGAAAGCGCGCATCAATCCCTCCAAATGAGCTGGGACCTGAATTGACGCGCACTGGGGCGATTTCAAGTCAGCTGTCGCCGAACCGATCGAGTAGGCGGCGCAGATATTCGCGCTCGGCTTCGGGGCGGTTCGGGTCCTGCGCGCGGCGGCGGATTTCATCGAAGATTTCGCGGGCGCGAACAGGATCACTCGTGCTTGGGACAAAACCGTCGCCATTGTCGTTGCCGACGCCGCGCCCGAGAGGATCGCGTTCGTCGCCCTCGCCTCGGCCTTGCTCACCACGTTGGCCACGCTCACGCATCTCGGCGCTCAACGCTTCGGCGCCTTCACGCAGATTTTCGAGCGCGGCGCTTTGAGCGGCCTCCGCGCCCTCAAGATCCCCTCGGCGCAACGCATCTTCGGCGCGCCGCATCGCTTCGCCAGCCGCATTCAAATCATCACTTGGCGCCGCGCCCGCTTCACTGGCCATGCGTTGGGCCTCAGCCAAGCCTTGGCGCAATTCGGCTTGGCGCCGCGCCAGCTCATCGCCGCCCTGGCCGCCTTGCTGGTCGCCGCCGCTGCCCCCCTGGCCCTGCTGCTGTTGCTGCTCCTGGCGCGTTTCATCGCGCAAGGCGCGCTGCTCGCCCATGGTCTCTGACAATTCATCGATGCTTTGCTGCATCGCCTGATCGCCTTCGCCTTCCTGACCTTCGCCCTGACCGCCTTGGCTCAGCTGCACATCGAGGTTGGCCAGAATCTGCGACAATTGCTGCAACAATTGTTGTGCTTCCGCATTACGTCCTTGTTCGCTGAGTTCTTGGACCCGCCGCAGCATCTCTTGGATGTCGCGCTCGGAGAGCGTGGCCTGATCCTCGGTGTCGTCGAGGTTCTGCGCAGTCTCGCCGTTGCGCAGCGCTTCCTGCACCAAAGCCTGCATGTAGTTTTCGGTCGCGCGGCGCAGCGCCTCAAGAAGCTGGCGTATGCGCTCTTGCGGCGCGCCTTGCGCCAGCGCTTCGGACAGTTGGCGTTGCGCTTCTTCCAGAGCGCGCCGCGCATCCGCCGCGCCGCCATACTCAGCGCGCAGCGCCGTGCGCCACAAGGTGTCGGCGGCGATATCCGCTTCCTCGGGATTGCGCGCCACGGCGAGCTGCGAGCGCGCCGTGCGGAAGCCGAAATAGACCGCGAGGTCGCGGAAGTAGCGATCGCCCGGCTCCATGGTCAGCGCATCGATCAAGCGCGCCGCGCGTTGGATGCCGGCGGGCGCCCGCTGTAGCGCCGGGCGGCTATCATAGTCGCGCACCTCGATGCGGTCCGTGCCGAGGAGGATATCTCCGGCGGGTTGCGTTCGCCGTTGAACCGTTGAGCCGCCGCGATAGGCGCGGCGTTCGGCGAGGATGTGGCGGCGTATTTCGATTGCGGCGCGCGCCAGCGGCTGCAGGAAGATCTTCTCCGGCATGGTAAAGCGCAGCGCATCGCTGACGCCTTCCTGGTCCAGCGCATCGATCGCCACGATCCGCGCTTCAACCTCCATGCCTGCATAAGGGTGGGCGGCGAGATCGACCTCGGTTTCCGCCTCCGCCTCGCGCGGATCGCCCGCCGGCGCCTCAAGTTCGGTGTCGACGGGGTCAGCGCGCACAAGGCCCTCGGGCGGATTGAGCGGCCGAACGCGCAGCATGAGCCGGCGCACGCCGTAATCGTCGCGCGCTTTCCAGGAGAGGCTCACATGCTCATCGGAGAGCGTGGCAATCGGCGCGTCCCATGAGGCGCGCGGCGCCTGATCGACGCCAGGCGCAAGCCGCCAGCGTGCGTGTGTGTGAAAGCGCACGACGCGAAGTTCGCCGCGCCCTGGAATGTCGAGCTGTGCTTCCCAGGCGCCATCCGCCGCGCGCGTGAAGCGCGCGCTGCGTTCACCGCCTTGGCCATTGAACCGCAGAACTGGCGCGCCTGTCGGTCCGGTGACGCGCACGGTGACGCGCACGGACGGCGGCGTCACGACACGCTGGCCGATCAGATCGCTGAGCGACACCGGAGGCGCGTTTGTATACTCTGCCGGCGCCGCCCATGCTTCGATCGCCATGGCTTGGTCGCCGAGCAGCGGGCCGGGATCGGGAAGAAAGCCGCGCGCCAAACGATCGCCGGCATGACCACCGGCGACCACAAACGCGCCAACCAACACCACCAGAACGGCGTAGCGCAGCTTGTACGGGTCGAGTTCGTCGAGCCTAGGCCGTGGCGGCCCGAGGCGAAGCTTGTCGGCATTCTCAAGTAGGCGCTCGCGTTCACGAGCCCACAGCGCAACGGAGAAAGGATCGTACCGAGTCGGTTGATCGCGCAGCGCATCGAACGCGCCGGCATCCATGCGCGAGTCCGCCGCCAACTGCGCGCGCGCTTCTTCATCGGTCGGCGCTTGCCACTCGCGCCGCGCGCGCGCCGCCAAGTAGGCGAACAACAGCAGCGCAAAGATCGCGCTCAAACTTTGCAGCAGCAGCGGTAAGCGCTCGTGTCCGCCTGCCAACGCGAACGCGGCCCAGACGCCGACCGCCCCAAGCAGAACCAGTCCCGCGCGCAGCATGCGTTCCAGCGCCAGGCGGCGCCGGGCCCGGGTGGTTTCCCGGGCGAGCTGGTTTAGGGCGTCCTCGTGTTTCATTCCGCGCTGAGAGGGTACCAGCCCGTTTTGAGCCAAACCATGACCATCCCTCGCAAAGACGCAGCCAGCGACCGCTGTTCCCCGTGTTGACGGCTATTGGGCGAGGTCTAAGCTCCGCCACGCTCACGAGGGGGAAATCCATGAAGATTCGGACAGCTGTGGCCGTGGTTCTGGCCACCGCCCTGGCGGCTTGCAGCCAAATGGCCGGCGGCGGCCTCCAGCCCGGCCAACAGGTCACGGGCACGCTGGAAGCGAGCGAAACCAAGTCCGATCAGGGTGGTGCGGTCGCTGATGTCTATCAGCTGAACGGGCGTCAGGGTGAGCGCTATACGATCACGCTCGCGTCCGAAGCGTTCGACGCCTACCTCTATGTGCGCGGCCCCGGCGCGCTTGCGCAGGACAACGACGATGATGGCAGCGGCAGCTACAACTCGCGCCTCAATATAATCTTCCCGGAAGATGGCGTGGCGCAGGTCTATGTGACCAGCTTCAGCCGCAACGCGACCGGCGCCTATCAGTTGCAGGTTGAGCGAACTGGCGAGGCTACGGAGGTTGCGCAGACGACTACGCCAGGTCAGGCGCCGCCGATCGCCGCGCAACAGCACGCGGGAACGCTGGCGCAGGGCGATGCACAGCTAAACTCAGGCGAGTTCATCGACACCTTCCCGCTGCAAGGCCTCGCCGGTCAGCAGGTCGAGATCACGTTGGCCTCGCAGCAGTTTGACACCTACGTCGCCATCAGCGGCCCGAACGGCTTCCAGGAATACAACGACGACGACACCGCCAATAACACACGCAACAGCCGCCTTCTGGTGACGCTGCCGGCGAATGGCGAATATACCATCCACGTCACATCGTATGCCGCCGGTGAAACGGGCGCCTATCAGCTCAACATCGCGCCGGCCCAAGTGACGACGGCGACGGACGCGCTGGCGGGCGGCGGGGAGACCTTCGCTTCAGGTCAAACGATGAATGGCGAGCTGGCGCAGGGCGATCAGCAGCTGCAGTCTGGCGAGTTCATCGACAGCTATAATTTCCAGGGTACGGCGGGCGAGCGTGTCGTCATTGAGATGCGCTCTGCGCAGCTGGACCCCTATCTCATTCTGCTGGCCCCATCGGGCGCACAAGAGGACAATGACGATATCTCCGCCAGTGACCGCAATGCCCGCATCGAGACGACGCTCGCTGAAACCGGCCAATACCGGATCGGGGCGACGTCCTATCAGCCGGGCGAACGCGGCTCGTATGTCGTGACGCTGCAGCAGGGCGCTGCCCCGCAAGTCTCGGCGCAGAACAGCGCACGGCGCGTGTTCGCGGTGATGGTCGGCATTTCAGATTACCCCGGCTCCGGCAACGATCTGCCGCTCACCGCCGAAGATGCACGCAAGCTCCAACAAGCGTTGCAACGCCAAGGCACGCTCGCGGCCGAAAGCGTCACCTTGATCGACGGTCAAGCGACTCGCGCCGGTTTGCGCCAGGCCTTCCAGCGCGTCGCTGCGGCCGCTGGGCCCGACGACCTCTTCCTCTTCTTCTACTCTGGCCACGGCAACCAGGTGCGCGGACAAGTCAGCGCCACTGAGCCGGACGGCAAGAACGAGACGATCGAAATGGTCGATGGCGCCATCACCGACGACGATTTGAACGAGATGTTTCAGCAGGTCCGTTCGCGCACTGCGCTGCTGATCCTGGACTCCTGCTTCAGCGGCGGCTTCGCGCGCGATGTCGTCAGCCGCCCAGGCGTGATGGGGCTGTTCAGCTCGGAAGAAGATCTCACCAGTTCGGTCGCCGAGAAATTCCAGGCCGGCGGCTTCCTCTCACACTTCATCCAGACCGGCTTCGAAGGCGGCGCCGATGAAAACCGCGACGGCGTGATCACCGCCGGCGAACTCGGCGCCTACGTCCGCCGTGAATTCGCTCGCGAAGAGCGCATCCAGGCTTCGACGCAGGAGGGCCAGAGCAACTACCAATTCCCGGTGGTTGAACGCGGCGCGGTTCAAGTCGATGCGCCTATCCTCGGCCTGGGGCGGACCTAGTCCGCGCCCCATGGCGGAGGCGGCGCGGCGATCGGCTGGGTGAGATCGAACTCGACCCGGAAGTGGCGGTTCGGGCGGCGAAGCTCATACGCAAACATGCGCCCGGGATGCACTTCGACGGCCCATACGTTGCTCACCGATTGCGGGATGTTGTTGTTCACGAATAGTGTCTGCGAGAATTGATCGGCCGGAAATTCCTGGCGCTCCGCCGTGCCTTCGTTCGCGGTGTCGCCGCCGTACTGGGTCAGCGTATCTTCCGTGCCGTCCTCGTGCTGGTGGTCATGCTTTAGCCTCAAGCCAGACCCGGTCGGCGTAATCACCCAAGTGCGCGAGCGGTTCTCGCCGACATGAAACGGCACGCGGATTTCATCGGCGCTGCACTCGCGCACCTGCATCACCAGCCGCTCGCTCGCGAAGCTCGCGTCAGCGGCATCGGTGGTGACGACGCGGCCTTCAAAGCTCTGCCCGCACAACGCGCGGAGATTGGCGAAGAATTGGGCCTGCGGCGAGACCAGAGCCGGCGCTGACGCGCAAGCGGCGAGGGCGAGCGCCGCTGCGCCTGCGACGAGTGTCCTGATCATGCGATATCCTTCGGCCGTTTCCAGAAAAAGAGCAGATACGTCGTTCCGAGCCAAAGCGCGAGGAACGAGACGTTGGTGATGACGGCTTGGGTGTTGCTCCAGGCTTCGCCTGTATTGCGCAGCACCGCCTCGGTGATGGGCGAGGCGGTCTCAGAACCGGCCAGCGCCGCCAGTTCTTGGCGTGCGCCGATGATGCGGTGGCTGACATTGTACATGAGCGCTACATACATGGCGTTGCCAAGCGCATAGAGCACAAACACCGCGAGTTTCATGATGAGGCCGGATCGGTGGAGGAAATAAAACACCGCTGCAATCATCACGAAGTGAAGGCTGATCACTTGTGCGATTGAGTTCTGCTGGGCGTCGTCGTAGCTTTGCAGCAATTGCAGAATTTCATGCTCGCTCATGCGTCCTCCAGCCAAGGCGGCAATCGCTCCAACTTGAGTTGCTCCGCGACCTCCCAGCGGCGGCGCACGATCTCGAACCGGTCGCCGTTCACCAGCACCTCAGGCACAAGCGCGCGCGCGTTGTAGGTGGACGCCATCACCGCACCGTATGCGCCGGCGGTCATGAAAGCCACCAGATCGCCCGCCTCGAGCGGCGGCAGCATACGATTGCGGGTGAACGTATCGCCCGTCTCGCAAATCGGGCCAACAACGTCGACTGGCTGCTCGGCGCTGCTCGGTTCGATGAGCGGTTTGATGCCGTGGTAGGCGTCGTAGATCGCGGGGCGGATGAGATCGTTCATCGCCGCGTCGAGCACCACGATCGGGCGCGGGCGGTCCTGCAGGCGCACGACGCGCGAAAGCAGCACGCCGGCATTGGCGGCGATCATGCGGCCGGGTTCGAAGGAGAGGCCGATGTCGAAGCCGTCAAACACGCGCGCCACCATGGCCGCGTACTCAGCTGGTGACGGCGGGTCAGGCTCGTTGAAGTACGGCACGCCCAAGCCGCCGCCGAGATCGAGGCGCTCGATGGCGATGCCCTGGTTGCGAAGCTTCTCCGCCAGTAATCGCATCACGCGGAAGGCCGCTTCCAGCGGCGCGAGATCGCGGATCTGGCTGCCGATGTGAACCGCGAGGCCTTGTGCGTGCAGATGCGGATCGTCGGCGGCGCGCGCGTAGAGCGCCAGCGCTTGCTCGGGCGAAACGCCGAACTTCGCGTCACCTTTGCCGGTTGAGATTTTCTCGTGACCGCCCGCGCCGACATCCGGGTTCACGCGAATGGCGATGGGCGCTTTCTTGCCCAATCCCCGCGCGATGTCGGAAAGCAATTCAAGCTCGGCGCGGCTCTCGACGTTGATCTCATGCACGCCCGCCTTCACGGCGAACGCCAGTTCATCGGCGGTTTTGCCGACGCCCGAGAAAATGATCTTCTCCGGCGCCACGCCCGCCATCAGCGCCCGTTCGATCTCCCCCTTGCTCACCGTATCCGCGCCCGCGCCTTGCCGGGCCAAAGTCGCAATGACGGCGATGTTCGCGTTGGCCTTCACCGCGAACGCGACCAGCACCTCGCGCGGCGCGAACGCGTCGCGAAAGACCTGGTAGTGCCGCTCCAGCGTGGCGGTCGAATAGACGTAACACGGCGTGCCGACTGCTTCGGCAATGTCGGCCAGCTTCACGCCTTCGCAGCAGAGCGCGCCATCCCGGTAATCGAAGTGGTTCATCGCAATCGAACTCCTCCCCCGCGTGCGGGGGAGGTCGTGAGCGAAGCGAGCGGGAGGCGGTAAGGCTGGCGGATTTGGAGCACCGCCCCCTCAGTCATCGCGCTCACGCGCGACGACAGCTCCCCCGCAAGCGGGTGAGCAGTTGCAATCATCACGGCGTCGTCTGTGCGCCGGTTTGGAGCGCCGCGCAGCGCGGGTCTTGCGGCTGATTGCGCGCGGCTTGCTCGGCGCACTCGCGCCGTATCGCGTCTTCGCGGTCCCAGAGCGGATCGGGCCGTTCGAGGTCGCCCTTGATCCCGCATGCGGAGAGGAGCGTCAGCGCCGTGAGGGCCAGAACGATACGGCTCATTTGAACGTCTCCTTCCACCGCTCGATCTGTTCGCGCACGCGCTGAGGGGCGGTTCCGCCATA
>JBFWZB010000025.1:0-3475 GCA_050185805.1 Hyphomonadaceae bacterium
GGCCGCGCGAGCATCGTCCCCTTGGACGTGGTGATAAAGGGCCGCTCGACCAGCACCGGATTTGCCACCATCGCCTCAAGAATTTGCGCGTCGGTGACCGCATCGTCGAGCAGGCCGAGGTCTTCGGCTTCTTTCTGCCTGCGGCGCAGCGCTTCGCGCGGGGTGACGCCCGCGGCAACGAACAGAGCCCGCAACTTGGTCTTGGTCCAGCCCACCTTCAAATATTCGACGATGGTCGGCTTGTAGCCCGCCGCCACGATCATCTCGAGCACTTGGCGCGACGTCGAGCAATTCGGGTTGTGATAAATCGTAACGTCGCCCTTTTTCGCCATCAGCGCCATTCCTCTGCAACCACGCGGGCGATCTCTGCGTGCGCGACATTGCGCGCGCTGGGATCGCCGGTGCTGGCGCTGAGATAGGAAGCAATCACGATCGGCGTACGGCCCGGCGGCCAGGAAATCGCGACATCGTTCGAGGCGTTGGGTTCGCCGTTCCAAGTGCCCGTCTTGTCGCCGGTGCGCCAGTCCGTTGGAAGGCCTGCGCGCAGACGCGCGCGTCCGGTTGGGCTGTCCACCATCCAGCCGATCAGCTTTTCGCGTCCCGCCGCGGCCAGCACCTCGTCCGTCGTCAGGAACCGCGCCAGTGTGCGCGCCATCGCCTCCGGTGTCGTGGTGTCGCGCTCATCGCCCGGCGGCACGTCGTTGAGGGTGGGCTCGGTGCGGTCCAACCGCGTGACGGCATCCCCATTAGCGCGCAGGAAGCTGGTGAACCCGGCCGGACCGCTGGCCCCCACCAGCAACAGATTGGCGGCGGTGTTGTCGCTCATCACAACGGCCGCGGCGCACAATTCCTCGATGCTCATCCAGCCCCGCGCCAGGTTTTCACGCGCCACCGGCGCGTATTCGAGCAGATCGCCTTCGGTGTAGCGCACGCGCTGCTCAAGCAGGCTCGGCAGCGATTGCGCCATTTGCAGCATCTGCGCCGCCAATAGCCATTTGAACGTGGAGCACATCGCGAAGCGCTCGTCCGCGCGATGGACAAGCATTGCGCCGCCCGCCGTGTTCAGCGCGGTCACGCCGACACGGCCGCCAATGCGTGCTTCAATGGCCGCGAAGCGCAAATCGTTGACTGGTTCTTGCGCGATCATCGGCGGCGCCGCTCGCGGCGCGCATGAAGCGAGCGCTAGGCCGCTCAGCAGCGTCTCGCGACGGCTGAGCATCAATCCTTCGCGCGCTCGACGTAAGAGCCGTCGTCAGTTGAGATCACCACGCGCGTGCCGGCTTCGATGTGCGGCGGCACCATGGTGCGCACGCCATTGTCCAGCAGCGCCGGCTTGTAAGACGAAGACGCGGTCTGCCCCTTCACCACCGGCTCTGTGGTATCGATCGTCAGCGTCACGCGCGGCGGCAATTCGATCGACAGCGCCTGCCCCTCGTACATGGTGAGATCGACAACCATCTCCGGCTGCAGATAAGCCACGCCCTCGCCCACCATATCGCGCGTCAGATGCACCTGCTCGTAGCTCTGAGGGTTCATGAACACGAGGCCCGCATCGCCGTCGTCATAGAGAAACGTATGCTTCACCTGCTCGACGAAGGCCTTTTCCAGACCATCCGTGGTCTTGAAGGTCTCGGTCGTCTTCACGCCGTCAGTGATGCGGCGCATGACGATGGTGGTCGTCGGCGTGCCCTTGCCGGGGCGGAAAGTTTCGTGGCTCATAACCACATAAAGCTTGCCGTCTTCAAGTTCCAAGACGTTGCCTTTGCGCACGTCGCTGGCGATGACTTTGACCACGTAAACCTCGCTCGGCCGGCCTTGACGGGCGGGCCCTGAATGAACCGAAAGGACCGGAATTGGCCGCTTCTCTAGCCGTGTTTTCCGCCTTGGGAAAGCGGAGCCGCTCCGGCGGATACAGGCGAAATCGCCGTAGCGGCTCTGCGGGGACCCATGCCTGAGACGTTCTGGTCCCGCGGCCGTCACGCCGACCGCCGCCCGTTTCTGAAGGCGCGCGCTGCGGTGCTACGCGCGGTCCGCGATTGGTTCTCTGACAATGGCTTCACCGAGGTCGAACCGAACCAGATCGTGCCGTCGCCGGGCGCGGAGACGCACATCGACGCCTTCGAGGTAGGCGAACGCTACCTCCACACCAGCCCCGAATTCGCGATGAAGAAAATGCTGGCGGCGGGCGAGGACAGAATTTTCTACCTCGGCAAGTGCTGGCGCCGTGGCGAAGAAGGGCCGCTGCACGCCAGCGAATTCACCATGGTCGAGTGGTACCGCGCCAATACAGGCTACCGAGTGGTTCAGGATGATTGCATCTCGCTACTGCGCGTCGCCTGCGATGCAATCGACGCCAAGGAAATGCGCTGGAAGGACAAAACCTGCAATCCGTTTGTCGATCCCGAACGCCTCACAGTGCGCGAGGCGTTTGCGGGTCATGCCCGATCCGCCCTCGCGACGCCTGCGTCCGAAGCGCGCGCACTGGACACCGAGAGCGATGCTTTCTCCCGCCTGATCGTTCAGATCGAGCCTCAGCTCGGCGCGCCAGCGCCGACTCTACTCAACGAGTACCCGATCAGCGAAGCGGCGTTGGCGCGGCCCTGCCCGCACGACACGAGCGTCGCCGAGCGCTTCGAGCTCTATGCGTGCGGTGTCGAACTGGCGAACGGGTTCGGCGAACTGACCGATCCCATCGAACAACGCGCCCGCCTCATCGCCGCCATGGACGAGAAGCAAAAGCGCTACGGCAAACGATGGCCGATCGATGAGGATTTCATCGCCGCGCTCGCGCACATGCCCCCCGCGAGCGGCGTCGCGCTCGGTTTCGATCGCCTCGTCATGCTCGCCGCCGGAGCGCGTCACATCAACGACGTTCTGTGGACCCCGTCGGCATGATCCGCGATGCGGCGCCAGCGGACTACCCAGGCATCCGCGCCGTCGTGCGCCACGCCTTCGGCCAAGCCGATGAAGCTGACCTCGTGGACCAGCTTCGCGCCGACGGCGACGCCTTGGTTGAGCTGGTGGCAGCCAGCGGCTTCGCGCTCCAGGGCCACATCCTCTATTCGCCGCTCGTCATCGAGCGCGACGGGGAAGAAATAGCAGCGGCGGCCTTGGCCCCGGTCGCCGTCCTTCCGGGCGTCCAACGAAGCGGACTGGGCAAGGCGCTGATCGAGGCCGGCAATGCGCGCTGCGGCGCGTTGGGCATGCAGGCGATTATTGTTTTGGGCCACCCCGCCTATTATCCCCGCTTCGGGTTCTCGGCGGCGGCGGCCGAATCGCTCAATGCTCCGTTTTCGGGTCCAGCTTTCATGGCGCTGGAGCTACGGCCCGGTGCGCTGAGAGCCGGCGGGCGCGTCCGCTACGCGAAGGCTTTCGGAGTTTGAGATGAGCGCCAAGCCGAAACCCGATCCGCTGGCAGAGGTCGCCGCGCGCTATGCCGTCGCCATCACCCCAGCGATGGACGCGCTGATCGATC
>JBFWZB010000025.1:3575-19027 GCA_050185805.1 Hyphomonadaceae bacterium
GTGCCGATGCTGGCGCAAACTGTTCTGCTTAAGGGTGTGAACGACGACGCCCACACATTGGAAGCGCTCATGCGCAGCTTGGTCGAAGCCCGGGTGAAGCCCTATTACCTGCATCACCTCGACAAAGCGCAGGGCACCTCGCACTTCAGGTGCTCAATCGCCGAGGGCCAGGCGCTTGCGCGCGAATTGCATCAGCGCGCCTCCGGCATCGCCCAGCCGACATACGTGCTCGATATTCCCGGCGGGCATGGCAAGGCGCCGCTGGCGGCGCCAAGCCTTCGTACGACACCCGATGGCTATGAAGTGCGTGATCGCAACGGCGTTTGGCGCGCCTATCGCGATTAGCCTTCCTCGCGTGCGGCTTCGCGCATCGGCTCGCCCAGCGTGACGAACAGCGCCGCGAACATCAGCAGCGCCGCCGCGACAAACGGCGCTCCCGGCGCCACCGACTCAAACAGCGGGCCAGCCATCAGAGGCCCGGCGACGCGCCCCAACGCCGCGGCCGATTGTGAAAGCCCCATCACCGCGCCGCGATCGCGCGCCTCGGCTTGCTCGGCGATCAGGGCATTGAGCGCCGGGGTGGCGAGGCCGAGCCCTATCACCAGCGCGGTCAAGGAAACCGCCAGCGTCTGCATATGCGCGCTAACGGCCATGCCGCCGAAGCCAGCCGCGAACAGCGCCAGGCCAATCAGCAGCGTCGTTCGTTCTCCCAAGGCGCGCGCCGCCGCGCCCGCCGCGCCACCTTGCAACAGCGCCGCGCCGAGGCCCAATGCCGCCAAGGTCCAACCCACCTCGCGCGGCCCCCAACGCAATTGAGCCGCCGCCCACAAACCAAACACGGTCTCCATCAGCGCTTGCGCCGCGATCATCAGAAACATCACCGCCGCGAACCGCGCCAGCGCTGGACGCGTGGTCAGAAGGGCGAACCGGCCGGTGCGTGCTTCACCGGCGCTGCGGCGCGCTTCACGCGGCAGCGTCTCTTTGAACAGCGCCAGCGCCACCACGGTGGCGAGCAGGGCCAGCGCCGCGGACACGTAGCACGCGCGCGCAAAGCCTTCGCGGCCGGCGCCGTCCGTCGCCAGCAGCGCGCCAAGCGCCGGGCCGGCGATGAAGCCAAGCCCGACGGCCGCCCCGAGCAGACCCATGTTGCGCGCGCGGGTGCGATCGTCCGAGACGTCCGCGGCGGCGGCGAACGCGGCGCCGACATTGCCGGCCATCAGGCCGCCGAACAGACGCGCGGCGCCGAGCGTCTCCACGCTCTCAGCCTGCGCGATCCAAACGTATGACGCGACGCCGCCGATGAGACCGGCGAGCAGAACTGGCTTGCGGCCCACGCGATCGCTGAGCCGGCCCCACAGCGGCGCGGCGATCAATTGACCCAGCGAGTACGCGCCCATAGCGATCGTCGTAGCCGTCGGCGTCGCGCCAACTTCGATGGCCAGAAACGGAAAAATCGGCAGAAAGACGCCAAACCCGGTCATGCCGATCAGCACGACGCCGACAAGAGCGATGAGAGAGCCGGCGCGGGCGTTCATGACGCTGCCGATACGCCAATCCGCTGCGCGCGCCTATCAGCCGATTGTCTCAGGCGGTCGGGCGGATTGGCGCTGGCGCCGCTGGATTGAGATAGGGTCGCAACTCCGCCCACGGGATCGTCACCTCAGTGCCGCCGAGCACGTGCGGCCCGCCGAACGAGTAAGGCGGGAACAGCAGCACCAGGCCGCCTTCAGTGATGAGCCATAGATGCGGCTTGGTCGCGCTTTCGCGCACATCGCGCTCTGGCGGCGAGAAGCCTGATTCAGCGTAAGTGCGCGTAATTTCCTGCACCGCACGGCGCGTGATGAAGGCCTCCCAGCCCGAGCCCGACTGGAAAACGTCTCCCTCCGTCAGCGGCTGGCCGGTGCGCATCAGCACATTGACCGCCTTGCTGGTGTTGTTCGGATGCGCAGCCCCAAGCGTATCGGAGCTCAGGTCGAAGCGCACCGAGATGATCTCAGGGCTCGCATAGGCGATATGATAATCGACCACTTCGTTGGTCGCGTCCTCGAGCCGGAATTGCGGCTGCTGCGCCACCAATTCGTTGAAGCGTTGGATCTCCGGCGTCTGCGGGCCGTCGATGCGCGGAAATCGAATGTCGCGCACCACCGCCGCCGGCGCGTCATCGCCCAGCCCGCTATTCGAGGCGATCTCGGCCGTCACCGGCGTCGCATCGACCAGCTCCATGGTTTGGAAGGTGAAGCCGCCCGCCTCTTGCACGGCGCTTTGCGCATCATTGGCGCGCGCGCGGAATTCGGATTCCAGGCACTGCAATTGTACCGCACTCGGCTCGGCGTCCACGTCGATGATGCCGCACGCGATGCGTTGCGCTTCAAGCCAGCGCTGCTGGTTCTGCACCAGCATTTGCGCACCGGCCTCCGACACGCTTGCAGCCTCGGCCACCAGCGCCTCGCGCATTTCTCCATCGAGCGCGGCGAGTGTCTCGTTGCCGCACACACGCTGCGCAAACGTCCCGGCGTCTTCGCCGCACACCTGCAACGCCGCCGCCAGACGCTCTTCCGGCGTACCGGCGTTTTCGCGGCCCTTGGCTCGGTCGCCACAGGCTGTGAGGCTGACAATCGCCACCAGTGCGGCACAAGCGTGCGCCCGCATTTTCATCTCTCCGGAGCCCCTTGTCTGATGTGCCATAGAAGCGAACCGCCGTCACCCGCCGTCGCGTAACAATACGGCCATGACGCAAGCGCCTCGCGTGACTAGATAGAGCCGATGCCTGTCTCGGCCAGTTACGTCCCTGACCCGCGCTTCGAACGCTTGGGGCCAGATTTCGCCGATCCTGTGACGGCGGCGGATTTTCCCGTCCGTATCTTGCGCCGGCGCAATCAGGATTGGGCCGAGCGCATCGGCCTCGGCGCGCTAAGCAGCGGCGAATGGGAAGCCCATTTCTCGCGCTTCGAGCCCTTGCCCGCAAACATGCAGCGCCCGCTCGCGATGCGCTACCATGGTCACCAGTTTCGCACCTACAATCCCGACATCGGCGACGGGCGCGGCTTCCTGTTCGCGCAGTTGCGCGACGAACGCGGCCGCCTGCTCGATCTCGGCACGAAAGGTTCGGGCCAGACGCCCTATTCCCGCTTCGGCGACGGCCGCCTTACGCTCAAGGGCGGCGTCCGTGAAGTGCTGGCCGCGGAAATGTTGGAGGCGTTGGGCGTCTATACGTCCAAAGCGCTTTCGCTGTTCGAGACCGGTGAGCAATTGGTGCGCGGCGACGAACCCTCGCCGACCCGCTCTTCGGTGCTGGTGCGTCTCTCGCACAGCCACATCCGCTTCGGGACATTTCAGCGGCTGGCCTTCTTCGAGCAGGCGGACGCGATGCGCGCCCTGATCGGCCATTGCCTGGAAAATTATTATCCTCGCCACGCCGGCTTGGAGGGCGAAGCCGCCGCCGCCGCCTTGCTGGGAGAAGCCACGGAGGCCAGCGCGCGGCTCACGGCCAGTTGGATGGCCGCCGGTTTCGTTCACGGCGTTCTCAACACAGACAACCTAACCATCACCGGGGAGAGCTTCGATTACGGTCCCTGGCGTTTCCTGCCCACCAGCCAGCCCGGCTTCACCGCCGCCTATTTCGACCAAACCGGCCTCTATGCGTTCGCGCGCCAACCCGAGGCAGTGTCCTGGGCGCTGGCGCAGTTCGCCGGCGCACTTAGCCTCGTCTGCCCCGTCCCACCGCTCGAAATCGAACTCGCCCGCTTCATTCCCGCATACCAGGAGGCGCTGCGCGACAGCATGTTCACGCGGCTTGATCTGGTCGAAGGCGATCTCGACGCGGACATGGCCTTTCTTCAGGCATTGTTCGACTGGCTTACGCAGAGCCAGGCCGGCTGGGACCAATTCTTCCACGATTGGCACTCGGGCGAAGCCAGCGCCGCGCGCGCAGCCGAGAGCCCGCAGGCCCCGCTCTACGCGCGCGACGATTTCATGCCTGTTCGCGCGGGCCTAGAAGCCCGCACGGCGCCACACAATCCCGGCGCATTTCACAGCCAATCCTATTTTCAACGTCCCGCGCCATGCACGCTGCTGATCGAAGAAGTAGAGGCGATCTGGGCGCCGATCGCCGAGCGCGATGATTGGAGCGCCTTCGACGCAAAGCTCACCGATATCGCCGAAATGCGCGAAGCGTTGGCTATGACCGCGCCGATCTCAGGCCGTCACGTCGCCTGAGCCCGCGGGGCGAAGCCGGCGGGGTTCATCAGCCGTGCAATGTCGACCGCCGCTTTCACCTGCGTCACGTCATTGCCGCGGTCTTGTTCGGTTAGCGCGTCCCAGCCGACCAGTTTGTCATGCGCCATCAATTCGTTGTTGCGCGCTTCGCCGGTCACGGTTGGACGCCAGCCCGACATCAATCGCTCCGCCATCCAGCGGTCGTGCTCCACCTTTGCCATTGGCTCGATCAGATGGTCCGGAATGGTCGGGGCGGTTTCGCCCTTCTGGCCCTTCTCGACCGGGACCCAGCCCGCGTCCCAAATCTTCACCGAGGCCGCGTCCGAAACAGCGCGATTGGCTGCGCGGTAGGTTTCCAGCACGTCCGACCAATCACGCATCGCCGCCTGCAATTCCTTCATGCTCATCGGCTCTTTCGCCGCAAGTCCGCGATTGTAGTGCTCATGCGCGATCGCCGCCCCGCGATCGAGCGCGCCGTCGAGAATGCGCGCGCGCGTCGCCGTGAGTTGGTGCGCACCGAACGCCTGCAAATACGCGTCCAGCTCAACGGTTTCGTCGCCCTTGGCGTATTGTTGCGAGAATTCCGATTGGCTCGCTTCGCGCATGAAGATCGGCACGGGCCAACGCAGGCCATGATTGCAGACCCGTTTGAGTGCGATGGCGAGGTGGATGTTGCCTGGGTCCGAGCCGGTGGCGACGATCAGCGCCGTCGGCTTGCCGCGATCGGCCTCGACGGCGTCCAACACCTCGCCGCCGATACTGGCGGCGTCCCAATCGAAGCGGTGGAAGGCGATGTCCGCCTTCCACAGATGCGGGTGCGCGAAGGCCTCACGATGGCGGGCGCGAAAGCGGCCCTCCGCCGCCTCCGGGTCTTGCGTCATAACCGTGAGGCGCGGCGGCGCGAAATGCACCGACCACAAACTCTTCAGGACACAGGACGCCACCGCCTCGGCACTTTCGTCGAAGCCGAAGAACACGATATGCACGCGCTCTTGGCCCAGTTGTTTCGCCAGGTTGAGGAGGGTTTGCGCCTCCTTCTGCACCAGCGCACGCGCTGCGACCTCGTCGAGCGAGAACGGCTTAGGATCGACTGGCGGCTGCACTTTCTTCGCCGCATGCTGCTTGGCTTGCAGCGAACGCATTTCACGCGCCTCGCGCAGCAGCATCGGCGAACGCGTCGCCACGTGCACGCCGATTGGCGGGCGCCGGCGCGCATCGCCGACCAGGCGGCGCACGCAAGCCTCGGTTTGCAAATTGCGGGTATCGTCCGGTTCGAACGCCACCACGTGCGACGCATAATGCGCGCGCGCCGTCTTCAGCGTTTCTGGACTGGTGGCGTCGCCTTCCAGCACGATGACGCCTTTGCGCCGAAGGTCGAGCGCCGATTCCTCCGGCAAGCCCTGACCGATCAGGATCACCGCGTCGCTGTTTCGCGTCGCGCAATCCAGCGCCAATGAAAGCGCCGCCGCGCTTTCGCCGGCGATCACCACATGCCGCGCCGCGCCGAGGTTGAAAATGCGCGCCAGCGAGCGGCCCATCTGACCCGAAAACGCAAACAACAGGCCGACAACGGGCGTCGCGATGGCGGCGAAGCGGACCACTTCGAGCATCGGATCGCGGGCGTTGAAATATTCGTCCCACATCGAAACCGCGGACAGCGTCCGATAGATCGCCTCAGTCACGCCGAGATCGCGCCACAGCCAGAGGCCGCCGCCGATCCAGACCGCCGTGAGCAGAATGACAACGCCCCAGCGGAACGCGCTGGCGCGGGTGTGGGCGAGCGCGGTCAGGCCGGAGGCCGCCTGCGACCAGACGTTCCCGTAGCTGCGCGCCATCGTCCCCCTCCTGGCCTCGGCTTCTGCCGGGCGAAGCGGCCCCGGCAGGAGTCGAACCTGCGACCCTCTCCTTAGGACGGAGCAGCTCTATCCAGCTGAGCTACGGAGCCATGGAACTCAGTATGGCCGAAGCCAACCGGCTTTCGCAATCGGCGGCTTCCTGCTTCACTGCACGCACAACGGGAAAAAGGGATGGGAGGAACCGCATGCCGAAGGGGCTCCGCCGCGCCGCTCTGGGCGCGCTGCTCGGCGCTGCGCTGATGAGCGCCGGCGCCGATGCACAGACGCCGGATACGGCGCGCGATCCGAATTTCGGCCGCGGCGAGCGCGTGTCGGGTCAGAGCTTCGCCTCGCGTTCGCCGGTTGTGGCGCCGCACGGCGCGGCGGCAACCGCGCACCCGCTCGCCACGCAGACCGCCATCGACGTGCTGCGCGCCGGCGGAAGCGCGATTGACGCCGCTATCGCCGCCAATGCGATGCTGGGTCTGGTCGAGCCCACCGGCAACGGAATCGGCGGCGACATCTTCGTCATCGTCTGGGATCCAGCGACACGCCGCCTTTACGGCTACAACGGCTCCGGCCGCACGCCGCGCGGCATGTCCCTCGCCGAAATGCGCCGAGAAGCGCACCGGCGCGGCAATCCCAACGCTGTGCCGAGCTTCGGCGCGGCGAGCGTCAGCGTGCCCGGTACGGTCGATGGCTGGTTCGCGCTGCATGAGCGCTTCGGCCGCCGCAGCATGGCGGAGAATTTGGCGCCGGCCATCCAATACGCGCGCGAAGGCGCGCCGATTCCGCAAACCATCGCCATGTATTGGGCCAACAACCAGCGCCGGCTCGACACCGAATTCGCCGAGGGCCGGCTGCAGGAATATGACAACGCCCGTGCGCTCTATTTCTGCACGGACGATTGCGCCGAGAACCGCCGCATGCCGGACGGACATGGGCTATTCGCTAATCCCGATCTCGCCAACACGCTGGAGCTGATCGCACGCGACGGCCGCGCCGCCTATTATCGCGGCCCGATCGCGCGCACCATCGACAGCTATATGCGCCGGATCGGCGGCTGGCTGCGCTACGATGACCTCGCCGCGCACCAGGGCGAATGGGTCGATCCAGTCTGCGCGCGCTATCGCGACGTAGAGGTGTGCGAGTTGCCGCCCAACAGCCAAGGCGTCGTCGCGCTGCAGACGCTGCGCATCCTCGACGGCTTCAACCTGCGCGACATGGGCTTCCTCTCCGCCGATTCGCTGCACACGCAGATCGAAGCCACGCGCCTCGCCTTCGCCGACCGCGCGCATTTCTACGGCGATCCCGCGTTCACCGGCTTCGACGTGCGCCGCCTCCTGACCGACGAATACACAGCCGAACGCCGGGCCATGATTTCCAACGAGCGCGCCATGGCCCCGCCCCCACACGCAGCCATCAATATCGACGGCGACACCACCTATCTCACCACCGCCGACGCCAACGGCATGATGGTGTCGCTCATCCAATCCAATTATCGCGGCATGGGCTCGGGCTTGGTGCCGGACGGGCTCGGCTTCATGCTGCAAGACCGCGCCGAATTGTTCTCGCTCGAAAGCGGGCACCCCAACGTCTATGCGCCGGGGCGGCGTCCGTTTCAGACCATCATCCCCGCGTTCGCGCTGCGCAACGGCGAGCCATGGTTATCGTTCGGCTTGATGGGCGGCGACATGCAACCGCAGGGCCACGTGCAGGTCATCGTCAACCTGGTCGATTACGGTCTCGACCTGCAGGCCGCCGGCGACGCCGCGCGCTATCGCTTCTATGGCGGCGCCGAGCCGACCGGCGATGAACCCGACGGCGTCGGCTATGTCTCGATGGAAAACGGCGTGCCGCCGGAAATCCGCGCCGAGCTCGAGCGCCGCGGCCATCGCATCCGCCCGGCGGACGGCGGCTTCGGCGGCTATCAGGCGATCATGCGCCATCCCAACGGCGTCTATGAAGCCGCCACCGAAATGCGCAAGGACGGCAGCGCCGGCGGCTATTGATGCGCGCGCTCGTCGCCGCGTTCGGGCTTCTGCTCGCCGCCTGCGGTCCGCAACTCGGCGAACTGGAAGAGGGCGAGCGCGGCCGCGTCGTGCGCGCGTTCAATGGCGACACGCTCATGCTCGACAATGGTATGCGCGTCTTCCTCGCCGAGATCGACGCACCGCGCGGCGAAGAGGATTACGCAGCACAAAGCCAAGGCGAACTCGAAGCGCTGGCGCTGCATCGTCAGGTCCGCCTTGCCTATGGCGGCGCCAAGCGATGGACGCCGCGTCCGCGGCCCAATGAACCGCCGCCGGAAGAACCGCCGCCTGAAACCGCCATCGCCCACGTCTACGTGCGCAGCGAAGGCGGCCGCTGGTTCTGGCTGCAGCACGAATTGGTCGCCCGCGGCGCGGCCTATGTGCGCCCGCGGCGCGACAACCACGCCCGCAGTTCCGAACTGGCCGCGCTCGAAGCGCAAGCGCGAAGCGACGAACGCGGCCTCTGGGCCCGCCGCGTCTATCGCCCACTTAGTCCACGCCGCGCTGCGGAGGCCGCTTTGGCCTATGGCGAGAATTGTCTTCGCGGTCCTGCGCCCTACCGCATCGTTGAAGGCGTCATCGAGAGCGCCGACGTATTCGAGCGCCGCGCATCGCTCTCCCTCGGCGACGAACCACCTTTCGCGCTGGTCGTGTTTGGCCCTGGCTTCGCGCAATGGGACGGCCCAGCGCTCGGCGCGCTCAATGGCGCCCGCGTGCGCGCCCGCGGCCCGCTTGGGGTCTATCTCGAGCAGCCACAGCTTTGCCTCGACCACGCCAGCCAACTCGAAGTGCTGCCGGACTGAAGCGCGCAAACTCTAGCCGCGCCGCTAGCCGACGTAGCCCGCCGCCACCGGGTCGCCGACGCGGGCTTCGAGCGCACGCTTGAGTTTCACCAACGCATTGCCTTCGATCTGGCGCACACGCTCCTTGGAAATGCCGAGCCGCGCGCCGAGCGCTTCCAACGTTACGCTCTCATCTTCGAGCTTACGTTCGCGGATGATGATGCGTTCGCGTTCGGAAAGGTCGTGCAGGGCGTCACGCACCAGCCTCACCCGCGCCTCGCCATCATGCGCGGCCTCAACGGCGGCGTCCGGACCGGCGCGATCATCGGCGAGCAGGTCCTGCCATTCGCCGCCTGTCTCATCTGTCAGCGGCGCGTTCAGCGAACGGTCGGGCGCGGAGAGCCGCGAAGCCATCGTCTCCACGTCGCGCTCTTCGACGCCGAGGGCGCGCGCCACGAAGGCGCGGTTCTCGGCGCTCATCGAGGCTTCGCCGACATCATCGATCTTGGCGCGCAGACGGCGCAGATTGAAGAACAGGCTTTTCTGAGCCGCCGTCGTGCCGGTGCGCACGATCGACCAATTGCGCAGCACGAAGTCCTGGATCGCGGAGCGGATCCACCACGAGGCGTACGTCGAGAAGCGCACCTCACGCTCGGGCTCGAACCGGGCAGCCGCCTGCATCAGGCCGACATTGCCTTCCTGCACCAGATCGCTCATCGGCAGGCCGTAGTGACGGAAGCGCGCCGCCATGGCGACGACCAGGCGCAAATACGCCGTGGTGAGATCGTGCAGCGCATCCTCGTCGTTCTGCTCGCGCCAACGGCGGGCGAGCTCACGCTCATTGTCCGCCTCCAGCAGCGGCGCGCGCATGGCCGTTCGCAGGTAGCGCTGTGCGCCGCGCTGCAATTCGGAGGTTTCGGTAATAGCCATTCTGGTCTCCGCGCCCGCAGCCTCACTCTGCTTACGGTGCAGAGCCCCATTCCGATCACGAACGCCCGAACCGCCCCCTTGGTTGCCGCCCGCAAACCGAAAACCCCGACGCAAAAGGGCCGGGCGTCACCGCCCGGCCCTTGGCGCTCAACCCCCGCCGGCGTTTCTTAGGCTGCGGCGGCTTGTTTCTTCGACGCCAGCGATTGCGATAGGCGCGTCAACGCGTCCTCGCGGTCGATCTTCTCGACAGCGGCCAGTTCACGGGCCATCCGGTCCAGCGCACTCTCATACAGCTGACGCTCGGAATAGGATTGCTCAGGCTGATCGCCGCCGCGGTGCAGGTCGCGCACGACCTCCGCGATCGACACCAGGTCGCCCGAATTGATCTTGGCTTCATATTCTTGGGCGCGGCGGCTCCACATCGTGCGCTTGATGCGGGCGCGGCCTTGCAGCGTCTTCAGCGCCTCGTTGACCACCTCGGCCGAGGCCAAAGGACGCATGCCGCACGAGCGCGCCTTCGTGGTCGGCACGCGCAGCGTCATCTTGTCCTGCTCAAAGCTGATCACGAATACATCGAGGTCGATCCCGGCGACCGACTGCTTTTCGACCCCCATGACCCTGCCGACCCCATGCGCTGGGTAGACGATGTGATCGCCCGGGCGGAACGATCCTGGCATGGCGGTGGCGGCGGCGTTTGCGAGCATTCAGGGCTCCGTTCTGGTTGTTGACCTAGCGGCATCCGGACCCGCTCGCCACGGCGCACAAGGCAAGGACGGACGGAACAATCCCCATCCGTGACGACCTGCTTCCATGCGACGTGCGCGATGTGTGAATCCGTATGCCGGGCGCGGCGGCTGGCGCGCCTCCGTTGGATGAGACAAGTGTATAACACAAAATCGGCCCCCGAGAAAGGGCCGGAGGCGGTAAGATCAGTCGCCAGTTCCTGGATCGGGGCTAAAGTACTTCTCGAATTTCCCCTTCTCGTCGCGAAAGTCGTCCGAGTCCGCCGGCGGCGTTCCCTTTTGCGTAATGTTCGGCCAAATCTTGGAGAATTCGGTGTTTATCTTCAGCCACTTGCCGTCTGACGTGTCCTGAGTGTCCGGGACTATGGCGTCGACTGGACATTCCGGCTCGCAGACGCCGCAATCGATGCATTCTTCCGGGTGAATCACCAGGAAATTGGCGCCCTCATAGAAGCAATCGACGGGGCAGACCTCGACGCAGTCCATCAATTTGCAACGCACGCATGCGTCGGTGACGATGTAAGTCATAGTCCCGGTCCCGTTCAGCGCGCCCAGATGGCGGGCGGACGGCGCGCCGTCAAGCGACCCGCCGCCGCAATGTCCCAGCCAGACGCCAATCTCCGGCGCCGAGGCCCCATCCGCTAAGCGTCGATCGCTGCTTCAGCGTACAGCGCGCGGGCCTCGGCCGCAGGACCCCGTCGCGCGGCGAGCGCTTCAACGCGAATGATCCGCAGCGCGCCGCGCACCGGCATGATCAGCGTATCGCCAGCCTCGACCTCCACCGAAGCCTTCTCCAACCGCCGGGCCTGGCCGTTGTGGGCGAGGCGGACGCCGCCTTCCGCGACCAGCCGCGCCGCCGCCGCGCGCGTCTTCGCCAGCCGGGCCCGGAACAGCCAGACATCGATGCGCTGCCGCGCCGCCACGCTCATGCGCGGCGCTTCCGCCGCCGCTTCGGCGGGCCCGCCGCCGGCTGCACCAACTCGGCCAGTGCGGCGAACGCGTTGTCCGCCACACGCGGCGGGCGTGCTGTCCGCTGACGCTTGGCGTGGAGCGTCCAGCGCGGGGCATGATCCTCTCCGCTCGTCTCACGGCGATAGCCAAGCGCACCTAGAATGGCGGGCAGTTCACGCACTGGCCGCGCCATCATGCGGGCCAACACCTGATCGCCCGGCGGGTCGGCGGCGGCGAGCGCGGCGGCGAGTTTCTCGACGATATCGAAGCGCACCGCCGCCGGCCCGCAAACGCGATAGCCCGCAGCCGCGGCTTCCTGCCACCGCAAGCGGCTGCCAAGCGGCGCCGACAGCGCGCCCGCGCGCGGCAAGAACAAGGACGCATGCGCCGGCGAACGCGCATGCGTCAGGATCGCCAAGGTCTGCGCAGGGCGGGGGCGCACCAAAGCCGGCATGAACACGCTATGGGCGCCGATGCGCACGCCGTAGCGTTGCAGCACGGCGCGGCCGCTCGCGGTAGCGTGCGCGAGATCCTCGCGCGTCGCATCGAGCGCGCCGCCCTGCTCGATCAGGCGGAACGCCAGGCCGCGGGCGTCAGCCGGCAAGCGGCCTTCGCGCCACGCCGCCTCCAACGCCGCCAGCGGGCGCAGATCCGACGCCACCACGCGCGCCAGCCAATATTCCAACCGCTCGCGCGCGGCGGCGAGTTCAGCCGCGCCCGCGCCTTCGCCGCCAAGCAGATCGAGGCGCGGCTTCAGCACTGGCGCACCCGCCGCCAAGCGCGCGATCGCCGCGCCCTCGAACGTCGCCGCACCCTCCCGCGTGAGGGCGAAATCGCCATCCTGCGCCGCTGCGATGCGCGCCAACCTGCGAGACACTTCAGGCCGGAGCGCGCGCATCGCCGCGTGGCGCACCGCGCGTCCCTCCAAGCCTGCCGCCGCGCGCGGATCAGGCTTGAACTCGAGCCCGTGCAGCCGGCCGACGAAATGGCCTTCAACCGTCACCTCGCCATCGTGCGAAATGCCCGCGAGCAGCGCTTCTTCGCGCTTGAGCCCCTTGAGCAAAGCGCTGGTGCGGCGATCGATGAAGCGCTGGGTCAGCGCTTCGTGCAGCGCGTCGGAGAGTCTGTCTTCGATCTCGCGCGTTTTGGCGCGCCAAGTCTCGGCATCCTCCAGCCAATTGCTGCGATTGGCGGCGTAGCTCCAGGTGCGCACGTGCGCCAAACGCTGCTGCAAGGTTGCGAGATCGCCTTCGCTGCGGTCGAGCCGCTTCAATTCGGCATGCACCCATTCGGCCGGCGCGCAGCGTTGCGCCGAGAGCCGATGACGCGCGAACCGCCCGACTAGGCGCGCATGATCCTCCGGCGTGGTTTTGCGGAAGTCCGGCAATTGGCAGACCTCCCATAAGGCTTCCACATCGCGGACGCCGCGCACGCTCTCGTCAATCTCCGGCTCGAGCACCAGGCGCTTCAACACGGCTTCGTCGTCGGCGCCGCGCACCCGCATCAGGCCGGGACGATCGGGCGGTGTTTCCAGCGACGCAATTAGAGCCGCGGCGCTGTCGAAGCGCAGATCGGGATTGCGCCATTGCACCGCTTCAACCGCTTCGAATTCGTGATTCTCGACGTGAAAGATCATGTCCTCGTCGAACGGCGCGCATTCGCCGGTCTCACCGAAGGCGCCGTCGCTGCGAAAGCGCCCGGCGCGCCCGGCGATCTGCGCCACTTCGTCAGCGCGCAGATCGCGCCAGACATGGCCATCGAATTTGCGGCGCGACGCGAACGCGACGTGGTCGACGTCCATGTTGAGACCCATGCCGATGGCGTCGGTAGCGACGAGGAAGTCCACCTCCCCGTCTTGGTAGAGCTTCACCTGCGCGTTGCGCGTGCGGGGGCTGAGCGCGCCCATCACCACCGCAGCCCCGCCGCGATGACGGCGCAGCAATTCAGCGATGGCGTAGACCTCGTCGGCCGAGAACGCGACCACGGCCGAGCGCTTCGGCAGTTTGGTGATTTTGCGCGCGCCGGCATAACTCAGCGTCGAAAGCCGCTCGCGCGGGATCAGCTCGGCGTCAGGCAGCAAGCGGCGCAGCATCGGGCGCATGGTGTCGGAGCCCAACAGCATGGTCTCGCCCAGGCCGCGCGCGTTGAGGATGCGGTCGGTGAAGACGTGGCCGCGGTCGGGATCGCGCGCGACCTGGATTTCATCGACGGCGAGAAAGTCGACGCGCCGGTCGAGCGGCATGGCCTCGACGGTGCAGATGAAATAGCGCGCGTTTTCGGGCCAAATCTTCTCCTCGCCCGTCACCAGCGCCGCGGACGCCGCGCCTTTCGCCGCCACCACGCGGTCGTAAACCTCCCGCGCCAGCAGCCTGAGCGGCAGCCCGATCATGCCCGTGCCGTGTCCGAGCATGCGCTCGACGGCGAGGTGCGTCTTGCCGGTGTTGGTGGGGCCGAGAACCGCCTTTACGCGGGCCGGCTCACGCAGGACCATGACCTGACGATGGGTCCCAGCTTTGGCGTTTTCAAGCCAGGCGCGGCGCCCGGTGACGCAGTTGTACCAGGCCCGATCCGTGGGGAAGAGATCGGTCTCGCCCAGTTCTGCGCGATTAGAACTCGCGGCCCCCAGTCCCCCAGACTGGGGCGCTTGCGAGTCCCTACCGCCAAGCATTTTTTCCTAATTCAAACTGAGACAGTACCGGAGACTGGGTAGAAGAAGAGAATAAGAACGAATCGCCGACGAATCGGTGACTTTGATTCGTTTCTTGTCCGTTCACGGCTACATCTTGGGGTTAATACTTAAGTAACACACAAGCCTGATTCGGCATTACCCGCGGCTCGAACCCCACCCCTAGCGCAGCGCCGCGCCATTCACGGTAAGCCGCCGCGCCTGCAGCCGCACCACGCCGGCGTCATTGGTCGGCATCTCGATCTGCACCGGCGCATAAACGCCCGCCTCGGTACGCGCAAACAGGAAGGTCAGGGTCGCGGCCTCCTGCGGATCGGAAAAGCCGGCGATCGGCCGGAATTGCACAGAGCAGCGGAGCACCTCGCCGCGATAGCCGGGCGTGTTGGCGTTGACGCGGCCATTCGGCGTCAGCACGAAATCGAAGCGCGAGCGCCCGTCCATATAGACGCGCTGCGTGCCGTCGCACGGGTCGCCGCTCGTGATCATCAGATTGGCGATCGCCGTCAGCTGATCGACCACGCCGCGCTTTTGGGCCGCGGTGGCCGGGGGATCGCCCATCCCCATGCCGGCGGGGTCAGCCGTCGTGTCCACGCCATCGGCGCTGAACGCCGCGCGCACGATGCGGCCATTCGGCCGGTCGCTGCCGCGGCGGCCGCCCTGGTGCTGGTAAGCGCGGGTTTGCAGCGTGCCGTCCCGGCCCACCGCGCCCCGCACGGTGTAGGTATAATCCTGGTTACGCCCAGCCAGCGTCGCCACGAAGCCGGTTAGGCGACGCTCGGCGCTGATCTGGTAGGCCGAGCCAGACTTGTTCAGCCGATAATTGAACACGCCCGCCTCGATGCCGCGGGCATAGGCGGCGTAGCGGCCTTCGAAAGCTATGTCGCCGGTCTGCGCCTGGGCAGGCGCAGCGAGGGCCAAGCCGAGGAACAGGGCGGCGAGCGGGGTCTTGCGGATCAGTTTCACGGGGCGCGGCTCCAGGCTCCGGACGGCTGGATGGTTTAGCGGAGGACAGCTGATCCAGACATGAATTCAATGCGGCGATAATTCGGCCCGGACGCGTACTTTATGCGATCCGGGCGCTAGGAACCGCCCTGCCTTGACCCCCCGCCCCCGTTCGCGTAAGCGTCCGCGCTTCCGAATTTCCCGCGAGTAACACCCATGTCCCGCCGTTGCGAGCTGACCGGCGTCAACCGCCAGATCGGCCACAAGGTCAGCCATTCCAACATCAAGACCAAGCGCGAGTTCAAGCCGAACCTCGTCGACGTCACGCTGGCCTC
>JBFWZB010000025.1:19127-38833 GCA_050185805.1 Hyphomonadaceae bacterium
CTCTTGCCCTTCGTCATCCGCGCGCTTTCCGAAACCGGCTGGCCCAGCCGCGAAACCCCGCTCGCGCTCGCCTTCTTCGATTCGTTTTTCTACGTCAGCCTGATCCTGGGCGCGTTCAATCTGCTGCCCGGTTATCCGCTCGACGGCGGCCGCATTCTGCGCGAAGCGCTCGCTTACATCATGCCGCCGCCCCGCGCTTATCTGATCGCCGCGTGGGTGGGGCTGCTCATCGCCGTCGGCATCGGCGCGTGGGCCATTGCACAGCAATACTGGTGGACCGTGTTCATCGGCGCGCTGCTGGCGCTGGCGGCGTGGGGCGAAATACGCCGCCTGCGCGCTCAGTCCGCCGCGGGCGCCGGCGGCGATATGTCGAACGCGTAGAGCAACGTGCGCTGGCGCGGATTGTAATTGTCGTCCGAGAGAATGTAGAGGCGCGTCGTCCCGTCTGCGTTGCGCAGCGCGGTGACGGCCTCGAAATTGTCGACGACGAGCGGCGGCGCCAGATCAGCCAGCACCGTTGTGCGCGCCTGCGCGTTCGCGGAATCCAGGCTTTCCAAGCTGACCACCGTGATCCGGGCGCGCGCGCCGATCACCGGCGCGTAGAAGCGCTCAAGCGCCACCAGCTCGCCCTCTGGAAGGCGATCAAGCGAGGTCAGCGCATATCCGAATTCCAACGGATAATGGGCGCGCCGCGCGACCGGCCCGGGCTCTTCCGGGCGCGCGCGCCAAAGCAGGCCGCGATCCTCCGCCCCGACAATGAGCGCGCCCTGTTCGGTCGCGGCGATCGCCTCCAGGCCCGCGTTCGACGGCAGCCGCGCGACATCGCCGAGCAGCGGGCCCGCAAGCGCTGCGCCGAACGGCCCGTCGCGGTTGAAATCATAAAGCCGGATGCTTTGGGTTTGCTCGAACGAAACAGCGAACCGTCCGTCCGGCAATTGCGCGAGGTCCTCGGCGTCGCCGCTCGCCTTGTTCGCAAACGGCTCGCCCGTTTCATCGCGCATTTGCGCGATGCGCGCATCGCTGACGCCAACCAGCCCGCCGTTCGCGTCCAGCACGATCTGCGCCGAAAGCCATAGCCCGGCATCGCTGATCGCAATCAGACGGCCATCCTGCAGCACCTCCATGCCCGACCAGCCGCCGAAGCGTTCGTCGTCGGACGTGAGCACCAGGCCCCCACGAAAGACGAGATCGCCGGCGCGCTCGGTTCCAAGTTCGATTGGCGCCGCCTCGACCGTCACCGCCGCCCATTGCTCATCGATCGGCGCGTCCGCCGCTGACGGCGCACAGCCGCCAAGCGCCAGCGCCAACGAACACCACCGAAGCGCTCTCATGCCCGTGCTTTCGCTTCGGCTGTCCTGCGCGCGCGCGGCGTGCGTGGAGAGGGCGCAACCGGCGCCGGCTCGTCGAACAATTCGGCCAGCTTTTCCGTCATGGCGCCGCCGAGCTGTTCGGCGTCGGTAATGGTGACGGCGCGGCGATAGTAGCGGGTCACGTCGTGGCCAATACCGATGGCGATCAGCTCCACCGGCGAACGCGTCTCGATCCAGTGAATCACTTGGCGCAAATGGCGCTCGAGATAATTTCCAGGATTGGCCGAGAGCGTGGAATCATCCACCGGCGCGCCGTCGGAAATCACCATCAGGATGCGCCGCTGTTCGGGCCGGCCGATCAGCCGTTCGTGCGCCCACATCAGCGCTTCGCCGTCGATGTTCTCCTTGAGCAGCCCCTCCCGCATCATCAGACCGAGATTGCGCCGCGCCCGCCGCCAAGGCGCGTCGGCCGACTTGTAAATCACATGCCGAAGGTCGTTGAGCCGGCCCGGCTGCGACGGCCGCCCCGCCGCAAGCCAATCTTCCTTCGAGCGCCCACCCTTCCAGGCCCGCGTCGTAAAGCCGAGAATCTCAACTTTGACGCCGCAGCGCTCAAGCGTGCGCGCAAGAATGTCGGCGCACAATGCCGCCACCATGATCGGACGTCCTCGCATCGATCCGGAATTATCCAGCAGCAATGTGACGACCGTATCCTTGAACTCCATATCCTCTTCTTGCTTGAACGACAGCGCCGACAGCGGATCAACAATGACGCGCGTAAGCCGGGCGGTATCGAGCACGCCCTCCTCCAAGTCGAAGGTCCAAGCGCGGTTCTGTTTCGCCAGCAGGCGGCGCTGCAGCCGGTTGGCGAGGCGGCCGACCACGCTCTGCAGCGGCTTCAATTGCTGATCGAGATAGGAACGCAGCCGCGCCAGCTCTTCGGCGTCGCACAAATCCTCGGCGGCGATCTGTTCGTCGTGCGCCTGCGTGAAAACCTGATAGGCCGCATTCGGATCGCCGATGTCGTCGCGCGGCTTTGGCCGCAGCGGCTTCTCGCCCGGCTCATCCTGATCCAAATCCTTCTCATCGTCGCCATCGGCGTCGATCTCGACCGAAATCGTGCGATCCGATTCCATTTCGGCGTCGCTCTGCTGAAGCTCCGCCTCCGTCATCGTGTCCTGTTCGTCTTCGCCCTCGCTGTCGGATTCGGGCGGCGGAGGCGGCGACGCTTGCTGCTCGCCTTCGGCTTCTTCCTGGCCCTGCTCCTCGCCGAGCTCGTCGGCCATGTCCAGGTCGCGGATGAGATCGCGCGACAATTGCGCGAACACCCGCTGATCGGATGCAGCGCCGGTGAGTTTGTCGAGCGTCTTGCCTGCCTTCTCCTCGATCGCCGGGCGCCAGACATCGACGATTCCCTGCGCGCTCTGCGGAGGCTTCAGGCCCGTCAAACGTTCGCGCACGATCATGCCCAGCGCATCCGCCAGCGGCGCGGTGGTTCGATCGGTCATGCGGGAGAAGCCGCGCCGGTCGCACTGGTCGGTCAGCGCCGCGGTCAAATTGTTCGCCACGCCCTTCATCGCATTGGCGCCCAGCGCCTGCACCCGCATCTCCTCGGCGGCGTCGAACAGGGCCCGCGCATTGGCGCCTTCCGGACGCAGCTGCGTGTGTGCCTTGTCGTCGTGATGGGCGAGCCGAAGCGCGAGCGCGTCGGCCTGGCCCCGCAACTTCTCCGCTTCCATATCGCTCACCACACGCGGCGGATGCGGCAGGACGATCTTGCCGGCCGAGAGCCTCGGCCCTTCCGCCCCGTAAGTGACTTCCAATTCGTCTTCCGCCCCCGCCAAGGCGCGCGTGGTCTGCGCCAAAGAGCGTTTGAAAACTTCGACGGGTGTTTCCTTGGCGGCCATTTCCGTTCGTTCTAGCGCGGCGGTCGACAAAGCCAATCAGTGCTCTTCAGCACTGGAGAGCCGCTAGGCGCGATCATCAAGCAATAGCGGCCCTCAAGCCACCTTCACCCGCGTCGCCGCTTCAGGCAGATCCGCGCCGAAGGCGCGCTGATAGAACTCCGCCACGGTCGGCCGCTCAAGCTCGTCGCACTTGTTGAGGAAAGTCAGCCGGAAAGCGAGGCCGATGTCGCCGCCGAAAATCTCGGCGTTCTGCGCCCAGGTGATGACGGTGCGCGGGCTCATCACGGTTGAAACGTCGCCGTTCATGAATGCGTTGCGCGTCATGTCCGCCACGCGCACCATCGACATGATCAGCCGCTTGCCTTCGGCGTTGTTGTAGCTCGGCGCCTTCGCCAGCACGATCTCGGCTTCGGCATCGTGGTCGAGATAATTCAGCGTCGTCACGATCGACCAGCGATCCATCTGGCCTTGGTTGATCTGCTGCGTGCCATGATAAAGCCCGGTGGTGTCGCCCAGGCCGATCGTGTTCGTCGTCGCGAACAGCCGGAAATACGGGTTGGGCGCGATGACGCGATTCTGATCGAGCAACGTCAGCCGGCCCGATGCTTCGAGCACGCGCTGGATAACGAACATCACGTCTGGGCGCCCGGCGTCATATTCGTCGAAGCAGAGCGCCACCGGCCGTTGCAGCGCCCACGGCAGCAGACCTTCGCGGAATTCCGTCACCTGCTTGCCGTCCTTCAGCACGATCGCATCCTTACCGACGAGATCGATGCGGCTGACATGGCTATCGAGATTGATGCGGATCAGGGGCCAGTTCAGCCGCGCCGCCACCTGCTCGATGTGAGTGGATTTGCCGGTGCCGTGATAGCCCTGCACCATCACGCGACGGTTGTGGGCGAACCCCGCCAGGATCGCGACCGTGGTCTGCGGATCGAAGCGATAGGCTTCGTCGATCTCGGGCACATATTCCGTGCGCTTCGAGAAGGCCGGAATTTTCATGTCGCTCGGCACGCCAAACTCGCGGGCGGACACCTGCTTGTCGGGCTTCGCGGTCAAAAGGTCGTCAGCTGTGGTCATTGGAGCTCAAAACTCAGGGATCGCCGCAGCTTACCGCGCCGCAGCGTGGAATGAAAAGGCGGCCAAAGCGCCCAAGCCGGGTCAAACCAGACCGCCGGCCTTCAGCGTCTGGTAGGCCTGCACCACTTTCTGCAGATTGGCCTCCGCACCGCGGTCGCCGCCATTGGAATCCGGGTGCCAGCGCTTCACCAATTCGGCGTAGCGGGCCCGGATCTGAGCGCCGGTGGCGCCCTCGTCCAGCAGCATCGCCTCCAGCGAAAGCCGCTGCAGCCGCGTCAGACGCCGCTGCGGCGCGGCCGCCGCTGCATGCGCCCCAGCGCCGAACATCTCGAACGGATCGTTCCTACGCCCGGCCTGGAAGCCGCGCATGGCCGCTGACAGCCTGTCTCCTCTGCCCCCGCGCATGGTCCAGGTCGGCCGGTGGCCAACCTCCTCGCGCCGCTGATAATCGGCCAACTCTGCGTCGCTCATGCCGGAGAAATAGTTCCAGCGGCGGTTGTACTCGCCGGCGTGCTCAAGGCAGAAGTGCCAAAACTCGCTCTGCCGATCGCGGCTCTTCGGCGCCCGGTGTTCGCCGGCGCGCCCGCAGCCGATATGATCGCAGGCCCGCTCGGACGGTTCGCGGTCGAGCGTCGCCGCATCCGGTTTCTTCACCCGGATGTCAACGAATTTCGGCCTGTATTCGAACGCGTCGGTCATGACAGAGCACCAGAGTATGGGCGCCAGCCAGCATGCGGACAAGGAATTGACAGAGATGAAAAACGCATCTTCGCGGGCGTCCCGCATGGAAGCGGCGCTTCAGGATCGGTTCACGCCTTCGGCGCTAAGCTTGAGCGACGATTCTGCGCGCCACGCCGGCCACGCGGGCGCGCGGCCCGAAGGTGAAACGCATTTCACCATTCGTATGGTCTCAGCGGCGTTTTCCGGGCTCAATCGCGTCACGCGGCAACGTCTTGTTCACGAAGCCTTGAAGCAAGAATTCGACGGCGGCCTGCACGCGCTTTCACTGGAGCTCAAGGCGCCGGGAGAGACATAGACGCCGCCGCTTGGGGCCACGCTTGTGGGTTACGGACCAAGGACAAGGTCAATCCGAGCGCGCGTGGGTGCAAAGCGCCGTTCTCGAGGCGCAGGCTGTGGCCAACGCCCGGCACGACTTCGACCAGCATCGCGCCGCGCACGCCAGCTCGCAGCAAGTCACGCGTGCCGGCGACATCGACATTATCCGAAACGTCCAGCTCGCCGAGCACGACAAGCCCTGGCGTGTGGCGCTGTTCCACCAGTTCGCGCCACCGCGGCAGCGCCGCGTAATCTTTATTGGCGCGCCAAAACGTCCAATAGGAATCGTCCTGCGTCGATGGCCATGTCTCCGCGGCGCGCGCGAACGGCGATTGCGCAATCGCATCGCGAACAGCAACGTAGTCCGCCCAGCTCTCGCCGCTGTCGAGCCACGTAAACGCTGCGTGCGGCAAACGCTGCAAGGGCGCGATCTGCTCGTCGTTGAGGCCGTGCTGACGATAGGTCTGCTCCAACTCGTACGTCAGCACATCGCGCATCGGCGCCGCGCTCGACACCCAGCCGATCGCGAAGTCCGCTTCCGGGCTGAGCAACGCGGCCGCAGGCGCGACCATGCCGCCTTGCGAAAGGCCCAGAAAGCCGATGCGATCGCGATCGACGTTGGGCTGTGCCGCCGCCCAGACGAGCCCTGCTGCGCCATCGGCGGCGAGGTCCAGCATCGAAGCGGTGCGCCAATCGCCGGTGGAGGCGCCGGACCCACGCTTGTCGGTAAGCAGCACGGCGACGCCGCATTCCGCCAACGCGGCGGCGATCTGCGCTGACCATGCATTTGAGCGGCTGCTGTCGCCGGCGCCCTGCAAAATAATCACGGCCGGCGTTTGCGTTACGCCGATTGGCGATATCCACGCCGCCGCGAGACTTATGTCGGCGTTGGCGTAGCGCGCCTCACTAATCGTCGTCTGGTGTGAACACGCTTCATCCGCGTCCGCAGGCCCTCCGGCGCAGGCCGCGGCGAACACGCCAAGCGCGCTGAGCAACGCTCTCATCGCGCCGCGGACTCACTCTCGGCTGGCCGATCCCACTGATCGACGGTTTCGCGGTCCACCACGATGGTCGCACGGCGGCGTACTTCCACCGGCGTCAGCAAGCCGCGGTCGAGCGCGCTGACGAGCCATTGTCCGTAATCGCCACCGCGGCGATCGTAGCCGTCTTCCTTCATGGCGTGATAGAGCGCAGCGGCGAGCATATGCATGCCGCCGTCAGAACGCCGCCAGCGGTCGCGCGGATCGCGCGCGATGCCGAGACGCTCGGCGACGACCTGGTCCAGCGCCTGCGTCGAGCCTTCATCGACTACGCCGTCGAACGAATTGTAACCGAAGCGCGGATCGTGATTGACGACGATGGAATTCATCCATGGGTCGCTTTGCAGGCGCTCGAGCCGCGCCCAGAGCCGCCAATCCTCATCATCGAACGGTGCATGGAAAATCTCGTGCGCTGCGGTGCGCAATTGCGTGCCGGCGTCCCAGGAATAATGCGTCACGAAGCGCTGCCCTTTGATGCGGATGCCGTAGGGCCGGCAATAAGCCAGCACGACGATTTCGATGGCGGGCTCGAGCTGGCGCGCCAGGAAGCGTTGATTTTCACCGATGACGTCATGGCCCTCGACGGCGGCGCGTATCGTCTCGATGCCTTGCGCGATCGCCGCGCCTTCATTTTCGCTACGCCATTGTGAAAACCCGGCCGCGTCCAGTGCGCGCAGCGCGATCGCCGCCTGCGGCAGCAACGGCAAGGCGCGCTGATAATTCTCTTCGCTCCAATCGGGCAGCGCTTCCAATCCGGGGCGCAGCAATCGTTCGGGATCCTCCGCTGACGCAATCACCTGCGCGATGGTGTCGGTTTGCCCGGCGGAAAAGAAGTGCGCCATGGTCGGGCCAGTGAGCGCGCCGATCTCAACCCGCAGCGTCTGATCGAGCACCGCCATGGCCGCGAGGCCTTCGGCGCTCATATTGGCGCGGACCCAGGCGATTTCCTCCGGATATTCTTCTTGCTGCATGACATCGCCTGCGGCGGCGCCGATCAGCAGCAATGCATCCAGCCCTTCCGAAGAGCGAACCCGCCATTGCGTTTCCGCGGCGGCGCTGGCTATGAGCGCGGCGCTCATCACGAAAGAAGCGGCGAGAAATTTGAGCACAGGGAACCTCCGGCTCCGCGCACCCTTGCGCGCGCCGCCGAGCCCAGTCTTGAACGAATTTGATCTTAGCTGAGCAAAGCCCGCAGCGCCGATGGCGATCGCCCCGTTGCTTGACGCAAGCCGCGACAGAAATGCGCCTGATCGGAGAAGCCGACATCCTGAGCAATGTCCGACAGGGAACGGCGCCCGTCCGCGAGCCCCGCCAATGCCCGGCGCACACGATGCTCGCCGCGAAACGCCGCCGGACTCATGCCGAAACGCTTGCGGAACGCGCGTGCGGCGTGCTCCGGCGTCACGCCGGTGCGACGCGCCAGCGCCGCCACAGACGGCGGACGCTCGGCGGCGAGCGCTTCCGCCAGCGCATCCAGCCATGATCCGGTGTTCGCGCGCGGCAGCGCTTCACTCTGGTCAAGCGCTTCGTCGATAGCGTCGCGCGCATGCGTACATCCGGCCACGCGGCTCGGATCGCGCAACTGAAACACCCCATAATCGTGTGCGCCGAGCGCGCGCGCCAAATCGTGTGGCAGCGTGAAATTTAGCACGCGTGCAGCGCCCGCGGCGAAGCGATTCAAATGCAGATGAAACGGCGGATGCAGAATGAGCGCGCCTTCGCCGCACGCCCACACGCCGTCGGGGCCCGCCTCTTCATAAGCGCCGGAGAGCACCAGCGCCGCATAGGCGTGCTCGTGCCGATGCGGCGCGATCTCGGCGCCGGCTTCGTGGCGTGTTTCGTAGCGCAAGTGCATCAGCCGTCCGCCAGACGCCACGCCGCCAGCCGCGCGAACGCCAAGGTCGTCGCCTTCCGCCGTGCGGCGGCAAGCGGACGCACGGGGCTATCGCGCACGATCGCCCCGCCGAAGCCATCGGCGACGATGAGCCCCGCTTCTTCGGGTATAAGCCGATGCGGAAACGCTTCGGCGACGGCGAAGAAAAAGCGATCGCAGAAATCCAGATAGTCTGGCCATTTCTGATCGACGGTGTAATCGGCCAGACAGGATTTGGTTTCGACGATCCAGATTTCGCCTTTTTCGGTGATCGCCATGACGTCGGCGCGGCGTCCATTCGCCAGCGGCGCCTCCAGCACCGGCGCCAAGCCGTGCGCCACCAGCATGCGCGTCACGCCGCGCGCTAACAAAGCCGTCATGTCCGGGCGGGCGATCAGCGGCGCACTCATCAGGAACGCATTGTTCCATCGGCGTGGCGCGGCCACAAGCGCGCAACGGAACTCCCGCGCCTGGCGATGCGTTCGTGCCGCATCATCGTCAAGGATGGACCTCCATGCATAAAGCATCATTTCTCATCGCCGCCGGCGCGGCAGCGCTTCTCGCTGGCTGCGGCATCGGTGCGCCGGATTACCCGCAATTCTCAGAGACCTCCTACCGCATCGAAGGTACGGCCGCCGCACCCGATGGCGGCGCTTCGGTGCAAACCGTGATCTACCGCGACGGCCCAAAAATGCGCGTGGAAACGGTGCTGCCGGCAATGGGCCAAGCGACCATCGTGTTCGATGAATCGACCAACGCCGCCTACGTGCTGAATCCGACCGCCATGCCGCCAGCGGCGCCCGCGGCCGGGGCAGCGCCCGCTGGCGCGCCGGCGGGCCAAACCACCGTCACGCAGAACCCGGACGGCACGACCACGACGACCACCACCACGCCACCGCCCGGAACCACCGCAACGCCAGCCGCACCCGGCGCTGCGCCAGCGGCCGCCTCAGGCGTCGCCGTGCGCATCGCCGACGCTGACGCGCCGCAGCCGTTGGAAACGGCGTGGGCAGCGCTTGGCGAAGAAAATGCGCGCTCCACCGGCGAGTGCACGGTCGCCGGCGAGGACGGCCGCGAATGGCAGCCGCGCGAAGCGCAAGGCGGCGTCGAACGCACCGCTTGCATCAGCGATGACGGCATCGTGCTGCGGGTGAGCGAAGAAGGCCGCGTGCTGTGGGAGGCCACGTCCGTACAGCGCGGCCAGCAAGACGCTGCGTTGTTCGGCATCCCGCCCGGCTATCAGGTGGTCGATCCCGAGGCAGTCGCCGAGCAGGTTGGCGAAACCATGGAGCAGCTCGACAGCGTCACCGGCGCGCCGAACGCCCCGGCGCAACCGCAGCAAACGCCTTCGCAGCCACCCAGCTGAGCGCGCGGATAGCCCAAAATGAAGACGCCCCGCCGTAACTGGCGGGGCGTTTCTCTTTCTGTGAGGCTCGGCTTATTCCGCCGCCACCGCCGCCGCCTTCACGTCGTTCAGCGCGCTGGTGTTGATGCCGAAATTGATGGTCTTCAGGTATTGGATGCCTTCGTCGGCGATCGCATCGCCGACCATCTCATCGCCCTCGGCCTTGAACTCGTCGAAGTCTATGTACATCGCGTAGAAGCTCTTGGTGCGCTCGGTGATGATGCCGGCGTTCCACAGCGTCTTCACCAGCACGCGGAAAATGTTGGTGCCTTCCTTCATGTTCTCGCGGCGGACCTCGTCGGTGACCGCCGCCTGGAAGCTTTCCATCACCTTTTCCGGATCGAGCCCGAATTGCACGTAAATCGCGCTCATTTGGTGCGGCGCCACCAGATTGAACAACAGCGTTTGGAAGCAATGCGCCGCCCAGTTCTCAACGATCTCATGCTCTTCCGCGGAGAGCTTCGGGATCGTGCGGTCGGCCCAGATTTTACCGAACTTGTGGTGGAAAGCTTCGTCCGTCATGACGAGCTGCGTCAGCTTCTTCGCCAGCGGATCGTCCCATTCCTTGAAGATGGTGGCGAAGGCGCCCATGGCGAGGCCCTCGACCAGCATCTGCATGCCGATGATCTTTTTGTAGACCTCCGGCGCGTGCACAATTTCCTGCAGCAAGCCGGCCAGCACCGTGCCGCACGGGAGCGGCGTGCCCCAGCGCGCGATGATGTATTTTGCGAACGCCGTCACGTGGCGGCCTTCCTCGCGGGTCTGGTTCGCGGCGTATTCCTGTGCGCCCGGATCGCGCAGCACATGGCAGAGAGAAGCGGAGAGGTTCAGCGCGCCCTGCTCGCCGTGCAGGATCGAACTCATCACCCAGCGCGCGACCTGGCTCTTGAAGCGGATGCGCTCGGCAGGCTTGTCGGCGAAATAGCTCTCGACGTACTCGGTCTGCAGCGCCGGCACGAGATAATCCGGAACGAAGTCGGTGGTGTCCGGGTCGAACTCGTCGTTGAAGTCGATGTATTTCTTGTCGAGCGGATCCCAGAAGTGGTCGTGGGTCGCCGAGATGATCTTGTCGAAGGCGGTCGACCGGTTGAGGTGCCGATCAATCTCCAGCATCGCCCCGAAATCGGTCGGCGCGACGGCGTCGTAGACCTCGTCCTTGGTGATTTGGCGGATGCTGGGCGTGTTGGTCGCGGAATCGGCCATCGCGTCGGGTCTCCCGGGGGTCAATGGGCCGCGCGGAAGGCGGCCTTCTGCTCGATGGCCACAGTTTATGCGTGGAAATCCGGCCGTCAAGAAAAATGACGCATGCGTCACCAATTTGTCGCCAGAGGCTCAGGCCCTATATGCCTACCCCATGCCCGCCGATGTGCCGCCCTCCCTCGATGATCTCCACGCCCTCGCGCTGCGAGCATGGGAAGAGCTTCCGGCCGGCTTCCGCGCGCTAGCTGGCGAAATTGTCTTTCGCATCGAAGATTTCGCCGAAGACGACATCCTCGCCGACACGGGCATCGACGATCCGTTCGAGCTTTCAGGGCTCTATCACGGCGTCGATCTCACCCAGCAAAGCATTGGCGAGCCCGCGCACATGAGCGCGATGGTGTTTCTTTATCGCCGGCCGATCCTCGACGAATGGATCGAGCGCGGCGACGTGAGCTTGGCCGATCTCGTTTCACACGTGCTGGTGCACGAGATCGGCCATCATTTCGGACTAAGCGACGAGCAAATGCACGCCATCCTGGACGAGACCGACTAGCCCGCCTGCGTCGCTTCGCTGATGGTCGTGCGCGCATCGGCGAGCGCGGGCTGCGTCGTCAATTCGCCGGCATGGATGCGGTCGGCGAGCCCCATCAGCGCCGGCCCCGTAATTGCGCCGGCCTGCGCTTCCTCTTCGACCCACACGCCGCGGCGGCGCGCGATTGCTTCATCCCAGGCTGCGCGGACGCCGGCCCAGTATTCCGCAGTGTCCCGCCAATAGGCGTCGGCGGATGCAACCGGGTACTCGTTGAAATGATCGTACGTGTTGACCCCGTCCTCGTGCACGATGGCGACGAGGCGGCCATCGCGCGTGCCGATTTTCTCATTGTCCTGCTCGTGCACCCAGCCGGTCGGCGTCAGCGCATGGCGGTTGATCGAGAGATAGCGCTCGTACGGAGGATTGCGGATCGCATCGCGCCGCGCCAGCGGACGCGCCGTCGGCCCGCTGGTCCAGATCGTGCGGCCGTTGTCGTAATTCCACCGTCCGACGCCGCCATAGCGCGGTGAATCATCGGTCTGCCACACGGTTTGCGACCACGCGCCGCGCCGTTCGGCGCTGCCGACATCGGCCAGCGTCCAATAATTGCGCCGATCGTAGACCAGCACATCGCGCGGCTGATAGGTCCAATCCTGACGCCAATGCTTGATGACGAAGGTCTGCCCTTCGTGCTCGGCCACGAGCAGATGCTGCAGCTGAATGAATTCGCCATCGTCGGTGACGACGCGCACGCTTTCATAGCCGCCGCTGGTTTTGGGTTCGAGCGGCTCGTAGTCCGCAACGAACGGCACCGTTTCGTTGAAATTGAAGCGCACGCGATAATCGCCGGCCATGGCCAGGATGGATTGGCGATCGCGCTCGATCGCACTGCGTGTCTGCGCGAAGCCCGGGGCGGCGCCCGCGACCAAGCCGGCCCCGGCCAAAGCGAGAAGCGAGGCGCGTCGCGTAAGTGAAAGCGTCATCATTGGCTCCTTTAGAAGCGATAGCTGATCGAAGCGGAGATATTGCGGCCCGGTTGCGTCCAGGCGTCGCGAACGGCCGAGGCTTCACTTAGACCGCGCACGTCGCTCCACCACCAATAGGTTTCGTCGAACACGTTGAAGACGCCGACGCGGAAGGTCGCCGCGTCGGTGAGATTCCAGTAAGCGGTGAGGTCGAGGATTGTGAATGCCTCCGGCCGGAAATTGCCGACGGCTGTTTCGCCGCGCGGCTTCTGCGCCGAATGCGTGACGATGGCCTGGCCGCCGAAGCGTCCGCCGGGATCGGCGTAGGAAAGCCCAGCCACGAATTTGAACGGATCGACGCTCTCGAGCGGTGCGGTAACGCCGCCGCTCTCCTGTTCGCCTTCGGCCGTTGAAGCCGAAAGCGTGAGACCGAACCCGTTCTCCCAATTGATGTCGGCGCGGCCCTCGAGACCGGAAACCTCGACCGAGCCGAGATTGACGTATTGGAAGATCGCGGGATCCATCGGCGTGAAACTGCCGCCGACTACCGCTTGCTCGATGAAATCGTCATACGAGGCCGTGAACGCTGTCGCGCTGGCGCGCAACGTGCCGCCAAAAGCGTTCACGTCGCGCAAGCGCAAGCCGATCTCGGCGGCGTCGCTGGTTTCCGGGCCAAGGTCCGGGTTAGGCACGGACGTGTAGCCGAACAGCGGATTGGCGAAGCTGTTGTTCACCTGGCTGGGCGACGGCGCCTTGAAGCCTTGCGCGTAGTTGAAGAACACGCCCAGCGTTTCGGTCGGCCACGCCACGATGCCGATGCGCGGCGTCACGCGTGAATCGCTCTGACCCTCGACTGGAGCGGTGTAGAGCGCGTCCTGCTCTGGCGTAAGCTCGTAATGATCGTAGCGCAGCGCCGGATAGAAGACGACGCGTCCGTCCATGAAGCTGATTTCGTCCTGCACGAAGAGGCCGGCCAAATCGTAATCAGTGTTGGGAAACGGCCGTGACGGAAACGGCTCGCCAACCGGCGGAACCGTACCGTCGCGCAGCCCCTCTTGCCGCGTTGAAGAATAATCGCCGCCATAGGTGAGCCTGTGCTGAGCGCCGGCGAAAGCGAATCGGCTTTCGAGTTGCGCCGCCGCGCCCCAGACCTGATTGTCGAATTCGGTGAGCCGCGTGCGATCGGCGAGCACGGCGCGATCTTCGTCGCTGAATTGCGAAAGCTGCGCATCCTGAGCGTAGACAGCCAGGAAGGCGCGGTCGATCGCACCGCCGTCATTCTCGAACGTGTAGTCAAGGCCGATACGCGAGCGCTCGCTCTCATCGCGGCCGTCAAGATCAGTCACGCCGACCGCGGGCGGCGTGGTGCGCCCGCTGAACGCTTCGGTGATGATGTCGCGATCAGCGTATTCGCCGGTGACGCGGAAACGATGCTGCGCCGACGGCTCGAACACTAAGCGGGCCATCGCCGAATTGGATTCGATGTCCTGCGGATTGGGCGCGGTGCGGCTAGCGTCGAACGCATTGTTCTCGCCTTGATTGTCGGTCTCTCGCGCATCGCGGCGGCTCAGCGCCACGAGGCCCGACCAATCCCCAGCGCGGCCCACTGCCGAAAGCCCCGTCGACCAGCTTTCGTCCGCTTCGGCGTAACCGACGCGTGCGCGGCCGCCGAAGCTTTCGCCTTCGGCAAGGAAATCAGCCGGGTCCTTGGTGATGAAGCTGACCACGCCGGCGAGGCCGTCGCTGCCGTAGAGCGCCGAGGCCGGTCCGCGCACGATCTCGACTGATTGCAGCAGGTCGAGATCGACATAATCGCCGCGCCCGAACGTGGCTGGGCCGAACGAGAAGCCATCCGGCACGCGCACGCCGTCAACCGTGAACAGCACACGATTGCCGCCAAGGCCGCGAATGGTAAAGCTCGAATTGCCGTCGCGTCCGGTCGCGGCGAGCGCCGCGCCGAAGCGCGAAGGCGAGGTCGAAACCGAAACGCCCGGCTCGAAGCGGATCAAGTCTTTGATGTCGGTAGCGAGGTTTTCCTCGATATCCGCCGCCGTGATGACGCTCACAGTATTGGGCGCGTTGATGGCGTCGATCGGCGTACGCGTCGCCGTCACCGTGATCTGCGCAAACTCCTGCTCCTGCGCATGCGCTGTCGCCCCCAGTGCGCTCAGCGCAGCCAGCGCCGAGGCGCCTAGCCAGCGCGCGCGGGCGCCCCGAACGATTCCTGCGTTCGCCATCGCCCGCTCGGCGCCCGCGCCCTTGCCCCCACCCTGCATATCCGGCCTCCGGTCCCTACCGATCAGGCCGCCTCTTTATTGCGAATGATTCTCAGAATCAATATCAATTTACGAAGGGTTTGCGAGCGGGTCTGCAAACGCTGGATTTTTGGAGCCCTTTAGCGGCGGCGGCTGTCGGGCACGGCCGTGCGGTTGGCCATGCCCAGCTCCTGCCGGCAAAGATCCTCCGGCATATCAAGCGCGGGGCGGGTCGGATCGCTTTCGCCCATGTTTTGCGCCTGCATGACGCAGCGATCCCAAGCGCGGATGTCCTCCATGCGCTGCGCCGCGGTGCGCGGGTCGCCCGCGGGCGGCTGCACTTGCTGCTCCTGCACGGGGCCAGGCACCACAACATCGCCGCGCGGCGCGGGCGGGCTTTCGGTTTGCGCTTGCGTCTGCTGCGCGCCGGGCGCGGTCACGCCTGGCGCGGCGACGGGTCCCTGCATATCTGCGCCGGACGCGGCGGGCGGCGGCAAAGCGGGCGCGGCCTGCGGCGCTGCATCGGACCCGCTATTCGCGCCGGCGCACGCCGAAACCACCATCAACGCGCACGCCGCAAACAATCCCCGCTTCATCGTCGCTCTCCTCGTCATCCCGCCTTCTGACATAGGCCGAGGCAGCGCAAACGACTAGCCGTTGGGCGCAATCACCGCCTTGCCGGTTTGCCAATTCGCCACTGCGGCAAGCGCTACATTGACTTCATGCAATCCAAAGCGATGCGTGATGAGTTCGTGAAACGGGTAGCGATCGCGACGCGTGCGCAGCAGATCGAGCGCCACCGCCCAATGCTTGGGTTCGCTGCCCCAAACGCCGAGCACACTCAGTTCTTTGCGCGTGACGACATGCGGGTTGAGCATGGTAGGGCCGGCGTCGCCATAATGGCCAAGCACAAGATATTTGCCGCCGTCGCGCGCCAACTCCCAGCCCTCGGCCACCGCATGGGGCATGCCCACGCATTCGATCACCACATCCGCGCCAAGCTCATGCGTCGCCGCGCGCACAAGCGCCAAGCGCTCGGCCGGATCACGCACTTCGTCGATGTCGATGGTGAGATCGGCGCCGAAGCGGCGGGCGCGCTCAAGCCGTTCGCGCGGGCCGCCGACCACGATCACCGGACGCCCGCCCGCTTCTTTCGCCAGCGCCAGCGCCGCAAGCCCGACCGGTCCCGCGCCCTGGATCACGACGCTCTCATGCGCCTGCATCGCCAGCTTTTCGAAGCCGTGGATTGCGGTCACCAGCGCGCAGCCGGCGCCGATCAGAGCTTCGCTCGGCAGATCGTCCGGCAGCTTGAACACGGCGGTGCCGCGACCCAACACATGATATTGCGCGTAGCCGCCATTGAGATGCGGCGCCGTCTCGCAGCCGAGATTGACGCCGTAAGCGACGCGGTTCTGACAGCGGCTCGGCAATTGATAGACGCGGCAATAGCGGCATTGCCCGCAGGCGCGCCCGACCGTGAAACTGACGCGATCGCCGACGGCCAGCGGCGCGCCAAGCCAATCACGCGTGACGCCCTCGCCGAGGCGGTCGATGCGCCCGACCGTCTCGTGGCCGAGGATAAGCGGCAGCGGCACCGGAAGCTGGCCTTTGTGCAGATGCACGTCGGTGCCGCACATGCCGGCAAGCTCAACTTTCAGCAACAATTCGCCTGCTGCAAGACGCTCCGGCAGCGCCAAGTCGCGGACTTCGATCGGCGCATTGAAGGCGTGCATCACCGCGCACGAACAGGTCTTGGGCAGCGTCATGACCCGCGTGCTCCCGCAACGGCGCGTGCGGGTCAAGCATGGGTGCGACAAGCGGCCGGCGGCGCGCGCGAACCGGCGGCCTTGCATCGCTGCGGCTCGCCCTTGCGTAATCGCTGCAACCCGCGTGCAGGTGCGCAACGCAGAAAATCCGTGCTTCTGTAAGGATAAAGCGCTGCTTTTGTCGCGCGCGACTCTCCTGAGAGGCGAGCGGAATTAGACCTCGACGGACCCAAATCAAGGCTTGACCCGTTAACGACGTTAGGCTTTGCGGTAGGCCCGGGGGTCATTTAGTCAGGGAAAGGCGCCAGAATGCGCATCGCATCCATCTTGGCCGCAGCGACTTTGGCGTTACTCGCCACTGCCTGCGCCAACCGAACCGGTGATCAGACGATCGCCGAATATTGTGCGGTCGAAGGCCGCGCCGATCACGATATCTGCAAACAGCACGCCGACACCGAAGAGGTTCGCAGCAGCCTCGGTTCGCGCATCGCCGAAGTGTTCGGCGTCGCCAACCGTGCGCAATCCACCGCCGACCAGGCTATGGCGCGCAACCTCACCTGCGTGACGCGCACGCTGAACCGCACCCGCACCGGCACCTGCGACCCGGGCTATACGCTTACGGGCTGCACGCAGACCCGGTACACCACACGCGCGGGCGGCATGGCCATCCTGCGCCAGGTCAACGACACCGAGTGCCGCTTCAACAGCCAAGTGCTCGAAGTGCAAGTGCGCTGCTGCGCGATGGGCCCAAACCCGCCGCCGGCGACCATGGTTTCGACGCAAGCGCCGCCGGAGCCGCAAACGCCGGAGCCGGCGCCGGTCTCGTAACGCAAACGACGATTGAACCGATCATCCGCCCCGAGCCTCACCCAGGTTCGGGGCGGATTTCTTTTGGCGGCCCGCTTTAGCCGCGCAGCGGATATTCGACCTCACGCCGGTAGAGGCTCGGGCCGCCTTTGCGTACGAAGCTTGAATAGAGCCCGAAGCTCTCGACTGTGAACGGACGCGACTCGAACAAGCCCAAGCGCTGCTCGAACGCATGCACGCGCGAAAGCTCGGCGTTGCTCAGATAAGCCAGCGTCACGTGCGGCGCGAATTTGCGCGGCTCAGGTTTTAGGCCGGCGCGACGCGCGACACGTTCGCAGGCGGCGGCGAGCGCCATCAAAGCAGGATTGTCGCGCACGCCGATCCAAAGCGTGTGCGGGTCATCTTTGCCGAAGGCGCCTGCGCCGAACAATTGAAGCTCGAACGGCGCGAGGCGATCCGCCATCTCCGCCAGCGCCGCATCGAGTTCGTCCGCGTCCGGCTCAGCCAACTCGCCGAAGAACCTGAGCGTCAGGTGCAGATTTTCGCGCGGACGCCATTTCGCGCCGGGCACGCCCTTCTGCAGCGCAAGCAGGCGCTCGGCCACGTCATTGGGCAAATCCAGCGCGGCGAACAGGCGAAGCGACATGGCGCATCATATAGGCGCGCCCGCGCCCGCCGTCATTGCGGCGGCGTGGGCAAGGACAAGCCGGGCAGAAATTCGGCCGCCGCGCCATCGGGCACGAACACCAGCGCATCGAACGAACCAAGCAATTGCTGCATCTCCGCGGGGAGGTGCGCCCAGCGCCGCGGCCGGAGGCGCCAGACGCGCAGGTCGAAAATGGTCACCTGTTGCGGATCGATATGTTCGGTGAGGAACGGGTAAGTCGCGGCCATCGGCTCGGCGCACGGCGTGGGCGGACCGCCAAGCGAAGCAACAGCGCCGCCGGGACCGCACATCACCGCCAGCGCCGCTGCGCGCTGACCGCGCGCCGCTGCGAACTCGGTGACGAAACCGCCCAGGCCTTGCACCCAGGTCGGCGTGGCGCCGCGATACATGTGGTTCGCGCCGAACTTGAACACGACGCGCGGCGGCGCGCGATCGGCTTCCTCGGCCGCGGCATAGGCCTCGAGGAAGAGATTCTTCATCAAGTGCTCGCGCTCGGCATTGGCGAGGTTTGCCTCCCCGCCGCCCGTGACGAACGGCTGATAGATGCGATGCGAGACGATCATCTGGTCAGTCATGGTTGCGTAGCGCGCGTCACGGCGATCGCCGAGCAGGGAGCGCAGACGCTGCAGCTGTGCACCGTCGAGGCGCGCGAATGCGTCGAGCGCGCCGGCATTGGCTTGGTTCGCCAGCGCCGCGGCCAGCGCGCGCGCTTCCGCATTGCGCGCGTTCTCAGCGATCTCACGCAAGCGCACGGATCCCGCGCCGATAAAGACCTGATCGAGCCCCCAGAGCGCCGGCGCACGGCCATCGGAATCACGCACGATCTGTTCGGCATAGCGCGTCTCGGCGTCCCAATTCAGGAACGGCGCGCCGCCCGCGCTGTTGCGCCGAGCCAGATAGGCGGCCCACGCCTCGGCGCCGCCCTCCGCCAGCTCGCGATTGGCGGCCTCGGCGATATAGGGATCGACCTCGATCGCGCCGTATTGGTAGCCCTGCGCGTGGGCCTCGCGCCAAAGCGCGGTGGCGAAATCGGCGACGCCAGCATTGCCGTGATCCTCGCCGATCAACAGGAAATGCGACTCCCCGATCATCGCGCGCAGGAAATCAGCGCCCTCCCCGCTGAGGCGCCCATCCTGCAGCGTCGCCAGATGCCGCGAATGTGCGATCAATGCGGGCAAGAGAGTCGAAGCAGGCGTATCCGGCGCGACCTCTGCCGCTGGTGGCGGCGTTATCGGCTGCGCCGATGCAGCGCTGATGCAAACAAAAGCAAACGCGCTAAGCGCGGCCAAGAAACGCGAACGCATGACGTGCTCTCCAGCCTTGATTGACGCAACAAGGATGCACGCGCGCACGCATTCGGATGAGCGACACAAAGCGTTGATGCTTTGTTCCTCTACACATCACCATTTGCTGAAGCGTCCCAGACGCCGGCCGAAAGAAATTATCCCGCTTTCATGCAGCTCCCGTGCTGCGCGGTGATTTTCATCGGGCGGGAAGACGCGACGGCGCACGCTGTCGTCCATCGGTGTTGTGTGCTGCACAGCTTTTGCGATTTGGAACCGGCCGCTGCGCCGCGATCTTCCAACGGAAAAATGCAACGCCTAAAGCGCGCGCGCGTCAAGCATCAAAGAAAGATGTGAACGCGTTGAAACGCGCACGGCGCTTATTGTGCTGGCGCTTCCGGCGCATCGACAGGCGCCGCGGGCACGGTTCGGATGTACGCAACCATCGCGCGCGCATCTTCTTCGTTGAGCCGGAACGGCGGCATCGGCGGCAGCGGACGCGATCCATCCGGACGCGCGCCGGTCTGCAGGAATTGTGCAAACTGTTCGTCAGTATAGCC
>JBFWZB010000026.1:0-38130 GCA_050185805.1 Hyphomonadaceae bacterium
ATAGGCGCGCACGGCACCGATAAAAAAGACCCTGAAATCAGAGCTGAACTGGCGCACCCGACAGGATTCGAACCTGTGACCTTTGCCTTCGGAGGGCAGCGCTCTATCCAGCTGAGCTACGGGTGCGGCGCGGGTTCGGGTATCGCCAACCGGGTTGGAGGTCAACGCAAAGCGGCGGCGGTCTGGCCTATCGCCTTGACCCCGCGCCGCCCATGTCGCAGCTGGCGCGCAGCAGGACGGAGCGGCGATGCGCGGTTTGGTGGCGAGTTTGGCGATGGCCGTGGTTTCGGCCTGCACGCCTGCGCCGCGCCCAGTCGTCATAGAAGAGCCGGCGCTTTGGCGCATCGCCGACGCCGACAGCGAGATCTGGCTGTTCGGCACCGTGCACGTGCTGCCCCCCGAGCTGGCGTGGCGCGGGCCGCGTTTTGAAGCGGCCTTCGCCGCGGCGGAGGAATTGGTGGTCGAAACCGACGCCGCCGGCGCCGAGACAGCGGCTCTGACCGCGCAATACGGCATGCTGCCCGCGGGCCAGCGGCTCTCGGCGCAGATTGGGCCGGAGGCCGACGCGCGGCTCGGCCGTCAGGCGCGCGCGCTCGGGCTCGATCCCGCCAGCCTAGAACCGATGCGGCCCTGGCTCGCCGCACTCAGGCTCTCCTACGCCTACGCCGTGCGGCGGGGCTTCAACGCAGCGGCTGGCGTGGAAGGCGTGCTCGTGCCTGAAGCGCGTGCGCGCGGCGTGCGCGTGCGCTACTTGGAAACCCCGGAGCAACAAGTTCGCACCTTGGCAGACCTGCCGGCGCCGGTGCAGGTCGCGTTCCTCGAAGCGAGCCTCGATCAGATCGAACAAGGCGGCGATCCGCTGTCAGCGATGGTTTCAGCCTGGGCCGTCGGCGACGCCGAGACCCTCGACGGGCTGTTGCGCGCCGAGCTGAACGAAGCGGGTCCCGAAGCGTATGACGCCATCATCGTGCGGCGCAATCGCGCCTGGGCCGATGAAATCGCGGCGCGGCTCGTCGGCGAAGGCGATAGCTTCTACGCCGTGGGCGCAGCGCACCTCACCGGCCCGGACGGCGTCGTTACGCTGCTGCGCGCGCGCGACATTGCTGTCGAGGGACCCTAGCCCGCAGGCGGACGCACGATACGGCCCTGCAGATTGGCGATCACCTCGCTGGCGTCGAAGGCGTTCGGATCGTTGGCCGGCTTTTCGCCGCTGAACATGGCGATTTCGGCCATCGCCTCGTAACGGGTGACTTCGCGATACGACATCGGCTCGTTCCAGAACGGGTCGTACCAAGGGCTCCAGCCGCGGCGCGGCGAGAAATACCAATAATCGAAGCCGAAGCGCGGACCGTAGCCGCCTACGCCCTGCAGACGCGTGCGCGATTCCGTGTCGCGATTGGCGACGATGAAATAGTCGAACCCGGCTTCGCGCGTCACTTCGGCGGCACGGTAGAGCATGTAAGTTTCAACCGTTTCGCGGTCGGTGACGGTATTGCCGCGGAAGGTGATGCGGACGCGATTGTTCTCGATCCGCTGCTCTTGGAAGCCGTAACCGCTCCCGGGCTGGGCGGCGGGCTGGTATGGGGTTTGGGTGGCGCAGGCGGCGAGCATGAGGCTGGCGGCGGCGATGACCAAGGCGCGCATGGGAATGCTCCTGACTCTCTCATCAGGATGTATGCGCTTCCGGGGCGCGGACAAGCCAAAGCGGCTCGGCCCACGCCTTTAATGATGCAGCATGACCGCCGCGGCGTTGATGCCTGGCGGGGCAATGGTTTCGCCCGACGCAAGCTGAACGGAATGGATCACCGCTTCGATCTCGCGCCGCCAATATTCCAGAAACTGATGCAAGCGCGGATAGCGCGGCGCCAGATCCAGAGTCTGCCAGACGAAGCTCTGCAGCAATTTCGGGTGGTCCGGCATGTAGTAAAGAATTTCCGCCGTCGTCGGCCGCCACCCAGCCAGCAACAGGCTCATCTCGTTTTTGTCCGCGTCCATGGCGTTCTTCCAACGCGCCGAGTCAGCGCCGCGTTGCATCAGGCTGCAGAGTGAAATCTTACCAAGTCAATATCACACACCTGCTAGCCACCGCTCACCCGCGCTGCCAGCTCGGTTCACGTGCGCAGCAGAATGAGGCTTGCCGCAATCAGCAGCAGCACGCCGACCGAAAGCGAGAATGCGCGTTGCGCGCGCGGCGCGCGAAGAGCGCGTGCGAGCGCGCCGCCCGCCAGGCCGTAGGCGCTCATGGCGATCACATCCATGACAATGGTCGTCGCGCCTAACGCCAGCAATTGTGGCGCGGCTGGTAGCGACGGATCGACGAAAGGCGGCAGGATCGCGGTGAAGAAGATAATGATCTTTGGGTTGGCGATTTGCACCGCAAAGCCATCGCAAAACGCTTGGCCGCGCACGGACGCCGAAGCAGCGATCGGCGCACTTGCGCCTCGCGCGCTTGAGGCCAGCGCTTTGAGTCCCAGCCAGCCGACATAGAGCCCGCCGGCGATAGCCAGGGCTCTAAAGGCGGCGGGGAAAGCGGCGACCAGTGCGCCCAATCCGAGAAGCGCGCCGGCGATCCAGACCAAAGTGGCGGCATTGATGCCGGCGACGCCGAGCAAGGCGGCGCGCGGACCCTCGCTGACGCCGGTGGCGACGGTGAAAAGAACGGCTGGGCCGGGCGTGACGGCGAACACAGCCATGACGCCCGCGAAGAGCGCAAACAGTTCAAGATTGAGGGGGAGCATAGTTAAGCTCGTATCGCTGAAGCCGGAGACGGCCGCGTCAAACCACGCGGCGGCGACGCTGAATCAGCGTTGCTGTCGAAATCCAGAGGTCAGCCAGCGAGCGCGCATGCGCGCCTTGTGGCGCGCCGGCGCAGCGAAGGCAAGCGTCAGACGGCCGGCGCGCCCTGCTCCAGAATGCGCGCGCGGAGCATGCGGCGGGACGCAAAATGGCACGCCAGATAGCCCAGCAGGAGCGGCGGCGCTCCGGCGGCGACGGGCAGAACCGGAGAAATGCCCTGCGGAGCTAGCGCCAGCGCCACCAACCACAATGTCGTGGGAAAGCCGATCGCCAGCAGGATCAAGCCGGCGATGGTTAAGAGGCGTGCTTCGGCGCGCAGCACGACGACGGCGGAGGACGGGCGCATGACCATGGTGCGTCGCTTGCGAAAATCGCGCCAGACGCGAACGCGCGCGGCGTGTGGCGAGATCGTGGCTGACACGCCGCACGCTCACGCGCTTGTGCGGCACAAAAATCACGGTTCTGCTCATCTGACATTAAAGCGAAGGAACTATAGTGCGGACTTAGACGTCAGTTCCCACAGTCAGAAGACGAAGGAACGTTAGGCATGTCGCTAGCAGATCTGCTCCGGCCGGATGAGGTAGAGCTCGCTGAGCACTATCCGAACCGCGCTGAGCACGCAGCGGACGGCCTGATCCACGCCATCGGCATCATTGCCGCCCTCGTCGGGGGCGGATTGCTGGTGGCGGTCGCCTTGGTTAAAGGCGGCGTCCCGCTCGCCACCGCCGGCGCGATCTACGCCATGTGCATGATGGCGATGCTGGCCGCCTCGGCGGTCTACAATCTTACCCGCCCTTCGCGGTATCGGCGCTTGCTGCGCCGCATAGACGAGGCGGCGATCTTTCTGATGATCGCCGGGTCCTACACGCCTTTCACCATCAAGCTATTGCCGCCTGAGTTTGCCCTGGCCGTCACTATTGCGATCTGGGCGATGGCGCTGGCGGGTGCGGCCGGCAAAGTATTCTGGACCAACCTCTCCGACCGCGCTTGGTGCTTCATCTACCTCGCTTTCGGCTGGCTGGCGGTGCTGATCCTCGGCCCGATCGTGACGACGCTGCCCGTGCTGGCGATCGTGCTGCTGGCCGTGGCGGGCGCCATCTATTCGGGCGGGGTCTTGCTCTACCTCAACCACGCGCTGCCGTTTCGACGCGCGCTATGGCACGCCTGTGTCGTCGCCGGTGCGGCCACCCATTACGGCGCTGTGCTGATCGGTCTCGTCCTGCCGGCCGCCGGCTAGGAACCAGCGCGCCGCAGCGCGGTTGAAAAAGCTCCACGCACACAAAAGTGAGGAGCCCCCAATGCCAACAGCAACCGGCCACACCACCGCTATCCGCGCGAAAAAAGTTCTTGGCACGTCCGTCAAAGACAAGAGCGGCGACAAGATCGGCACGGTCGAAGACATCGTGCTCGACAAGCAAAACAACTCGATCCTATTCGCCGTCGTCGGCTTCGGCGGCGTGCTCGGGATGGGCGAAAAGTTTCACCCGCTGCCGTGGGCCGTGCTCGACTACAACGAAGACGAGGACGCCTACATCGTGCCGTACACCAAGGACGAACTGAAAGCGGCGCCAGCCGACACGATCAGCGAACTGACCAAGAACGATGGGCTCGCTTATCGCGACCAGGCGTTCAACTATTATCGCGTCGATCAATATTGGACCTGATCGCCCGCGCCATCTAGGAGAGACGCGCCAGCCCGCCGGGCTGACGCGTTCTCTTAGGCGCAGTATGCCGCGATCAAGCCTCATCGAGCGCGCCGTCTATGACGCAGCCGCACAAACCTTGGCTGTGACGTTCACAACTGGACGCACTTACCTCTATTTCGACGTTCCCCTCGCACTCTATCGGCAATTCAACGAGACCGATTCACAGGGCCAATTTTTCAATTGGCGTATCCGGGACCACTTCTCGTTTCGGAAAATTGAGTAGCGAGCGCTGAGAGATTGAGCGGGGCCGCCGATTGTTGACGTTGTATTCATTGTCCAACCATCCAATTCGCACATGAGCGAAACGCCCCCCAGACTTCTGACCGGTCTATCGCGGAGCGAACGGAGCAAGGAGGAGCGCCGCCAAGTGTTGCGCGCGCGCTTCACGGCCGCAAGCAATGCTTATAGGCAAGCTCTCGAAGCCCGGCGGCTGGAAGCATTGCTCCCGCCCGCGTTACTTGGGATTGGTGTGAGCGCAGTCTGCTGCTTCATCTTTTTCTAACTTTGCTAAATCCTGCCACTCCCTGTCAGGTATCAATGGCTAGAAGGGCTCTTCCGGACGGCGGAGGAGATTTATTGTGTCAACACATAACGCCACGCGCCGCACAGCGCTCGCCTTCTCGCTCTCCACGTCCATCACCGCCGCCGCGCGCGGCCAAAACACAGGGAAGCAGGCGATGGAGCAGGAATCGATCGATCGACATCGGCGCGATTGGGCTTGGCTGGTGGGCGATTGGCGCGTGCGCCACAGCCGCCTCAAGGAACGCTTGGCCGGTTCGGCCGAGTGGGAAGAGTTCGATGGCACGAGCCGCTTGTGGCTCACCATGGATGGCTTCGGCACGATTGATGACAATTGGCTCGACATTCCGTCCGGCGCTTACCGCGCCATGGGGGTGCGCGGCTTCGACGTTGTGACGCGGCAATGGGCGATCTGGTGGCTGGACGAACGCTACCCGCAATCGCTTGGTGAGCCTGTGCGGGGCGGCTTCGCCAACGGCGTGGGCGAATTCGGCGGCGAAGACACTTTGCGCGGCCAGCCGATCAAAGTGCGCTTCCGCTGGAACGATATCGCCAGCCCTAACCCGCATTGGGAACAAGCGTTCTCCGCTGACGGCGGCGCCACGTGGGAGGTGAATTGGCGCATGCGTTTCAGCCGGGCTTAGTCCGGCTTCTTCCGCTGCATCCCATAGAGCCAGCCGCTCGGTCTCCGCGCTATTCGTTTTTGCCGCGACGTTTGTCGCGCTCGGCCAGAATGCGCAGGCGCAGCGCGTTGAGCTTGATGAAGCCTTCGGCGTCAGCCTGATTGTAGCCGCCTGCCTCGTCAAAGCCGACCAGCTTCTTGGAGTAGAGCGAATAAGGACTGGATCGGCCCGCGACGCGCACGCCGCCCTTGTAAAGCTTCAGCTTTACTTCGCCGCTGACGCTCTCCTGGCTCGCATCGATGGCCGCTTGCAACATCTTGCGCTCGGGCGTCCACCAGAATCCGTTATAGATGAGCGACGCGTATTTCGGCATCAGCTCGTCTTTCAGATGCGTAGCGCCGCGGTCGAGCGTGATCGATTCAATAGCGCGATGCGCGTGCCACAACACCGTGCCGCCCGGCGTCTCGTAATAGCCGCGCGATTTCATGCCGACATAACGATTCTCGACCAGATCGAGCCCGCCGATGCCGTGCTTTCCGCCCAAACGGTTGAGTTCCGCCAGCAGTTCGTGCGGCTTGAGCGGCTTTCCGTTCACAGCAACCGCGTCACCGCGCTCGAAGGCAATTGAAATGGTCTCGGCCTGATCCGGCGCCTCTTCCGGCGTGATGGTCCGACGGTCGGCGCGCTTGGCGACGATGTCCGGCACTTCATTGTCAGGGTCTTCCAGCACCAGGCCTTCGCTCGACGTGTGCAACAAATTGGCGTCGATAGAGAACGGCGCCTCCTGCTCCTTATTTTTGGCGACGGCGATGCCGTGTTGGCGCGCGTAATCGAGAAGCTGCGGACGGCCTTCGAAACTCCATTCGCGCCACGGCGCAATCACACGAACGTCGGGCTTCAGCGCGTAATACGAGACCTCGAAGCGGACTTGGTCGTTACCCTTGCCGGTGGCCCCATGGCACACCGCGTCGGCGCCGACGAGGTTGGCGATTTCGATTTGCCGTTTCGCGATCAAGGGGCGCGCGATCGACGTGCCGAGCAGGTACTGGCCTTCGTACAAGGTGTTGGCGCGAAACATCGGAAACACGAAGTCGCGGACGAATTCCTCGCGCAGATCGTCGATGAAGATGTTCTCGGGCTTCACGCCGGCCGCCAGCGCCTTCTCGCGTGCCGGCGCCAATTCTTCACCCTGGCCGAGGTCGGCAGTGAACGTCACCACCTCGCACTTATATTCGTCCTGAAGCCATTTCAGGATGATCGAGGTGTCGAGCCCGCCGGAATAGGCAAGCACCACTTTGTTCACGGGAGACTGAGCCAAGACGCCCTCCAAATCGAGGCCGCTTCTTTCACAGCGTACAGTTCAAATCAACGGAAGCGCCCGATCGCGCACCCATTTCGACAGCAGCCACTTTTCGCCACGTGTCGGCGCCAAGCCTGCGTGCAGCGCCTGCTCATCCGGCAGGCCGTCGCCCCCGACGTTCCAGAATACCAGCGCATCGCCCTTCGCTCCGCGATAGCGCCAATCGATGCACGGGAATTCGGTCTCGCCGCCTTCGAAATCATCATTGAGGTAAACGAGGAAGGTCAGCAGGCGCTGGCCGTTGCGCGCGAGATCGCCGGCAAAATGCGGCACCTTTGGATCGAGCGAATCGAAGTGTGGGAGGAATTGCTGGCCCGGTTCGTAGTGCAAAACGTTCGTCGCCTCCTGCTGCTCGAGCGGCAGGCCGATGGAGGCGGCGATGCGCGCATGAATCGCCTGCATCACCAGGTCGGTGTCGGCGGGGCCAAAGCCCGTCCCTGTGTTGGTGCGGCGTTCGCCGTGGCGCATGCCGCCCTGGACGGGATCGTAGACTTTCGCCGCATCGAGCACCGGGCGCGCGCGCCCGATCATCCAATCACAGAACGCCGGCGGCAAGAATTGCGCGATTGCGGCGATGCGCGGGCGCTCTTGCAAAGGTGTCAGCGCCGGCGGTGCGCAGAAGGCGGCGATGTCGAACTGAGGCCCGAGCACCGCCAGCTGCGCGCGCGCAGCAATGTCGCCACGTTCGGCAGCGCGCTCGATCAAGGCCATCGCGACGCTCCAGTCGCGGCTGCGTTCAAAACCGAGCGCTGCGAGCACCGCCGCCAGCTGCAGCGCGCCGGTATGATCCTGCGCGGCGGCGGCATCGACCAACGCCGCGCCTTGCTTTGGCGCAAACGGGGCGCCGCGCGCAGCGATCAGCCGGACACCAAGCGCATATTGGGCGCCGCTATCGCCTGCCGCCGCTTTCGCCTGCAATGCGTTGAGATCGTCCACGCGCCACCAAATCGCCGCTCGCCTGCACTATACGGGGAATCGTTATGGCGCTGAAACTGCCTGCCGTTCTCCGAGCGAATTGGGCGCCTCCCGCGGGGGTCCGGCCCGTCGATTTCGCCGCCCCGCGCGGCGCAGCCGCCCTGTTTGCGCCTGACAGCGTAACCTGGCGCATCATGAAAAACCCGGTGTCGCTGATGATCGGCGGCGTCGCGGCGGTGCTTCTGGAATTGGCCGAACCACGCGTGCGAACCGGGGTGTGGGAACATACCCGCTTCCGCGACGACCCGGTCGGACGCATTCGCCGCACCGGTCATGCGGCGATGGTGACGACATACGCGCCAGCCGAAGCGGCGCGCGCGATGATCTCCGGCATCGTGCGCGCGCACGAGAGGGTCCAAGGCGTGACGCCGGCGGGCGTCCTCTATCGCGCCAGCGACCCCGAATTGCTGAACTGGGTGCAGGCCACGGCCGGCTTCGGTTTCATCGGCGCCTACGACCGTTTCGTCCGCCCGTTGAGCGCGTGGGAGTGGGATCACGCTTTCGCAGAGGGCGCGGAGGCTGCGGCGCTTTATGGCGCGACCGGCGCGCCGCGCTCGCGCGCGGATTGGGAGCTTCAGCTCGCAAACATGACGCCTCGCCTTGAGAGCTCCGGCATCGTGCACGAGTTTTTGCAGATCATGCGCCACGCCGCCCTCTTGCCGGCGCCGCTAAAACCGCTGCAAGGGGCGGCGATCAGCGCCGCCATCGCCATGACGCCCGCCGCTGTGCGCGATCTGCTGCGCCTGCCGAATTCGTTGAACCGCTCAGCCGAGCTGGCGCTTAAAGCACTCGGCGCCGCGGCGGATCGCGCGCCGCTGAAAGGCGCGCCGCCCGTGGAAGCGTGTGTTCGGCTTGGGCTGGCGCCGAACCATCTCTATCGCGGCGCCTACACCATCACCTGATTGCCGAGCTCGACGGCGCGGCCCGACGGGATATGGAAGAAGTCGGTGGCGTTGGTGGCGTTGCGGGCGAGGAAGATGAAAAGGTGATCCTGCCAGAGCGGCATGCCGCTTCTTTCGCTCGGCACGATGGTGCGGCGGGATAGGAAGAAGCTCGTCTTCATAATGTCGAACTTGAGCCCAAGCTTGCGTGCCTCAGTAAGCGCCTTCACCACGTTCGGCGTTTCCATGAAGCCGAAGGTGAGCGTAACGCGCTTCACGTCCGGCAGAAATTCCTCGACCTTTACCCGTTCGCTTTCCGGGGCCCGGGGCGCGCCAAGCGTCTTCACCGTCAAGATGATGATCTGCTCGTGCAGCACTTGATTGTGCTTCAAATTGTGCATGAGAGCCGCAGGCGCCGTATCGGGATCGCCGGTCAGGAAAATCGCGGCGCCGCGCACGCGATGCGGCGGATGATGCGACAGCGTCTCGAACAATTTCGCCAGAGGCTCGTCGCGCCGAACAGTTTCCGCCAACAGGCGTGTGCCGCGCACCCAAGTCCACATGACGATGACCAAGCCGATGGCGAGGACCAGCGGGACAAAGCCGCCTGACCACACCTTGGTCAGGTTAGAAGCGAGGAAGACGCTCTCAATGACGAGGAACGGCAAGCAAACGAGCGCGGCAAGCCAGGCTGGCCGCCTCCAAAGTTTCCAGATGGCGACAAAGACCAGAAGCGTGGTCACCACCATCTCGCCTGTCACGGCGATGCCGTAGGCGGCAGCCAGGCGGCTCGATGAGCCGAAACCGAGCGTCAGCACCAACACGCCGGCCAGCACAAGCCAATTGATCTGCGGCATGTAGATTTGGCCGGCCTGAGTTTCAGAAGTCCGGCGAATTTCCATGCGCGGCAAAAAGCCAAGCTGGATCGCCTGCTGCGTCAGCGAGTAGGCCCCGGTAATCACGGCCTGGCTGGCGATAATCGTCGCCGCCGTCGCGAGGATGACCAGCGGCAAGCGCAGCATGTCTGGCGCGGTTTCGAAGAACAAATTTTCGAGGCGTTCGGGATGCTGCAGGATCATCGCCGCCTGGCCGAAATAATTCAGCGCCAGGCAAGGCAGCACGAGCAGCATCCACGTAGTCTGAACCGGGCGGCGGCCGAAATGCCCCATGTCCGCGTAAAGCGCTTCCGCGCCGGTGACCGCCAGGAATACGGCGCCCAGCACGACGAAGCCCAAGGCGCCGTGATTGATGAGAAACACGACGCCAGGGAGGGGCGACAACGCCTCCAGGACGCTGAGATCTTCCTGGATGTGCCAAATGCCAAGGCCGCCAAGAACCAGAAACCAGACCAATGTGATCGGGCCGAACCATGCGCCGACGCGTCCGGTGCCGCGGCTTTGCACGGCGAACAGACCGACCAGAATTCCCATGCTGATCGGCAGAATGAATGGATCGATGCGCCCTTCGAGCCCGGGCACGGCCTTCAGCCCCTCGACCGCCGAAAGCACTGAGATCGCCGGCGTGATCAGCGCGTCGCCATAGAACAGCGCCGCACCCAGCATGCCGAGCAGCAAAATCAGCGGCGTGCGCTTGCCGAGCGCGCGCTCAGCCAACGCCATCAACGCAACGGTGCCGCCTTCGCCCTTATTGCTCAAGCGCAGCAGCAGCAGCACGTATTTGGCGGTGACGATGATCACCAGCGCCCAGAAGATCAGCGAAACGATGCCGATGACTTCGGCCCGTTGCAGCGCGCCGTCTTGCGAAACGTGGAGAAGCGACTCGCGTAGCGCATAAAGCGGGCTGGTGCCGATGTCGCCATAGACGACGCCGACCGAGGCCAGCGCGAGCGTCCAGAAGCCGCCATGCCGCAGACCGCTCGCGTCGCCGCGCGATCCGTTATCGGAATGGGGCGCCTCGGCCGGGGCCTGCGCCATGCTTGAAATTCCCCTTCGCGCGCCGGAACGCGCTGACGGGGCGCGCCTTTACGCTCTTTCATCTAGTGGGGCAAATGCTTGCGCCCACAGCCTTGTGGTTTGGTTAGCGACCATGCGACCGTTAGCGGCAGCCGCCGCAGCCATGGCCGCCGCTGCGAAAACCGCCGCGAGCGGAGGAAAACGCCCGCGCCGAGGCGAAAGCAAAGGCTGACGCGCTGGCGCCGCCGACAATCACGGTCGTGCCGCCGCCGACATAGCCGGCGCCAATGTCCGCCCCCACGCCGCCGCCGCCGCCAAAAAAACTGTCCGACAAGGTCACCGTTTCGGGGCCTGCCGGAACCACGGGCGCCGGGGCGGGCGCACCCTCGAGTTGGGGCCGCGGCTGCGGGCGCGGCTGGGCCCGCCGCGGCCGTTCGATCCCGTCGGCGAGGGCCGGCGGCGAAATTGCGACAAGCGGCGCCGCCATCAATGCTGAAGCGGCAAGCACGGCGAGTAGGCGCATGACGGCAAACCTCGAACGAAACGGCGCATTCTCGCGCCCGCGCCTCTCCACGCAAGACGCTTCGCCCCCGGCGTGCGCGTGCATGCCTTAAGCATGAACGCGCAGCCGGGAACTTGAAGCAGCGCTCGGCGCACTCGATATTTTCCCACGGAAGAGGAAATCGATGAATCACCTGAAGACGTTCGTTCTGCTTGCTGCGCTCACCGCGCTGTTCGGCGGCGTAGGCTATCTCATCGGCGGGGCTGGCGGCATGCTGATTGCGCTCGCGGTTGCCGCGGCGATGAACCTGTTCGCCTATTGGAACGCCGACAAAATGGTGCTGCGGCACTTCCGGGCGGTTCCGGCCGAGGCGGATCACGGCGATCCGCGCGTGCGCGCCTACGTGCAGGATACGCTTGCGCTCGCACAGAGCGCCGGCCTGCCGGCGCCGAAAATCTACATCATCGACAATCCGCAGCCGAACGCGTTCGCCACGGGCCGCAGCCCCGAATATGCCGCCGTCGCAGCGACGACCGGTTTGCTCGGCCTGCTCTCGCGCGATGAAATTCGCGGCGTCATGGCGCACGAGCTGGCGCACGTAAAGAACCGCGACACCTTGACCATGACGGTGACGGCGACCATCGCCGGCGCCGTGGCGATGCTGGCGAATTTCGCGTTTTTCCTTGGCGGCCAGCGCAATTTGCTCGCCAGCCTGCTGATCATGCTAGTGGCGCCGCTCGCGGCTTCGCTGGTGCAGATGGCGATCAGCCGGGCGCGTGAGTACGAAGCTGACCGCATCGGCGCTGAGATCGGCGGCGATCCCGAAGCGCTAGCGCGTGCGTTGGAAAAGATCGAAACCTATGCGCGCCAGCGGGTGAATATGGATGCCGAGCGCAACCCCGCCATGGCGCATCTCTTCATCATCAATCCGCTTGCAGGCAAAGGTGCGGACAATTTGTTCTCGACGCACCCAGCCACGCGCAATCGCATCGCTCAATTAATGCAGATGGCGCCGCGTTTTGGACGGCCAGCGAGTCGCCCTGAAGAGGCTGCGCAGGCAGGCCCGTGGGGCGCGCGCAGGGGACCTTGGGGTTAAACCCAGGCAAGGCGCCGATCGGGCTTTCTTATGCGTTGATTTTGCTGTTAAATTGACGTGGGCGCGGGCTGCAGAAGCGCGCCTATGGTTGAGAATGTGTTAACCGGCGCCGCGCGAGCTTTCGTCAAGCTCGCGATGCGCCTTTTTCCTGTCCTTCCTGCCGCTTTGGCGGCGGCGATCGGCTTTGCCGCCGATCCGCCCTCGGCGTGGTCGGCATCTCCCGTCGTGCTTGAGGGCGCCGACGAAGAGACACGCGAGGCCATCCTTGATCTGCTGCCCGACCGCGACCGGCCGGAAAGCTTGTTCGACGCGGAGCGTATCGCCGAAGAGGCCGCTGCGCGCGCCATGGCCTGGCTGCGTTCAGAGGGCTATTACGCCGCGGAGGTGACGCCGCAAGCGCAGGAAGAGCCGCCGCTGGCGCGGCTCGTCATCGCCCCGGGATCCCGCTTTCGATTTGCTGCGCCGGAACTCGCCTATAGCGGCATCGCCCCAGGCGCGGAGGCGGCCGACGCGGCGCGGCGCGCCCTGCAAATCATCGAACCCGGCGCGCCGGCGCGCGCCGCCATCGTGCTCACCGCGGAAGGAGAGGCTGTCGATGCGCTGCAACGAGCCGGCTACGCGGATGCGGAAGCGCAGCCGCGCCGCGTGCTTGTCGATCATGCCACCGGCCTCGTCACACCCAACTTCAACATCGCCGCCAACGCCTTCGCGCGACTGGGGACAGTCCGCGCCGAACCGCCGGGCGTGCTGCGGCCTGATTTCGTGGCTCGGCTGCAGAACTGGGAAGATGGTCAACCCTATTCGCCGGATCGCCTTGTCCAATTGCGCCGCGATCTGACCTCGACCGGCGCGGTCGCGCGCGCCACCACACGCCTCGCGCCGGCGGACGCAGCCAACGTGCGTGATATGATCATCGACATCGAAGCCGCACCGCGCAACGCCTACGAAGTCGGCCTCGGCTATTCGACGACTGAAGGCGTCGGCGTGGACACCGAGTGGACCCGCCGAAATCTCACCGGCCGGGCGGATTCTCTCACTGTGGGCAGCACCCTCGGCGAGCTTCGCCAGGGCGCGAGCGTGGAATTGCTCCGGCCCCACGCCGCTGGGCTCGGCTATGCGCGCCGCTATGCAGCGGCTGTGTCGCGCGAAGAGACCGACGCCTTCACTCGCCAGGGCGCCGCGTTGACTTACTCCGTCGACGCCGCGCAGCGGCTGAATTTCGCCATGACTTATGGCGTGCAGCTCTCGGCGGATTGGTATGAGGATTTGGGCGGCGACATCAGCGACGCGGTCGTGCTCTCGACCTTCGCCGAATTGCGCAACGATACCCGCGACAATCGCTTCGATCCGCGAGAGGGTTCGCTTGTCGCCTTGCGCTTGGAGCCTTCGATCGCCGCCGGCGACGCTTCGCTCGCATTCGCCCGCACCACTGCTGACGGGCGCATCTACGAATCCTTCTTGGACGATGACAGGCTGACGCTGGCTGCGCGCACGCGGTTGGGCTGGCTTGCACCGATCAGCGGCGATGTCGAAGACGCCCCGCCCGACCGCCGCTTCTACGCCGGCGGCGGCGGCTCCGTGCGCGGGTACGAATACAATTCCATCTATCCGTTGCAGCGTGAACGCATTGGCCTCACGCCCGGCGGACAAGGTCTGGTCGAAGGCTCGGTCGAGGCGCGCTGGCGTTTCGGCGACCGCTTCGGCGTCGTCGGCTTCGTCGATGGCGGCAGCGCTTTCGACCATTGGGAGGACGCGGCCGATCTGCGGTACGGCGCCGGCGTCGGCGTGCGTTACGATCTCGGTTTCGCGCCGCTGCGTGTAGACATCGCCTCGCCGATTGATCCGCGGCCGGGCGATCCCGACTATGCGCTCTACATCAGCATCGGACAGGCGTTCTGATGCGGCTGCCCCGATTCCGCAAACGCACGATGGCGCTGGCCGCGGGCGCGGCGCTGGTTAGCGGCGGCGCGGTGATCGCGCTTGGACCGGCGGCGCCGAGCATCGTCGATGGCGCCGCCGACGGGCGGCGGGTGTGGCGACTGGGCGCCCTCGATGTTGATGGCGTTTCGGGATCCTGGCTTGGCGGATTGCGCGCCGAACGCGTGACGCTGACAGACGAACAAGGCGTCTGGCTTGAAGCGACCAACCTTACGCTGAACTGGCGGCCTCAAGATTTGCTGTTCGGCCGCGTCACCATCGATGCGGCCGCAGCGCAGCATGTCGCTATCTTGCGGGAGCCGATCCTGAGCGAGCGCCGGCCATCGAGTGGCGCGAGCATCGATGTTCGCATCGCTGCATTGAACTTGGCGCAGATCGATATCGCCCAGCAAGCCATGGGCGAGGCTTCGCGCTTTAGCGCCGCGCTCGAGCTTGATCTGCAGGAACAAGCTCTCAATACGCTCGACCTTACACTCAACCGGCTTGACGATCCGGAGGCGGATCGCGCGCTGGTGACCTACCGATCCGACGATGCCTACGTCTTGCGTGTCGACATCGCTGGCGCACCGGGCGGCGTGCTTTCCCGAATCCTGGGTGTGCCTGAGCAAAACGTTCGCATCGAAGCGGCAGGCGACGGCGATCTGCAAACCGGCGACGCCGCGTTCAGCGGCGCTATTGGCGACCAGCCACTGCTCTCTGGCGTCACGCAATGGACGCCGACGCGTTGGAGCACGGAAGGCGCGGCCCGCCTCGATCTGCTGCCGGGACTGCAATCCATAGCGGCTCGCATCGGCCCGCGGGCGACCCTGAATGCCTCCGGCTTGCGCGCCGGTGCGTTCAGCGCACGCGCCACAACGCCATTCTTGGCGGTGACGCTCGATGGCGCCGTCGACGAAAATTACGAACTCGACGGCCCGGCGCAGGTCGTCGCAACCGCCAATCGGCTCTCTGATATCGCGCGGGAGTCTCCGTTCGAACTCGGCGCCGCGCGTTTCGAAGGGGAGCTTCGCCAGACCAATGGCGTAACCGGCGTCCGTGGCGCGCTTGACGCACAAGACATGCAGGTGCTCGGGCGCAGCGTGCGCATGAGCGGGCCCGTCCAAGCGACACTCAACGCAGAGCGCTTTGCGCTCGAGGCCGACCTCGCCGCACCGCAAAGCGCCGATCCGCTTTTCGCTAACGCCCGGCTGCGGACGGACATGGTCTATGAGCGCGAGCGCCGGCGATACCAACTCAACCGGACAACGCTCGAGGGCGACGCCTTGGCGCTCCAGGCACAGGGTTGGGTCAATGGCGGCGATGGCGAGTTCGCCGGCGAGTGGCGTGTGCGTAAGCTCGAAGCGCTGGCGGAGGATTTGCGCGGCGCGGCGGCCGGACGCTGGCGCGCCTTGGCGAGCACGCGCGCCGACGAGGCGCGCATCTGGACTGTAACAGTTGACGGCGCAGGCGAGCGCATCAGCGGCGCGCCGGAAATCGCACCGCAATTGCTTGGCTCCAGCCCGAATCTCGACGGCCTGTTCCGCTACGAAGATGGAGGCATCACGGTTTCGCATCTCCGCGTTGACGGACCGCAAGTGCGAGCGGGCGCAACAGGACGCATCGTCGAGGGCCACTCCGATCTTTCGCTCGAAGCCAGTGCGCGCGGGCCCCTCTCTGTCGGAGGGGCGGAGATTGGCGGCGTAATTGACGCCACTGGCCGGCTTACGGGCGCCATTGCGCGCCCTACCCTGACCGCAACGGCGCAACTCACTAGTTTCGCCAGCGCCGGCGTCGTGATTGACAATCCCCAGCTCATCTTCACGCTTGCGCCGCGGGGAAACGGTTATACCGGGCGCGCCCACGCCGAAGGCGCGATCAACAACCAGGCCCTGAGCGCGGAGTCACACGTCGCCATCGCCAACGGCGGGCTAGCGCTTACGGACTTAAGTGCGCGTGCGGGGGATTTGCAGGCGACCGGCAGCGCCTCGATCATGCCGCGAGGCGCATCCGCGCAGCTAACTCTCAATGGCTCGATCGATGGATTGGCGCCGGGTTTGGCGGGACGCATCGATGGCGATCTCGCGCTCACGCCTGAGCGCCTCCAGCTCGACGCCCAGATAGCCGATGCGCGCACCGGCGACCTGCGTGTACGCGCGGCGACGATTACCGCGCAAGGCCCTCTCAGCGCCATCGAGGCGCGCTTCGATATGCGCGGCGCATTGCGCCGTGCCCCGCTAAGCTTTTCAGGGCAAGGCCAAATCAGCATTGAGGGTGGAGCGACCCGCGCGCGATTTACCGGAGAAGGCGCGCTGGCTGGCGCCGCTATCGCGACCCGGACGCCGCTGTTGGTGGAAGCGAGCGAAGGCGCGATCGATGCGGCACTGGACATGCGCGTGGGCGATGGCGCTGTTTCTGGCCAATGGCAAGATCGCGGGCGCGCGCTCTCAGGACGCGCCACGATTGAGGACGCGCCGTTGGCGCCGTTGGCGGCGATCTGGGGTGAGACCGCAACCGGTCGCATCGACGGAAACGTCAGCCTCGCCAACGCGCGCGGCGGCCTTGCAGGCGATGGCGACCTCACGTTTACCGATGCGCGCTTCGCGGGCCGGCAACGCGGCACGCTCAATCTGCGTGTTGTGGGCACGCTTGAGCCCAATCGCTTGCGCGCGACCATGGATGCAACGTCAAGCGGCGGTCTGGTTGCGCGCTTCGAGGCTGATGCGCCGGTTGAAACCAGCGCCGCGCCCATACGCGTGGCGCTCGTGCGCGACCGTCGCGGACGCGGCTCGTGGTCAGTACGCGGCCCGGCGGAAACACTTTGGTCCGCCGCACGCCTTCCGGATCAGACGCTCTCGGGGCAGCTGGAAGGCGAAGGCGAGATCGAATTCGGCGCCGGTTATCTCGCCGGCGACGGCGAGATTGAGATTGCCGATGGCCGCTTCGAGGACAAACTCACCGGCATCGTTCTGACCGACCTCGACGCGTTGGTGTCGATCGGCGATCGCGGCGTGAATATCGAGCGCTTTACCGCCACCTCCCCGCGCGGCGGCAGACTTACCGCCTCAGGCGGCAGCGCCAATCCAAACGAAGGCCGCATCGCCATCGAGGTGGCCGACATGTGGGTGGCCAATCGCCCGGACGCACGCGCGCGCGCAAGCGGCGCGCTGACGCTCTCGTGGCAAGGGCTGCAATCGGATGTCGAGGGCGAGCTTCGGATCGCCGAGGCGGACGTCAGCATTGCGCAAAACCCCGAAGCAGGCATTCCGACCCTCGACGTTGTGGAGATCAACCGGCCGGGAGATGAGGGTTGGCTGGAGGAGATGGAAGCGCAGCAGCAGCCCTCGGACCGTGCGCGCGCGACACGACTGAACGTTCGCGTCACCGCCCCAGGCCGCGTCTTCACGCGTGGCCGCGGCGTGGAGGCCGAATGGTCGCTGAACCTGCGCTTGGCCGGGACCGCCGCTGCGCCCCGCGTCATCGGCGAAGCAGAGACTGTGCGCGGCACGCTGGCCCTTTCAGGCCAGCCATTTGAGATCGAGCGCGGCAGAATCGTCTTCAATGGCGATCCGCGGTTTGCGCGGCTCGACATTCTGGCCAGACGCGATACGCCCGATCTCACGGCAAATATCACCATCTCGGGAACGGCGTCCGATCCGGAAATCGCACTCACCAGCACGCCGGCGCTGCCAGAGGACGAGATCCTTCCGCAAGTGCTTTTTGGCCGCTCGGTGGAGGACCTCTCTCCGCTGGAAGCCGCGCAGATCGCGACAGCCCTTGCGACGCTGTCGGGCCAATCCTCATTCGATCTGGTCGATGCAGCGCGCGCTGCGGCGGGACTGGATCGCTTCAATGTACGCCAGGATGAAGATGGCGGCCTGTTGGTGGCGGGCGGCGTCTATCTGACACGTGACGTCTATGTCGAGGTTGCACGCACCGGTCTGGGACAGGCCGCAACGCGCGTGGAATGGACGCTGCGGCCGCGTCTCGTTTTGATCACCAGCTTTCTCGGCAATGGCGACCAGCGCGTCTCACTGCGCTGGCGCCACGAGACCGATTAGGACGCTGCGATGTGCTCCGCCCGCTCGGGCCAAGCGCCATCAAGAAAAGCTGAGATGTCGTCGATCACGTGCGGATCGTCGAGCCACACATTGTGCGCGCCGCCCTCAACGGTCACGAGACGTGCGTCTGGAATTGTCTGCGCCCATTCGCGACCGGCCCCGTAGGGCGCGTTACGATCCAGCGTACCGTGAACGATCAGCGTGGGGATGGTAAGCGCTCTGAAGGGTTCAGCGGGAAAAGCACGCGTCTGAATGTCGGCGAAATGCGCCGCAAAATGACGGCCGAGAGCGGCGGGCCGCTCATTCTCGTAGCGACAGACGTTGGCGACGCGCGACGCGTTGGCGGGATCGCCGACCAGATAGAACGACATGGCTTCGGTCTGCAGCGCGCACAACGCCAATTGATCGCTCTCCGCATTTGCTTCCGCGGCCGCAACGTCCCAAGCCGCGGCGGCGGCGCGTCCTTCAGCCGACAGGCTCTCCTCCGTCGCAACGAATTCGCGCGGGTAAGGCGTGTCCCACTGGCGCGGCACCGGGCCAATCTGAACGAGACGGCTCACCCGCCCCGCATGCTCGGCGGCGTAGAGCGCCGTCATCAGCCCGAGGTAGGAATAGCCGACGAGCGCAATTTGCTCTGCGCCGATGTGCGCGCGCACAGCTTCGAGATCGGCGACATCAGCTAGAATATTGATTGTGGCTTCGTCCTCCACGCGGGATGACGCGCCGCGATTGCGCATGTCGTAAAACACCAGCGTCCGGTCCTCCGAAGCGAGGCCGCCACGCAATTGCTCGGATAGGAACAGCGCCCCTGGGATCAGCACGACATTTGGCCCATCGCCAAATGTCTCAACGTGCAGCGTGACGGCGGGGGCCACCGATACCGATTGGACTTGAACGGCCGGCGGACCCGGGGTTTGAGCCGGCGCACATCCAGCAAGCGCGAGCGCGACAAGCAAGCGAAGCATGGGCGACCTCCCTTGGCCGCTATCCTAGCGCGACGCGAAGGCGAGGCGGCGGGTATGCGACAAACGGCGATCACGAAACGCGGCGCTGCTGACAAGGCATGCCCAGGGGCTCTATAGAGGAGCCTCGCCATGAAATTTCTCGACCAATGCAAAATCTACGTCCGCGCCGGCAATGGCGGCGCGGGCGCTGTCTCGTTCCGGCGCGAGAAGTTCATTCCGTTCGGGGGCCCCGACGGCGGCGATGGCGGCCGCGGCGGTGATGTCTGGCTTGAGGCGGCCGAGGGCCTGAACACGCTGATCGACTTTCGCTACCAACAGCATTTCAAGGCCGGCACCGGTATGCATGGCATGGGTGAAAATCGCCACGGCGGCGACGGCAAAACCCTGATGCTGAAAGTGCCGGTAGGGACGCAAATTCTCGACGAAGACAAGGAGACGGTGCTGGCCGATCTCACCAAGGCGGGCCAGCGCGTGCTGCTCGCACGCGGCGGCAATGGCGGATTCGGCAACACGCACTTCAAATCCTCAGTGAACCAGGCCCCGCGCCATGCAAACCCGGGCCTGGAGGGCGAAGAGCGCGTGGTGTGGCTGCGGCTCAAGCTGATCGCCGACGCCGGGCTCATCGGCTTGCCCAACGCTGGCAAATCTACGTTCCTGCGCGCGGTGAGCGCGGCGACGCCGAAGGTGGCGGACTATCCCTTCACCACGCTGCACCCGCATCTCGGCGTCGTAACCGTGGGCGAAGGCGAGCGCTTCGTCATGGCCGACATTCCGGGATTGATCGAAGGCGCCGCCGAGGGCGCAGGACTGGGCACACGCTTTCTCGGCCACGTTGAACGCTGTGTCGCGCTCGTGCACTTGATCGATGCGACGCAAGACGACCCGGCCGAAGCGTACGCCACCGTGCGCGGCGAACTCGAAGCCTATGGCGAAGGCCTGGCGCAGAAGCCCGAATTGATTGCGCTGAACAAAGTCGATGCGCTGACCAAAGATGACGCCGAGGCGAAGCGCGATGCGCTGGCCAAGGCGTTGGGGAAAAGGGTGCGCTTGGTTTCAGGCGTATCCGGCGCCGGCGTGCGCGAACTGGTCAACGAGATTGTGGCGCTGTTGCGGGCCCAGCGCCATGCGGCGCGCGAACCCAGCGTGGCTGAAGACGAATCCGGCTGGGCGCCCTAGTTCAGCGCGGCTTGCGCGCGCCGTCGCGCCTCTACGCTGTCGCGCGAATCTAGACCGAGCAGATCGGTGATGCGCCGCATCAGCGCGTCTTCATGCATTTCACGATGAGCATCCGCCAGGACGACGCGCCAGAGCGCCTCCAAAACCGCTGCGCGCTCTTCGTGCGGAATGCCCGCCTTGATCAGAGAGGTGAAACGATAAAGGTCGCTGGCCGCAGCCTCCGCCGACTCGCCCTGTGCCCGCAGCGCAGCCGCGGCGCCCGCCGAAAGCGCGTATCGCTCGGCCAAGACGCGATCAATCTGCGCGCGCTCGGCGTCGGCATAATCGTGATCAGCATGCGCAGCCACTACCAGCAACGCCGCCACCGCGATGCGCTGATCATCGTCAGGCAACACGCCGCCCTCTTCGGGCTTTCCCTGCAATCGGCGCAACAAATCCGCGAGCATGATGGCGAGCTAATGCCCCAGAATGGCGAACGCAAGGCGGCGCCTATCGCGCGCATGCGCCGGCGCTTACATTGGGCGCGTTGAAGCACGATCTGCCCCTCGCCTATCCTGGCATGAAGATTGGCCTGTTCGGCGGATCGTTCGATCCAGCCCATGAGGGACACACGCATGTCGCCGAGACGGCGCTAAAGCGCCTAGCGCTCGATCGCGTGTGGTGGCTGGTTTCGCCGCAAAATCCGCTAAAGCCGAAGTCGAGCCCGTTCGACGCGCGCATGCGTTCCGCGCAAGGCGCCGCGCACGGCCCCGCCATGGTGGTTACGGATCTCGAGCGCCGGCTGGGCTGCGCCTATACGTATCAGACCCTCGCCGCGCTCCGGCGACACTATCCCGGGGTCGCGTTCACCTTGATCATGGGCGAGGACAATCTGGCGAATTTCCGCCGCTGGCGGCGCTGGCGCGATGTGGCCGCGGCTGTTCCCGTGGTCGTCGTCTCGCGTCCGGGAACGAACCCCGCGCACCGCCTAAACGCGCCGAAGCATTGGACTTTTCTCAACGCCCCACACCATTTTCACTCTTCCACAGCGATCCGGACGAAAAGGCGCGCCGCGCTGGCGAAGGCAAAGCGGAAATGATAGCCTTCCCGGGTTGAGGGGCCGCAGAAGGAAGCCTGGACCTGTCACCCGAGATGAAACGCGCGCCGGCCGCGAACACAGCCGAGAAAAGCGCCCGCGAAACGCGGGTGAAATCCGACATCGATGCCGAAACAGCGTCCCGCGTGATCCTCGCGTCACTGGAGGACGATAAGGCAGAGGACATCCTCGCCCTCGATATTCGCGGCAAATCATCCTTCGCGGATATGCTCATCGTCGCGTCAGGCCGCTCTGCGCGCCATGTCGGCGCGCTCGCCGATCACATCATGCGCAAGCTCAAAGACGCCGGCGCCAAGGAAGTGCGCGTCGAGGGGCTGCCGCATTGCGACTGGGTGCTGGTGGATGCCGGCGACGTCGTGCTGCACCTGTTCCGGCCTGAAGTGCGCTCCTTCTACAATATCGAGAAAATTTGGGCCGGCTCGCCGGGACCAAGTCCGGCGCTGCCGAGCTAAGCTTGCGCATCATCATCGCAGCGATCGGCCGGTTGCGGGATCATCCCGAAGCGGTGCTCGCTGCGGATTATCTAACGCGCGCAGCAAATGCTGGGCGCGGGCTGGGCTTCAAAAGCGTTGAGTTGATTGAAGCCGAAGGCAAGCCCGCGGGCGACGCGCGCGCGGAGGCGGCGGCGCTGTTTCGCGCCACGCCGGACACAGCGCGCAAGATTCTCTTGGACGAACGCGGCGCCGAATGGAGTTCGCGGCAATTGGCCGAGAAGCTCGCACGTTGGCGCGACGACGGCCTTTCCCATTGCGTGTTCTGGATCGGCGGCGCCGACGGCGCTTCACAAAGCCTTAAGGATCAAGCTGACGAAAAGCTGGCTTTTGGGCGACAAACTTGGCCGCATCGCCTGGTCCGGGTGATGATTTGCGAGCAGGTTTACCGGGCTGTGACCATTTTGAGCGGTAATCCCTATCACCGGGACTGAGAACAAGATCCCGGCGGTATGGTGGTTTACATGGCCTATGGCGCAGCACGCGCCAGCGCCCTGGCTGCGTGCGCGGCGGGGGCGCTCGCATTGTTCCTAGGGACGGCCCAGGCTCAGCAGAGCAATCGCTCGCTCGCTCAAGTGGAGCGCGACCGCAGCGCCGCCAACGCGCGGGCCGAACGCTTGCGCCGCGAGGCGGCCGCAGCCCAACGTGACGTTTCAGAACTGGACACCCGTCTCACGGCCTCCGGAACACGCCGCACCGAAACCCAGGCGGCCGCGGCGGACGCAAACGCTCGCGCTTGGGCGTTGCAGATCGCCCTGGCGGCACACGCCGCCCGGCAAAGGCGCGAGCGCGACGCCTTCGAGGCGGCGCTGATTGCCGCCGCTCTTTCGGAACGCCGGGCCGAGCCACGCTCGGTCCGCGCCGGCATCCTGGCGCGGTCAGCGGCCCCGAGCCTGCACCAACGGCTGCGCCGCACGGACGCGGCCCTTGCCGACGGACGGCGCCTCGAGGACGCCATCGGCGAAGAGCGCCGCCTGCTCGTCGATGCGCAGGCGGCGATCGACGCCGAGCGCGCCGAAATCGTCACCCTGTTGGAGCGCCGCCGTGAGACGCAGCGAACCCTCGTCGCCGACGCCGGCGCCGCCGAACGGCGCGCGCGCCAATTCGCCCGCGAAGCGCGTTCCCTGCGCGAGCTTGCGCAGCGCGTCGCGCGTGCGCCCCGCAACAATGCCGGCAATAGCGGCCCCGATATCATTCCGGCCGCGTGGCTAGCCCCGGCCCAGGGTCGGATCACGCGCGCTTTCGGCTCTGCGGTCGCCGGCGGTCCCGCTGCCCAGGGCATCGGCCTGCGCACTGGGGCGGGCGCGGACGTCATCGCTCCCGCGGCAGGCGAAGTCGCTTATGCCGGACTGTTCCGAAGCTACGGCCAAGTCTTGATCCTGAACGTGGACGGTGGTTACGCTCTTGTCTTCACTGGCCTCGACGCCATGCGCGCCCGGGCGGGTGAAACGGTGCGGGCGGGCCAGATCATTGGTGAAATGGCAGCTTCGGACACGACGGCGCCGGAATTGTATGTTGAAGTCCGTCGGGATGGCCGTCCGATCAACCCTACCCGCTGGCTGAGCGCGCGAGGTCTGACGGCGGAACAACAGGGCGGGCGGTCAGGATAAGAACGAATCGGCCCAGTTTGGCCGGCAGAAAATCTAGAGCGCCGCGGGCGCGGGGAGTGCGGGAAATGCGTCTCACTTGGGTCGCGGCGCCGATTGCAGGCTTGGCTGCTTGTCTTGGCGCGCTGGCATGGTCGGCGCCGGACGATCGCGACCGCGGAGACGTTTACCGTCAATTGGAATTGTTCGCCGACGTGCTGGCGCGCGTTGAGAACGACTACGTCACCGACATCGACGAAGCGGAGGCGATGGAAGCGGCCATCCAAGGCATGCTCGCCTCGCTCGATCCCCATTCATCGTACCTCAACGCCGCCGACTACCGCGACATGCAAACCCAAACGCGCGGCGAGTATGGCGGGCTTGGCATCGAAGTGACGATGCAGGACGGCATCGTGCAGGTGGTCTCCCCGATCGACGGCACGCCGGCGGCGCGCGCCGGCATTCAGGCCGGCGACTTCCTCACCGCCATCGATGGCGAGAGCATTGTCGGCCTCACGCTGAATGACGCCGTCAGCCGCATGCGTGGCGACGTGGGCACCGCCATCAACGTGACAGTGGCGCGTGAAGGCGCCGAGCCGTTCGACGTGAGCCTCACCCGCGAGATCATCAACGTCCGTTCGGTCACGGCGCGCGTCGAAGGCGGCGATGTCGGCATCATTCGAGTTTCCACGTTCAACGAACGCACCTCGCAAATGCTCGAGGAAGCGATCCGCACCGTGCGCCGCGATACGGGCGGGCGCCTGCGCGGCGTCGTGCTCGATCTGCGCAACAATCCTGGCGGCCTTCTGGATCAAGCCATTGAGGTGTCCGACGCTTTCCTGGACGGCGGCGAAGTCGTGTCCACGCGCGGCCGTCAAGCCAATGACGTACAGCGCTACAACGCGCGCCGCGGCGACGATTTGGCCGGCGTTCCCGTTGTGGTGCTGATCAATGGCGCTTCAGCCTCGGCCGCCGAAATTGTCGCCGGCGCGCTGCAGGACCGGAACCGCGCCCTCATCGTCGGCATGGATTCCTTCGGCAAGGGCTCGGTGCAAACCGTGATCCCACTGCAGGGCGGCCGCGACGGCGCCTTGCGCCTCACGACGGCGCGCTATTACACCCCCGCCGGCCGCTCGATCCAAGGCGCAGGCATCACCCCGGACATGGAAGTCGCCGCGCGGCGCATCGATCCCGAGCGCCTCAGCCGCACTGGTCTTTCGGAGGCCGACCTGCCAAATGCGCTCAACAATGACAGCGGCGCCGAACGCCGTGGCGCACATATGCCGGAAGACATGCCGCCGGAAGGCTGGGACGAGGAAGAGGATTATCAGCTCTCACGCGCGATGGAATTTTTGCGGCAGGGCCTGGTTGCGGAGCGGCTGCGCGCGCGCGAAGGCGTGACTGTTGCGGGCGCTAGCGCTGGTCGTTAAGCCTTCGTCAACAAAGCTTAACCCACTGCATATAGTAGTGACGCGCGCGGCGAATTCAGCGATGTTTTCGGCATCCTGATTCGTTTCGCGCGTCGCATACAATTGCACGCAGGGTTTTTGTGAAGGTCCGCGATGCCGCTTCGGCCTCCACAGCGAAAACTGCCGCCGATCAATCATAAATTTGCAGCCGTCGGCGCGTTCGTGGCGCTTGGCGTGGCGGCGGTGGCGGGGGTTCAGGCGTTTGGCGACCCGGCCGCGGCCGGCCCGCGGCGCGTGATCGAACTCAACCCGGCGGCCGCCTATGCCGATGCACAGCGCGTCCCGTTCGCGGAAGCGGCGGCGGAAGGTTCGGAACTGCAACCATTCGGCCTCGATGAATTGCCCGCCTATCAGGGTGCAGAGGGCGAGCTGCGGGTCGCGGTGGTCGATAGCGCCCCGGGTACGCCGGGCGCGCCGGGCGCGGCGCGGCCTCTGCCGCGCGCTCCAATCGCCGGCCTGGTCGATCAGGGGCCCAGCGGGCCGCTGCCGATCGTCGCCGCCGACGGCCGCACGCCAGCGGCGGCCTATGCCCGCCCGGCCACGCTACAGCAGGGACGCCCGGCTATCGCCGTGGTGATCGGCGGGCTTGGCTTCAACGCGCGCGCCACGACCCAAGCGATTGATGAATTGCCGCCGGAAGTAACGCTCTCTTTCGTGCCCTACGCCAGCAATCTGCAAAGCTGGATCGACCGCGCCCGCGCGCGCGGCCACGAGGTCATGCTCGAACTGCCCATGGAGCCGTTCGATCCCGACGCCGACGACACCGGCCCACAGACCCTGCTCTCAACCGCCTCAGCGGCGCAGAACACGCAGCGGCTCGAATATCTGCTTTCTCGCGGCGCCGGCTATTTTGGCGTCACCAATTATCAGGGCGCGCGCTTCGCAACGTCGTCGCAAGCCGCACAGCCGGTGGTTCAAAATTTGCGCCGGCGCGGGCTGGTCTTCCTCGCCAGCGGCATCGGCCAGCGCACGGCGCTGAGCATGGAAGCGACGCGCGCCGGCCTGGCGAACACGACGGCAGATCGCATCATCGACGCACGCCGCGAAGCGGAAGCGATCGACGAGCAATTGCTCAACCTGGAAGCACTGGCGCTGCAAAACCAAAACGCCATCGGCGCCGGCTTTGCTTATCCCGTGACAATGGAGCAGGTCAGCCGCTGGGCGCGCGACGTCACCACGCGCGGATATCAATTGGCGCCTGCCTCGGCCGTGCTAAACGCACGCGCTGCGCGGCGATGACACCGGCGCACGACCCGAGCCTCTATCGTCCTAATGTCGGCCTTGCGCTCTTCCAGCGTGACGGCCTCGTCTTCCTTGGCAAGCGGTTCGCCGCGCGCGGCCCGTATCAATGGCAAATGCCGCAAGGCGGGATTGACGATGGGGAAACGCCGTTGACGGCGGCGCTACGCGAAATGGAAGAGGAGATAGGCGTTCGCGCAGAGCACGTGGAACTGCTCGAAGAAACGCCAGATTGGCTCTACTACGATTTCCCGGATGAATTGCGCGCAAGAATGAAGGCCAGGGGCCGATTTCTTGGGCAAAAACAGAAGTGGTTTGCCTTCAGATTCATCGGCCGTGACGCAGACATCAAGCTCGACACACACTCGCCCGAATTCAGCGATTGGAGATGGGCGCCGCTGGAAACAGCGCCCGACCTTGTGATACCTTTCAAGCGCGCTACGTACCTCGACGTCGTTCAGCGCTTTAAGAAATACAGTGTGGGGGCTTCAAAATGATCGTCAGCCTGATGGGCGCCGCCGTCGTGCGCCTCGCATGAAACGCGCAGCCAATGTAACGCCGATCGTGTTCGTTCACGGCGCCTTTTGCGGGGGATGGGCCTTCGACGGCTTCCGCGAGCCCTTCGAACGCGAAGGCTTCGAAACGCACGCGCCTAACCTTCCGCATCACGAACGCGGCGCCGATCTCGAGCAACTCGCCGAGACCGGCCTGAAAGACTACGCGCAGGCAATCGTCATGTACGCGAGCACGCTGCGCGCGCCGCCGCTGCTCATTGGCCACTCGCTGGGCGGCCTCGTCGTGCAATTGGCGGCAATGCAGATTCCCGTAGCTGGCGTCGCAATGTTGGCGCCCTCAGCGCCTTGGGGCGTGATGCCGACGACGCTGGAGGAGCACGGCAACCATTTTGGCTTGTCGCTGCTCGGTGACTATTGGCGCAGACCGATTCCGCCGGATTATCGCGTCGCGCGCTCTAACACGCTCGACCGGCTCGATCGCGAAGACGCGCGCCGAACCTTCGCGCGCTTCGTGCCGGAAAGCGGCCGCGCCGTGCGCGAGGCGATGCAATGGTGGAGCGACCATTCGATGGCGAGCCAGGCGCCCGTCTATCGCATCAGCGCGCCGGTGCTCGGCGTCGCCGGCGGTAAAGACCGCGTGAATCCGGCGAGCACGGTGCGCCGTGTCGTCTCGCGCTTTCCTCACGGCCAAGCGCATTTCCACGAGTTTCCCGAGATGAGCCATTGGCTTGTCGGCGAACCGGAAGCGGCGGACGTGGCGGATCTGGTTCTATCTTGGATGCGCGCGCGCGAGATTGCGCCCAAGCCTGTGCGCAGGAAGAAGCAGCTTTCGCTGTTCAATTGGGGTGAAGGCGCGGAAGCCTAATCGGCGGCGCGTATCGTCAACAGCACGATCTCAGGCGGGTTCAGGAAACGCACTGGTAGAATGCTGGTGCCGACGCCGCCGGTCACATACATGACGCGGCCATTCTCTTCGACGCGATGACAGGCGTAGCGCCTGTGTTCGAGCGGCAGAATGGGCCGGCCGATCAGCGGGATGGTCACTTGGCCGCAATGCGAGTGCGCGGCGAGCATCAAGGCGGGCGCCGCCGGCATTTCGGCAAAGGGATCAGGCGAGTGCGAGATCACGATGGTGTCGGCGCCGGAAGGCGCGCCGTCCAGCGCAGCAGTGAAATCAGGCTCGCCCGTCCAGGCATCGGCGATGCCGGCAATGACGATGTCGCCGCCTTCGCGGCCGACAAGCACATGGCGGTTCCATAGGGCGGCCACGCCCGCCTCTTCCAAAGCCTGTGCGATGCGTGCGCGGCCATACCAGGAATCGTGATTGCCGATCGCGGCAACGACGCCGAGAGGCGCGTCGAGCATGGCGAACGTTGCGACGCCGCCAAGCACTTCGGATTGCTCCAGCGGGGCGCGCTCAGCCTCCGCCGCATGGCCGCCGGCATAGTCTCCCAGCAAAACGACCAAATCCGGACGCAATGCATTCATCCGCGCGACGATGCGCTCCATGCGTGCTGCGCTCATGTGGGGACCGGGCACGTGTGTGTCGCCGATCAAGCCGATGCTCAACGGCTCGCCGCGCCATTGCGTGCTGACGATCTCGACGCGCCGCACCGTCAGCGTTCGCGGCTCAATCAGCCAGGCGTACACGCTGGCCCAATACAGGAGCTCAAACAGACCAAGGGCGACAACCAGCGCCCAGCGCATACGCGGAGAGAGCGTGCGCCAGCGGCGCGCAACCCAGAGGCTCGCCCAGATGATGAGCGCAAGCCCGACGCCAGCGCCAATGATCGCCGGCCAAAGGTGAGGATGCGGCATAGCCCCTTATGCCGCGACGGCGATCAGCGCGCCATCGCAGCGCGCATGGTCTCGAGCCGCTCGACCACACGCTGCGCAAGCTCGCGCTTGGCTTCGCTGCTCGCGTCACGCAAATCGTCCTGCGCGTTCTTCAGCTGCTGCTCAAGTTGGGCCACGTCGATCTCGCTGAGATCGATCGCTTCTTCCGCCAACACAGTGAGACCTTCCGGGGTCACGTCTGCGAAGCCGCCATTGACGAAAATGCGGCGCTCAGAGCCTTCGTCGATGATCTTGAGGGCGCCCGGCTTGATCACCGCCATGACCGGCGCGTGGTTAGGCGAAACCCCGAACTCGCCTTCCGAACCAGGCACGACGACGTGATCCACCTCGCCGTGAAACAACTCACGCTCCGGCGAGACGAGGGCGAAGTTGAGCTTGTCGGCCATGAATCAATGTTTCTTCTGAGTGGCGAGGAAGTCCGCGAGCACGCGATCGTGGACGTCCTTCTTTATTTGCGAACGGACGCGCGCGATGAATTGCTTGGCGCCGCCGCCGGGGGCCGGATAGCTCGCTTCAATCGTAGCGATCAGCGCCGGATCGAGCTGGATACGATAGAGACGCACGCGCATGCCATTGGCGTCGGGATGGGCGATATCCTGCTCCTGCACCGCCTGCGGGTACGCACGCTTCAGCGCCTGGTCCAGCAAAGTAATGGCCCGATCGCTATCGCCGCGGAAAAAGAGCACTGAGGCCTGCGAGGAATGCAGATCGAAAAGCACTTCCTCACCGCCGGCGTCGTAGGAAATGGTCGTGCTCTGCGGCCCGGTATTGATGGCGAGCGCATCGGCCATGCCGCGGCGGACGCGATCTTCCGCGGTCAGAACGCGACCTTGCACCGGCAGCGGACTGCCCTGGACTTTGTCCTGGATCATTGGCAGCGAGGCCTCGACAACGAGGCGCGTCGCTAGTTCCGCGGGCGTGATGGCCATATGGTTTCCCTCGGCTGCGCTTAGGCGGCTTCCGCCGCCAGTTTCTGCGCCTTGGCGATCGCTTCTTCAATCGATCCGACCATGTAGAAGGCCGGCTCCGGCAGGTGATCGTACTCGCCGTTCACCAAGCCCTTGAAGCCGCGAATGGTGTCCTTGAGATCAACCAGCTTGCCGGGCGAGCCGGTAAAGGCCTCGGCGACGTGGAAGGGTTGCGACAGGAAGCGCTCGATCTTGCGAGCGCGCGCGACGACGAGTTTGTCGTCTTCGGACAGTTCATCCATGCCTAGGATGGCGATGATGTCTTGCAGCGCCTTGTAGCGTTGCAGCGTCTCCTGCACTTGCCGCGCGACTTGATAGTGCTCTTCGCCGACGACGTTAGGATCGAGAATCCGCGACGTGGAATCGAGCGGATCGACGGCCGGGTAAATGCCCTTGGCCGCGATATCGCGCGAAAGAACCGTGGTGGCGTCCAAGTGGGCAAACGACGTGGCCGGTGCGGGGTCCGTCAAATCGTCGGCCGGCACGTAGATCGCCTGCACCGACGTGATCGAGCCCTTGGTGGTCGAGGTGATGCGCTCCTGCATGGCGCCCATTTCGGTCGCCAATGTCGGCTGATAGCCGACGGCTGAAGGAATACGGCCCAAGAGCGCCGACACTTCCGAGCCCGCTTGCGTGAAGCGGAACACATTATCGACGAAGAACAGGATGTCCTTGCCCTGATCGCGGAAATGCTCGGCGATGGTGAGACCGGAGAGGGCGACGCGCGCGCGCGCGCCCGGCGGCTCGTTCATCTGGCCGAAAACCAGTGCGCAGCGCGAGCCCTGGCCGCCGCCTTCCTTGTTCACGCCGGACTCGATCATCTCATGATAGAGATCGTTGCCTTCGCGCGTGCGCTCGCCAACACCGGCGAACACCGAATAGCCGCCATAGGCTTTGGCGATGTTGTTGATGAGCTCTTGGATCAGCACCGTCTTGCCGACGCCCGCGCCGCCGAACAGGCCGATCTTGCCGCCCTTCGAATACGGGCAGAGCAGATCGACGACCTTGATGCCGGTGACGAGAATTTCCGGAACCGGCTTCTGATCGACGAAGGCCGGCGCGGGCTGGTGGATCGCGCGTTTGGCGGTGGCCGGAACAGGACCCGCTTCATCGACGGGTTCGCCGATCACGTTGAGGATGCGGCCGAGCGTCTCTTCGCCCACGGGCACTTCGATCGGCGCGCCGGTATCCTTGACTTCCTGACCGCGCACCAGGCCGTCCGTCGCGTCCATGGCGATGGTGCGCACGGTGTTCTCGCCCAGATGGGTGGCCACTTCGAGCACGAGGCGGCGGCCGGCATTGGTGGTCTCAAGCGCGTTGTAAATATCCGGCAGATGGCCGTCGAATTCGACGTCGACAACGGCGCCGATCACCTGCGCCACGCGGCCTTTCATTGGTTTCGTCATCTCTCGCAACCTACTTTCCAAGCTCATTCAAAGAGAGGGACAGGCCCTCGCTGCGCCGCGTCAGCGTCAGCGTCTGTCCCTCAGTCACATTCACGCATTGGACGCGGCCGTCCGCGTTGATTTCGACTTGCTCTGCGCCAGCCACGTGGCAGGTCGGGCCATCGCAAGCGGCAACCGAGTCCGGCCCACCGCTCAACATCGAAACGTTCTCGGCTAAATCGATATACATGGTCGGCTCGGCGCAGCCGGCGGCGTCATCGGCGCTGGCGCTATTGGCGCGGCCGATCATGACGCCGGCAGCGCCGCCTACGATCGGCGAGACCACAAGAGCGATGAGAGTGGCGCGCTTCAGTTTCATTCTTCCACCGCCAGTTCGACCGGAATGTTGTTACGCGTGGCCTTCGAATACGGGCACATCTGATGCGCCGCTTCGAGCAATTCCTGCACTTGCCCACGCTCCATCCCCGGTACGGCGAGCGTGAGCTTTGCGGATAGGCCGAGCCCGCCCTCTTCGCGACCGATGCCGACTTCGCAGGTCACCACGGCCTTCGCCGCATCGACCTTCTTTTGGCCGGCGATGAACAGCACCGCGCCATTGAAGCACGTGGCCCAGCCCATCGCGAACAATTGCTCGGGATTGACGCCTTCGCCCGAGCCGCCGAGCGGTTTCGAATGTTCGTTGTGAAACCAGATAGCCCCGTCGACGAGCGCAACCTTGCCGCCGGCGCGGCCGCCCTTGGAAACGGCTTTGGTTTTGTAAAGCGGATCAGCCATGTGCGTATCCCATTGTCTCAATCCGTTTCGACGATCTCGCAAACCGGCGCGCCGTCCCGGACGCGTATGGCGAAAGTTTCGCCAGCGGCGACGCGAAAGTAACGCGCGCCGGCGGCGCCTTCGAGGCGGACGAATAGGTCGTTGCGCTGCACGCAGAGGCGCGGCTCGCCTTCGGCGCATCGGCGGCCGCGCTGCCCGCCTTCGCTGAATGCCCAAACCTCACCGCCAAGCCGACCGTTCGCAAAAGCGGCCTCCGCGGGGCGGAGATCGAACTCGGATGCGGGAACGGCATCGCATGGGCGCATGCGTCCATCGGCAACTGCGCCGCCGCCGCAAGCGGCGATGAACGCAGCGAGCGCGAAGGGGGCCAAGCGCCAACCACTCACAGCGCCTCCGCGCCGGAAATGATTTCGATCAGCTCCTTGGTGATGTTGGCTTGGCGCTGGCGATTGTAGCGTAACGTCAGCTTGCGAATGAGATCGCCGGCGTTGCGCGTGGCGTTGTCCATGGCGCTCATCTGCGCGCCGTAGAAGCCGGCTTGGTTTTCTAGCAGCGCCTGCAAGATCTGCCCGTTGAGATAGCGGGGCAGCAGCGCCTCGAGAATTTCCTCTTCGCTCGGCTCGTACTCGTAGACCGCGCCCTTCAGATCGGGCGGCGAAACACCTTCGGGCGCCACCGCGGGGATCAGCTGCGCCGCGGTCGGCTCCTGGCTGATCACCGAACGGAAGCGCGAGAACAGCAACGTCGCGACATCGAACTCGCCGGCGGCGTAAAGCTCCATGATCGCATCGCCGACGATCGATGCTGCATCAGAGCCGAGGGTGCGATGGTCGGACAGATCGACGAACTTTACGATCAGATCGCCGTAGAGGCGGCGCAATTGATCGCGCCCCTTCTTGCCAACGGCCATGATCTTTACGGTTTTGCCTGCCGCGCGCAGCTCGAGAATTCGCTCACGCGCCAAGCGCACGATCTGCGTATTGAAGCCGCCGCATAGACCGCGCTCAGACGTGGCCACGACCAGCAGGTGCACTTGATCCTTTCCCGTGCCGCGCAGTAGCGGCGGCGCGCTCTCGCTGCCGCCGATAGCCGCTGAAAGATTGGCGATCACCCGCGCCATGCGCGCTGCATAGGGCCGCGCCGCCTCCGCTGCGCCCTGCGCGCGCTTGAGCTTCGCCGCGGCCACCATTTGCATCGCTTTGGTGATCTTTTGCGTGGATTTCACGCTGGCGATGCGGTTGCGAAATTCCTTTAAGCTCGGCATCGATCAAGCCCGTTCAATTGCGAGGCGCCCAGCCAGCGCCAGAAAAGCAGCGCCGACCGCGCCCTCTATCCAGCGCGCCACCGCGCTGGCGCGAAACATCTGGCCGACGCGCGACGCGGCGACGGCAATACCCGAAAGCCAAACAGCGCCGATCGAATAAGCGATGGCGATCAGCATGGCCCCGACAAGCGGCGCGCTGGACCCGGCCTCGACGAATTGCGGCAAGGCGGCGAGAAAGAAAATCGCAACCTTCGGGTTGAGCGCGTTGCAGAGGAAGCCTTGCCGCCAGGGATGCGCCGCCCCTGCCGGTGTGACTGCCGCAGCTTGGGAAACGCTCGGCTTCAACGCCGATCGGATCATCTGCACGCCGAGGAACGCCAGATAGAGCGCCCCCGCGATCTTGACGACCATGAACAGAGTCGGCGTCGCCGCAATCAAGCGCATGAGGCCAAAGCCGAACAACGCCGCATAAAACGCGCCACCCGAGACCACGCCGGCGACGGTACGCAAGCCTGTACCCAAGCCGCCGCGGGCGGCGTTTGTCGCCACCAAAGCGGTGTCAGCGCCCGGCGTGAGCGCAAGCCCAACCGAAAGCGCCGACCAGGCAAGGAGTGCAGCAGGTTCGATCATCGGGCGAAGGCGGCGCCAAATTCATCGAGCGCTTCTTTGATCTTGGCTTCGATGCCGTCCTTGCCGATGTCCTTCTTCTCGCGAATGGCGGCCAGCAAATCGGCTTTCTTCGTCCGCATCCACGCAAGCAATTCCTTTTCGTAGCGGCCGACGCCGGCGACATCGACTTTGTCGAGATAGCCGCGAGTGCCGGCGTAAATCAGCACCACTTGCTCCTCGACCGGCACGGGCGAGAATTGCGGCTGTTTCAAAAGCTCAGTCAGGCGCGCGCCGCGATTGAGCAGGCGCTGCGTCGCCGCGTCGAGGTCAGAGCCGAATTTCGCGAACGCCGCCATCTCGCGATATTGCGCGAGCTCGCCCTTGAGCGGGCCGGCCACGGTCTTCATCGCCTTGATCTGCGCATTGCCGCCGACGCGCGACACCGAGATGCCGACATTTAGCGCCGGCCGAATGCCTTGGAAGAAGAGATCGGTTTCAAGGAAGATCTGGCCGTCAGTGATCGAGATGACGTTTGTCGGGATATAGGCCGACACGTCGTTGGCTTGCGTTTCGATGATCGGCAGCGCCGTCAGCGAACCCGCGCCGTTATCTTCATTCAGCTTCGCCGCGCGCTCCAGCAAGCGCGAATGCAGGTAGAACACGTCGCCTGGATACGCTTCGCGGCCCGGCGGCCGGCGCAGCAACAGCGACATCTGACGATAGGCGACAGCCTGCTTCGACAAATCGTCGTAGATGATGAGCGCGTGCATGCCGTTGTCGCGGAAGTACTCGCCCATGGCGCAGCCAGAGAACGGCGCCAGGAATTGCAGCGGCGCGGGCTCCGACGCGGTTGCGGCAACGATGATCGAATAGGAAAGCGCGCCCTTGTCTTCGAGCGTCTTGACCAGCTGCGCCACGGTCGAGCGTTTCTGTCCGACGACGACATAGATGCAGTAGAGCTTTTCCTTCTCGCTCAGCTTCTTGTCGTGCGCGTCACGCTGATAGAGCATCGTGTCGATCGCAACGGCCGTCTTGCCGGTTTGCCGGTCGCCGATGATCAATTCGCGCTGGCCGCGGCCAATCGGAATCAGCGCGTCGATCGCCTTGATGCCCGTCTGCATCGGCTCGTGCACAGATTTGCGCGGAATGATGCCGGGCGCCTTGACGTCCACCGTCCGGCGCTCGGCGGCGTCGATCGGCCCCTTGCCGTCGATGGGCTCGCCCAGCGGGTTCACGACCCGGCCAAGCAATCCCTTGCCGACCGGCACGTCGACGATCTCACCCAGCCGCTTGACGGTGTCGCCTTCCTTGAGGCCGCGGTCTTCGCCGAAGATAACGACGCCGACATTGTCACGCTCAAGATTGAGCGCCATGCCCTTCACGCCGCCGGGAAACTCGACCATTTCGCCGGCCTGCACGTTCTCCAGCCCGTAGACCCGGGCGATGCCGTCGCCGACGGAGAGCACGCGGCCAACCTCGGACACCTTGGCTTCGGCGCCAAAGGATTTGATCTGTTCCTTGAGAATGGCGGAAATTTCAGCGGCGCGAACGTCCATGATGGTCGTGACCTCTTATCAAGCGGATTTCAGGGCCAGACGCAGAGCGTCCAGCTTGGACTTTACGGAAGCATCGAATTGCCGGGAGCCGACATTGACGACGAACCCGCCGATTAGGCTTTCATCGACCCGGGTTTCAGCCTGAACCTTTTCGCCCAGCTGTTTGCCAAGCTGGTCGATGATGGCGGCCTTCTCGGCCGCGCCCAAGGCACGCGCCGAGACGATTTCGACCTGACGGGCGCCGCGATGCCGGGCGAGCAACTTGCGGTAAGCCGAGACGATGCCGGGCAATTCGGCGGCGCGGCGATTCTGCGCCGCCGTGCCAATCGCCTTGCGGCCCAAATCAGAAACGCCGAGTTTGGCGGCGACCGCGGCCAAAGCAGCGGCCTTAGCTTCGGGGTCGATCAGCGGCGAACGCGCAGCCTGGCGCAGCTCCCCGCTTTCGCCCCATGCCGCCGACCATTTCGCGAAATCTTGCTCCACCGCGTCCAAGGCGTTGGTTTCTTTCGCTAAATCAAATATTGCCTGGGCGTAGCGCTCCGCTGCTTCGGATGCTTCGCCATCAAAGCTTTCGGCCACGTCCATCTCGCTAATTTCGCGGCCGGTGATCCGATTTCTGGACCGCCGGTTGCGGGTGACGCCGGTTGGGGGAAACCCAAACGCCAAAAGGCCTCGGCGCACGTCGCGCGGGCCTTGGTGACGCGCGCGCGAAGTACCATGCCGCATTCAGGCTTGACAACCGGCCCCGGGGGCAGCCGATCAGCGACAAAATCGCCAATCGGCGGGGGGATACGCTCATATGACCGACGCAGCAGCGCCAACGCAGGGCAGCTCTGAAGTTACGCCAGCGAAAATGCGCCAAGTGGTGGCGGCCTCGGCCGCCGGCACGGTGTTCGAATGGTACGATTTCTTTGTCTACGGCGCGCTGGCGTCGGTGATTTCGCCGCTCTTTTTCGCCGGCCTGCCTGACGCCCAGGCGTTCGTGTTCACGTTGCTAACGTTCGCCGTTGGCTTCGTGGTGCGCCCGCTGGGCGCGTTGGTGTTCGGCAAGATCGGTGATTCGACCGGCCGCAAGGGCGCTTTCCTTATCACCATCACAATCATGGGGGTTTCGACCTTCGCCATCGGCCTTCTGCCAACGGCGGAGACGGTCGGCATTTGGGCGCCGATCCTGTTGGTGGTGTGTCGGATCCTGCAGGGTTTCGCCCTCGGCGGTGAATACGGGGGCGCCGCGATCTACGTGGCCGAGCACGCGCAGGCGAAGCGCCGTGGCGCGGCGACGGGCTGGATCCAGGGCACCGCTTCAATCGGGCTCATCGGCGCGCTTGGGGCCGTGCTGGGTACGCGGGCGCTGCTGGGCGAAGAGGCCTTTCGCGAATGGGGCTGGCGCATCCCTTTCTTGATCTCAATCGCTCTGCTCGGCGTCTCGGTTTGGATTCGGCTGCAGCTCGAGGAAAGTCCGGCGTTTCAAAAGCTCAAAAGCGAGGGCCGCGTCTCGAAGCGCGCTTACGCCGAGAGCTTCACCGAATGGCCCAATCTCAAGATCGTGCTGTTGGCGCTGTTCGGCGTGATGATGGCCCAGGGTGTTGTCTGGTACACAGCGCACTTCTATTCGCAATTCTATCTTGAGCGCATCCTCAAGATCGACAGTCAGACCGTGAACGTGCTGATGATCGCCATGGTGCTGATCTCGGCGCCGCTCTACATCTTTTTCGCGCGCCTCTCCGACAGCGTCGGCCGCAAGCCGGTGATGCTGTTCGGCATGCTGCTGATGCTGGCGCTCTACTTTCCCGGCTTTCACATCATCACCCAAGCGGGCAATCCCGATCTAGCCGCCGCTTCGGAGCGGACACCCGTGGTGGTGGTGGCCGATCCCGCCGATTGCACCTTCCAGCTCGACCTCACTGGCGGCGCACACCAGTTTTCGACTTCCTGCGACATCGCCAAATCCGCACTCGCCAATGCAGGCGTCAGTTACACGACCCAGGACGGCGCGGCGGGCTCCGTGGCGCGGATTCGCATTGGCGACGAGTACGAGCTCGAAAGTGTGAGCGCCGAAGGACAAAGCACGTCCGACATCCGCGCGACCCGCGCAGGCTTTGACGCCACGCTGCGCGAGGTGCTGACCAATGCCGGATACCCGAGCGCGGCGCCGGGGCCGATGCAGAATTGGTCATGGAGCGAAATCTCGCGCGTTTTCGGCGAGAAGATCGGCGTCTTCGGAATCCTGGCGCTGTTCATGGTCGCCGCGACGGCCCTCTACGGGCCGCAGGCGGCTGCGCTGGTGGAATTGTTTCCCACTCGCATCCGCTACACAGCGCTTTCCCTGCCCTACCATGTCGGCACCGGTTGGTTCGGCGGCCTATTGCCGGCCATCGTCTTCGCCATCAACACAGCGACGGGACAGATCAATGCCGGATTGTGGTTTCCTGTCGTCGTCACCGCCATCGCCGCGGCCGTGACCTTGGTGTTCTGGCCGGAAACCAAGGATCGCGACATCCACGCCGATTAGCGTGGTTTCCGTGCATTCACCGCGTTTCCAAACAAAGGCTTAAACGCGCCGCGGTAAGTCTGATGCAATGTCGGCGATACCCTCCCCCGCGCTGGCGTTGACGAGCGCGTTCGGCCGCCTGGAGCGGTCGAGCGCGCACGTTCTCGACGCCAGCATGAATCGCAACGATGGCCACCTGGCCGCTGCACTGGCCGACCAGGTCGAGGCCAAAGCGCAGGTACGCGCCAGCGTCGCGCTCGTGCGCTTCGCCGATGAGATGTACAATGCACTATTGGATATCGGACGCGAACGCCGCTGATCA
>JBFWZB010000027.1:0-36725 GCA_050185805.1 Hyphomonadaceae bacterium
GACGGCGCGATAGGAAGCGGCGCGCCGCCTCGGAGAATCAGTTGAGCCTCGCCCGCAATACCGCCGTTATCGGCGCGCTGACTTTGGTGTCGCGCGTGCTTGGTTTTGCGCGCGATCTTGTTCTGGCCGCCGCCCTGGGCGCTGGCCCCGTCGCGGACGCATTCTTCGCCGCGCTGCGCTTTCCGAATCTGTTTCGTCGTCTGTTCGCGGAGGGCGCGTTCAGCCAAGCGTTCGTGCCGGTCTATTCCAAGACGCTTGCAGCGGAAGGCGAGGAAGCCGCGGATCGGCTAGCAGGCGAAGCGTTGGCGGTGTTGCTCGCAGCCACTGGCGTGCTGAGCGCCATCGCCGTGCTGGCGATGTCGTGGATCAATCGCGTCCTGTTCGTTGGCTACGTCGACGATCCGGAGACATTCGCACTGGCGACAATCCTGACCCAAATCACCATGCCGTATCTCGTGTGCATGACGGCGGCGACGCTCTATTCCGGCGTCCTCAATGCGCGGGGCAAGTTCTTTGTCGCCGCCGCCGCACCGATCCTGCTCAATTTGAGTTTGCTGATCGCCGTTGTGCCGTTACGCGACGATCCGCGCGCCGCGGCGTTTGCGGCAGCGATTGCGGTGACTGTGAGTGGCGTGCTGCAGGCGGTGTGGGTGTGGCTGGGCGCGCGCCGCGCCGGCGCGACCACGCCGGTAAGCGCGCCGCGTATTACCCCGGGCGTGAAACGGCTCATCGCGCTCGCTGTGCCCGGAGCAATCGCCGGCGGCGCGCTGCAGATCAATGTGATGGTAAGCCAGGCGCTGGCGTCCTTCGAGCGAGGCGCGATCACTTTTCTTAATGTCGCCGACCGTCTCTACCAATTGCCGCTTGGCTTGATCGGCATCGCCGTCGGCGTCGCCATGTTGCCGCGGCTTTCGCGCCTGGTGCAGGACGATGACGCGCCCGGCGCGCGCGGCGCGCTCGATGAGGCGGTGGCGCTGTCGATGGCCTTCACGTTACCGTCCGCGGCCGCCATTCTGGCCATGCCTGCCTTCATGATCGAAGGTCTGTTTTCGCGCGGCGCCTTCAGCACATCCGACGCGAACCAAGTCGGCCTTGCCTTGGTTCATTATGGATGGGGCGTGCCCGCTTTCGTGCTGGCGAAGATCTATGCGCCCGCTTTCTTCGCGCGCGAGGACACAAGAGCGCCGATGCGCTATGCGCTCACCTCGATGGCCGCTAACATTTTGCTGGGCGCGGCGCTCTTCTTCGGCTTCCGCGCGCTGGGCGTTCCGGGGTTTCCGGGTCTGGCCATCGCCACTAGCGCCGCGGCTTGGCTCAATGTTGGCCTGATGGTGCGCAGCTTGGCGCGGCGCGGCGCTTATCAGCCAACGCCGTCCGCCATAGCGCGGCTCCTGCGCATTATGCTCGCCTCGGCCATACTCTTTGCGGTGCTCTGGTTCGCGCAAATCAACCGCGAAGCGCTGATTGAAGCGCTCGGCTCCAAGGAAGCGGCGGTTGGGCTGCTTATCCTTGGCGGCGGCACGTTCTATTTCGCAATCGCCTTCTTGGTTCGCGCCGTGACGTTTAGCGAGGTCCGCGCCGCGTTCCGCCGCGAGCGCGGGCCCGCGGCCGGGGGAGGCGGCTTGCCGCCCGGCCTGGACGGCTGATAGAGGTCCGGCATGAACACGAGACCGCAGCTCCGGCGATGGCGGGCCTGATCTGACGCGGGTTCAAGTGCCGCCCGCTGGCGCGCACGCTCTCTTGTTCCGGAGTTTTCAATGACTGACGCCCCGCCGCCCGAATACCAGGGTCCGCAACGCGTATTTTCCGGCATGCAGCCGACGAACGGCTTGCATCTCGGCAATTATCTCGGCGCGCTCAAGAAATTCGTCGCGCTTCAGGATCGCTATGAATGCATCTATTGCGTTGTAGATCTGCACGCCATCACGATCGGACCGGACCCGAAGGAGATCGCGCAGAAAACGCGCGAAGTGGCGGCGGCCTATGTCGCCGCCGGCGTCGATCCCAAGCGCTCGGTGATTTTTGCGCAATCGGCGGTGCGTCAGCATTCGGAGCTGGCGTGGATTTTCTCCTGCATCGCTCGCATGGGCTGGCTCGAGCGGATGACGCAGTTCAAGGACAAAGCCGGCCAGCACGCCGAGCGCCAATCGGTTGGGCTTTTCGCATATCCCGTTCTGCAGGCGGCCGACATTTTGCTGTACAAGGCTACGCACGTGCCGGTCGGCGAGGATCAGAAGCAACATCTCGAGCTTTCGCGCGATATCGCGCAGAAGTTCAACAACGATTACGAGGTTCCCGGCTTCTTTCCATTGCCCGAACCCCTGATCCAGGGGCCGGGTGCGCGCATCATGAGTCTGCGCGACGGCACGAAGAAGATGTCGAAATCCGACGCATCCGACTTGTCGCGTATCAATCTGGTGGATGACGCCGACACCATCGTCAGCAAAATCAAAAAGGCGACGACGGATCCCAATCCGTTGCCGGAAACGGTTGATGGGCTGAAGGATCGCCCCGAAGTCGAGAACCTCGTCGGCATCTTCTCGGCCGCTTCGGACCGCACGCGTGAAGACATCCTGCGCGAATTCGGCGGCAAGGGTTTTGGCGTGTTCAAGCCGGCGTTGGCGGAAGTGTTGGCTTCGCGGCTCGCGCCGATGGCGGCTGAAATGCGCCGTCTCTTGGCGGATCAAGCCGCGCTGGACGCAATCCTGACTGACGGCGCCGAACGGGCGCGCGCCATTGCGGAACCGATCATGGATGATGTGCGCCGCGTCGCCGGCTTCTGGCGCGCTTGAAGAACGCGGCCGTTTGGCCCAGCATTGCATGTATGCAGGAGCAATTCGCCTGTCTTGTGATCGCCGATGAGAGCGAGGAATTCCCCGCGGCGCTGACCTATGGCGGCTTGCTCGCAAAGAGCGCCGGCTGGCGGCTTCTGATGCTGCGCGTGATCGAGCCGTCCGACCCGGCGCCCTGGGCCACCATAACCGAGGAAATTCGCCGTCAGGCGCATGCGGCGGCGGAAAGCCTTACACAACGCTTCGCCGCAGAGATTTGGGCTGAGTGCGGCGTCACCGCGGAGCCGATCCTGCGCGAGGGCGATCTAAAGCCGGAAATACGCAAGCTGCTGGACGAGGAAAGCACGATCAAACTGGTGGTGCTTGCGTCGGCGCCTGCGCCTAAGGGGCCTGGCCCGCTGGTCGCGTCGTTGGCGAAGCAGGGTCTCGGCGGGCGCCCAGCGCCAGTGCTCGTTGTGCCGGGCGCGCTAAGCAAGGATGAAATCCGCGCGCTGGCGCTTTCGGTCAGCGGCGCCGCGGCGGCCGAAAGCTTGACCGGCGAAGACAAAGCGCCCACCTGAGCCCCATGTTCATCCAGACGGAATCGACGCCGAATCCGAGTACGCTGAAGTTTCTGCCCGGCCGCGACGTGCTGGGCGCCGGCGCGCGCGAATACGCGGCCGCCGATGCTGCAGCATCGGACTCACCTTTGGCGCAGGCGGTGCTTGCAATAGAGGGCGTCGAGCGCGTCTACCTCGCCAGCGATTTTCTTACCGTGACGAAGGCCGAAGCGATCGAATGGCCGCATCTGAAGCCGCACGTTCTGGCGGCGATCATGGATCATTACGTATCCGGCCGCCCGGTTCTGGCTGAAGGCGCATCGGCGTCCGCGAGCGACGAAGAGGCTGACATCGCCTATGAAGGCGAGGCCGCGAACATCGTCAAAGAAATCCGCGAAATTCTGGATACGCGCGTGCGGCCGGCCGTGGCGCGCGACGGCGGCGACATCACATTTCACTCGTGGAATCACGAAGAGGGCGTCGTGCGCCTCAATATGCGCGGCGCCTGCGCGGGATGCCCCTCGTCGACTGCGACGCTGAAGCACGGCATCGAGAATCTGCTCAAACACTACGTGCCTGAAGTGACGCGGGTGGAGCAGGTGGTGTGAGCCGGCCGGCTCGCTCTCCATGCTTGTCCTAGCCATCGATACTGCCCTCGATGCGTGCGCCGTTGCCATTGCGCGTGATGGGAGCGCTGTGCTTGCCTCGTTGAGCGAGCGCATGCAGCGTGGCCAAGCGGAGCGTTTGGCGCCGATGACAGGGGAGGCGATGGCGCTCGCCGGATGCGGTTTCGCTGACATCGATCGTATCGCCGTCACCGCGGGGCCGGGTTCGTTCACCGGGGTTCGGGTTGGGCTCTCGTTTGCGCGCGCGCTGGCGCTGGCGCTGAAGCGCCCATGTCTTGGGGTGTCGACTTTGGAGGCGCTGGCGCTTGCCGAAGGGGAGGCGGGGTTACGCGGCGCGCTGATTGAGACGCCCGGTGCAGCATATGTTGCGCTCTACGAGGATGGCGCGCCTTTGATTGCGCCACGCGGCGTCGAACATGGCGGGCATGAAACAATGTTCGTGAACGCGGCGGGTGGACATCCGGTGGTCGTGGTCGGACCCGGCGCCGTTCCCGACGTCGCCGCCCTTGCGCGACGCGCGGCGCGGCTGGCGCCGGAGGCCTACGCGCCGGATCCACGTTATCTGCGCGCGCCTCATGTCACGTTGCCGGGCGCGCACTCATGATCGGATTGGTTGGTGCTGAGACGGCGACGGAACTCTCAGTTTTGCACGAGCAGGCGTTCGATCGCGGCTGGACCGCGCCGGACATCGCAGCGATTCTCGACAATCCGGCCACGTTCGCTCTCACAATCCAGCGTGAAGCGATAGCGGGCTTCATCATCGTCAGCGTCGCGGCGGACGATGCCGAAATCTTGACCCTCGCGATTGCGCCTGAGGATCGCCGCGCCGGCTTCGGAACAGCGCTGGTGGCGGCGGCCGCGGGCGTTGCGCAGGCGCGCGGTGCGAACGCGATGCATTTGGAGGTGGCCGAAGACAATGCGGCGGCGCGCGCGCTTTACGCCAAGCTCGGCTTCGTCGAAATCGGGCGTAGGCCGCGCTATTACGCGCGCGCAAGCGGCGCGGCCGACGCCTTGGTGCTGAAGCGGAATTTGCCGCTGCTGACGGTTTGAGGGTGGCGCCTGCGCCCCCGAACGGCTAATTCTCAGCCGCCGATCGAGGAGAGCATGGACCGTATCGAGAAATTGTGCGTCGACAAAGGCATGCGCATGACCGAGCAGCGCAAGGTCATCGCACGCGTCATCTCCGCCAGCCACGATCATCCTGACGTGGAGGAGTTGCACAGGCGCGCCGCCGCCGTCGACTCAGGCATCTCGATCGCCACAGTGTATCGTACCGTTCGCCTGTTCGAGGAGGCGGGCATTCTCGAACGCCACGACTTCCGCGACGGCCGTTCACGCTATGAGGAAACGCCGGAGACGCACCACGATCACCTGATCGATATGAAATCGGGAAAGGTCGTGGAATTTGTCGATCCTGAGATCGAGCGGCTGCAGCACGAGATCGCGAAGCGGCTCGGCTATCGGCTCGTGGATCATCGCCTCGAGCTCTACGGCGTGCCGCTGGACGACAAGGCGAAGGCCGGCAAACGCTGATGAGCGCCGACGCGCCAAGCGCGCCCAAAGGTCTCTATATCGAGACTTATGGCTGCCAGATGAATGTGTACGACAGCGAGCGCATGCGCGATTTACTCGCACCGCTGGGCTACGCGCCGGTGGATGCGCCAGAGAACGCCGATCTCGTTGTGCTCAACACCTGCCATATCCGAGAGAAAGCCACGGAGAAGGTCTATTCTGAGATCGGCCGCCTGCGCGCGCACAAGGAGCGTCGCGCCGCGGAAGGCAAAGGCATGACGATCGCCATCGCCGGCTGCGTCGCCCAGGCCGAAGGCGAGGAAATCATCGCCCGCGCGCCGACGGTGGATTTCGTCGTCGGCCCGCAATCCTACCATCGTCTGCCGGAACTCATCGCGCGCACGGCGCGGAAAACCGGCGAGCGACTTGCGGCTGATTTCACCGCGCAGGAGAAGTTCGATGCGCTGCCGGCGCGCGCGCCGGATGGCGTGACCGCGTTTCTTTCGATTCAAGAGGGTTGCGACAAGTTCTGCACCTTCTGTGTCGTGCCTTACACGCGCGGGGCGGAGTATTCGCGCCCAGCGGCCGATATCCTCGCGGAGGCGCGCGCTTTGACCGAGCGCGGGGTGCGCGAAATCACGCTGCTGGGGCAAAACGTCAACGCCTATCACGGTGCTGGCGCCGGCGGGTTCGCTGGCTTGCTGCGGATGCTCGCAGCCGTCGATGGCGTCGAGCGCATTCGCTACACCACGTCGCATCCGGCGGAGATGACGGATGCGCTTATCGCGCTGCATGGCGAAGAGCGAAAGCTGATGCCGTATCTGCACCTGCCGGTGCAGTCAGGCTCGGATCGCGTGCTAAAGGCGATGAACCGCAAGCACGATACAGCGCACTTCCGCGATGTCGTGCAGCGCTTGCGCGCCGCTTGCCCCGAGATCGCGCTTTCCAGCGATTTCATCGTCGGCTTTCCGGGCGAAACCGAGCAAGACTTTGACGCTACCCTCGCGTTGGTGCGCGAAGTTGGTTTCGCATCGGCGTATTCGTTCAAATATTCGCCGCGCCCGGGCACGCCGGCCGCAGGCATGCGCGGCCAGATTGCCGAGGAGGCAAAGACCGAGCGTCTGGCGCGTCTCCAGGCGCTGCTCGCCGAGCAGCAACGGGCATTCAATTCGGCGCAAATCGGGCGCGCGATGCCGGTGTTGGTTTCGGGACGAGGGCGCAGGCCTGGGCAGATGCACGGACGTTCCCCATATCTCCAGGCTGTGCATTTCGAAGACACGCTTTCTCGCCCTGGGGACATCGTCTCGGTCGCTATTGTTGGCGCCAGCCAAAACTCGCTCGCCGGCGCGCGTGCGGGCGGATCGGAGGCTGCGTGAGCGCTGCTGATCCGAACGCCGAATTGTTTCGCCTGATCCGGCTCGCAGATTCCGCGACGGCGCAGGCGGTCTTTGGCCCCTTGCACCGACATCTCGCGCACATTCAGGAAGCGTTCCGCGACCTCAACGCGCCGCGCGGCCAGCCCGCTTATCGGCTTACGCTCGACGCTCAGGGTGACGAATTGATGGTGCGCGCCCGCGCCGGCGGCGACGCCGACATTGAGCGCGTCGAGCGCATCATCGAGGCGCTTGGCGATCTCGTTAGCCGCAAGGGCCGCATTCGCGAAGGCGACGTGCTTGCCGCGATCTCTCTCTCCGAAGGCGCGGTCGATAACGCCGCGCCGATGAGCTTGCCTCAAGTGGGCGGGCTCACGCTGCGAACGCCGCGCCAAGTGCATTATGTGGAGGCGTTGCGCGACGAGGAGTACGACTTGGTCTTCGGTGTCGGCCCGGCCGGCACCGGCAAGACCTTCCTCGCCGTAGCGGCGGCCGTGGAGGCTCTCAAACAAGAGCGCTTCGATCGCATCATCGTTACGCGGCCGGCTGTCGAGGCCGGCGAAAAGCTTGGTTATCTGCCGGGCGATCTTGCCGAGAAGGTGGATCCATATCTGCAGCCCATCTGGGACGCATTCCGGAGCCAGATGTCCGAGAATGATCTCAAGGCGCGCCGTGAGCGCCGGCAAATCGAAGTCGCGCCACTTGCGTTCATGCGCGGGCGCACGCTCACCAACGCATTCGTCATCGTCGATGAAGCGCAGAACGCAACCATCCCGCAGATGAAGATGGTGCTGACTCGTTTGGGCGAAGGCTCGCGCATGGTGGTCACGGGCGACCCGTCGCAGATCGATCTGCCGCGCGCTGAGCAATCTGGTTTGGCGCACGCTGTCGCCATTCTCGAAAATCTCCCGCGTGTAGACGTCATACGCTTTGCCTCGCAGGACGTGGTCCGCCATCGCTTGGTTGCGCACATCATCGAAGCGTATCATCGCGACGAGGGCTCGCGTGCCTAGGCAAACGCTGGTGGTGCAGGCTTCGGCCGAACACCCATTCTGGGAAGGACGCGAGGCGGCGCTGATCGCCGCGCTTGAAGCCGCCGCTGCGCGCGAGGGCGCGGAGGGTGAAGTTTCGCTTTTGCTCACCGATGACGAGTCGGTTCGGGTGCTTAACCATCAATGGCGCGGCAAGGATAAGCCGACCAATGTTCTGTCCTTTCCCGCGCCTGCGGTCGGTGAGGGCGCCAGGTTCCTGGGCGATATTGTGCTCGCTGCGCAGACAATCGCCGCCGAAGCGGTTGCGCAGGGCAAGAACGTTGACGCTCACGCCGTGCATCTGGTTGTGCACGGCTTCCTGCATCTTTTAGGATACGATCACGAAGACCCAGCCGAGGCAGAGGCGATGGAGGCGCGGGAACGTGCTATCCTGAGCACTATCGGGATTCTCGATCCTTATGCTTAAGCGGGCCAGCGGAGGTAGTTTCGGCAATTATGCCCAGTGACCCAACAGGCGACGGCGAGCCTTCGTCGCGAAGGCGGGCCGGTTTGTGGAGACGGTGGGCGCGGCGGCTGATGCAGCCGGCCGATGAAGCCGCCGAGGCTGTCGAGGAAGTCCTGCGCGAGCGGGAGGAGAACGGCGACGCGCTCGACGGCGCGCAAAAAGACATGATCGTCCGCGCCGCCCGCTTTGGGCGGCTGCGCGTCATCGACGTCATGCGCCCCCGTGCGGATATCGTCGGCATCGAAGCATCTGCGACTTTGGCGGAAGCGGCGCGGATGTTCGCCGACAGCCAGCACTCGCGTCTGCCGATCTACGGTGAAACGCTCGACGATCCGCAGGGCTTCGTGCACGTGCGCGATGTGATGGCGCTGCTGGCGCCATCGGAGGAGGGCGAGGCTCGCGCTCGCTTCAGCGATCGCGTCCTCACGCGCATCAAGCGCGAAATCCTGTTTGTGCCGCCCTCGATGCCGCTGCCGACGCTGTTTCTGAAAATGCAGTCGAGCCGTATTCACCTGGCGCTTGTGGTGGACGAATACGGCGGCACCGACGGCCTCGTTTCGATGGAAGACCTTGTCGAGCAGATCGTTGGCGACATCGACGACGAACACGATGTCGATTCCTCACTGATCCAGGAGCGCCTGGGCGGGGTGGAGGCGGATGGACGCGCCGGCATTGAGAAGCTTGAGGCGCTCGTGGGCGTTTCGCTGGCGCTGCCCGACTATGAAGGCGAGTTTGATACCGTTGGCGGCTTGGCGGTGGCCCTGGCCGGGCGCGTGCCGCAGCGGGGCGAAATCATTCATCACCCCGCTGGCTTCGATGTCGAAATTGTTGACGCCGACCCGCGCCGCGTGAAGCGCCTGCGGCTGAAGCGGACCGCTGACCATCCAACGGCCCCCGCCGCACCGCCGGAAAACGTCCACCCGATGCGCAAGGCGCAATGATCGGGAGTATTGCGCCGGGGTGAGGCGGGCTTAGGTTGCGCGCTCCAATTTGGGGCGAGATTGCATTTTGACTCCTGTGTCTGGCGAATTCGAACGTTCACGCATCGCCACGTGGATGAAGGCCCGCACGCATTGGCAGCGCCGCGGCTTGGCTGTGCTCGCCGGCGCATCGGCTACTCTGGGGCACGCGCCATTTCAGATCGTGCCGGCCTTCATCGCCGCCGTGGTCGTATTGGTGTGGCTGCTGGATATCGCCGCGACGGAAGCAAAGCCGGTGCGGGCCGGCTTCGGCGCCGGGTGGTGGTTCGGCCTGGGACATTTCGCCACTGGCCTCTATTGGGTCAGCTCAGCTTTTCTCGTCGATAGCGTCGCGTGGGGGCCGCTCTGGGGTGTTCCCGCTGTGCTTGCGCTTGCGGGCGGGATGGCGCTGTTCTGGGCCGCGGGCTGCGCTTTGGCGACGGCGTTCTGGACCCGCGACGCCCGGCGCATCGCGGTGTTAGCCGTTGCGCTGTTCGCTGCTGAATGGCTGCGCGGTCACGTCTTCGGCGGCTTTCCGTGGCTGCTTTCGGGATACGTCTGGACGCCGGGCGAACCGATCTCACAATTGGCGTCGCTTGTCGGCATCTACGGCCTGACTCTGGTCACGCTATTGTTCGCCGCCTCGCCGGCGAGCATCGCGGACCGGCATTCGAGCGCTGCGCGCCGGTTCGCGCCCGCGCTCATCGCCAGCGCCCTGATCGGCATGATTTGGGGCTGGGGCGCACAGCGCATCGCGGCGGCGCCGATCGATCTTCCGGGAGCTGCGCCTGTTGTGCGCGTCACGGATGCAGGGATCAGCCAAGCTGAAAAATGGTCCTATCGTCCCGACCAGGAATGGCGCGTGCTTGCGCGCTATTTGCAGGCGACGGGCTCGCCGGATGAGAGCCGCGCCTCTGTCGTGATCTGGCCCGAAGGGGCAATTCCGTCGCTGAATTTCTTCATTTTGGACAACGAGAATTTTCTCGCTGCGATCGGGCGAGGTCTTGGCGACCGCGCGCTCATCACTGGTTTGTCGCGTTGCGAACCGCGCGAGGCATGCGATGCGTTCATGCAAAGGCGCGGCTCAGGAGATGCGATCCGGCTTTACAATTCCGCGGCGGTTATTGACGGCGTCAGCGGCGTCGCGCGTGTCAGCGAGCAAATCTACGACAAGCATCGGCTGGTGCCGTTCGGCGAATTCATCCCGCTATGGCCGCTGATTTCGCAGCTCAATATCGCACCGCTTCAGCGCATCGGCGCGGGCTTCGAGGGGGGGCCCGATCCCACCCGCATCATCGTTCCCGACGCGCCGCCGGCGCTTGTGCTGATCTGCTACGAAGCGATCTTCCCGGGGCTCGTGCCGCGCGGCGAGGAACGTCCTGGTTGGATCGTCAGCGTCACCAACGACGCTTGGTTCGGCGAGGGGACGGGTCCCTGGCAGCACTACGCCATGGCGCGCTATCGCGCGATTGAGGAGGGGTTGCCGATGGCGAGGGCGGCCTCCGGCGGCGTGTCGGCGATCGTGGACTCCTTCGGCCGCCCGGTGCGCGAAACTGCCCGGCGCGGCGGCTTTGCCGAAGCTCAATTGCCACCCTCACTATCCCAAACGGTCTATAGCCAAGCGGGGGGTTTGTTGTTGCTAATACTAATTGGCGCAGTTACCGCACTGAGGTTCCTCCCCTTGAGCAATAAAAGTCGAGGCCTGCACTCATGAACGACGAGCGTGCGACCAACGCCGTCGATAGACGATTGGGGCAACGTGTTCGCTCAAGACGTCTGGAAATCGGCATGAGCCAGGAGCGGCTCGCCGAATTACTTGGCGTTACTTTCCAGCAGGTCCAAAAATACGAGAAGGGCGTCAACCGGATTGCCGCCAGCCGCCTGTTCGCCATCGCCGGCGCGCTGGAAATGCCGGTCGCCAAATTCTTCGACGGCCTCTCGGACGCCCGCGCCAGCGGGGTCGCCGAGAGCGAAGATGAGTATCTCCATGACGCCCTGGCCACGCCCGAGGGCATGCAGCTGATGACGCTGTTTGCGGCCATCAAAAGCGCCAAGGTCCGCCGCCGGGTGGTCGAACTTGTCCGGGCGCTGACCGAAGAGGCGGCGGATCGTCGCTGAGCCTAAAGCGGCGCTATGCGTTGCGCTGCGGAAAACCGGGCCTTAAGACCGGCTTTTTTGGGCGGGGCGGAGAATCCGAGTGACCAGAGCATCTTACGTCTTCACCAGCGAAAGCGTGTCCGAAGGGCACCCCGACAAGGTGGCGGACCGCATTTCCGATACGGTGGTGGACGCCTTTCTGGCGCAGGACCCCGAAGCGCGCGTCGCCTGCGAGACGATGGTCACAACCAATCGCATCATCCTCGCCGGCGAGGTCCGCGCCGGCAAGCCGGGCAACGACAAGGCCGCCAACAAAGCGCTGACGAAGGAGATCATCGCTTCGCTGCAGCCGAAGGTCCGGGCGGCGGTGAAGGATATTGGCTACGAGCAGAAGGGCTTCCATTGGGAAAAGGCCCGTTACGCCTGCTATCTGCACGGGCAGTCCGCGCACATCGCCCAGGGCGTCGATGCCTCCGCCAAGAAAGACGAGGGCGCGGGCGACCAGGGCATCATGTTCGGTTACGCCTGCAACGAGACGGACGAGCTGATGCCGGCGACGCTGCAATATTCGCACAACGTGCTGAAGCGGTTGGCGGATGTGCGCCATTCCGGCGAGCGCCCCGAACTCGAGCCTGACGCCAAAAGCCAGGTCACGCTGCGCTACGAGAACGGCAAGCCCGTGCACGTCGAGCAGATCGTCATCTCGCATCAGCACAAGAAAAAGCTGAACGGCGGTAATTACACGCGCTCGAAGTTCGAGGAATTGCTGAAGCCGTACGCGCTCTCGGTTTTTCCCGAGGGGCTCGTCACCAAGAAAACCAAATGGCACGTCAACCCCACCGGTAAGTTCGAGATCGGCGGTCCGGATGGCGATAGCGGCCTGACGGGGCGGAAGATCATCGTCGACACGTATGGCGGCGCGAGCCCGCATGGCGGCGGCGCCTTCTCGGGCAAGGACCCGACCAAGGTTGATCGCTCAGCGGCTTATGCATGCCGCTACCTGGCGAAGAACGTAGTTGCGGCCGGCCTGGCCGATCGCTGCACCATTCAAATCAGCTACGCTATCGGCGTCGCGACGCCGACGAGCTTCTATGTCGATCTCCACGGCGCCGACACGATCGATCCGGCCAAGCTCGAAAAAGTGCTGCCGGAACTCATGAACGGCTGCACGCCGCGCGCGATCCGCAATCACCTGAAGCTGAACAATCCGATTTACGCGCGCACCGCCGCCTACGGCCATTTCGGACGTTCGCCTGACAATGAGGGCGGATTCACCTGGGAGCGGCCGGATCTGGTGGAGGAATTGCGCCGGCTCATTTAAGCTGGCGCCATGTCCTCATCTCTTGGTTTGACGCCCGATCTGGTGCGCTATCTGGCGGACGCAAATCCGCCGGAGCATTCCATCCTGCGCCGCTGCCGCGAAGAGACGCAGAAGATGCCGATGGCGCGGATGCAGATCAGCGCCGAGCAGGGCGCGTTCATGGCGGCGCTCGCACGCATGATCAACGCCAGGCGCGCGTTCGAGGTCGGTGTCTTCACCGGCTATTCTTCACTCGCGCTGGCTCTAACGATGCAAGATATGCATGGGCGCGACGCCTTCCTGCTTGCGTGCGACATCAGCGCGGAATGGACGGACAAGGCGCGCGATTATTGGCGCGAAGCCGGGGTCGACGGCATCGTCGATCTCAATCTTGCACCAGCAGCGGAAACGCTCGATCGCCGGCTGCAGGCGCGCGAGGAAGGAACGTACGACCTGGGCTTCGTGGATGCCGACAAGACCGGCTACGATTCCTATTACGAGCGCGGGCTGCGGCTGCTGCGTGTGGGCGGCGTCATGCTGTTCGACAACGTGCTCTGGTCGGGCAAAGTGGCCGATCCGACACAGAAGGACGAAGACACGGTTGCGCTGCGCGCCTTGGCGCAAAAGGCTCGCGCGGACGCGCGCGTGCATGTAGCGATGACCAATATCGGCGACGGGCTGCTGATGGTCGTGAAGCGGTGACGACGTCCGAAGACCATTTCTAATCGGGCTCATCTTGGCCTCGCGGCGTTGCGCTGAGGCGGCTCCACCGCTAAGCAGCCGCGTCTCTCCCTGATTCCAGGAGCCTCTATCCATGGCCCGCGCAAAGATCGCTCTCATCGGTTCCGGCATGATCGGCGGCACGCTCGCCCACATCGCCGCGCGCGAGGAATTGGGCGACGTCATCCTGTTCGACGTCGTTGAAGGCGTGCCGCAAGGCAAGGGGCTGGATATCGCCGAAGCCTCGCCGGTGTTCGGCAAGGACAGCGCGCTGAAGGGCGCCAATGATTACGCCGGCATCGCCGGCGCAAACGTTTGCATCGTTACAGCCGGCGTTCCGCGCAAGCCGGGCATGAGCCGCGACGACCTGCTCGGCATCAATCTCAAAGTGATGAAGGCGGTGGGCGAGGGCATTGCTCAGCACGCGCCGAATGCATTCGTTATCGTCGTCACCAATCCGCTCGACGCGATGGTATGGGCGCTGCGGCAATTCTCGAAGCTGCCGCACAACAAGGTCGTCGGCATGGCTGGCGTGCTGGATAGCGCGCGCTTTCGCTATTTTCTCGCCGAGGAATTCAAGGTCAGCGTCGAAGACGTCTCCGCCTTCGTGCTCGGCGGCCACGGCGATACGATGGTGCCGCTCGCGCGCTATTCCACTGTCGCCGGCATTCCGCTGCCGGATCTCGTGAAAATGGGCTGGACCAGCCAAGAAAAGCTCGATCAGATCATCCAGCGCACGCGCGATGGCGGCGCCGAGATCGTCGGCCTCTTGAAAACCGGCTCGGCGTTCTATGCGCCGGCCGAAAGCGCGATCGTGATGGCGAAGTCGTATCTGCGCGACAAGAAGCGCCTGCTGCCGTGCGCGGCCAATCTCAACGGTCAATACGGCCTCAACGATATGTATGTCGGCGTGCCGTGCATCATTGGTGCGGGCGGCGTCGAGAAAGTCGTCGAGATCGAATTGAGCGCCACTGAGCGCCAAATGTTCGACCACAGCGTCAGCGCCGTGAAAGGCCTCGTCGATGCCTGCAAAAGCATCGATCCCAGCGTGGGCTGACGTAACCGGTCCACGCTCCGCCGCGTAGCCTCTCAGGATGAAATTGGAGGCCATGATGCGCCGTCTCGCGGCACTGTTGTTGCTTTTCGCGGCGTTCACCTCGCCGGTCATGGCGCAAACGCATTCTTTCGGCCCGCAAGTCGGCGGCACGTTGCCGGCGCTTGAGGCGAACGATCAAGATGGCGCGTTGCGCAGCGTCGCGTCGCTGTCGGGCCAAAACGGTCTGGTGCTTCTGGTGACGCGGGCGGCCGATTGGTGCCCGTTTTGCCAGCGTCAGATGATTGACCTGGAAGCCGCCCATGCGGCGATCGAGGAGCGCGGCTGGGCGGTCGCGGCGATCACCACCGATAGCGTCGATGAGCTTGCTCGCTTCGAGGCGCGGCAAAGGATCACTTACCCTATGCTTTCAGACGAGCGCGCGGATTTGATTCGCGCGCTTGATCTGTTGGATCCGACGCAGCCTCCTGGCCGACGGCACAACGGACTGCCCGTGCCGACACTGCTGTTCGTGTCGCCCCGGGGTGAGGTGCTAGCCAAGCTCGGCGACGCCAACTATCGCGTGCGGCCCACCACGGAAATGGTGCTGGCGACGCTGGACGCGTTGCCCGCTCGCTAGCGGGGCGTAGGCGGGTCGACTAAGATGTCGATATGACCATCGGCCCAACCCTCACCACTGAACGCCTCATCCTGCGTCCGCCGCAACAAAGCGATTTCGACGGCTTCGCCGAAATGTCGGCGGAGGAGGAGACGATGCGTTTTATCGGCGGCGTGGCGCCGCGCGATCAGGCTTGGCGCGTTATGTCGACGCTGACCGGCGCGTGGTCGCTGCTCGGCTATTCCATGTTCTCAGTCTTGAAGCGCGACACCGGCGAATGGATCGGCCGGCTCGGGCCATGGCGGCCGGGTGGCAAGGAAGGCTCATGGCCGGGCGACGAAGTCGGCTGGGGCGTGAAGCGAAGCGCGATGGGGCAGGGTTATGCGCGCGAAGGCGCCATTGCCGCCATTGATTGGGCGTTCGACAATCTCGGCTGGGACAGCGTCATTCATTGCATTGACAAGCAAAACGCGGCCTCGATTGCACTGGCGCATAGGCTCGGCTCTCGCCTGCAACGCGAAGACCATCAGCTCGCGCCGCCGTTTCAGGATCACAAGGTCGATATTTACGGCCAATCCAAAGCCGATTGGCTAGCCAATCGGCGCGCCTGATCGTCGCTTCGCGCTTGCATCAACGCGCTTGCCCTGCATCGTGCCCCGCTTGGATTAGGGGACAGCAGAATGCGAAACTTGGTGTGGGGCGTCGCGGCGCTTCTGATGGCTTCGGCGGCGCACGCGCAGACCGCCGACGTGACGCCAATCAGCGCCGAACAACAGCGTGTCGTTGAGCGGCTGCGCACGGCCGCGCTCGCCGATGACAATGCGTGGGCCATCACCGAAGGCTTGGTGACGGAGATCGGGCCAAGGCTCGCCGGATCGGACGCCGAAGCGCGCGCGCGCGATTGGGCGGTGGCGATGCTGCGCGAACACGGCTTCAGCAATGTGCGCATAGAGCCGTTTGCGATTCCGTTCTGGGATGCGACCGTCGAGCGCGCGCAGGTCATCGCGCCTGCGACGTACGATCTGCACATCGCGGCCCTTGGTGGCTCGCCTTCGACGCCGCCGGGAGGGCTCGAAGCCGAGATCGTTCGCTTCGCCGACATGGCCGCGCTTGAAGCAGCGAGCGAAGCGCAGGTTTCGGGGCGCATCGTCTTCATCGATGAGCACATGCAGCGGACACAAGACGGTTCGGGCTATGGCGCCGCCGTCGTCAAGCGCGGCCAATGCGCGCCGGTAGCGCAAGCGCGCGGCGCCGCCGCGTGTCTCATCCGCGCCGTCGGCACCGACTCGCATCGTTTCCCGCACCAGGGCGGCGCATCGCGCCAGCCACAAGGCGCATCGCTGCCGGCGGCGGCTCTCTCAGCGCCCGACGCCGACCAGCTTGCGCGGCTGCTGCAACGCGGGCCGGTGCGCGTGCGCTTGGAAATCGAATCCGAGATGCGAGACAACGTGCAATCCGGCAACGTCATTGCGGAGATTCGCGGGCGCGAAAGTCCGGATGAGATCGTCTTGCTCGCGGCGCATCTGGATTCTTGGGATGCGGGGCAGGGCGCTATCGACGATGCGTCGGGCGTCGGCATCATCACCGCCGCGGCGCGGCTCATCCGCGACTTGCCGCGGCGCCCACGCCGCACCATTCGGCTTTTGCTGGCGGGCGCGGAAGAGAACGGCGTGCACGGCGGTGCGGCATACGCCGCCGCGCATGCGGACGAGACTCACGTCATCGCGGCGGAAAGCGATTTCGGCGCCGGCCGGGTATGGCGCTTCAACACGCGCTTCGCTGACGCGGCTCTGCCGCATGGCCGCGCAATCCAGCGTCAGCTAGCGCCGCTCGGCGTAATCGCCGGGACGAACCAAGCCTTTGGCGGCGCCGATATCGGCGCTTTGCGTCAGAATGCCGGCGTGCCTGTTGTCGATCTGGCGCAGGATGGGTCGGATTACTTCGACTACCACCACACCGCCGATGACACGCTCGACAAGATTGATCCGGAGGCGCTTCGGCAAAACGTCGCGGCTTACGCGGTCTTCGCCTATCTCACGGCGGAGAACGAGTGGACTTTCCGCGAGCCTTGAGTCGAAATCCCGCCGATCCGCGCGTCAATGGCGAGAGGATTGGAGGCTCGCACCATGTTAAGACCGATAGCGGCGGCGCTGCTCGCCCTGATGCTGCTGGCGGCGCCAGCGCGCGCGCAAAGCATCGATGATGCGGCATGGCTTGCGGGCCGCTGGGTGGGCGAAGGGTTCGGCGGCCAGATGGAGGAGAGCTGGGCGCCGCCAATTGGCGGCCAGATGGTCGGTCACTTCCGGTACTGGCGCGACGGCCAGCCGCAATTCTACGAATTCATGGTAATGGATGTCGTAGAAGGCGGCGTGCGCATGCGTCTCAAGCATTTCAATCCGGACTATTCCGCCTGGGAAGAGCGCGACGAATGGACAACATTCGAGCCAATTTCCGCAGGACCGGACGCCATGATCTTCAATGGTCTTGAGATTCGCCGCGACGGTGCGGACGGCGTTGTCATGAACATTCGCATCCACGGCGGTGACGGCGTCGTGCGCGATGAAATTCTGCGCTTCCGCCGGGCGCCGCTTTAGAACCAGCCCGCTTCGCGTAAGGGACGCACGTTGGGCCGGCTCACTGGCGCTTCTACCCCGCCCTTGAGCTGAAGCGTCACGCGGTCGCCGTCGCGGCGCGCGCTCTCGACAGCATCGCGCGCCACCCACCAGGAGCGATGCGTCTGTGCGCCTTCGACGCCTTCAAGTTCGCCGATGGCGTCGGCGAGACGCATCAGGATGATGTCTGCGCCCTTGGACGTATGTAGCCGCAAATAATGGTCTTCGGCCGAGATCGCATAGAGCACCGCGCCGCGTAATTTCTGCGGCATGCGATCGAGAAACCGCGGCGCAGTAGCGGGCAGTGCGCCCCGCGCGTGCGTCGCAACGCCCGGCCGGTTTACGGTGATCATGATGGCGGTCATCGCCGCCGAGATGACGACCAGGACCAGCAAAAACGCCGGCCAATCGGTGCGGGCGTAGTTCAATCCCCAATAGAAGTGGGTGAATGCGATCACGAAGCCGCCGCCGAGAACACTGACGCCAAGCGTGATCAGGCTCCCCAGCAGCCAGACATTGGCGCGGGCCGGCAGCGCCCGGGTCACCAGTGCGGCGACCCCGTTTCCGAGGGCGACGCCGAGCACCATCATCGGCAGCCAATACAGCAGCCGGCGCCCAAGTGGCGCATCGGCGGTGCCGGCTGCGCCGACAAGCGCCAAGAAAGCGCCCCCCGCGGCGGCGATGGCGACAGCGCGAGCCCAGGTGCGCCACGGACCGCCCTCCAACGGCGCTTCGCCAACCGCCGTATGCGGCGATTCACGCATTGGTTCGGGCGTTTCACGCATGGGCGCTGGCGCGCTCCCTGGCTCGGCGAAGAATGCGGCCATGTAGCCTCGCATACCGGAGACCGACAATTGCTCTCACGCCTGCAAGCTGGCTTCGCCACCATCCCGCGCAGCGTCGCCTGGGCCGCGACATTCCTCATCCTTGCCGTCGGCATCGCGCCATTCGCGCCCTACATCGCCGCAGCTGCCGGCGAAGCGCGCCTGCACGCGCCGAATTGGGCGCTGCTGGCGGCGCAGCCTCCCGCGTTAAAAATTCACATCGCGGCGGCGCTGATGGCTCTTGGTGTCGGCCTCTTCCTCATGCTGCGGCCGAAGGGGCGGGGGCTGCATAAGCCAGTAGGGTGGGTTTGGGTCGCCGCGATGGCGGTTACCGCGGTCTCCAGCCTTTTCATTACGACGTTCTCAGATTCCTACTCGATCATCCACCTGTTCGCCGGTTGGACCATCATCGCCCTGCCGATGGCGATCGCCGCCATTCGGCGCCGTAATGTACGAGCACACGGACGTGGCATGACCGGCTTGTTCATTGGCGGCCTGCTGATTGCCGGCGCGCTGACTTTCCTACCGGGCCGGCTGATGTGGACGCTCTTCCTCGGATGAAGCCGAGCTCTGCCGAATTGGCGATGTCAGCGGAGGCGAATCCGGCTTAGAAGCGGGCGTCCTTCATGACGAACCTGCTGCGCAACGTCGCCGCGCTCATCGCCGCGTTGACCATCCTGCAACTCGCGGGCGGGTTGCTCGGCGTCCGGCTGCCGCTGGCCGTGACAGAGCAGGGCCATTCGACCACCGCGTTGGGTTTCATCGCCGCGTCATACTCAGCCGGCTTCATGTTGGGCGCGACGATCTGCACGGCGCTCCTCGCGCGCGTCGGCCACATCCGCGTTTACGCCGCCTGCGCGGCGATCTTCGCCGCAGCGACTCTGGCGCTGCATTTCGCCCAGGACATTTGGAGTTGGGGTTTGGCGCGCATGGCGGCGGGTCTCGTCGTCGCGTTGATGTTTGCGGCGGTGGAAAGTTGGCTCAATTCCTCGATCGGCAAAGGCGAGCGCGGCGAGGTGATGAGCGTCTACATGGTGGTCACCAAGGCCGCGCTTGCGCTCGGGCCATTCCTTGCGTTCGATTTTGCCCCTGATGCGCCCGAGCCATGGATGATCGCCGCCGGCATCGCTGCGCTCTCGATGCTGCCCATCTGTTTCACCTCCACGGCGCAGCCGGAGCCGCCAAAGGCGCAACCATTGGCGCTAGTTGAGCAATTCGCCACCGCGCCGGCAGCCGTCATCGCTTCTTTTGGCGCTGGGCTTGTGAATTCCGGCGTGCTGACGCTCGCGCCTTTGTTCGCGGCGCAACATTACGGCCCAGGCGCAGCGGCGGAATTCTACGCCGCAGCCTGGGCGGGTTCCTTGCTGCTGCAATGGCCGGCTGGGCGTTTGTCGGATCGTGTCGATCGCCGCCTCGTCATCGCCGCGCTCACGGGCATAGCCGCATTGACCGCTTTGGCGCTGGCTGCGTTCGGCGGAGGATTGCCGGAGTTCGCGGCGCTGACTCTGTTCTTCTTCTGGGGCGCCGGGGCGCTCAGCTTCTATGGCTTGGCCGTGGCCCATATGGCTGATCGCGCCGAGCCCGGCCGCCTTGCGCAGGCCGCATCGGGGCTCTTGTTCGTGTGGGCGGCCGGTTCGATTGTCGGCCCGATCGTGCAGGGGCCCTTGGTCGATCTCTTCGGCGTCGAAGGCATGTTCTGGTTCGCCGGCGCGGGCGCGCTTTTTGTCACGTTGGCCATGTTCTGGCGGCGGCGTTCACGCGGGCCTTCCGAAATCAAGGAGGAGTTCGCGCCGCAACTCGGCACCAGCGTCGCGGCCAGCGAAATCGCCTATGGCGAAGGCGAACAGCCCACGTTGGGGGCCGGCGGGCGGGCGCCCGAAAGTTCGCGCACCTGACGCGGTTGCGCGGGCGCGGCGGGTCGCTTAGCACGGCCCAAGACGCCTCTGGGGAAGTTCATGAACATCCACGAATATCAAGCCAAAGCTCTGTTGCGTGAGTTCGGGGTTGCAGTGCCGCGCGGGTTTCCCGCCTTCACGACAGAAGAGGCGATCGACGCCGCGGCCAAGCTTGGCGGCTCGGTGTGGGCGGTCAAAAGCCAGATCCATGCGGGCGGGCGCGGCAAGGGTAAATTCAAGGAACCCGAGGCCGGCGAGAAGGGCGGCGTTCGCATCGCCAAGGCGCCGGAAGAAGTAGGACTGTTCGCCTCGCAAATGCTGAATCGTACGCTGGTGACGCTGCAGACGGGCGCGGCGGGCCGCGTCGTGAAGCGCCTCTATGTCGAGGAGGGCGTTCGCATCGCCAAGGAATTCTATCTCTCGGCATTGGTGGATCGCGACAGCGGGCGTGTGGCGTTCGTCGCCTCCGAGGCCGGCGGCATGAACATCGAGGAGGTCGCACACGATACGCCGGAGAAGATCACGACAGTCGCGATCGATCCGGAAGCCGGACCAACGGCCACTGAAACGGACAAGATCACGCGCGCGCTTGGGCTGTCCGGCGATCTGGCCGCACAGGCCGCTGCGCTGGTGCAGAAGCTCTACGCTGCGTTCGTGAAGAGCGACATGAGCATGCTCGAAATCAACCCGCTTATCACGACGGAAGACGGCAAGCTTATCTGCGCGGACGCCAAGGTGAGTTTCGATTCGAATGCATCCTTCCGCCACAAGGAGTGGGCGGATCTGCGCGATATCGGCGAAGAAGACGAGCGCGAGATCGAAGCGTCAAAATACGATCTGTCCTATATCGCTCTCGACGGCGAAATCGGCTGTCTCGTCAATGGCGCAGGGCTCGCCATGGCGACGATGGACATCATCAAATATTTCGGTGCGGAGCCTGCGAACTTTCTCGATGTCGGCGGCGGCGCCGACAAGAACAAGGTCGAGGCGGCGTTCAAAATCATCCTCGCCGATCCGAAAGTGAAGGGCATCCTGGTCAACATCTTCGGCGGCATCGCCCGGTGCGATGTCATCGCCGAGGGCGTCATCGCTGCGGTGCGCGCTGTCGGCCTCACGGTCCCGCTGGTCGTGCGCCTTGAGGGCACCAACGTCGAGGAAGGCAAGCGCATCATCCGCGAAAGTGGCCTCAACGTGATCAGCGCCGACGATTTAGAGGATGCCGCGCGGAAGATCGTCGCCGCTGTCAACGGCCAATAGGAAACGGCCCGGCTTACGCCGGGCCGCCAATATCCCGCCAATGGGCGCTTAGCGCTGCGCCTGGTGCAGGCGCGTCAGCTCCGCCTCGTCGATCTGGGCGACGGCTGCTTCGACGGCGCTGTCGCGGCATTCAGCGATGGCGCGGCGCGCGCCCGGGCCTTCCTGGTTCTGCATCTCGGCGGCGCAGGCGCGCATGGCGGCGTACCGCAGCCGGCTCAGCATTGATTGCGCATCCGAAGAATTATTGAGGTCGAGGTCGGCGTAGCGGACCGGCACCGCGCGGGCTTCGCCGTCATTCGGCTGCGCCATCGCTGAGGCTGCGCCGAGCATCAATACACATGCTGATAAAATCGCGATCCGCATCTGCGGCTCCCATTTTCTTGTTTATGACGATTTTATAACAGGCATTCGCGAAACTGTCATCTAACTGTCATGTGAGGAGTTTGTTGCCGTTTTGTTCGATTTGCGGCGCGGCGCCTGACGGGCGCGCTTGAGCCTGCTAAGCGTCCCCCGCCAGCGCATGCTGGCGCGCTGTCAATGGGGCAGGGATGAGCAACGCCAATGGCGGCGCGCCGAAGCGCCGGGTGATTTCCGCAGCCTACGAAGGCGATAACCCGCCTGGCGTGCTGAGCGTCGGGCTCGTGAGCCTCGTTGAACTCTGCCAGCACGCGATGCCAAGCCCGCGCCGCATCCGCGAGAAGATGGCGGAAGCCAATCTCGAACGCGTCGATGACGCGAACGCCGAACGTTTCGGGCGCGCCCTTTTTCTTGAGAACAAGGTCGTCGCCGGCGGCGTCCGGAATCTGCGCCATGAGCTTTATGGCAAGGAGCGAGGCGGCGCCTTGGTGCTGCTGCTCGTCAGCGAGGGCGACGGGCCGGACGGCGCCATGGTCTTCTGCTCGACGCTTTTCACCGGCGCGACTGAAGCCGACGTCGTGAAAGCTGTCGCCAAGGTCACCGAACGCGAGCCGGGCGTCGGCAATACGGTCGATGGCCCGCACGGCGTAATCCGCCGCGTGTTTTGGGACATTCCTGGCACTTCGGGCGTACGTTTCATGCTCGCAAGCGGGCCCGGCGACATGGACGCGGTCGATCAATTGCGCGCCGTCACCGCCTTCAACAAGGCGGACGCTTCGTAATGTCGATTCTCGTCAATTCGTCGACGCGCGTCATCTGCCAAGGGTTCACTGGCAAGAACGGAACGTTTCACTCGGAACAAGCGATCGCCTACGGCACGCGCATGACCGGCGGCGTCAGTCCCGGCAAGGGCGGCCAGACACATTTGGGCCTGCCAGTGTTCAACACGGTGGCCGAGGCGAAGGAAATCGCCGGCGCGGACGCGAGCGTTATCTATGTGCCTCCGCCGGGGGCTGCCGCGGCGATCGAAGAAGCGATCGACGCAGAGATTCCGCTGATTGTCTGCATCACCGAAGGCATTCCGGTGCTCGATATGGTGCGGGTGAAGGCAAAACTGGCGACGTCGAAGTCGATCCTGCTCGGACCCAATTGCCCCGGCGTGCTGACGCCAGGCGAATGCAAAATCGGCATTATGCCGGGTCAAATCTTCGCCAAGGGCAAGGTCGGCGTGGTCTCGCGCTCCGGGACGTTGACCTACGAGGCAGTGTTTCAGACCACCAATGAAGGCCTGGGCCAATCCACCGCCGTTGGCATTGGCGGCGACCCCGTGAAGGGGATGGAGTTCATCGACGTGCTTGAACGCTTCCTCGCCGACGATGACACGCAGGCCATCATCATGATCGGAGAAATCGGCGGCAGCGCCGAAGAAGACGCAGCACAGTTTCTCTCCGACGAAAGGCAAAAGGGCCGCAGGAAGCCGACCGTCGGGTTCATCGCCGGCCGCACGGCCCCGCCAGGACGCCGTATGGGCCATGCTGGCGCAATCATCTCAGGCGGCAAGGGCGACGCCGGCTCCAAGATCGCGGCTTTGGAGGCCGCCGGCATCCGCGTTGCCCCGCACCCGGCCGCGCTGGGCCGGACCATGACCGAATTGCTCAACGACTGAGCGGTCCCGGCTCGGATCTGCGTAGATTTCGCCACGCCGACAGGGGCTGAGTTTATCCGAACTTCAAGCGCAGCCATGCGCCCAACGCCTCTTACCTCAAAGCGCGACGCGCTTTAGAAGCCGCTCTCACGGGCCGGCGGCCGCGCCGATCCTATATTGAGCATGTCCGGCTCCCGGAGAGGTCAGCATTCATGGCGGACGACGCCCGCTCCCTGCCGAATTCAGCGCTGTTAGAGACCAGTTTTCTCTATGGCGGCAACGCGGTCTTCGTGGAGCAGATGCACGCCCGCTACCTGGCCGACCCGAATTCCGTCGACGCGTCGTGGCGGCTGTTTTTCCAATCGGTGCGCGAAGACCCCGCCGCGGTGCGGAAGGCTGTGGAGGGCCCGTCGTGGTACCGGGCCGATCTCGCTCAGCCGGAGGCGGACGAATATACCGCTCTACTCGACGGCGGCTGGGCTGCAGTCGCCGACAAGTTGGAGGCAAGCGCCCGGGGCAGGGCGCCGCATGCGTCGCAGGAGGACGTTCAAAGCGCCGCGCGCGACAGCGTCCGCGCCTTGATGATGATCCGCGCCTTCCGGACGCGGGGTCATATCGCCGCCAATCTCGATCCGCTCGGCATCGAGGTGCGCGAGCCGCCGGTCGAACTCGACCCGGCCAATTACGGCTTCGGTCCCGGCGATCTTGACCGGCCGATTTTCATCGATGGCGTGCTCGGCCTGCAATTCGCCAGCGTCAACGATATGCTGGCGATCCTTAGGCGGACTTATTGCAGCACCTTCGCCGTCGAGTTCATGCACATCACTGATCCGGTCGAAAAGAGCTGGATTCAGGAGCGCATTGAAGGCCCAGACAAGGCGATCGATTTTACGCCGGAAGGCAAGCGCGCGATCCTGAAGAAGCTAATCGAAGGCGATTGCTTCGAGCGCTTCGTGCACAAGCGCCATCCCGGCACCAAGCGCTTCGGCCTTGACGGCGGCGAAGCGATGCTGCCGGCGATGGAGCAGATCATCAAGCGCGGCGGCGCCTTGGGGGTCAGCGACATCGTGCTCGGCATGGCGCATCGCGGCCGTCTCAACGTGCTCTCCGCGGTCATGGGCAAGCCGTACCGCGCGATTTTCCATGAATTCCAGGGCGGCTCGGCGACGCCCGACGATGTGCTCGGATCGGGCGACGTAAAGTATCACATGGGCGCTTCGTCGGACCGCGAGTTTGACGGCAACAACGTTCACCTCTCACTGACCGCGAACCCGAGCCATTTGGAGATCGTCAATCCCGTGGTGCTCGGCAAAACGCGCGCCAAGCAGGCCCAGCGGCAGACTTGGGCGGAGGACGAAGACCTGCATGCGCTCCGCGCGCGCGTGATGCCCTTGCTGATCCACGGCGATGCCGCGTTCGCGGGGCAGGGCGTGGTTGCGGAGTGCTTCGCGCTTTCCGGTTTGCGCGGTTATCGCACCGGCGGCACGGTGCATTTCATCATCAACAACCAGATCGGCTTCACTACGGCGCCGCGGTTCTCGCGTTCGAGCCCATATCCGAGCGATGTGGCGCTGATGGTGCAGGCGCCGATCTTCCACGTGAATGGCGATGATCCAGAGGCGGTGACCTTCGCCGCGAAAGTGGCGACGGAATATCGCCAGCAATTCGGCAAAGACGCCGTCATCGACATGTTCTGCTATCGCCGCTTCGGCCACAACGAAGGCGACGACCCAACCATGACGCAGCCGCTGATGTACCAGCGGGTGCGCAATCAGCCGACAACGCTGGCGATCTACGCGCAACGGCTCACCCACGAGGGCGTGGTGAGCGCCGCGGAGGTCGAAGAATGGACGCGCGATTTCGAGGCTTTCCTCGACCGCGAGTTCGACGCCGGCAAAGCGTATCGACCAAACAAGGCCGATTGGCTGGACGGCGCATGGACAGGCTTCGGCCTGCCTGAGGACGAAGAGCGCCGCGGGCTCACCGATGAGCCGGTTCAGCGGCTGCGCGAACTTGGCCGCGCACTCACGGAAATTCCGGCAGGCTTCACCATGCACAAAACCGTGCAGCGCGTCGTCGAAACGCGGCGCAAGGCGATCGAAGAGGGCGGGCCGATCGATTGGGCCTTGGGTGAACACCTGGCGTTCGCAACGTTGCTGGATGAGGGCCATCCGGTGCGCCTGTCCGGACAGGATTCGTGCCGCGGCACATTCTCTCAGCGGCACTCTCATTTCGTCGATCAAGTGACCGAGGAGCGCTACACGCCGCTCAATCATTTGCGCGATGGTCAGGCGCATTACGAAGTCATCGACTCGCTGCTCTCGGAAGAGGCAGTGCTCGGCTTCGAGTATGGCTACGCCACCGCTGACCCGAATACCCTGACCTTATGGGAGGCGCAGTTCGGCGATTTCGTAAACGGCGCGCAGGTGGTCATTGATCAGTTCATCGCGTCGGGCGAACGCAAATGGCTACGCATGTCAGGCGTCGTCCTGCTGCTGCCGCATGGTTACGAAGGGCAGGGTCCGGAGCATTCCTCTGCACGCATGGAGCGTTTCCTGCAGAGTTGCGCTGAAGAGAACATGCAAATCGTGAACTGCTCGACGCCAGCGAATTATTTCCACGTGCTGCGCAGGCAGATCCATCGAAACTTCCGCAAACCGCTCGTTGTGTTCACACCGAAATCGCTGCTGCGTCACAAGAAATGCGTTTCTCGCCTGGAGGACATGGGCGAGGGCACCTCGTTCCACCGCCTGCTGTGGGACGATGCCCAAATGCAGAATGGCGCAACGACGGTGAAAGTGAAGCCGGACGATCAGATTCGCCGCGTCGTCATGTGTTCCGGCAAGGTCTATTTCGATCTGCTGGAAGAGCGTGAGAAGCGTGGGCTCGACGACATCTATCTGCTTCGTCTGGAGCAGTTCTATCCATGGCCGATGCGCTCGGTGATGCACGAGCTGCAGCGTTTTCCGAACGCCGAACTGGTGTGGTGCCAGGAAGAGCCGAAGAACATGGGCGGCTGGAGCTTCGTCGATCCGTGGCTGGAGATCACGCTCGACAAGCTTGAGATCAACGCGAAACGCGCGCGCTATGCCGGCCGTCCGGCCTCGGCCTCCACAGCCGCCGGACAGATGTCGAAGCACCTGAAGGAGCTGGAGACATTGCTAGAGGAGGCGCTGGGCTGATGGCGGTGTCGGCATCCTGTCATTGCGGCGCGGTGCGCTTTTCGGTCGAGGCTGCGCCGGAATGGGTGCTGGACTGCAATTGCTCGCACTGCCGCCTCTATGGGGCGCTGTGGGCGTACTATCCCCAACGCGCCGTAAAGTTTGAAACGCCGCCGGCCACGTTCATCTATATGTGGGGCGGCCGCATGCTGGAGTTTCATCATTGCAGAACGTGCGGCTGCTTCTCACACTCCACTGTGCTGGGAACAGACGACGCGGAAAAAATCGCCGTCAATGCGCGCCTGATGCGGGGTCTCGATCCCAAACAGGTTCCGGTCGTTCAAAAGAACAATGGCAACGACCACATCTTCTGGACCAAATCCGACCGGCCCGTCCTGCCGAGCCACGACTTACCGATAGAGTGATGCGATGACCGATATTGTTGTGCCGACGCTGGGGGAAAGTGTTTCCGAAGCGACGGTCGCGAAATGGATGAAGAAGGCCGGAGAGACCGTCCGCAAGGATGAGACGCTGGTGGAGCTGGAGACGGACAAAGTGTCTGTCGAAGTGTCTGCGCCCGAGGCCGGCGTCCTGACCGATATCGTCGCCGGCGAGGGCGCCACGGTGACGATCGGCGCGCTGCTCGGCCGCCTCGGCGCGGGCGCTGGCGCCGCCGCAACGCCCGCTCAGCCGCAGCCCACCAAGGCTGAATCGCCGAAGCAAGCCGCGCCCGCGTCGCAGGCGCAGCGCTCAAATGGCGGTCAGCAACCGGCGCCGCCGTCCGTGCAACGCATCGCCGCCGAAGGCGGCATCGACCTATCGAACGTTCCGGGCAGCGGCCGTGAGGGCCGCATCACCAAGGCCGACGCGCTGGCCGCGCTCAACGCGCCAGCGTCGGCGCCAGCCTCACAACCGGCAGCGCCCCCGCCGCCGCGCATGCTCGGGCCCCGTGAAGAGCGCGTGCGGATGACGCGCTTGCGCCAGACCATCGCACGCAGGCTCAAGGAGGCGCAGAACACCGCCGCCATGCTGACCACGTTCAACGAAGCAGACATGTCGGCGATCATGGCGGCGCGTTCGAAGTACAAGGAAGATTTCGAGAAGAAGCACGGCATCAAACTCGGCTTCATGAGCTTCTTCGTGAAAGCCTGCGTCTCGGCGCTGAAGGAGCTTCCGAACGTCAACGCCGAGATCGACGGCGAGGACATCATCTACAAGAATTTCTACGATATCGGCATCGCCGTCGGCACCGAGAAGGGGCTTGTCGTGCCGGTCGTTCGCGACGCGGATCGCAAATCGATGGCGGAGATCGAGGCGGAAATCGGCGAACTCGCCGCCAAGGCGCGCGATGGACATCTCAAGCTCGAGGACTTGCAGGGCGCGACCTTCACCATCACCAATGGCGGCGTCTATGGCTCACTGATGTCGACGCCGATCCTCAATGCGCCGCAATCGGGCATCCTGGGCATGCACAAGATCCAGGAGCGGCCGATCGCCGAGAAGGGGCAGGTTGTGATCCGGCCGATGATGTATCTCGCGCTTTCCTATGATCACCGCATCGTCGACGGCAAAGAGGCCGTGACATTCCTGGTGCGCGTGAAAGAGGGGCTCGAGGACCCGGAGCGGATGCTGCTCGATCTTTGATCGCGCGCAAGTGGCTGCCGGCTCGGCTGTCCTGTAGTCTTGGCCGATGATCGAGCTAACGCGCCTCCGTGATTACGCCCAGGCCGGCGATATCGGCGCTCAGGTGATGCTGGCGCGGCGGCTGCTTGTCGGCGAGGGCGTCCAGGCCATGCCGCAACAAGCGCTGCAGCTTTACCGCGCCGCCGCCGAGGGCGGCAGCGGAGAAGCGGCGTTCATGCTCGCCATCTTCGCCGCCCGTGGCGTGCTGCAGCCCCGCAATTTTGAGCGCGCCGCGCAGTTTCTCCAGATCGCGGCGTCGTATGGTTGGGCCAGGGCTGGCCAAGAATTGGCGCTGCTCGCGCGCGGTACACGCCACATCGATTTCGAAGCGCTGACCAGACCGCCGGAAGCCGAAATTTTGAGCGACTCGCCGCGAGTTGTCGCGCTGCGCGGCTTCGCCACACCGGAAGAGTGCAACTGGATCATTGGGTGTGGGCGCGACCACTTGCGGCGCGCACGTGTGTATCAGGGCGCAGACGCGCTTGTGAAAAGCGATGTACGCACCAACAGCGAGGCCGATTTCACCATTTTCAACACAGACGTGTTGCTAGGCGTGGTGCGGATGCGCATGGAACGCGCCACCGGAGCGCCGGATTCGCATTTTGAGGTAGCGAAGCTCTTGCACTATCAGCCCGGCCAAACCTTCGCGCTGCACGCCGACTATTTCGAAGGCGAAGGGCTTGCCGGCGAATTGGAGAAGCGCGGTCAGCGCGTGATGACGCTGCTGCTTTATTTGAACGAAGACTATGAAGGCGGCGAGACCGACTTTCCGGAAGTGGGCGTGCGGTTCAAGGGCGCAGTGGGCGACGCGCTCTTGTTCACCAACGCCGACGCGGCTGGAGAGCCTGACCGGCGCACCCTGCATGCCGGATTGCCTCCCGCTTCGGGCGAAAAGTGGCTGCTTTCCCAATGGATACGCAGCAAGCCGGTGGCGCCGTGAACCGCGTCCGCCCCAAACGCGCGGCGCCGTGATGACTTTCCGCGGTCAGCGGGCTTAAATGCTGGGGCCGCCGGGGGGCGAGGGGGAGGGGATAGCCATGCTGTTCATTTTGCGCTGGCCGGTCGTGCTCATTCTGTTGGCGCTAGTCGCGCTCTGTTTTCTAGGAGCGGCCGCCGCTGCGGGCGCGCTTACCGGCTTCGACACTGGCATGGCGCAGGTGCAGGAAGCGCAGGCGGCGGCGGTTGAGGCCGGCGCCGCGCAAGCGACCTGGATCGATGTCGGCTTGTTCGCCGGCGCGGCCATCTTCTTTCTCATCTCGGCTATTCGCCTCATGCGCCGGACGCAGGGGTTCTGGACTTGGCTGCTCGGCTTTGCGCTCTATGGCGCGCGCTGGGCGCTGGCGCAGACCGAAGGCCTGGCGGCGACGGTGCAAGGCATCGACCTCAACTCATTCCTGCAGCCGCAAGCTATTGTCGCTGACCTCGCTTCGCCCGAAGCGCAGGTGAGCTTGCTGGGCATTCTACTCATCGTTGGCCTCATCATCTTCATTCTCGACGTCGCAGATCGCGCTTACTGGGACCGCCAGGAGGCGTGATCGCCGCCGAGCTCCTTGTCTGGGTGCTGCGGTTCTTCGGTGCGCTCTATCTGGTTGGCGGATTGTGGGGCGCGCGCCAGTTTTGGTTCTGGGCGCGCATGGGGCCGAGCCTCAACGAATTGTCCCGCATCGCCGATGGATTGGGTGAGCCGGGTGCAACGCCGCAAAAGCCCATAGAGCCCGACAACGCCCGCAATTGGTGGCTGCTCTTGGGCGCGTTGCTCACCGCGGCAAGCGGGGCCGCGATGCTACTGGCGCACGCTCTATCGGTGCCACTGCTCTCGGCCGTGATCGTGCACCAATTGTTTTATTTCATCCGTCAACGCCGCCGTGAACTCGCGGCGGCCACCGCCGAGGATGCCGAGGAAGCGCGCCCGGCGCCGGCGACGGTGAACGGCTTCTTCAGCGGACTGGTCATGGCGGTGCTGGCTGCGTGGCTCTATTCCGCCGGCGCACTCTGGTCTTGATGCGCGCCAGCGCAGGGCACGTCCGCGCCGGCGCGCATTGATCCGCACCCCGCGTATTTCTATGTTCCGCCCGCGATTCCCCAGTCCGCGCCGGAGACCTGCATGAGCACGTACGATCTCGTCATCATTGGCGGCGGCCCCGGCGGCTACAATTGCGCCATTCGCGCCGGTCAACTGGGCTTGAAGACCGCCATCGTCGAGAAGCGCGGCAAGCTCGGCGGCACCTGCCTCAATGTTGGCTGCATACCGTCGAAGGCGCTTCTGCACGCGTCGGAATATTACGAGGCGGCCCGAAAGACGTTCCCCTCCATGGGCGTCAATTTCACCAATCTCTCCGTCGATCTCGACAAGATGCAGGCGCAGAAGGCAGAGGCGGTCGAAGGCCTCACCAAAGGCGTCGAGTTTCTGATGCGCAAGAACAAGGTCGATTACATCAAGGGCGAAGGGCGTATTGCCTCAGCGGGCAAAGTGGAGGTTAAGGGCGAGGGCGGCAGGCAAACGCTCGAAACCAAGAACATCGTCATTGCGACCGGATCCGTACCGGCCGATCTGCGCGGCGTCGATATCGACGAAGAGCGCGTGGTGTCGTCGACTGGCGGGTTGGCGCTTCAGTCGATTCCTAACAAGATGATCGTGATCGGCGGCGGCTATATCGGACTTGAGCTTGGCTCGGTATGGCGCCGGCTCGGCGCGGAAGTGACCGTGGTGGAATTTCTCGACCGCATCACGCCGACCATGGATGGCGAAATCTCCAACCACTTCCTGCGCATTCTCAAGAAGCAGGGCATGTTGTTCGAGCTCGGGCAGAAGGTCACCGGGGTTGAGAAAACGCGCAGCGGGCTAAAGGTCTCGATCGAACCGTCGAAGGGCGGCGCCGGACGCGTGCTGGAGGCCGATGTCGTGTTGGTGTCCATTGGCCGCACGCCGTACACGCAGAGCCTCGGCCTGGAGACGGTGGGCGTCAAAACCGACCAGCGCGGTTTCATTGAAACCGATCATTTTAGAACCAACGTCGCCGGCGTTTACGCCATTGGCGACTGCACGCATGGCCCGATGTTGGCGCACAAGGCCGAAGAGGAGGGCGCGGCCGTCGCCCAGATCATCGCCGGCCAATGGGGACACGTGAATTACGATGTCATCCCCGGCGTTGTGTACACGAATCCGGAAGTCGCGGGCGTCGGCAAAACCGAAGAAGAGTTGAAGGCCGCGGGCGTCGCCTATAAGGTCGGCAAGTTCAACTTCGCCGCCAATTCGCGCGCGCGCACCAACCACGAAACCGAAGGCATGGTGAAAATCCTCGAAGAGGAAGCCACCAAGCGTGTCGTCGGCGCGCACATGATTGGCGTGGGCGTTGGTGAGATGATCGGCGAGGTTTGCGTGGCGATGGAGTTCGGCGCGTCAGCGGAGGACATTGCCCGCACCTGCCACGCCCACCCCACCATGACCGAAGCCATCCGCGAAGCCGCCAAAGGCGTCGATGGCTGGACCATGCAAGCGTAACCGGCGGCGCCATCGCCCTGTGAGTATTGACGAATCCTCACTTTTCACGCCGCCGTGAATGCGCTCATGGTCGCCGCCGGTGCGGTGAGGGAGTTTCCGCGTGCTGGTTCTCAATACGCAGCGTCTGGCGATGCTGGCGCTCGATCCGCGACTCGCCGCCTTGCAGGCAGGCAGCCGCAGCGCCTTCTTCAATGCGATCGCGGTAACGCATGAGGCGATCTGGCCGCCGGCCCCGTTCGAGGAGGCGGCGTTTTCGTGGGCGGCGAAGAACCTCGCGCACGATCCCGAAGGGGAGGGCTGGTATGGCTGGGCGATCCTCGCCAATGGCGGCGAGCGTTCGCCGCCGCGCATCATCGGCCTCGCCGCCCTGATTGGACGCCCCGACGAAGACGGCGAAGTCGAACTGGCGTTTGGCCTCGCCCCTGAATTCAAGGGCAGGGGCTATGCCGGCGAAGCCGTGCGGGCGCTCACCGATTGGGCGCTGCAGCGGGGCGCCAAGCGCGTTGTCGTGCATCTCGATGCGGAAGACGCCGGCGCAGTGCGTACGCTGGAGAAGGCTGGCTTTGTCGATACGCGCGAGCCGCCTTATCCGGGCGTGGCGCGTTATGCGATGCAGGCGGCGGCCTGAGCGCGAAGGCGCTCGTTCATTTGTGCTTGAAGTATTTTCGCGAGAGGCGGCGTCGTTCGTAGCGGGAGCGTGGGCTTCTTATGACCGGCGAACGCATGAAATCCTTTGTGCAGTTGGATCGCGCCTCTGAATGGCGATGGGGGCTGAGGTTTCCCAACAGCCCCCATGCCTATCTCTTCAATTAGACGGCCGGAGCGGCCATCTTCTTCGCGGCCTTGCGCGGACGGCGGGCCTTCTTCGCAACCTTGCGGACCGACTTGCGGGCCACCTTGCGAGCCGGCTTCTTCGCAGCCTTGCGGACCGACTTCTTCGCGGCCTTCTTCGCCGGGCGGCGAGCAGCCTTGCGAACCGTCTTGCGGGCCTTACGAGCTTTCGGGGCGGCCTTGCGCGCCTTCTTTACTTTCTTAGCCATCTTGGTTTCCTCATCTTTACTAGTGTTGGACGTTGGGTTGGGTGGGAGCTGTTTGACTCTCCGCTGATGTTTTTCGCGGAATTTGGTTTGTGATTTATTGCTGCAAGCATCTTGACTGTCTTTTTTTGAGACACGCGCTTTTGTTTGTTTGTGCGCTGCGCGATTACTCTGCGAGCCTTGAAAAATATGGGCGCAAGCGATGTTTCTCGCGCGCACTTCGCTCATGCACGCGGGTGAGCGGCACGGTACACGCTCAAAATTTTTTGCGTCTCGACGCTCATATAGCCCTGCGTCGTCGACAGTGATTCGTGCCCAAGCAGATCTTGAATCGCACGCAGGTCGGCGCCGTTCGCCAGCAGGTGCGTAGCGAAAGCGTGCCGAAGCGCGTGCGGCGTGGCCGATTGCGGCAAGCCCAAACGCGTACGGAGACGCTCCATCAGAGCCTGCGCGAGCCGCGGGCTAAGCGCGCCGCCCTTCTCGCCGCGAAACAAGGGCGCGTCCGCGGTCAGTGCAAATGGGCAAAGCGAGGCGTAGCGGGCGATCGCTTCTCGCGCCGCCGGCAGCATTGGCACAATCCGTTCTTTGCCGCCTTTGCCCTTTACACGCAGCGTTTCCGGCAGCGGCTGAGCCCCGCCGGTCAAGGCCAGCGCTTCGGAAATGCGCAGACCGGCCGCGTAAAGCAGCGTGATGAGAGCAGCATCGCGCGCGGCGAGCCATGGCGCGCCCTCGCGGTGCTCGGCCTCTCTCATGAGCGCCAGCGCTGCGGTTTCGCTGACCGGCCGCGGCAAGGAACGCTTAAGCTTCGGCCCGCGCACCAGAGCGATGCGCGAATTGACGACACCGCAACGGCGATCGAGAAACCGGAAGAAGGAGCGTATCGCGGCGAGGGCGCGTGAGATGGAGCGATCCGACAAGGCGTTGTCACCCTGGCGGCGGAAGGCGAGGTAGGCGCGCAAATCGCGCGGCTCCAGGCTGGCGAGTTCGGTGGCGGTGACCTCGCCGCCGAGATGGCCGGCGAGAAAGTCGAGGAATGCGTCGGCATCGCGCGCATACGCCTCGACCGAGTTCGGCGCAAAGCGACGCTCGTCACGCAGGTGCGCGATCCATTGAGCGGCGAGGGCGTCGGCGTTGGCCATGAATATTGAAGAGGTAAACGATCAGCGCTTACCGGGCCGTGAAGGTGTGGGGCGCCCGCCGTTCGAGCTTGATCGGCTGCGCCTTACGGGCGCTCGGGCTCTTCCGCCGAATCTCTGCAGTCCCTAGATTCGCCCCGTGAGCACCACCGCCCGCCGCCGCGCGCTGGAAGCGCTGAAGCGTAAGAGCGCGCCGACGCCGCTTGGGCCGCTGTTCGCCCCGGATGAGCTTTCCCCGGATGCCGATATCGATCGCGTCGCGGTGCTGTTTCCCTTGCCTCTGCCGGAGCCCTTCGATTATCGCGCCGCGGCCAGCCTCGCCCTCGAGCCCGGCATGCATGTGATTGCGCCGATAGGGCCGCGCTTGGTGCGTGGCGTCGTCTGGGAAGTTTCGCGCGGTGACGCTGGCGCAGCGAATCTGAAGTCGGTCGAGGAGGTGCTGCCAGGACCGCCGGTCCCGGAGATGTCGCGCCGATTTCTTGATTGGGCGGCGCGCTACCTCGTGCGCCCGCCGGGTGATCTGCTGCGCATGGTGGTGCGGTCGCCGGAAGCGCTGTTCGATCCGCCAACCACAAGCGTCCTCACGCCCAGTGGTGAAGCGCCAGCGAAGATGACCGAGGCGCGCGCACGCGTGCTCGAGGAAGCTGCGCGGGAGCAAGTGAGCGCCGCTGAGCTTGCGCGCCGCGCCGACGTATCAACGGGCGTCGTCAAGTCGTTGGTCGATTGCGGTGCGCTGATCCGCATCGAGATGAGCGAGGACCCACCGTTCCCGCCGCCTGATCTTGCGCGCCGCGGCAAGCCGCTCTCGGAAATCCAGCAAGCGGCCGCAGACCAAGTGTGCGCCTCGGTACGCACCGGCGGCTTTCATGTCTCATTGCTCGACGGCGTTACTGGTTCGGGCAAGACCGAAATCTACCTCGAAGCCGCTGCGGAAGCGCTCGCCCAAGCGCCCGAGGCGCAAGTCCTCGTGCTGTTGCCGGAGATCGCGCTCACACAAGCGGTCATGGGGCGGTTCGAAGCGCGCTTTGGCGCAAGGCCGGTCGAATGGCATTCGGCGATCTCACACAAAGCGCGCCGGCGCGCCTGGCGTGAGGTGGCGGCTGGGCGTGCGCGCCTTGTGGTTGGCGCGCGCTCGGCGCTGTTCCTGCCGTTTCCCGATCTGAAGCTCATCATCATCGATGAAGAACACGATCCCTCTTACAAGCAGGAGGAGGGCGTGATCTATCAAGCGCGCGATCTGGCGGTAGCGCGAGCAAAGCTCGGCGAATGCGGCATCATTCTCGCCAGCGCCACGCCGGCGCTTGAAACGCTGCACAACGCGCAAGCGGGCCGTTACGCGCATATCAAGCTGCCGATGCGCCACGGCGCAGCCGAATTGCCGGATGTCGCGCTCGTCGACATGAAAATCGACGCGCCGGAGAAGGGCCGTTGGCTTTCGCCCATGCTTGTGAAAGCGGCGGCCGAGGCGCTGCAGCGCGGGGATCAAAGTCTGTTCTACCTCAACCGGCGGGGCTACGCGCCGCTCACGCTATGCCGCGCATGCGGCCACCGTATGCAATCGCCGGACAGCGATTCCTGGCTTGTAGAGCACAAATACACCGGCCGCCTGGTATGCCATCTCACCGGGTTTTCGATGCCGAAGCCGAAGGCGTGTCCGAATTGTCTCGCGCCGGACGCATTTGTCTCGATCGGCCCGGGCGTCGAGCGCATTGAGGAGGAGGTGCGCGATCTTTTCCCGAGCGCGCGGGTGGAGGTGTTTTCCTCCGATACGACGCCGAACGGGGATGCGGTGCGCGACCTCGTTGCACGAATGGAGCAGGGGGAAATCGACATCCTGATCGGCACGCAGATCGTCGCCAAAGGCCACAACTTTCCGCATTTGACGTTCGTTGGCGTGGTCGATGCGGATGCAGGGCTTCGCGGCGCCGATCCGCGTGCAGGCGAACGCACGTTTCAGCTCATCAGTCAGGTCGCAGGGCGCGCCGGCCGGCATGAAAAGAAGGGCCGCGCGCTGATTCAAACCTATGCGCCGGAGGAGCCGCTGATGCAGTCGCTCGCGGCGCAAGATCGCGATGCGTTCATGGCCGTTGTGGCCGCCGAACGCGAAGCCGCCGGCATGCCGCCTTTCGGACGCCTAGCGGCGATCATTGTGTCGGCCCCCAACGAAGCGCTCGCCAATGAGGCCGCAAACGCGCTGGGTGAAAAGGCGCCTGTGGTGGAAGGACTCGATTTATGGGGTCCGGCGCCGGCGCCGCTCGCAATCATTCGTGGTCAACATCGGCGCAGATTCCTCATTCGCGCCGATCGCACCGTCGATTTGTCAGCCTTCCTCGCGGCGTGGACAAATCGCGTGAAGCTGCACTCTGCGGTGCGCGTTCAGATCGACGTCGATCCGTACTCCTTTCTGTAGGCCGGACGAAAACGGCCCCGGATCGCTCCGGGGCCGTAGCCGCTTATTGGCTGGCGAGAATGACGCCGAGGATAGCGCCAGTGGCGAGGCCGATGAGAAGCGTTTCACCGGAGCGATCGTCGCGCACATATTGGTATCC
>JBFWZB010000028.1:0-12772 GCA_050185805.1 Hyphomonadaceae bacterium
GCAACGACGCCAGCTCGTCGTCAAACCCCTGGTAGCCGAGATCAATCGGAAGCGAGGCGACGTAAGCGCGGAAGAGCTGGGTGATGGCGGGGAGATCGGCGGGCGTTGCAGGAAGGATCGCGTGCATGGGAGGCTCAAAACTCTTCTCCCGCATGAGCGGGAGAACGAACGCTTTTCCACCCCGCCGCGCCCGGGTCAGTAAATGACAGCCCATACCGCGACCAGCGATGCCACCAGAGCAACACAGAAACAAAAACCTCCCAGGCTGGCAAACGCCGACTCCCCGGAATCGTCAAAAACATTGCGCTTGAAATAATCATCCACCACCGCAACCGCGCCAGCGGCGTCTTCGTCAGCCTCATGCCTTCTCACCAACTCAGCCAAGTCGCCTGAACGCTTGACCAGCTGACTCCTGGTGTGAATGTGGGAATAGGACGCGAGACCAAACAGTAACGCCGCAAGCGCAAAGGCCAACAGTGTAGCAAAGATCGCGGCGCTGCCGCCGCTGGTTGAGACCAATTGATCCTTTATCAAGTTAGGAACCGCGCCGGCCAATAGCAAAAAGGCCGATCCGCTCGCGGCTGTGGCAAATCGATACTGCGTGACCGCAGCGTCAAGGAATTTCTCGGCAGTACTCAGCTTAGCGCTCAAATAAGTTTGCAATTGTGACATCTGCCATCCTCCGGCTCACAACGGAATATTGTCGTGCTTCTTCCAGGGGTTTTCGAGCTTCTTGTTCTTCAGCGTCATCAGCGCGCGAATAATGCGCCGGCGCGTTTCGCGCGGCATGATGACGTCGTCGATGAAGCCGCGCGAGGCGGCCACGAATGGATTGGCGAAGCGCGCTTGGTATTCCGCGGTGCGCTGCGCGATCTTGTCGGGATCGCCGATGTCAGCGCGGAAAATGATTTCGACCGCGCCCTTCGCGCCCATCACCGCGATTTCCGCGCTCGGCCAGGCGTAATTCACGTCGCCGCGCAAATGCTTGGAACTCATCACGTCATACGCCCCGCCATAGGCTTTACGCGTGATCACCGTCACTTTCGGCACCGTCGCTTCGCCATACGCGAACAGCAATTTTGCGCCGTGCTTGATCAGCCCGCCCAGCTCTTGGCGCGTGCCCGGCAAAAAGCCCGGCACGTCGACAAACGTCACGATCGGGATGTTGAACGCGTCGCAGAAGCGCACGAAGCGCGCGGCTTTGCGCGAGGCGTCTATGTCCAACACGCCCGCCAGCGTCATTGGCTGGTTGGCGACGAAACCGACCGAGGCGCCGTCGAGGCGGGCAAAGCCGGTGATGATGTTCTTGCCGAATTCCGAACCGATCTCAAAGAAATCGCCTTCGTCGGCCACCTTCTCGATCAGCTCCTTCATATCGTAGGGTTTGTTCGGATTGTCGGGGATAAGGCGATCGAGCGAAGGCTCCTCGCGGTTGACGTCATCATAGTGCGGGCGCGTGGGCGGCTTTTCGCGGTTGGAGAGCGGCAGGAAGTCGATCAGCCGCCGCATTTGCGTCAGCGTTTCGAAATCATTGTCGAAAGCGCCGTCGGCCACGCCGGATTTGGCCGCATGCACGCGCGCGCCGCCAAGCTCCTCATGGGTAACGATCTCGTTGGTCACCGTTTTCACCACTTCGGGGCCGGTGACGTACATGTAGCTTGTGTCTTTCACCATGAAGATGAAATCGGTCATCGCGGGCGAATAAACATCGCCGCCTGCACACGGCCCCATGATGACGCTGATCTGCGGAATGACGCCGGAGGCGAGGATGTTGCGCTGGAAAATGTCGGCGTAGCCGGCGAGGCTTTCCACGCCCTCCTGGATGCGCGCGCCGCCGGCGTCGAAAATGCCGATGATCGGCGCGCCGTTCTTCATCGCCATGTCCTGCACCTTGCAGATTTTCTGCGCGTGCGTGGCCGAGAGCGAACCGCCGAGAACGGTGAAGTCCTTGGAGAAGACGTAAGCCAGACGCCCGTTAATGGTGCCCCAGCCGGTGACCACGCCGTCGCCGGGAATGTTCTGTTCGGCAGTGCTGAAATCGTTCGGGCGCGGTTCGACGAACATGTCGAACTCCTCGAACGAGCCTTCGTCCATCAACAGCTCGACGCGCTCGCGCGCGGTCAACTTGCCCTTGGCGTGCTGTGCAGCCATGCGCTTTTCGCCCCCGCCGGCGCGGGCGGCGGCGCGCTTGGCTTCAAGGGCGGCGATGATGTCTTTCAAAGGCTTGGCTCCCGGCGGTTCTCTACCGGGATGGCGGAAGTCGCCTAACCTGACAAGGCTTGGAGGAAGCGTCCGATGGCCTGAAACTCGGCGCGTTGGCGCTCCAGCCGTGCGCGCGCCTCGGCGTCTTCGCCCCAATGTTCAAGGCTCCACAGATCGTCGAGCGCCGCCGCCTCGAAGGCCGCTTCCGGTTCGAGCGCGCCGTGCACCAGCGCCAGGGCGATGACGGCGGAACCGGAGAGGCCCGCCGCTTGCGCCATGGCGGTGAGGCGGAAATCGTCGAGCGCCTCGGCGGCGGCGCGGATTTTCGCCAACTCGCCCGCGGGAACGCGCGCCGCGACAATGCCGGCGACCACCGGCAGCGTCGCACCGCTGAAGGCAGCGGCCCAGTCGAGCGGGCCCGACCACAAGGCTTGCTGCCGCGTCACCAGTTCGACCGGGGCCTCGGCGCGATGGCATAGGAGATCGGTCTCCGCGAAGCGCGCGATGTGCGCAACGAGGTCCGCCCGGCGCGCGGGCGCGTGGTCGATGGCGGCGAACGCGAATTGCGTAAGCGGCATAGCGGCCGGCAGGATGTGCGCGCCCTGCGCGTTCCACTCCGCGGCGACAGCCTCCGCCAACGCCGGCGTGGGCGCGGCGAACACTGCGCCGTTCGGCGTGCGCAAGCGCCGCTCGTCCAGCATCACGCCATTGTCCTCGCTGGCGCGCGCCTGTTTGTAGAATTTGCGCAGCGGTTCGGTGCTCATAGCGGCGGCTAGTAGCGCTCTCCGTTCTTCTTGGCGTAGCCGCCGCCGCCGGAATAGCGGCCCGGCAGGAATTGCATGTCGATGTCGGAATACTCGCCGTGATCGGCGTCGTCGCGGCCGCCGACGACGAGAAAGCGCGCCGGGGCGTTGCTGAGGTTCTTGATCGTGTGTCCGTTGCGGACGCCAGCTTTGAAGCCGGCGCAATCGCCGGCGCGCATGATCTCTTCGCCGTCATCGGTGACGAGCGTCAATTCGCCATCGATAACGTAGACGAACTCGTCCTCTACCGCGTGCCAATGGCGCTGGCTCGACCAGACGCCCGGATCGAGCGTGACGAGGTTGATTCCGAATTGCGTCAGTCCCGCCGCATCGCCGACACGCACCCAGCGCCGGGCTTTGCATGGCTCATCGAAGGGCGGCGGGTAGCGCGTGCCTTCGCCTTTCGGCGCTGTGTCGAGATCGATTTTTGTCATGCCGGGACCACATCAAACGCCACGCTGAGGCGCTCTTCGCCTTCGCTGAATGGCAGCGTGCCGTGCCACATATAGGAGGGAAACAAAACCAGCAGCCCCTTCTTCGGCTGGACGTAATGATCGGCGCCGCAGCCGGCGATCGCCCGGTTGGGCTCGCCAAATTTGAGCCATCCCGCTTTGTCTTCGCCCATCGAGGCGGGGAGCGCGGGAAAATAGGCGGAGCTGATCCAGCCGCGGTCGTGCACGTGGTTCGGCTGAAAGCCGCCCTTGCGCAGCCGCACCGACCAGCACCCGGAGAAGCGATAAAAATCGCGCCGTTTGCGCTGCGTGAACGGATGACCCGGAATCTCAGGCAGATCGCTGAGGTAGGTCCGCACTGCGCCATCAACGGCGCTGAGGAAGGCCTTGATGTTCGGCTCGTCGAACGACAGCAAAGAACGGCCGGTTTGAGTTCCGTTCTCCAGCGTTTGATCCAGCGGGTGCGCCCATTTGTGATGCTGAATGCGCAGCCAATCGGTGAGCGAGGCGTTGAAATTGTCGACGGTGAAGAAGCCGCGCGGCGCAGGAATTTCGAAGGTGCGTACGAAGGCGCCGTAATCATAGAGCGCCCGATAGCCCTCGCCGCCCAGCATGCGTAGCGCCGTCGCCTCCACCGCCAGCAAATATTGCTCTTCGGGATCGTTGGCGCGCAGCGAGCGCGCCACATGGAGGGCCTCATCTGGGCGGCCCGCACGCAGCAGAGTCGACAGCAGATTGCGCCGCGCGTTGGCGGCGTTTCCGGTCAGCGCCGCGACGCGGCGCAGGTGCGCGAGCCCCTCCTCTGGCCGATCGAGTTCGTCGAGCACGATTCCCATGGCGGTGAGCAGGCCAGGCGTCGGCGACACCCGCGTCAACGCCTGCTCCAGGATGCGCAACGCCTTGGCTTCGTGATGGCCGCGGTGCAGCGCGTCGGCGCACACGAGATAGAGCGAGGCGTCGTCCGGCCGGCGTTGCAATTCCTCTTCGATGGCGCGCGTGCATTTCTCGCCTTCGCCGCGCAGCCAGCGCATGCGCGCCAGGGCTGCGTGCGCCGCGCCCGCCGAGGGCCAATGCGCGACGGTTTGATCCAGCACGCTTTCGGCTTCGGCGTGGCGGCCGATGGCGTAAAGCGCGCGGGCGAAATTGAGCGCCAGTTCGGCGGTGTCGAGACCCTGCTGCGCGAGCGTCCGATAAGCGTGTACGGCGCCCTCGATGTGGCCCGCGCGATCGAGTGCGACAGCGTGGGCGTGACGCAGAGCGCGGTCGTTCGGCGCTAGACGCACCGCCGCCTCGGCGGACCCTAGCGAATCTTCGCGCCGGTCGAGCGCCCGCTGCACGGTCGAGAGCAACGCCCACGCTTCGGATGAATTCGACAGTGCGAGATAGGCGCGGGCCTCGCGCTCGGCTTCCGCGAGATCGCCTGTGGCCATCAGGCACGAGACGAGATTGACGCGAACGAGGCCCACTTGCGGCAGAAGCGCGATGGCGGCGCGGAACACTTTCGCGGCTTCGCCGTGATTGCCGCGCGCCTGCAGCACGACGGCCAGATCGTTGTAATACTGACCGTCCTGCAGCGCATTGGCGACGGCGCTGCGAAAATAGCGCTCCGCGTCCTCAAGCCGGTTCTGCGCCTTCATGATCAGACCCATGAGATGGGTCACGGAGGGATCGGCGCGCAAATCGTTCAACACCGGCGCCAAAACCTGTTCGGCGCCGACCGGATCGCCGCCCTGCAGCAACTCGCGGCTGGCGTTGGCGAAAGCCGTCATATCCATGCGCGGCTTCTTCATCGCCGGCCGCCCTCGAACGGCTCGAACGGATTCTTCGCCTCGCGCTCGTCGAAGCCCATCAGATCGAAGGCCGCGCGCATGTGCGGCGGCAACGGCGCGACGACCTTCAATTGTCCGCCCGAAGGGTGCGGCAAGCGAATGGCGCGCGCATGCAATAGCAATTTGTTTTCGAGGCCGCCGGGTGTTTCCCGGTCGCAGCGATATTTCGGATCGCCGGCGATGGCGGCGCCGACCTCCGCCATATGAAAGCGCAATTGGTGCGTGCGCCCGGTCACCGGCCGCAGCGCCACCCAGGCGGCGCGGCCGGCGGCTTCCGAGATGGTCGCGTATTGAGTCACCGCATGCACGGCGCCCTCGTCGGTCTGCACGCATTGCTGCATGGTTTCGCGGTCGCTGTCGCGCGGGCCCGGCGCCTTGCGCATCCAGCCGCGAATTTCGCCGACCTTCGGCCGCAGGCCGCCAAGCACGACCGCCCAATAGATTTTATCGGTGTCGCGGTCGCGAAACGCCTCGCCCAGAAACGCCGCCGCGCGCGGATGGCGCGCCAGCACCAAACAACCCGTGGTGTCGCGATCGAGGCGATGCACCAGCTTGGGTTTGGTTTCGGCGTCGAACCGCAAGCCCTCAAGCATGCCGTCGAGATGACGCGCAGTCTTGGTGCCGCCTTGCACCGGCAGCGCGAACGGCTTGTTGAGGACGATGACGTCGTCGTCGCGGTGAATCACGAGCGCGCGGACGAAATCGACATCCTTGCCGGTCATGCCCGTGGGTGCGCGCGGGGCTGCCTCCGGCAGCGGCGGCACGCGAATCGTTTGCCCGGGCGAAACCCGATCGGACGCCTTCACGCGCGCGCCGTCCACGCGCACCTGGCCGGTGCGGATCAATTTCTCGATCTGGCCTTGGCTCAAATGCGGGTAGTGGCGGCGAAACCAGCGATCGATCCGCGTTTCACCGTCGTCCGCACTCACCGCAATGGTCGCAACCGACCGCATCAACGTCCCAGCATCAGCCCAAGCCAGCACGCCGCAACGCTTAGCACGAGCGATGCCGCGACGTAGAGGGTCGCAAGGGCGAAATGATGTTCAAGCAGCCTCACGGTTTCGAGAGAGAACGCCGAAAATGTGGTGAACCCGCCAAGGAGACCGACGCCGAGCAGCAGCCGCGCATTTTCTTCCGCTGGCCCGACGCGCGCCGCGAGCACGCCCATGGCCAAGCCGCCGATCACGTTGACGGCCAGCGTCCCCCAGGGAAACCCAAGCCCGAACCAACGCGCGGCGAGCACGCCCACGCCGTAGCGCGCCACCGAACCCAACGCGCCCCCGAGCGCCACCAGCAGCACATGACCGATCATTGCGCCGCCAAGCGCGAGCGCAGGTTCGCGGCGACGGCCGTGGCGTCATAGGCGTTGGCGTCGTCCGGCTTCGGCCCCTGACCAAATCGAATCTCCAATGTCGCCGCGCGCGCGCGTTCGCCGCCGCCGCCGCCGCCAAGGGGAAAATTCACGCCGACGCCGACGCCGGTGGCCGTGCGCCCGCCAAAGCTCGCGCCGCCAACCGAGACGCCGAAGCGCGGGCCGCTATCCTCGACAGCTTGCGCGTCCAGAGTGCGGCGATCGACCCAGAACCATTCCGCGCCGCGCGACAGCGTCAACTCGGCTGCACGCAGAAGCGCGTAATCCTGAATCAGCGCGGCGTCGGCCTCGCCGCCGGCGCGGTAGGTCACGAAATAGCGGTTGCTCTCGATTGCGCTCTCGGAATAGCCGACGCCGCCCGGACTTGCCGCGGGCGCGTAAACCGGTGTGGAGGCGCAGGCCGCGAGAGCCAGGGCGCAGGCAGGCAGAAGCCAGCGGATCATGGTGATGTCCTTTCTCAACGCTCCGCCCGCAACCTATCAAGCTTCAGCGCGCGTGTCGGTTTCAAAGCCCAGCGCGCGCAGGGTTTCCGCAAAGGCCGGCGGCGCGGGCGCGGCGAAGCGACGCCGCCCGCCCGCCGGGTGCGGCAGATCGAGCGCCGCCGCATGCAACATCAGGCGCGCAATGACGACGGCGCCGATCTGGAAGAGCCCGCCATATTTGCCGTCGCCCGCAATGGGCCGGCCAATGGTGGCGCAATGGGCGCGTAATTGGTGCATGCGGCCGGTTTCGGGCTCGAGTTGCAGCAGCGCCGCGGCGGGCGTGGCTTCGATGGTGCGGTAAAGCGTGCGTGCGGCGAGCCCGGCGGGGTCGACGACCATGATGTCGAGCCCCGCGCGAGAGGTTTTCTTCAGCGCCAGCTCAATGGCGCCCTCAACCGGCGTCGGCGCGCCGCCGCACACGAGCGCGAGGTAAGTTTTGCGCACGTCGCGCCCGGCGAACGCTTCGGAAAGAAGCGCGGCCGCCGGCTTTGTGCGCGCGGCGACGATCACTCCGCTGGTTTCGCGGTCGAGCCGGTGCACGAGACGCGGGCGCTTGCCGTTGGATTTTGCAAACGCGCCCAGCAAGTGCTCGAGGCTTTCGCTCACGCCCGAACCGCCCTGCACCGCCAAGCCTGCCGGCTTGTCGAAAACCAACAGGTCAGCGTCCTCGTAAAGTAGAAACGCGCGCGCGTCGGCGCTTTGATCGCGGCTGAAAGTCACGTTCGGTTATAGCGCGATTACTGGCTCGGCGCAGGCCCCCCGTTGGCCTGCGGCACCGGCGGCCCGCCATGTTCGGCGAACCACGCGATAGTGTTGGTGACTTTGGCGATCATGCCGGTGGGCCGCGCGGCGATATCGTGCGGGCTTCCCGGAATGCGGATAAGCCGCGTCGGGATGCGGCGCAGGCGCAGCGCCTGATAGAATTGCTCCGCCTCGCTCACCGGCGTGCGATAATCCTCCTCGCCCACCATCACCGCCGTCGGCGTCGTGACGTTGCCCACGCGCGACAGCGGCGAACGCGCCCAATAGCGTTCCTGCGCGCCATCATCCCATGGATATTCGCCAAACCAATATGGCGCGAAGAAGCTGTAAAAGTCCGCCGTGAGCACGAAGCTGGTCCAATTGATAACAGGCTTCTGCACCACGGCGGCGCGGAAGCGGCTGGTCGAACCGACAATCCACGCCGTCAGCACGCCGCCGCCCGAACCGCCGGTGACGTACAGACGCTGCGCATCGACCGGCTCGCGGCGAATCACTTCGTCAACCACACTCATCAGGTCGTCGTAATCCTGGCTCGGATAATTGTGGTGGATGAGGTTGCCGAACTCGCCGCCATACGATGTCGAGCCACGCGGATTGGCGTAGACGACGATGTAGCCGGCGGCGGCGAAGAGCTGCACCTCCGCGGAGAACACCGGCCCGTACGCGGCGAACGGCCCGCCATGGATTTCCAGCAGCAGCGGATAGGTCTGATCGGGGTCAAAATTCGGCGGACGCACCACCCATGCGTCGATCTCACGACCATCGGCGCTCGACCGCGCGACGATATGCTCGGCGCCCGGGATGGTCCGGCCTTCGAAGAGATTGTCGTTGAGCGCGGTGAGGCGGCGCGGCGAGCGGCCAGATCCAACCACGAGGTCGCCGGGGCGGGTCGGCGTCGTCACCGTCGCCGCGTAGCGCCCGCCATTGTTCACCGAGAAAGCGCCGCTGACATAGGGGCGGCCGATATCGGTGCCGCCGACATTCTCAAGCAGCGTCGTGACGCCGCCGCCGGAAGCGCCGACGCGTCCGAGCTTGGTCACGCCGCGATCGTCATAAAGGAAGAAGATGGCGCCGTTGCCGCCCCATTGTGGATTGCGCACGTCGCGGTCGAGCGAGGGCGTAATGGCGCGCGGATTCGAGCCATCGGCGTTGGCCACGTAAAGCTCGCTTACCTGATAGCCCTGGCGGCGATCGTCAAAGCCGACATAAGCAAGGCGGCGCCCATCGGGAGAGAGCGTCGGCTCGGCTTCCGGGCCGTCGCGCGTGGTCAGCCGCGTGATCGCGCCCGAGGCGATGTCGAGCGCATACACATCGGCTTCGACAGGATCGTATTCGTAGCCTTCTTCGGCGTTGGCGGCGAACACCAGCCGGCGGCCGTCGCGCGACCACGACATGCGCCCATCGTGATCGCGCGCAGCATAGGTGAGCTGGCGCGGCGAACCGCCATCGGCGGGCACAACGAAAATCTGGGTGAAGCCCGCCGGCAGATAGCCCGCGCCATCGGCGCGATAAATCATGCGGTCGATAACGCGCGCGGGCTCGGCCCATTCCGCGCCCTCAGGCTTCTCCGGCATGCCGGCGCTGGCGCCGCCTTCTTCCTCGACGAAAGCTTGAAAGGCGATCGATCGGCCATCGGGCGACCAGGCGATGTTGTTGGCGCCGCCGGCGAGGCGCGTCAGCGTCGCCGAACGCTGGGTGTCGACATAGAACACACGCAGCTCCGCGCTTTGGCCTTCGTTGGCGACGTAGGCGATCGCGCGACCGTCCGGCGACCAGACGGGCTGGGCGTAGGAGCCGACGCCTTGAACCAGCGGGCGGTGGTTGCGGCCATCTTCGTCGACCATCCAGATCGAACGGCGAAAGCGATCGGTCATGATGTCGCCGGCGACGCGCACATAAGCGACGCGGCGGCCATCGGGGGAAATGCGCGGCTGATCGGCGTATTGCAGACGGAACACGTCGTCAGCGGTGAAATGATCGACCGGCGCGCGCAGCGGCTCGGCCCAGGCAGAGGCGGCGAAAGCAAAAGCGGCGCACGCCGCCATCAGATAGCGCATGATTGAAAACCCCGATCCCGAGCGGTCAGACTAGCCAAGCCGTGCGCGCGGGCAAGCAAAGCTCGCCCGGTGCGCGAAAGCTTTCGACTAAACCCTGCGCCAGCGCAGGGGCTTGCCGCCATCGCGAACGACGAGCCTCTTGGCCTCCAGATCGAGCTGAACGCTCTTCATCCACCAAGACGAGGTCGTGCCGGGAAAGTCCGCCCGAGGCAGCGCCGCGCGCATTGCCGCCGTCATCTCGCTTTGCGTCAGGCCGGGGCCGTGCTTCGGCAGGAAGTTCAGCATGGCCGCGCGGGCGATCGCGTATTTCTGCGCGTCGACGCGGCTGGTCTTGCCCGGATGATTGACGTTTTCGACCTCGATCATCGCTCGCTCGGCAGCGCTCTGCTTCGGCGCCGCTTTCTTGGCCGCAGGCCGCTTCGCCCCTTGCTTCTTCACAGCCCGCGTCACTTTCTTGGCTTTTCCGCCCGCAGCTTTGCCCATTGTTCGAGCCTCTCCCTGATTGGCCCTTCGCGGCCGCGCCCTTCGGGGTGATAAAAGGTCCGCCGCTTCATCTCATCGGGAAAATAATCCTGTCCCGAAAAGCCGCCTGCCGCGTCGTGATCGTATTCATAACCGGCGCCGTAGCCCAAATCCTTCATCATCCGAGTCGGCGCGTTGCGAATGTGCATTGGCGGGCCCAGCGTTCCGGTTTCGCGCGCGGCCTGCTGCGCCGCCTTCCACGCCACATAGGCCGCGTTCGATTTCGGCGCGGTGGCGAGATGAATCACGGCTTGCGCGAGGTGCAGCTCCGCCTCCGGAGGGCCTATGAAATGGACGGCGTCCTTTGCGGCGTTGGCGACCAAGAGCGCGGTAGGATCGGCGAGGCCGACATCCTCGGCCGCAGCCCGCACCAAGCGGCGCGCAATAAAGAGCAGGTCCTCGCCGCCGGCGATCATGCGCGCCAGCCAATAAAGCGCCGCGTCGGGATCGGAGCCGCGAATGCTTTTGTGCAGCGCGGAGATGAGGTTGTAGTGCTCCTCGCGGTCCTTGTCGTAAGCCGGCGCGCGCTTCTGCAGCAGCGCGCCGAGCGCCTTCACGTCAAGCGGCGCGCCTTGCGGCAATGCAAACACTTCCTCCGCGAGCGTCAGCAGATAACGGCCGTCGCCGTCAGCGAAACTGGCGAGCGCGAGGCGGGCCTCTCCGGTGAGCGGCAAGGCGCGGCCAACCAACCCTTCGGCGCGCTGCAGCAGGAGATCGAGCGCGGCCTCGTCCAGCCGCTTCAGCACGAACACCTGCGCGCGCGAGAGCAGCGCCGCATTGAGTTCGAAACTCGGGTTCTCCGTGGTAGCGCCGACGAGCGTGACCACGCCTTGTTCTACGTAAGGCAGGAAACTGTCCTGCTGAGCGCGATTGAAACGGTGAATTTCATCGACGAACAGAAGCGTGCCCTTGCCCGACGCGCGGCGCGCCTTCGCCGCCTCAAACACCTTCTTCAGATCGGCGACGCCGGAGAACACTGCCGAGATCTGCTGGAACTCGAGATCGGTGGCCTGCGCTAGGAGCCGCGCGATCGTGGTTTTGCCTACGCCCGGCGGTCCCCACAGGATCATCGATGCGAGCCGCCTTTGCGCCGCCATGCGCCCAATCGGGCCTTCGGGTTTCAGCAAATGCTCCTGGCCGACCACCTCGTCCAATCGTGCGGGCCGCAGCCGGTCGGCGAGCGGGCGCGGCGCGCCCTCATCCAATCCAGCTGCTTCGAAGAGATCGCTCATCGCTGGGAATCTAGGCCCATTCGGCATCAGGCGCCCGCAAAGGCCCATTCTCACTGATTTGTGATGTAGGCGCCGTTACGCTCACGCGGCTAAACATAGTCGATGCGAGGCTAGAGAGGACCATCATGCTGGATCTGTTGTTTGTGGCGTTCTTCCAGGCAGCTGCGGGCGAACCCGCTGCCCAACCGCCAGCCGAGCCTGCGCCGCAGGTTACCGTTCAGCCGCCGGTGGAAGAGCCGCAAGCGGAAGATGATGAGGCCAACGAGCGTCCGGTCTGCCGGACGCAGAATTTCTCTGGCAGCCGTCTTGGCGTGCGCCGTTGCTCAAGCCGCAGCCAAGCAGAGCGCGAAGCGCGTGAGGCGCGCCGGGAGACGGACATCATCCAACGCCCGTCGCCGCTTTCAGGCAGCTGAGCCAGCTTCGCAACTCGTGAGTCCAAAACGGCGCCAGCGATGGCGCCGTTTTCGTTCGCGCTCGCGCTCATGTTATTTCTCAGCGCGCCCGATTGTGTTTCTGTTGTTCTCGGCGTGCGACGTCTGCCGGTGCGGAGACCGGTCGAGGACGCACTATGCTTGCAACACTCGCCTTCGCCATTTTTCAGGCCGCCGCCGGCGCGCCCGCCGATCAACCCCCGCCGGCGCAGCAAGTCCAGGTGGCGCCTGCCGTGGCTGCGGAGAGCGATTCTGTGCAAGAGCGCCGTGAACGGCACGCCCTGCGCTGCCGCAACAGGCCGGTGATGGGCACCCGCATTCAGCAGCGCGTTTGCATGAGCCGCGCCGACGAAGAGGAGCAGGCCCGGATTTCGCGCGAGGCCGCGGAATCGTTCCAACGCGGCGGCCCATATGATTACGGGCGCGAGTGATCGCGCGCAGATGCGGCGCCGCTGAACCCCGCCGCTCAGCGAGCACGCGCCCGGGTCCGGCTTGCAAGCGGCGCCGCTCGCGCGATTGTGATGCCGCTCAAGGCTTTGGCGCCACCGCCAGGGCGGCGTTGAGGCCGCTTTGCGCTAGGCGGGGCCCGAACCCCATGTTGTACTCCCCCTAGGCGTGCGATCTCGGC
>JBFWZB010000028.1:12872-36086 GCA_050185805.1 Hyphomonadaceae bacterium
GCGCCGCTCGCGCGATTGTGATGCCGCTCAAGGCTTTGGCGCCACCGCCAGGGCGGCGTTGAGGCCGCTTTGCGCTAGGCGGGGCCCGAACCCCATGTTGTACTCCCCCTAGGCGTGCGATCTCGGCGCGCGCCGCCCCGGGGGTTCCAGATGCTCGACCTGATTTTTGTCGCCGTCTTCCAGGCAGCCGCCGGGACGCCGCAGCCCGCGGCGGAAGCGGCCGCGGCCACGGCGGTCGAATCGGAATCCGTGCGCGAGCGCCGTGAGCGCCACGCCCTGCGCTGCCGCGACCGCACCGTGATGGGCACACGCATTCAACAGCGCGTCTGCATGAGCCGGGCTCAGGAAGAAGATATGCAGCGGACCTCGCGCGACATCGCCGAGGAAATGCATCGCAGCGGGCCGCTGCGCGGCGATTTCGGCCCGGGTCAACTGCAGCCCTGCCAGGGCAGAAATTGCTGATGCTGGGAGTGAGAACATGATCGATCTGTTGTTCGCTGTCCTATTCCAAGCCGCCGCCGGCCCGGCGGAAGAAGCGGCGCAGGCGCCGCAGCAGCAAGCCGCATCCGTGCTCACCGAGGAGGAAAGCGAGTCCGTGCGCGAACGGCGCGAGCGGCACGCCATTCGCTGCCGCGATCGCCAGGTCATGGGCTCTCGGATTCAGCAGCGCGTGTGCATGAGCCGCGCCGAAGAAGAAGAACAACAACGCGTAACCCAGGAAATTGCGCACGAGATGCACCGCAGCGGCGCGCTGGACGGTAATTAGGAGGACTTCATGCTCGACCTTCTCGTTGTCGCGATCTTGCAGGCCGCCGCGGGGCCGCCCAGCGAACAAGCCGAAGCGCCAGCGGCGATGGCCGTCGCGCCGCCGGTGGAAGAAGAGGCTGATTCGGTGCGCGAACGGCGCGAGCGCCACGCCCTACGCTGCCGCGACCGGCAGGTGATGGGCTCGCGGATTCAGCAGCGTGTCTGCATGTCCCGCGCAGAAGAGGAACAACAACAGCGCGATAGCCAGGATATCGCGCACCGCATGCACAGGAGCGGACCGTGGGATGGCACCTTGCCGACTGGCCCCTAGCCGCTCATTCCACTAAGCTGCCGCCCGCGAAGCGACTAACGGGCGATCAGCATGATCGAGCTTATCTTCATTGGGGTATTCCAGGCCGCCTCCGGCGATCCGCAGGCGGAGCTGAGCCCCTTTGATGTTCCCGTCATGGCCCAGCCCGTCGCTGCCGCGGACCGCCTCTCGGCGCAGGAGCGCCGGCAACGGCATGCCATCCGCTGCCGGGACCGCATCGTGGTCGGGTCACGCATTGGCCATCGCGTCTGCTACTCGCGCGCCGACGAAGAACAATGGCAGCGCGATAGCCAAGATATCGCCCATCGCATGCACCGCGGCGCGCAGCAGCAAGGCGGCATCGGGCCTACCGGACCTTAGTCGCACCAAAACGAACAAAGCGGACGCCATGGCCGGCGCGCAGCTGCGCGCCGGCCTCAGTCGATCCGCGCCCGCTTGACAGCTTTTGATTGAACATTCAATCCAATCACGCGATGCTGAATGTGAAGCACGGAGGGAAACATGCTCGACTTGGCCTTCGCACTGGTTTTTCAAGCCGCCGCCGGCGGCAGCTCCGTCAACGTGATCGGCGTCGCGCCGGCGCAGCACGAAGCGCAGCCAAGCAGCGTTGAGGAGCGCCGCGCGCGTCACGCCCTACGCTGCCGCACCCGGACGGTCACCGGCTCGCGCATGGGCTCGCGCGTGTGCATGAGCGCCGCCGAGGAGGAGGAGCAGCGCCGAGTGACCCAGGAAATCGCGGACGAGATGCACCGCTCCGGCCCGTTTGGCGATGGCGGCGGCATCCAGCAATGCTCGCTGAGCCAGGGGCGCAATTGCTAGGCTCGCTGTCGCTGAGCGCCGCCTAAACAGCTACATCCCAAACCGGATTTCGCCGCGCTGGCCGTTGCGCTCCATGCCGATCACCCAAGCTTGCGACTGGCTGAGCGCACGATCGAGATCCCCCGCATCGCGAATGGCGCGTCCATTGATCTCGCTGATGATGTCGCCCGGGCGGAAGCCCACGCGCGCGGCGACGCCGCCGCGATCAAGCGCCTGGATGAAAACGCCGGCGCTGAATGGATCAAGGCCCGCGGTTTCAGCGGTGGCCGGCGTCAGTGTCACGACACGTGCGCCGGACAGCGGATGGCGCCCCGTCAACTCGCGCGCTTCGGGCGCGCCGCCCGGGGGCGCTTCGGCCGCGGCGTTGAGCGTGCGGCGGTCTCCGTCGCGCAGCACCACCAGCGGCACGCGCGCGCCCGGACGCTGCGTCGCGAACTGATAACGTAACCCTGCCTCGTCGCGAATTTCCGCGCCGGCGACGGAGATGATCACGTCGCCTTGCCGCAACCCCGCGCGCTCACCGGCGGCGCGCGGGTAGAGTTCGGTGACGAGCACGCCTTCCGGACGCGGCAGACCGATCGAGCGTGCGAGGTCTTGCGTCACGGTTTGCACGCGCGCGCCAATCCACGGCCGCACAACCGTCGTGCCGCCGGAAACCGCCGATTCGACAACGCGCCGCACCATTTCCGACGGGATGGCGAAGCCGACGCCGTTGGAGCCGCCGCCTTCCGAGAAAATCGCGGTGTTCACGCCCACAAGCGCACCGTTCATGTCCACCAACGCGCCGCCGGAATTGCCGCGATTGATGGCGGCGTCGGTCTGGATGAAGAAGGCGTAGTCGCTCACCCCGACTTCGGTACGGGCGAGCGCGGAAATGATGCCGCTGGTGACGGTCTGCGACAGTCCAAACGGATTGCCGATCGCCAGCACGAGATCGCCGACCTCCAAGCTTTGCGTGTCGGCGAAGGCGAGCACCGGCAGCCTTTCGCCTGTATTGATGCGCAGCACGGCAAGATCGACCCGCGAATCCGCGAGTAGCAATTCGGCGTCGTACTCGCGCCGGTCCGCCAGCACGACCTTCAGCGATTGCGCGCCTTCGATGACGTGGTTGTTGGTGACGATGATGCCGTCATCGCGGACAATCACGCCCGACCCCAGCGATCGCTCGACCCGCTCGCGCGGCACGCCGCCGCCGAAACGGCCGAAAAAGGGGTCGTCGAACAGACTGGGGCGCGAACGCACCACGCGCTGGGCGTAGACGTTCACCACCGCGGGGCCCGCACTTGCGGCCACCGGGGCGAAGGAAAGCTGCATCTGGCCTTGCGTGCTCGGCGCGACACGGGGCGCGGCTTGCGCCTGCACCAAGTGCAGCCGCGGCTCGGCCTCGCGCCCGGCCCATTCCTGCGCCGCCAGCGGCGCGACGGCGATTGCGCCAGCCACGAAACCGCCGGCCACGAAGGGCAGCGCGCGCAGCAAGGATCCACGATCGAATTTCATCGCCCGCCTCTGAGATTTCTGCGCCGCGCATGATGCGCCGCGAGGCGGCGGAAACATGGCGCCGCTAAGGCTCAGTCAGGCTTTGCGACAAGGCCTTCAGCAGCGCGCGCCAGTGCTCGCCCTGGCGCTGCAGGAACACGGTCAACGGGAAGCCATGGCGCGCGGCGTGCGCCTGCGGGATGGCGTCCCAACCGCGGTGCTCAACGCTGATCCGGGTCTGCGCACCGACCGGCTCGAAGCGTACCTCCACTTCGGTGGTCTGATCCGGCGCGAACGTCCCCTGGCGCCAGGTCATTACCAGCCGCTCGCCGGGGCGCCAGACGCTGACTTCGCCGATGACGAATTCCTTGCCGTTGGGCAGCGTCGTGACGAGGCGCCCGCCCGGGCCAGGCTCGAACCGCAGGGCGCCGTCGCCGCGTGGCGTAAGCATGAACAGCGCATTCGGACGCCACCAGACGCCGATCTCCTGCGTGAAGACTTCGAACGCGCGCTGAGGCGTCGCGTCTACGCGCAGCGAGACGATGGCGGCGGACGCGCCGCTCATGTCTTCTTTTCCACGTGCGCCTTGAACGCCGCCAATTGCTCGGCCCAGGCCGCCTCCGTGGCGTCCACCCAGCGCTTCACGTCGCGCATGGCGCCGGCCTTCAACGCATAGACGCGCACGCGCGCGTCAAACTCGGGATGGCTCTCCTCGATCAGCCCGCTCTGCTTCAGCACGCGCAGATGGCGGCTCATCGCCGGCGCGGGCAGACCAAGTGCATCGGCCAACTCGCCCGCGCGGCGCGGCCGCTGCCGCAACAATTCCACGGCGCGACGCCGGCTTGGATCAGCCAGCGCCGCGAACACCGCATCCACCGCAGCGACCGACTTGCGGCTCACAGGCGGGCTTGTGTCTTCAGGCCCGACGCCTTGTCCCAAGCCTCGGGCGACATCTCCTCAACCGTGACCCCGAAGGTCCAGATGTGACCTTCGGGATCGCGCGCACGATAGGTGCGGTCGCCGTAGAATTGCGTGCCTGGCGCCTGCAGAATTTCGGCGCCGGCTTTGCGCGCCGCTTCGCAATGGGCGTCGATGTCCTCGCCCTTCGCCAGCTGCACATGCACAGTCTGCGTATTTTTGCCGCCGAGCGATTTCGGGCTCTTGTGATCGGCGCTCCATTCATTGCCGACCATCACCACGCTTTCACCGTAGGTCATCTCGGAATGGGCGAGATCGCCCTTCTCATCCAGAATGACGAACAGCGGCTCGAAGCCGAAGGCTTGCTCAAGCCAAAGGTAGGCGGCCTTCGGATCGACATAAGAGACGGCGCTGGAAAGCCCTTTCGGCCGGTAATAATCGCTCATGGCGCATCCTTTCGATACTTCGTAATATTTCTATAATTGTGCAACTATCGAGTCAAGCGGAAAGGGCCGCCCTTGCGGACGGCCCTTCTCAAAAAGCGTGCGCGTTGCGCTTAGCCTTCGTCGGTGTAGATCGCTTCGGGGCGCGGGCCGCTGTCCTTGCCGCGCGCTTCCGGATCGCGGTCGACAAACTCGATCACGGCGAGCGGAGCGTTGTCGCCATGGCGATAGCCGGCCTTGAGCACGCGCGTGTAGCCGCCTGAGCGGTTTTTCAAACGCGGCGCCAAGGTGTCGAACAGCTTCTTCGCCTGCTCCTGATCGCGCATGCGCGCGATCACCAGACGGCGCGAATTGAGATCGCCCTTCTTGGCCAGCGTGACAAGCTTCTCGACCACCGGCCGCAGCGCCTTCGCCTTCGGCAACGTCGTCACGATCTGCTCGTGCTTGATCAGCGCCGCGGACATGTTGGCGAACATCGCCTGACGATGGCTCGCCGTGCGATTGAGCTTCTTAAGGGCGTTGCCGTGACGCATTGGTCTTCCCCTCGCCGGTTATCCGCCGGCGCTCCTTATCAGATCTGGTCTTCGTACTTCTTGGCGAGTTCTTCGATATTGTCGGGCGGCCAGTTCTCGACCGCCATGCCCAGGTGCAGGCCCATCGTGGCCAGCACTTCCTTGATCTCGTTGAGCGACTTGCGGCCGAAATTCGGCGTGCGCAGCATCTCGCCTTCCGACTTCTGGATCAGATCGCCGATGTAAACGATGTTGTCGTTCTTCAGGCAATTTGCCGAGCGCACCGAGAGCTCAAGCTCATCGACCTTCTTCAGCAGCGCCGGGTTGAACGGCAGGTCGGGCTTATCGGCGCCTTCCTTCTTCGCCTTCGGCTCTTCGAAAGTGATGAAGATTTGCAGCTGATCCTGAAGGATGCGCGCGGCGTAGGCGATGGCGTCTTCCGGGCGGATCGCGCCATTGGTTTCGACCTCGATGACGAGCTTGTCGTAATCGAGCACTTGGCCTTCGCGGGTGTTGTCGACGCGGTAAGCGACGCGCTTCACCGGTGAATAAAGGCTGTCGATCGAGATCAGACCGATCGGCGCGTCATCGGGCCGGTTCTGCTCGGCCGGCACGTAGCCCTTGCCATTGTTGATCGTCAGCTCCATGCGCAGCGAAGCGCCATCGTCGAGCGTACAGATGACATGCTCGGGATTGAGGATTTCCATGTCCGAGACGGTCTGGATGTCCTTGGCCTTCACTTCGCCGGGGCCGTCCTTCTTCAGCATGACCCGCTTGGGGCCTTCGCCGCGCATGCGGATGGCGACTTGCTTCAGATTGAGGACGATGTCCGTCACGTCCTCGCGGACGCCCGGGATCGAGCTGAATTCGTGCACGACGCCGTCGATCTGCACGCTGGTGATGGCCGCGCCCTGCAGCGACGAGAGCAGCACGCGCCGCAGCGCGTTGCCGAGCGTCATGCCGAAGCCGCGCTCGAGCGGTTCTGCGATCAGGGTGGCGCGGCGCGCCGCATCGAAGCCGTGCTCAACCAGCGGCTTCTTCGGCCGGATCAGTTCCAGCCAGTTCTTTTCAATCGACGTCGTGCTCATCTTCTCTTCCTTCCACACCGCGCGCGACCCCCTCCCGCGCGTGCGAGGCGTTCAAAAATCGGTTTAGACGCGGCGGCGCTTCGGCGGCCTGCAGCCATTATGTGGGATCGGCGTCACGTCGCGGATCGACGTCACTGTGAAGCCGACAGCCTGCAACGCGCGCAGTGCACTCTCGCGGCCCGAGCCGGGACCCGACACGTTCACTTCGACCGTGCGCATGCCGTGCTCCATCGCCTTGCGGCCCGCATCTTCAGCGGCGACCTGCGCGGCGTATGGCGTCGACTTGCGCGAGCCCTTGAAGTTCATCGAACCGGCGCTCGACCAGGCGATCGTGTTGCCTTGCGCATCGGTGATAGTGATCATCGTGTTGTTGAACGAGGCATGCACGTGCGCAACGCCCGTGACGATGTTCTTGCGCTCGCGCTTCTTGACCCGAGTTGCTTCCTTAGCCATCGCGGCGCGTCCTTATTTCTTGGTTGCTTGCTTCTTGCCGGCGATCGGCTTCGCTGGACCCTTGCGGGTCCGCGCGTTGGTATGCGTGCGCTGGCCGCGAACCGGCAGGCCGCGGCGGTGACGCAGACCGCGATAGCAGCCGAGGTCCATCAGCCGCTTTATGTTGGTCGCCGTTTCGCGGCGCAGATCGCCCTCGACGGTATAGTCGCGGTCGATGGTTTCGCGGATTTGGAGAACTTCGGCGTCGGTCAATTCGCCAACGCGGCGCTGAGTGGCGATACCGACCTTGTCGCAGATTTCCTTGGCGTTGGCTCTGCCGATGCCATGGATGTATTGCAGCGCGACTTCGACGCGCTTCTGGGTCGGAATATTTACGCCGGCGATACGAGCCATCTTGGCGGTGCTCCAAAACGCAAAAGGCACGACACCGCCCGGCCGCCTTGGCGCCCGGTGGGGCATCGCGCGTTGGGTGTTCGCGAAGCGGCGGTTATAGCGGGGCGAAATGCCGCGTCAACCAGCCGAAACGCGTTCCTGTTGCGGCGTTTGCGCCGTCTCAGCCGCATCAAATTGGGCGCGCGCGGCCAGGATGCAAGGTTGGTGGCGAATGGCCCAATCGCCTAGCGCCGAGATCGGGCCGAGCAGGTCTCGCCCAAGTTCGGTGAGCGCGTAATCGACCCGCGGCGGCACGCTCGGCGTGACGGTGCGGCTAACGAGGCCGTCTCGCTCCAGATTGCGCAGCGTCAGGGTCAGCATACGCTGCGAAATCCCGCCGATCAGCCGCTTGATTTCGTTGAACCTTCTCGGCCCCTCGCCGAGCCGGGAAATGATCAGCACGCTCCATTTGTCGCCGATCCGGGCCAGGATGCCGCTGACCGCACGGCAATCGTGCGAGTTCGGATCGGACACACGCATGTGCCCAGGTGAGGTTTTTGTGCGTTCTTGAGGGGCGTTCATGGGCACTCATATAGCGCTGGTTACCAAACGTTACCAGGGGAAGAATAATGACCGCCCACGCCCTTCCGACCGTCGCCGTGATCGTCGGCAGCCTCTCCAAGGCCTCCATCAACCGCAAATTCGCCGAAGCGCTCGGCCGCCTCGCCGGTGGGCGTCTCGCTTTCCGCTTCATCGAGACCGCCGACCTGCCGCTCTACGATTACGAGCTTGAAGCCGACCTGCCCGCTTCAGTCCGGCGCTTCAAAGCCGAGATCGAAGCCGCGGACGCCGTATTGTTCGCGACGCCCGAATATTTGCGCAGCGTTCCCGCGGCGATGAAAAACGCACTTGAGTGGGGCTCGCGCCCCTGGGGGCAGAGTTCGTGGCCCGGCAAGCCCGCCGCCATCGTCGGCGTCACGCCCGGCGCGATCGGCACCGCCGTAGCGCAGGCGCAATTACGGTCGATCGTCAGCGTGCTCGACATGCCGTTGCTGGCGCAGCCGGAAATCTATTTCCAATGGAAGCCGGACACGCTCGATCAGAATGGCGAACTCGCCGATGAAGGCGCGCGCAAATTGCTGCACGGCTGGATCGATCGCTTCGCGAACTGGATTGCACGCTTCCAGCGCTCGGCCGATCTAGCGCTCGCGGGCTGAGCGCTGCGGCGCGATCGAGAAGATTTCCCACGCACCGGGCGCGCCCTTCAAAGCGTGCTCGCCGCGCGTGGCGAAATCGTAGCGCGCGCCAATGGTGAGGTCGCGCACGGTGCGCGATGCGAACACCTGATCGGCGCTGGCGAGCGACGCAATGCGGACGCAGATGTCGATCGCCACGCCGCTGAGCGCTTCGCCTGCGCGGCGGCATTCACCCGTATGCACGCCGGCGCGGATGGGTAGGTCGAGCGCACGCAACGCATCTTGAATGTCGAAGGCGGCCTGTATGGCGCGCGCCGGACTGGCGAAGGAAATGAGGAATCCGTCGCCCGTGGTGTTGATCTCAACGCCTTGACGGCGGCGGATGACGGCGCGGACGGCGGCGTCATGCTGCTGCATCAGCGATTGCCAGGGCCCGTCACCCATCGCCGTGCGCTTGGCGGTGGAGCCGACAATATCGGTGCAGAGGATTGTGGCGAGCACGAGATCGGACTGGCCGCCTGCGCGCGCGCCGGTGACGAACTCCTCGATCTCGCCAGTTATGTCGTCGATGTCGCCGGTCCACGGCAGATGATCGGCGCCCTCCAGCTCAACCAGCCGCGCGCCCGGAATCCGGCCAGCGATGTAGCGCGCCTCCTCTACCTTGGCGTCGCGGTCGCCCTTGCGATTCATGATCAGCGCCGGCGCGCTGATTGCCGGCAGCACATCGCGCACGTCGATCTTGGTGTTGAGCCGCGCCAGGCGCACGGCGGCGCTGGGGCTCGCCGACATGCGGCAGAAGCGTCCGAACCACGCCGCAAACGCCGCATCGCCGGCCCGGCTCGGCACGACGCCGTCCATGTCGGCGGGCCCGCCCCAGCTCCGCTGCAGCATGTCGATCCACGCTTCGCGTTCTTCCAGCGTAGGGGCCCAAGGATAGTCCGGCGCCCATTCGCGCTTGGCGAAGACGCCAAACAGCATGAGATGCGAAACCCGCTCCGGATAAGCGGCGGCGAACATGCACGCCATGTTGCCGCCCTCGGAGGCGCCGAACAGGGCTGCACGCTCGACGCCTGCGTCGTCCATCACCGCGCGGATGTCGTCCATCCGGTCGTCCAGCGTGGGATAGCCGACATCGCGGTCCGAGGCGCCGGTGCCGCGCTTGTCGAACAGCAAGACGCGCGCGAACGACGATAGCCGGCCCATGAAATCGCCGAAGGTGGGATCCTCCCACATGATCTCGACATGCGAGATCCAGCCGGGCGCATGCACGATCGTCTGCGGGCCTTCGCCGATGTCCTGATAGGCGATGCTGACGTCGCCGCTTTTGGCGTACCGAATGGGCGGGACAATCATCGCGCCCCCCGTCCGCTAGCGTGCGTCGAGTGCGCCGGCGATAGCGCGGGTGACGCTGTCGACGTCGGCCATTCCGTCGACGCCGCGCAATTTGCCCTGCTTCTCGTAATACGGCACCAGCGGCGCGGTTTGGCTCAGATAAGCGTTGAGACGGACTTTGTAGCTTTCCGGGTTGTCGTCGGCGCGGCCCTCTTCGGCGAAGCGCTTTGACACCCGATTGATCAGCCGCTCCGGATCGGCTTCGAGGCGCACGACGAGATCAATCGCCTTGCCGTGGCGCTCAAGCATGACGTCCAGTGCTTCAGCCTGTTTCACCGTGCGCGGGAAGCCGTCGAAGATGAAGCCGGGCGCGCCTTCGTTGCGCGTCAGCGCGTCTTCGATCAATTCGATGACGATTTCGTCCGACACCAGCTGACCGCTGTCCATGATGGCCGCGACGCGAACGCCGAGTTCGGAGCCCGACGCGCGCGCCGCGCGCAGCATGTCTCCGGTCGATAATTGGACATAACCCCGTTCAGCCGTGAGCCGTTTGGCCTGCGTGCCTTTGCCGGCGGCAGGCGGGCCGAACAGGATCAAATTCATCGCCGCGACGCTCCCGAGCCACCACGGAGCTTCGAGCGCTTGATCAGCCCCTCATATTGGTGCGCGACGAGGTGGGACTGAACTTGCGCGATGGTGTCTATAGTCACCGAGATCACGATCATCACCGAAGTGCCGCCGAGATAGAACGGAATGCCGTAGGCGGAGATCAGCACTTCTGGCAGCAAGCACACCAGCGTGATGTAGGCGGCGCCGATAACGGTCAGGCGCGTCAGCACGAAATCCAGATATTCGGCGGTTTTCTTGCCGGGGCGGATGCCGGGCAGGAAGCCGCCATATTTGCGCAGATTGTCCGCCGTCTCTTCCGGATTGAACACGATCGAGGTGTAGAAGAAGCAGAAGAAGATGATGCCGAGCGCATAGAGCATCATGTGGCCCGGCTGCCCGTAGCCGATGAAACCCTGCAGCTGCACCAGCCAATCGGGCGTGTCCGTGCCCATGCCGACGAAGCCGATGATGGTCTGCGGCAGCATCAGCAGAGAGGAAGCGAAGATCGGGGGAATGACGCCCGCGGTGTTGATCTTCAGCGGCAGGAACGAGCTTTCGCCCATGAACATACGGTTGCCCTGCTGGCGCTTCGGATATTGCACCACTAGGCGCCGCTGCGACCGCTCGATGAACACGATGAACACGATCGCCGCCAGCATCACCGCGGCGATCAGGAAAATGGCGAACGCGCTGATATCGCCCGCGCGGGAGAGCGCCAGCGTCGACATCACCACGCGCGGCAATTCGGCGACAATGCCGGCGAAGATGATGAGCGAGATGCCGTTGCCGACGCCGCGCGCCGTCACTTGCTCGCCGAGCCACATCAGGAACATCGTGCCGCCAGTCAACGTGATCACGGTTGAGGCGACGAAGAAGATGCCGGGATTGGTGACCACCCCCTGGCTCGACTGCAGGCCCACGGCGACGCCATAGGATTGGATCAGCGCGAGGAAGAGCGTGAGGTAGCGCGTGTATTGATTGAGCTGCTTGCGCCCGGCTTCGCCTTCCTTCTTCAGCCGCTCCAGCGACGGAATGGAGGTCGCCATCAGCTGAATGATGATCGAGGCCGAGATGTACGGCATCACGTTCAGCGCAAAAACGGCCATCCGCTCCACGGCGCCGCCAGAGAACGTGTTGAACATGCCGAGAATGCCGCCGGCCTGCTGCTGGAACGCTTGCGCGAACGCGGCTGGATCGATGCCGGGGATCGGGATGAACGTGCCGACGCGATAAACGACGAGCGCGATCAGCGTGAACCAAATGCGCTTCTGAAGCTCCGTCGCCTTGGCGAAGGCCGCGAAGTTGATGTTTGCGGCAAGCTGCTCTGCGGCTGAGGCCATGAGGGCGGAAAGCTCCACACTTTAAGCGGCGCCGCTGGAAGCGGAGACGCGATTTCCGGCGAAGCGAGACCTAACGCGTCTCGCCCGCATCCCCCGCGGATGCGGGAGGCGCAGATTAGGCGGCTGCGTTCTCCGCCGCAGGCGGCTTCAGCAGCGTCACCGTGCCGCCCGCCTTCTCCACGGCGGCGATTGCCGCCGCCGAGGCGCCCGTCACGACGAGGTTCACTTTGGCCTTCAGTTCGCCTTGCGCAAGGAGGCGCACGCCATCCTTCTTGCGGCGCAACAACCCGGCTTCAACCAGCGTGTCCTCGTTAATCTCGGACTTGGCGTCGAGCTTCTTGTTATCAATGGCTTTTTGCAGCCGGCCCAGATTGATCCATTGCAGCTGCTTTTGCGCCGGCGGGTTAAACCCGCGCTTCGGCATGCGCATGTGCAGCGGCATCTGACCGCCTTCGAAGCCGTTGATCGACACGCCGCGGCGGGACTTCTGGCCCTTCACGCCGCGACCGCCGGTTTTGCCCTTGCCGGAGCCGACGCCGCGGCCGACGCGCATCAGCTTCTTGGTGGCGCCCGGATTGTCGGCGAGTTCGTTCAGTTTCATCGCATTCGCTCCGCGGCCTGCGCCGCCTTATTCAACCACTTCCACGAGATGGCCGACCTTGCGGATCATGCCCTGCACAGCCGGCGTATTCTCGAGCTCAACCACTTGCTGCGCGCGCTTGAGGCCGAGGCCAATCAGCGTCGCGCGCTGCGAACCGTCGCGGCGAATGGGGCTGCCCACGCGGCGAACCTTTATCTTGCCGCCGGCGCTTTTCTTCGCTGCCATGGCTTAGCCCTCCGCCGGAACTTCGCCGAGGCTCGCGCCATCCTTACGGCGGGCGACGAGATCGGACACTTTGAGACCGCGGCGGTTGGCGACGTGACGCGGCGAAGTTTGCGTCTTCAGCGCGTCGAACGTCGCGCGCACCATGTTGTAGGGGTTCGACGAACCCTTCGACTTAGCCACGACATCGCTGACGCCCAGCACTTCGAGCACGGCGCGCATCGGGCCGCCGGCGATCAGGCCGGTGCCGGGAGGCGCGGCGCGCAGCATCACCTTGCCCGCGCCCCAGTGGCCCTTGCCGTCATGGTGCAGCGTGCGGCCTTCCCGCAGCGGCACGCGGATCAGCGACTTCTTGGCTTCGTCGGTGGCCTTGCGGATTGCTTCCGGCACTTCGCGCGCCTTGCCGTGGCCGTAGCCGACGCGGCCTTTCTTGTCGCCGACAACAACGAGCGCCGCGAACGCGAAGTTCTTACCGCCCTTCACGACCTTGGCGACGCGGTTGATGGCGACGAGCTTGTCCACAAACTCGCTGTCGCGCTCTTCGTCCTGACCGGCGCGCTGGCCGCGGCGATCGTCACGGCGGCCGCGATCACCGCCCGGACCGCGTCCGCCGCCAGGACCGCGACGCGGACCACGGGGGCCGCGGCTGCGCGGCTGCTCTTCACCGCCCGGAGCTCCTACGCCTTCGGCGCCGCCTGCTGTTTCATCAGTCATGCGTTGGTCCTCAGAATTCCAGACCGCCCTCGCGGGCGGCGTCGGCCAGAGCTTTCACCCGGCCATGATACAGGTAGCGGCCGCGATCGAAGATCACGCGCTTTTGGCCCGCTTTGATCGCGCGTTCGGCGATCAGCTTGCCGACGGCGGCTGCGGCGTCCTTGTTGGAGCCGGCCTTGCCGCCTTTGCGGAACGTCTCTTCCTGCGTCGATGCGGACGCGACGGTGACGCCCTTCACATCATCGATGAGCTGCACCGAGATGTTCTTCGAAGAGCGGTGCACCGAGAGGCGCAGACGATCGCCGGCGGCCTTCTTGAGGCGCGTGCGATTGCGTTGAGCGCGGCGAGCGGTGGGGTTGAGCTTGCGCGGCATGGCTTACTTCTTCTTGCCTTCCTTGCGGCGAATATACTCGCCGGTATAGCGCACGCCCTTGCCCTTGTAGGGCTCGGGCGGGCGATAGGAGCGGATCTCGGAGGCCACCTGGCCGACTTGCTGCACGTCGATGCCGCTGACCTTGATTTCGGTCGGCTTGGGCGTCGCCAGGGTCACGCCTTCAGGCGGCGTGTAATTGATCTCGTGGCTGTAGCCCAATTGCATCTGCAGGTTCTTGCCCTGCATGGCCGCGCGATAACCGACGCCCGTCATTTCAAGCGTCTTCTCGAAGCCTTCGGTGACGCCCTTCACCTGATTGGCCAGCACCGCGCGCGTGGTGCCCCACAGCGCGCGCGCGCGCGCCGTCTCGTGACGCGGCTTCACCGAAATGGCGCCGTCGCCGAAGCTCACCTCGACGTCGTCGTGGGCGCGGAAACTCAGCGTGCCCTTGGGACCCTTCACGCTCACGTCCTGGCCCTTCACCGTAATGGTGACGCCGCTCGGAGCCGGGATCGGCTTTTTGCCAAGGCGGGACATCTTAATAGACCTCGCAGAGGATTTCGCCGCCGACATTGGCGTCGCGCGCGGCGGCGTCGCTCATCACGCCCTTCGGCGTGGAGAGGATCGAGATGCCGAGGCCGTTGCGGACCAGGCCCAAATCCTTGATCGACGAATAGACGCGGCGGCCCGGCTTCGACACGCGCTGAATCTCGTGGATCGCAGGCGCGCCCTCGAAATATTTCAGTTCGATCTCGATTTCTTTGTGGCCGCCACTCTCGACTTCCGAAAAGCCGCGAATGTAGCCCTCGTCGACCAGCACATTAAGGACGCGCACGCGCAGCGTCGAAGCGGGCGACAGCACTTTCGAGCGGCCGCGCAGCTGCGCGTTGCGGATGCGGGTGATCAGATCGCCGACGGGATCGTTCAGGTTCATCTGCGCGCTCCTACCAGCTCGACTTCACCATGCCGGGGACCTGGCCCTTCGAGGCCATGTCCCGCAGCGCGATGCGCGACAGTTTCAGCTTGCGATAGAAGCCGCGCGGGCGGCCCGTCAGTTCGCAGCGATTGCGGACGCGCGAGGGCGCCGAATTGCGCGGCAATTGCGCAAGCTTGAGGCGCGCCGCAAAGCGCTCCTCAAGCGGCAGCGCCTCGTCGAGTGCGGCCTTCTTCAGCTTCTCGCGGCGCGCGGCGTATTGCTTCGCCAAACGCTCCCGCTTCCTGTTGCGTTCGATAGAGCTTGTCTTCGCCATACTCTCTGCTTCTCCCGATGCGTTCCGGGGTGGATCCCGAAGGATCAGTTCCGGAACGGGAAATCGAATTCTTTCAAAAGCGCTTTGGCTTCGGCATCGGTCCGCGCCGTCGTGCAGACGATGATGTCCATGCCCCAAAGCTGGTCGATCTGGTCGTAATCGATCTCGGGGAACACGATGTGCTCCTTGATCCCCATCGCGTAGTTGCCGCGGCCATCGAACGAGCGGCCGTTGAGGCCGCGGAAGTCCTTCACGCGCGGCAGTGCGATGGTGACGAGACGATCGAGAAATTCGTACATCCGGTCGCTGCGCAGCGTGACCTTGCAGCCGACCGACATGCCTTCGCGCAGCTTGAACTGAGCAATCGACTTACGCGACTTGGTGGCCACGGGCTTCTGGCCGGAGATGGCCGCCAGCGCATCCATCGCCGATTTCAGCTTCTTGGAATCGGCCACCGCTTCGCCGACGCCCATGTTGATCACGATCTTGTCCAGACGCGGAATCTGCATGTCGTTGGAGTATTGGAACTCGTCGCGCAGCTTCTTTTTGATCTCGCCTTTGTAGCGGACCTTCATGCGCGGCTCGTAATCGCCTTTCGGCGTCGCGGCCTTCTTCACCGGCGCTGCGGCGGCGGCCTTCTCGGCCTTGCCGCCTTTCTCGCCCTTATCCTTCTTGGGCGCGTCAGACATCGATCTGCACTCCAGAACCTTTCGCCACGCGTACCTTGCGGGCCTGTTCACCCTCGCCGACGATTTTGAAACCGACGCGCGTGGCCTTGCCTGTTTTGGGGTCGCGCAAGGCGACGTTGGACACGTGGATCGGCGCTTCCTTCGGGATCACGCCGCCCTGCGGCACGCCCATGGACGGCTTGGTGTGGCGCTTCACCATGTTCACGCCTTCGACCAGCAAGCGCTGCTCCTTCGGCATCACCTTAAGCACGCGGCCGGACTTGCCCTTGTCCTTGCCGGTGATGACGATGACCGTGTCGTCTTTCCTGATCTTCGCGGCCATTAGAGCACCTCCGGCGCGAGCGAGATGATCTTCATGTGGTTCTTCGCGCGCAGTTCGCGCGGCACCGGTCCGAAGATGCGCGTGCCGATCGGCTCGCCCTGATTGTTGATGAGCACGGCGGCGTTGGAATCGAAACGGATGGTCGAGCCGTCCTTGCGCTTGATGTCCTTCGACACGCGCACGACGATCGCCTTGCGGACATCGCCTTTCTTGACCCGGCCGCGCGGCATCGCTTCCTTCACCGACACGACAATGATGTCGCCCACGGTGGCGTAGCGGCGCTTGGAGCCTCCAAGCACCTTGATGCACATCACGCGCTTGGCGCCGGAATTGTCGGCGACGTCGAGATTGGTCTGCATCTGGATCATGACGTCATGCTCCGACGCGGCCGACCACTTCCCAGCGCTTCAGCTTGGACTTGGGCGGGCATTCTTGGATTTCCACGGTTTCGCCGGCCTTGTAGGCGTTGGCTTCATCGTGGGCGTGAAACTTCGCCGAACGGCGAACCGTCTTTTTGAGGAGCGGGTGCAGATAGGTGCGTTCCACCTGCACGACGACAGTCTTGTCGCCCTTGTCGCTCACGATCGTACCCTGCATCACACGGCGCGGCATCGTAGTGTTCCTTTAGACCTTCGCCTTCGGCGGTTGCTTCTCGCGCAGCACCGTTTTGGCGCGCGCAATCTGGCGGCGCACCTCACGCATGCGGGACGACTTTTCGAGTTGGCCGGTGGCCTGTTGGAAGCGCAGGTTGAACTGCTCCTTCTTCAGGCCGGCCAATTCATCGGTGACTTTGGCGGCGTCGGAGCTGCGATAATCGCCAATCTCCTTGCGGATCTCGCGCAATTTCATCAGAGCCCCTCCATCCGCGCGACGATGCGGGTCTTGATCGGCAGCTTGGCCGCGCCAAGGCGCAAGCTTTCGCGCGCGACCGCTTCCGGCACGCCGTCGACTTCGAACATGATGCGGCCCGGCGCCACGCGCGCGGCCCAGAATTCCGGCGCGCCCTTGCCCGAGCCCATCCGCACTTCGGTCGGCTTCTTCGACACCGGCACGTCCGGGAAGATGCGAATCCAAACGCGGCCCTGACGCTTCATCTCGCGCGTGATGGCGCGGCGCGCGGCTTCGATCTGCCGCGCGGTGACGCGCTCAGGCTCCAGCGCCTTCAGCCCGAACTGGCCGAAATTGAGCGCCGCGCCGCCCTTAGTGTTCCCCTTGATGCGGCCTTTGTGACCGCGGCGGAACTTGGTTTTCTTCGGCTGCATCATGGCGGGTTATGCCTCCCCATCCGCGCCAGCATCGTCGCCGCCGCGCGGCGGGCGCCGCCCACGGCGCGGACGATCGCCCGGCGGGGGACGATCTTCGCGCGCGGGACGGTCGCGATCGCGGCGCTCGCGGTTCTCGCCAGTGTCGAGCGCGCGCTTGTCCTGCGCCATCGGGTCGTGCTCGAGGATCTCGCCTTTGAAGATCCAAACCTTCACGCCGATCTTGCCGTACGCAGTGTCGGCTTCGGCGAAGCCGTAATCGACGTCGGCGCGCAGCGTGTGCAGCGGCACGCGGCCTTCGCGGTACCATTCCATGCGCGCGATTTCGGCGCCGCCCAGACGGCCCGAGACGTTGATGCGGATGCCTTGCGCGCCGAGGCGCATAGCCGATTGCATCGCCCGCTTCATGGCGCGGCGGAACGCAACCCGGCGCTCAAGTTGCTGCGCCACGCCTTCGGCGACGAGATTGGCGTCGGTTTCCGGCTTGCGCACTTCAACCAGGTTCAGGTGCACTTCCGTGCCCGGCGCCATTTTCGCCAGTTCCTTGCGGAGCTTCTCGATGTCGGCGCCCTTCTTGCCGATCACGACGCCCGGCTTGGCCGTCAGGATGGTGACGCGGCACTTCTTCAGCGGGCGCTCGATGATGATTTTCGAGATGCCCGCGGCCTTCAGCTTGTCGCGCAGGAATTTGCGGATCGCGATGTCCTGGTGCAGCAGCGTCGCGTACTGCCCGGTGTTCGCGTACCAACGCGAATCCCAGGTGCGGTTGACGCCGAGCCGCAGCCCGATCGGATTGACTTTCTGACCCATCAGGCCGCCTCCGCCTGCTGCGTGGTGTCGCGCAGCACGATGGTGAGTTGCGAGAAATGCTTTTCGATGCGCACGCCGCGGCCGCGCGCGCGCGCATGCATCCGCTTCATGACGATGTTCTTGCCGACATGGGCCTGGGTGACGACCAAGCTGTCCACGTCGAGACTGTGATTGTTTTCGGCGTTATCGATGGCCGAGCGCAGGCACTTCAACACATCCTTGGCGATGCGCTTACGCGAGAAACGCAGTTCGTTGACCGCGTTCTCGGCGGAAAGGCCGCGGATCGATTGCGCCACCAAATTGAGCTTCTGCGGGCTGATGCGCAGCGAACGCAGCACCGCGCGGGCTTCGTTCGCAGCCTGCTTCGGCGGCGCCTTCGGCTTGCCGGCCTTCTTTTTTGCTGGCGCTTCAGCTTGCGAAGCGGCGGCCTTTTTCTTCGCGGCCATGATTACTTCCTCTTCGCTTTCTTATCGGCGCCATGGCCGTAATAATTGCGGGTCGGGGCGAACTCGCCGAGCTTGTGGCCGACCATGTCTTCCGACACGAGTACGGGCGTGAATTGCTTGCCGTTGTGGACCTGAAAGGTCAGGCCCACGAATTGCGGCATGATGGTGGAGCGGCGCGACCAGGTCTTGATCGCCTCGCGGCGGCCGCTGGTCGCGACCTTCTCGGCCTTGGCCAGCAAATAACCGTCGACGAACGGGCCTTTCCAAACGGAACGCGGCATCTCTTTCCTCAGCTCGATTTCTTGGAGTGACGCCGGCGGATGATCAGACGATCCGACGGCTTGAGCTTGCGGGTCTTCGGCCCGCGCGTTTTCTTGCCCCACGGCGTGACCGGGTGACGGCCGCCGGAGGTCTTGCCTTCGCCGCCGCCGTGCGGGTGGTCGACCGGGTTCATGGCGACGCCGCGCACGCTGGGCTTGCGCCCGAGCCATTTGGTGCGGCCAGCCTTGCCCCAGACCTCGTTCATGTTGTCGGGGTTCGACACCGCGCCGATGGTGGCCATGCAGACATCCTGCACCATGCGCACTTCGCCCGAGGCCATTCGCAGCTGGGCGTAGCCTGCGTCGCGGCCGACGACCTGTGCGTAGGTGCCGGCCGAACGCGCCATCTGCGCGCCCTTGAGCGGCTTCAATTCGATGTTGTGCACGATGGTGCCGACTGGAATTGCCTTCAGCGGCATCGCATTGCCCGGCTTCACGTCGACGCGCTCGCCGGCGACGACCGTATCGCCCGCCTTCAAACGCTGCGGCGCGATGATGTAGGCGAGTTCGCCGTCGGCATACTTGATCAGCGCGATGAACGCCGTGCGGTTCGGGTCGTACTCAAGCCGCTCGACCGTCGCTTCGACGCCCCATTTGCGGCGCTTGAAATCGATCTTGCGATAGGCGCGCTTATGACCGCCGCCATGACGGAACGCGGTGACGCGGCCCATATTGTTGCGGCCGCCGGACTTGGTCAGCCCTTCGGTCAGCGCCTTCACCGGCTTGCCTTTATAGAGCTCCCCGCGATCGACAATCACGAGTTGGCGGCGGCCGGGCGAGGTCGGGCGAAATTGCTTCAGCGCCATTGGATCAGAGCCCCGTCGTCACGTCGATGGATTGGCCGGCGAGCAGCGTCACGATCGCTTTCTTGGTGTCGGAGCGCTTGCCCTCGACGCCGCGGAAGCGCTTGGTCTTGCCCTTGTGGCGGATCGTGTTCACGGCGCCGACCTTCACCTTGAACAGCTGTTCCACAGCGTCCTTGATTTCGGCCTTGGTGGCGGTGAGCGGCACGCGGAAGACGACCTTGTTGTGCTCGGAGAGCAGCGTCGACTTCTCGGTGATCACCGGCGCCAGGATGGTGTCGTAATGTTTGAGCTTGGCGGTCATGCCGCTTCTCCTTCAGCGGCCGCCTTCTTCTTCGCGGGTGCGCGCTTCGGCGCATCGGCCTTGGCTTCGCTCTTGAACCGGTCGTGGATCGCGGCCACCGCATCGGCCGTCAGCACCAGCTTGTTGCGGCGCAGGACGTCGTAAACGTTGAGGCCGGCGTTCGGCAGCACGTCGAGGTTCGGAATATTGCGAGCGGCGCGGGCGATGTTGGCGTCGACTTCGGCGCCGGCGATGACGAGCGCGTTGTCGAGCTTCAGCTTGGTCAATTGCTTCGAGAACGCGGCGGTCTTGGCGTCCTTGAGATTGAGCGCGTCGATGACGACGAGGTCGCCGGCCTTGGCTTTCGAGGAAAGCGCGTGGCGCATAGCCAAGGCGCGGAATTTCTTCGTCAGCGCGTGGGTATAGTCGCGCGGCAAGCGATTGTGGGCGTGGCCACCGCCGCGGAAGATCGGCGCGTTGGCCGCGCCGTGACGCGCCTGGCCGGTCCCCTTTTGCTTGTAGAGTTTGGAGTGCGAGCGCGAGACTTCGCCGCGGCTCTGGGTCTTGTGCGTGCCGGCGCGGCGCTTGGCGAGCTGGTACTTAACCATGCGCTGCAGGATGTCGGCGCGGATTTCTTCGATCCCAAACACGGAATCGTCGAGATCGATCTGCCCGGCCTTCTTGGCGTCGAGGGTTACGATATCGAGCTTCATGCCGCGGCCCCTTCGCCGTCTTGTTTCTTCAGACCCGCCGGACGCGGCGCTTCCTTCGGCAGCGGCGACTTAGCGGCGTCGCGCACTTCAACCCATGAGCCCTTCGCGCCAGGCACTGCGCCCTTGACGAAGATAAGGCCGCGCGCGGCGTCGACGCGGACGACGGCGAGGTTCTGCGTGGTGACGCGCTCATCGCCGAGATGGCCCGCCATCTTCTTGCCCTTGAACACCTTGCCCGGATCCTGGCGCTGGCCGGTGGAGCCGTGCGAGCGGTGCGAGACGGAGACGCCGTGCGTGGCGCGCAAGCCGCCGAAATTCCAGCGCTTCATGGCGCCGGCGAAGCCCTTGCCCTTGGTCGTGCCGGCGATGTCGACATATTGGCCGACGACGAAATGGTCGGCGGAAATGGCGTCGCCGATCGCAGCCAGCGCATCTTCACTGACGCGGAATTCGCGCACGATGGCTTTCGGCTCGACCTTCGCCTTGGCGAACTGCCCACGCTCGGCCTTCGAGGCGTTCTTCGCTTTCGCTTTGCCGGCGCCCAGTGTCAGCGCGACATAGCCGTCGCCTTTCGGCTCGCGCTTGGCGTCAGTCTTCTTCGCATTCTTGCGCGACTTCTTCAGCTTCAGCTCGACGGTCTCGCCGGTGGCGTTCTTGTATTCCTCGGCATCGACCGTGCGGCGTCCGACGACTTGGCAGCCTTCAAGGTCGAGCACGGTGACAGGCACGTGCGCGCCGTCTTCGGCGAACACGCGCATCATCCCGACCTTGCGGGCGAGCACGCCGGTGCGTTGCGTTTGTTCTTTGGCCATGGCGATCAACCCAGCACTTGGATTTGCACGTCGACGCCGGCGGAGAGATCGAGCTTCATCAGAGCATCGACCGTCTGCGGCGTGGGCTGGATGATGTCGAGCACGCGCTTGTGGGTGCGAATTTCGAATTGCTCGCGCGATTTCTTATCAATGTGCGGCGAGCGGTTGACGGTGAACTTCTCCACCCGGGTCGGCAGCGGCACCGGGCCAACCACGGTCGCACCAGTGCGCTTCGCAGTCGACACGATCTCCTTAGTGGAGAGGTCGAGCGTGCGGTGATCGAAGGCCTTCAGCCTGATCCGGATATTCTGCTGCATCATCGCTCAAGATTCCCGAAACGCGCGACTTCGAATTCCCGACGCACAAACCGCCGGCGGCGTCCTCTCGGACGACGTCAGCGAAAAGCGCGCCTTCGAGAGGCGGCAAACTCGAACGGGTTTCGCAGAAAACGCGGCGGCGGATCGGGGACCGGCGGTCCCGCGCGTCCAGCCCCATAAAACCGGCCTTTCAGGCCTCGGGTCAATGTCGCGTTAGGTGCGAACCGCGTTTAAGCAGAGCTTACAGCCGGCTCGAAGGCGGGTGAGATACAGGCCCGGTCGGGGGGCGTCAAGCACGGCCGGGCCTGCAAATGTCACTGGCCGACTTGCACGTCGCCGGAGCCCCAAACTTCCTTGCGCACAGCGCCGGAAACTGAAGCCGCACGGACGCCGCCGGAGCCTGCGATCTCGGCGTTGATGTCGCCGACCGCGCCCTCGACATCGACATCGCCGGAGCCGACGATGGAGACGGTCAAGGTCTGAACCGGCGCGGCGATGGTCACATCGCCGGAGCCGGCGAGGTCGATGCCGGCTGTGGTGACGGCCCCGCCCTGCACAGCGAGATTGCCGGAGCCCGCGCCGTCCATCGACAACGAGCCGTTCAGGGCGGCGAGCGTGACGCTGCCGGAACCGGCCACATCAACTTCTGCTTCATCGGCAATGGCGCCGGTTTCGATCGCGCCGGAACCTGCGAGGTCGGCGTTCAGGCGCTGCGCTGCGCCGGCGGCCACACGCCCGGAGCCGGCCAGTTCGACGCTCAATTCCTCGGCGACGTCAGCCACTTGCGCGGTGCCGCAGCCGGTCAGTTCGAGGTCGAGATTGTCGGAGGCGGCGACTTCAGCGTTGCTCGCGCCGCCAATGTCCAGGACCAGACGCCGCGGCGCGCGAATGCGCACTTGCGGCATGTCGCTAGCGGTAATGTCGCCATAGCCGCGCACATTGACCGAGCCGCCCTCGCAGGCGCCAATGCGCCGGCGCAGGCGCCCGTCCACTACCAATTCCCCGCCATCGAGGCGGACTTCCGGCATCGGCAGGCGGCCCGGATTGTCGATCTCGATGGCGATATCGGTGCGCTCTTCGGGCGTCACGACCACGTTTGCGGCCGCGTAGCGCACCGAGATGGAGCCCGCGGTGAAGCTCTGCGGGTCCATGCGGCCTGCGGCGACCTCAACCACCGGGTCTTGGCGCCCGCCCACCTCCATGTCGTCGATATGCACCGACCAAGAGGGACCGCCCAGGAAGTAAAAAGCCCCGGTAACCAATGCGATGGTCACCGCCGCCACGAAAATAAAGCGCTCCATCCACGCCTCCTCGCGCGCGTGCGCGCTGATTAATGCTCACCTTCAGGATGCCGCGCCGACGGTCAATGGATGCACCAAGGCGTGGGCGGTTCGGCGGCCAGAGCAAAAAAAGGCCCGCGTCCGGCGAGGGACGCGGGCCTTTTCCTGCCGCCGCTTTGCGCGCGCGGCCGCGCCCCTAGTTATCCGAGGATTTTCGCGACCACGCTCGCGCCGCTATTCCAGAATTTTCGCGACCACGCCTGCGCCGACGGTGCGGCCGCCTTCGCGGATGGCGAAGCGCAGGCCCTGATCCATGGCGATCGGGGTGATCAGCTCAACCGTCATTTTCACGTTGTCGCCC
>JBFWZB010000029.1:0-4317 GCA_050185805.1 Hyphomonadaceae bacterium
GCGGAAGCGCTGCTGAAGCGGCTCAGACGCGCCGACGACCTCGGCGAACGCGTGCACCTCATCGGCCACAGCCACGGCGGCTCGGTCATCGCGCTGGCGCTGCGCTTCGCCGCCGCCGACGGACGCAAGCTCTCATGCCTCTGCGGCTTCACCACCATCGGCACGCCGTTCCTCTCGCTGCGGCTCAAGCTCTCACCCTGGGATCGGTTCGGACCGCTCGGCAAGGCGTTGCTGACCTTGCTCATTCCCAGCGCCGCACTTTGCCTAGTCGCGACCATCATGGTGATCCTCGGCGCGATCGATAGCGCGCTGCGCGCAGGTGGCGGCGATGGCCTTGCGTTTTATTCCGGCATGTGGTTCGCGGAGCTCATCGCCATCGGCGGCGGCATCGCGTCGCTGATTTGCCTTGGCGCACTGGCGTGGCTGCGGCGCTCGCGCCGCGGCCTGCTCGGGCGCGGCGCCGACCGGCGGCTCATGCAGCGCTTCCGGCTGCAATGGCGCGGTCATTTCTCGCGCCACGATGAAGCTGTGGCCGGGCTCGCGGCTGCAGCCGCGCTGCGCACGAAAGTGTTTGACCGCACCGTCGCACGCGCGCCGATGACGACGCTGGCGCTGATTGTGTTTCTGCTGCCGATCGTCTTGTTCTGGAGTTCGGCGCTGGTAGGCGAGTTTGTCGGCAGCGATCTATTCGATACCGCCGGCACGCCCTACGAACGGTCAAGCTGGTTCGGGTCGCAAAGCGCGTTCGTGCACCATCTGCTCGGTCCAGCCTATCACGGCTTCGTTTTCGCCCACCAATACGCCATCGACGCCATTCGGGAACTTTGCTTCGGCAGCGGATGGTTTGCCAGCGCGCTTAACGATCAGGGCCTGGATCTCGTGCTGGCGGCGCTTTTCCCCGTGCTGGTGCTCACGCTCTATGTCGGGACTCTGTTTATCTGGCTGCTGCTGGCGGAGATTTTCGCCATTTGGGTGGTTGGACCGATCGTCGCCGCAATGCTCAACGCCAGCATCCGCAACGCTCTGCTCGATCGTGCCTTCGGCGCGCATATGGTGCCTGAAATCGCCGCCGCCGCGTCACCGCATATGCTGCCGCACATGCCCGCGCGGCCGCTGCCGGACATGATCGACCGCGACTTGCTGGAAGCGGCGCTCGCCGGCGCGGGCGACACGTTCCGCGCCATGCGTCAGGAAATATTCGCCGTCGAATCCGGGCGCCCCTTCGACCCGATGGAAGCGGCGATGCGACACTTGAGCTGGAACGAATTGGTGCACACCGGCTATTTCCGCGTGCCATCCTGCCGATCGCACCTTGCCGCCGAGATCGCCGCCCACGCTCGGGCATGCGGCGCCGTCACGCCGATCGCCTGGGCGGCGGCCGCTTCTGCGGAAACGCCATCGGTGCTATCCCCCTGAAGGGCGCTGCGCGCGGAGGGATAGCATGGCCGACGTCTTCATCTCCTACGCGCGCGACAACAAGGATCGCGTCCAGCTCATCGCACGCGCGCTGGAAGCCGAGGGATATTCGGTCTGGTGGGATAGCGAATTGCCGCTTCATCGGGCTTATGCCGACGTGATCGACGAACAGATCGACGCCGCCAAGGCGGTGATCGTCGCCTGGAGCCAGGACGCGCGCAACTCGCAATGGGTGCGCGCCGAAGCCGACAAAGCCCGCAACCAGGGCAAGTTGGTGCAAACGTCGATTGACGGCGTGCTGCCGCCTTTGCCGTTCGATCAGATTCATGCCGCCGATCTTTCAAAATGGAACGGCGCAGCCAGCGACGAACGCTGGCGCCCCGTGCGCGATAGCGTCGCCGAACTCGTCAGCGGCCGCCGCCCGCCGGCGCGGCCGCCTTCCGCCCGCGCCGCGGCGCAACGGCCCTCGCCTCTGCCGGCGATCTTGATCATCGCCGTGCTGCTCACGATGGGCGCGGGCGCGGCCTATTTCATGTTTCCAAGCCTGAGGCAGGGGGAGCAAAGCGCATCGCCAGACGTCGCCAGCCCCGGCGCCGAGATCGATGCCTCAAGCGCAGCGGCGCCGGAAGCCGCGCCGCCAGCGCCGCGCCTTGCCGCAGGCGAAGACCACGAGCTTGTCATTCCCGGCGGGCAGGCGTTTGACCTCGACGCCGGCGCAGTGAGCGAGCGGGTGATCGAGGGCAGCGATTTCATCCTCGCCGGCATCGGCGAGGGCGATTGGTTCCTCGATCAAGCGACGCAGGCTTCGGGATCGCGGCCCGATACGCAGGGCGCGCCTTCGCCGGCGCTGTGCGATGCCGATGAATATTTCTACCGCTCGTATCTGGCCGATCCCGGCGAGTACAATTGCTTCCGCACCGACGAAGGCCGCGCGGGCGCTCTGATCCGCCGCCGCGACCGCGACGGCGCCGTCGTCATTACGTATCGTTTCTGGGATTGAACGCCGCAAACGAAAACGGCCGGCGTTCGTAGGCGCCGGCCGTCTCGACAACCCCGAGGGGTCATTATTTTGCGTCGTGTGACGCGGCGCGATTAGCGGCCGCCCATCACCTGAGCCTTCATCACCGCCGATTGGCGGAACGCCAGCTTCTTCGACGCCTTGATCTTCACCGGCTCGCCCGTTTGCGGGTTGCGGCCCATGCGGGCCTTGCGGTGACGGATCATAATCATGCCGATATCGCCAATCTTCACCTTGGCGCCCTTCATGACATAGGCCTTCACCACGTCGGTGTAGCCTTCGACCATCGCCTTGGCTTCGGACTTCTTCAAGCCGAGATGATCGGCCACCGATTGCAGCAGCGCGCTCGCGGTCACTGTCTTGCCGGCAGTCGCGCTCACCTTCACCACCTTCGCCGGCGCTGCGGCCTTCTTCGCGGTCTTGCGGGACGCCTTCTTCGCCGGCGACTTGCGCGCGGCGCTCTTCTTCATTGCCTTACGGGCCATTTCGATTTCCCCTCTTCAAAGGTTGTCTTGCGTTTACGTTCAACGAACCGGCTGCGATCGTCAGCTCTCAGTGGCTTCTTTCCGCCGCCAGCGTCCCTTCAATGCCATCCATTCCTTGCAAGAGCGTTATGCGCTCTTTGCGCCATCGCGCCGAAAACCCGCATTTTTAGCGGCTTTTGGCGCATACGCGGCGACTCCCTTGCATGGCGCAGAGAGTCTCGCAACGCAAAAATGCCCATTTGGCGCGGTTTTGACGCACATGCCTGTGCAAAGCTTGACGGGGTGTTGCTTCGCAGCCGCGATACGAATCGGCCAAAACAGCACTTTTTCGGGCCGTTTTGGCCGCTCTCGCTAGCGGAGCCCCATGCGAATGGCGCCGTCGAGGCGCACGTCCTCGCCGTTGAAATACGGATTTCGAATCATTTCGAGAGCCAAAGACGCATATTCCGCGGGCTTTCCGAGCCGCTTGGGGAACGGCACGCCAGCCGCGAGCCCTTCGCGCACCTTCTCGGAGGCGGCCATCATCATCGGCGTTTCGAACGTGCCCGGCAGGATGGTGTTGACGCGAATGCCCTCGGCGGAGAGGTCCCGGGCGATCGGCAGCGTCATCGCCTTCACCCCGCCCTTCGAGGCCGAATAGGCGGCCTGCCCGATCTGGCCGTCTTCCGCCGCCACCGAAGCCGTCATCACGATAGCGCCGCGTTCGCCGCCATCCATTGGATCAAGCGTCATCATGCCGGCCGCCGACTTAGCGATGCAGCGGAAGGTTCCCAGCAAATTGACCTGGATCGTCAGGTTGAACAGGTCGAGCGGGAAATGCTTGATCTCGCCGGTGTCCTTGGCGCGGCTCGCGGTCTTCATTGCTGAGGCGATGCCGGCGCAATTGACGAGGATGCGCTCCTGCCCCTGCGCCTTGCGCGCCTGAGCGAACGCTTCGGCGACGCTGTCATCGCTGGTCACGTCGACCTTGCAGAAGGTGGCGCCCAGTTCGTCCGCCGTCGCGCGGCCGCGCTCTTCGTCGCGATCGAAAATGGCGACCTTCACGCCTTGCGCACGAAGCGCCTCCACCGTGGCTCTGCCTAGCCCCGACGCGCCGCCCGTCACAACCGCCGCGACATCCGCACCAAGCCGCATGCCTGCCTCCATGATTGATCGTCCGCGCTTGTAAAGCGGCGGAGACGGAATGCAACGCGGTCAATCGTGCGCGCGATTGGGCCTGTCGGGCGAACCCGGTTCGGGTTGCGGACGATGACGCCCGCGCTGCGGCGGCGCCGGATCTTCCGCTTCAGGCTCAGCCGTGGGCGGCGCCGGTTGCGCCGTGGGCGGCGGCGTCGGCGCAGGCGGCGGTTGCGGCGGTGAAGGCTGCACCGGCGGCGGCGCGGGCGTGATCGGCGGCGG
>JBFWZB010000029.1:4417-25884 GCA_050185805.1 Hyphomonadaceae bacterium
TACGCGTCCTCGGTGTCGAGCTGCGCCGCGCGCGCCCAGGCGGCGCGCTCTGTTTGGAGCAGCGTTTCGATGCGCGCCGCTGCGTTCTGCGCATTGGGACCGGCGCCGTAAGCACGCAGATACGCTTCGTATGCGGCCGGGCTGTCGCCAGCCTGCGCTTGCGCCCAGGCGCGGGCCTCCAATTCTTCCGGGGTCGGCGGCGCGGTGGCGCACGCCGCCATCAGAGCCAGCATCGAAGCCGCAGCCAAACCACGCCAATACGAAGCAGCACGCATCAGACTTCCCCTCATCGCCTTGCGCTGTTGTAACACTCTGACCTGAACGGCAGCCAAACGAAATTAGAGGGCGAACCCAATGCGAATGGATTTCGGACCAGCGTTCTGGATCTTGTGCGCCATAGCCGCGCTTGCCGCGCTCGCCTACGGGCTCGTCTTCCTCAACCGGCCGCCGAATTTGGCACGCGCGGCGGTCAAAACCCTGTTCATGGCGGCGATGGCGGCGGCGTTCGTCAGCGCCAACGCGCCGCACATCTTCATTACCGCGCTCATCACCGCCGCGTTTGGCGATTTCTTGCTGGCTTGGCCCAAGAGCCGAGCCGCGCTCGGCGCCGGGATTCTCGCCTTCCTGGTCATGCAGGCGCTTTATTTTCTGATCTTCTTCGGCCTCTGGATCATGTCGGGCGAAAACGCGCCGCTATGGCCGCGCTACGCCGCCATGGCGCTCATCGCCATCACGACGTTTGCGTTTCTGATCTGGCTCGCGCCGAAACTGGGTTGGCTGGCGCTCGGCGTCGTTCCCTACGCGATCGCGATCGCCGCCACGACCATCATGGCGATGTGGCTGCCTTGGGCAGGGTGGGCGGCCATGCTCGGCATGCTCTTGTTCTTTGTCTCGGACGGCGTGCTCGCCGCGGAACTGTTTCGCTTGCCTGCGGATTCTCCGGCACGGCGGCTCACGGCGCCGTTGGTGTGGTGGACGTACGCCTTTGCGCAAGGCCTAATCGCGGCGGGCGTCGTACTCGCCGCCCGCGCCATGGTCTGAGGGAGGGCCCGATGAGAAATGCGCTGCCGATCGCCGCGCTTCTGGCCGCCTGCTCGCCGGCGCCGCCACGGCCCGACCAGGCGCCGCTGCCGGCCGCTCAACTGGAAGCCGCGCCTGGCCAAATCAACCTCGCCGAACTCGAGGGACGCATCGTCGCTTTAGGGCGCAGCCCCGAATGGCGGCTCGACGCCGATGCGCAACTCGGCATCGTTCTAGTTATGCCGGAGCAAGGGCTGACCTTCTCCGCCGATTTCGCCGCGCCGCAGCGTCACGACGCGGGCGCGCACATCGCTTCGGATCCGGTAAGCCTGACGCTCGAAACCGGTCCCTGTCAGATCGACGGCGTGCCTTATCCTTTGCGGGCGCGGGCGGAGGTGGAGCAAGGCGAGCCGCTTGCTGGATGCGGTTTCGTGCGCTGGGACTGGCGGCTGATCGAATTGCTGCCCGCGATCGACGCCTGCATCGTACAATCTCCAACAACACGACGGGTTACGTATGCGGCGCTGGGCGATGGCGCGCAGGTCTTCGTGCGCCTGCACGGCGAAGACGCGCCGCCCGCCGATTGTACGGCGCCGCTGGCGCCGAATGGCGCGGCGGCGCGCGTGACTGCACGCGACGCGCTTCGCCGCATTGGCGGAGAGGGCGACGCAATCTTCGTGCGCGCACCGGGCGAGAATCCTGGCGGCGAGTGTTATGAGGCGCCGGAAGTGCGCGCGGCCGATGGCGCATTGCTCGGCTGGATGGACGATCCGCTCGGCTGCTAATCGATCGAGGGCAAATCGAGCCCCTGCTCCCTCGCACACGCGACCGCCTCTTCGTAGCCGGCGTCGGCATGGCGCATGACGCCGGTGCCCGGATCATTCCACAGCACGCGGGCGATGCGCTTGCTCGCCGCTTCCGTGCCGTCGCAGACGATGACGACGCCGGAATGCTGCGAGTAGCCCATGCCGACGCCCCCGCCGTGATGCAGTGAGACCCACGTCGCGCCGCCTGCTGTGTTCAGCAACGCGTTCAGCAGCGGCCAATCGCTCACCGCGTCGCTGCCGTCGCGCATGCGCTCGGTTTCGCGATTTGGCGAAGCAACAGAGCCTGAATCGAGATGATCGCGGCCAATCACCAGCGGTCCGATCTCGCCCTTCGCCACCATTTCGTTGAACGCGAGCCCAAGCCGATGCCGCTGCCCGAGCCCAACCCAGCAAATCCGCGCGGGCAGGCCTTGGAACGCAATCCGCTCTTTCGCCATGTCGAGCCAACGATGCAAATGCGCATCGTTGGGAATGAGCTCCTTCACCTTCGCGTCGGTTTTGGCGATGTCGGTTTCGTCCCCGGTCAGCGCCGCCCAGCGGAAGGGGCCGATCCCGCGGCAGAAGAGCGGCCGCACATAGGCCGGCACGAAGCCCGGATACGCGAACGCGTCCTCGACGCCCTCATCCTTGGCGACTTGGCGAATGTTGTTACCGTAATCGACGACGGGCACGCGCTGCTTGTGCCATTCGAGCATCGCCCGGACATGCACAGCCATCGAAGCGCGCGCAGCTTCCGCCACAGCTTCCGGGTTCTGCTCGCGCGTGAGCACCCAGCGCTCCACGCTCCATCCTATCGGCAGATAGCCGTTCACCGGATCGTGCGCGGAGGTCTGGTCCGTCACCGCGTCGGGGCGAATGCCGCGCTTGACCATCTCCGGGAGAATTTCCGCGGCGTTGCCAAGCAGGCCGACCGAAACGGCTTGCTTGTTCGCGCACGCCTCACGGATAAGCGCCAGCGCGTCGTCCAACGTCTCGGCGCGTTTATCGAGATAACGCGTCTGCAAGCGCTTCTCGATGCGATCGCTCTGGCACTCGATCGCGAGGCAGCATGCGCCGGCCATCACTGCCGCCAAAGGCTGCGCCCCGCCCATGCCGCCAAGGCCGGCGGTGAGAATCCACTTCCCCGACCAATCGCCGCCAAAGTGGCGACGCCCCATTTCGGCGAACGTCTCGTACGTGCCCTGCACGATGCCTTGCGTGCCGATATAAATCCAGGATCCGGCCGTCATCTGGCCGTACATCATGAGACCCTTGCGATCGAGTTCGTCGAAATGCTCCCACGTCGCCCAGCGCGGCACCAGATTGGAATTGGCGAGCAGAACGCGCGGCGCGTCTGCATGCGTCTTGAACACGCCAACCGGTTTGCCGGACTGAACAAGAAGCGTCTCGTCATCCGAGAGCCGGCGCAACGTTTGGACGATTTTGTCGTAGCTCGCCCAATCGCGCGCGGCGCGGCCAATGCCGCCATAGACGACGAGCTCTTCCGGATGTTCGGCCACGTCGGGATCAAGATTGTTCATCAGCATGCGCAGCGCGGCCTCGGTGAGCCATGATTTGCAGCTGATGTTGGTTCCACGCGGCGCACGGATAACGCGCGATGCGTCGTGGCGAGGGTCCAAGCTTTCCTCCCGAAGTGTGCGACGCTTCTACCGCTTCCCCTACTCAGAAACAACGCGCCCAGCCATGACGCGCTCGCGCAGCAACGGCGCGCCGAGCCAATAGCCGAGTTCGGCCGGCGATTGCACGTCCCACACGGCAAGGTCCGCCGCCTTGCCGATTTCCAGCGTCCCTACCTCATCCAAGACGCCCAGGGCGCGCGCGCCTTCGCGCGTCATCCCCGCCAACGCCTCCTCCGGCGTCAGCCTGAACAGCGTGCAGGCCATGTTAAGCGCCGCAAGCGGCGACGTCATCGGCGAGGTGCCGGGATTGCAATCGCTCGCCACCGCCATCCTCACCCCCGCGGCGCGCAACTCTTCGATCGGCGGCAGTTTCGTTTCGCGCAGAAAATAGAAAGCCCCCGGCAGCAGCACAGCAACTACGCCGGCCTCCGCCATCGCCGCAATCCCGGCGTCGTCGAGATGTTCGAGGTGATCCGCGGAAAGCGCGTCGAAGCGCGCCGCCATTGCAGCGCCATGCTGATTGGAAAGCTGCTCCGCGTGCAGCTTGACCGGCAAGCCATGCGCGCGAGCCGCCGCGAAAACGTAATCGACCTCCTCCACGCTGAAGCCGATATCTTCGCAGAACGCATCGACGGCGTCGGCCGCGCCGGCGGCGGCGATCGCAGGGATCATCACGTCGGCCACCAGCTGCACATAGGCGGCGCGATCATCGCTGAACTCTGGCGGCAATGCGTGCATGCCAAGGAACGTGCGCTTCACACGCACGCCAGCCGCAACGCCGGCTTCCAACGCCGCCTCCAGCTGCTTCAGCTCCGTCTCCAGATCGAGCCCGTAGCCTGATTTGATCTCAACCGTGGTCACGCCCTCACGCGTCAGGCCGGCCAGCCGCTTCACCGCGCTATCGATCAAATCCTGCCTGCTCGCTGCGCGCGTCGCCGCTACCGTCGACACGATGCCGCCGCCGGCGCGAGCGATCTCTTCATAGCTCTTGCCCTGCAAGCGCATCTCGAACTCGCGCGCACGATCGCCGCCGAACACGATATGGGTGTGGCAATCCACCAGGCCCGGCGTAATCCAACCGCCGCCGCAGCGGCGCACCTCAGCCGCATCCTCGCTCTTCAGATCGGCGCGTCGTCCGGCATAGAGGATGCGCCCGTCCTTCACGCCGACCGCGCCTTGCAGCATCGCCCCGTAGGGCGCGCCGCCCTCGGTCATGGTGGCCAGGTTGCAGTCGATCCAAAGCGTGTCGAACATCCTCCGTTCTTGGACCGCTCGCTCCCAACCGGCAAGCGCGCGACGGCATTTGCCGGCCGGTGGCCCGCGGTCCATAACGCGCTCATGACTGACTCAGATTGCCGCTCGTGGTTTTCCGCTGCCGATCTGCTGACGCAGGACGCCTCCGCGCCCGTCGCTCTGTTGGGCGCCCCATTAGGGCTCGGCTCGATCACGCCGACGCGATGCGACCTCGCACCGGAAAAAATTCGCGCGGCGATGAAGCGGATGAGCGTCTACGATCTGGAGACGGAAACCGATTTGTCGGGCTTGCGGCTGTTCGACGACGGCGACGTCAGTGTGCAAGACTTGCTGCCGGCGGACTGCCTTGAGCCAATCGTCGAACGGCTCGCGCCGCTCACGGAAGCGCACGATCTGACCGTTGTTCTCGGTGGCAACAACGCCATCACTAGGCCCGCCGTCCATGCTTTGGATACAACGCTGCATGGTGTGGGGGTGCTGACGCTCGATGCGCATTTTGATTTGCGAGACACCGATTGCGGCCTCACCAACGGCAATCCGATCCAGGCGCTGCTGGAAGACGGCCTACCCGGCGCGCATATCGCGCAAATCGGCCTCCTTCCCTTCGCCAATACCAAGAAGGCGCACGAGAAGGCTAAGGCCGCCGGCATTTATGTCGCCACCGCCGCCGCGTGCCGCGCGCAGGGCCTCACGGCCATTGCCGAGAATGCGCTCGCGCGCTTGGCCGCGCGCTGCGACGTCATTCACGTCGATTTCGACATTGACGTTATCGACCGCGCGCAATTACCCGGCGCGCCGGGCGCGCGTCCAGGCGGCCTGCCTTGTCAGGACTTTTTCGACGCTACGCGCCTGATCTGCGCGCACCCGAAGGTCCGGTCGATCGATCTGACCGAATACGATCCTACGCTCGACGTGGGCGACATCTCCGCCCTCACCGCCGCCCGTTTCGTTTGCGAGGCATTGGCCGGCTTTATGAGACGCTGATCACTCCGCCAGAAACGTCCGCACTTCGCTCATGAAACGTTCCGGCGCGTCGAACTGGATGAAGTGGCGGCTGTTCTCGATCTTTATCACACGCGCTTGCGGCGCGCCCGAGAACGAGACGTTGAAGAATTGTTCGTATTGCTCCGGCGTGAACGGAATTTCCGGCGGGATGACGTACAGCACTGTGAGCGGCGCGCTGATGTTCGGCAATTCCGGCCGCAGATCGGTGACGATCAATTCGTGAAACGCGTTCGCAACCGTCTGGCGATCGCTCTCGCGCGCTTGGCGCACCAGCTCGGGCCGAATGCTCTCCAACAGCGTCATGTTGGCGATCATGCTTTCGACCATCGGCGTCGCTGCGCCGGGCGGCGCCGCCAGCATCTGGCCGCGCATCGCGTCGGCCGCCGGGCGCACGGCTTCGGCGGTCTGGCCGCCGAACATCGCGCCCATGAACGGGAACATGTCGACGACCATCAATCTGCCGACCTGATCCGGGTGGCGCGCCGCCACCATGATGCCGATCGAACCGCCCATCGAATGTCCGATCAGCGCAGGCCGTTGCAGCCCGCTTTCGCGGACATAACGCGCAACCTCTTCCGCGACTGGGGCCGATACCAAACCGTCCGCGTTCGCCTCGGCCGGCACGCCGGCAAACCCCTTCACTTGCACGACATGCACGCGATAATCGTCGTCGAGGCCGTCGGCGGTCGCGTCCCAAACGCTGGCCGAGGAGGTCATGCCCGGGATCAGGATCACGTCCGGCCCCTCGCCCCGCGTGGCGACGCTGATGCGATCGGAGACGAAGCCCTGCGCCGCCGGCGCCGAGGGCCCCTCGCTGGCCGTGTCTCCGGACGACGACGCGCACGCCGCCAAGACGAGCGCGCTCAGCGCCGACACAAATGTCCGTTTCAACATGATGGGCTCCTCAGGTCGTCTCGGACATAGCCGGAGGCGGTGGCAAAACGAAGGGCCGATCTGCAATCTGGCCTCGCGCCTGGCCCTCGCTTAGGCTCATCCGACGTGATCCGCACCGTCGTCCTTTATGGCCTCGGCCTCGCGCTTGGGGCAGTGCTGCTGCAATGGCTGCAGTACCGCATGCTGGTGCGCGAACATCCCGGCGAGATTTACCTTGCGTTATTCGCGGCTGCGTTTTTGGGGCTGGGGGTCTGGATCGGCGCCCGCGCCTTTCAGCGCCCGGCGCGGCATGGTCCGTTCGAACCGAACACCGCCGCCCGCGCCGCGCTCGGCATCAGCGACCGAGAGTATGAGGTGCTGCAATTGCTCGCCGCCGGTCGCTCCAACAAGGAGATCGCGGCCAAGCTCGCCGTGTCGCCCAACACGATCAAGACGCATGTGGCCCGTCTCTACGAAAAGCTTGAGGCCGCGCGCCGCACCGAGGCGATCCAGAAGGCGCGCGAACTCGGCATCATTCCGTAGCCGCGCCAGGGATTTTCGGGCGATTTTCTGCCAATCACCCTTTCGGGCGATTGCCGTTTGAACCGACGCCCCGCAACCATCGCGGCGCTTTGGGAGCGCAAGGAGATTCAAATGGCAAAGGTGCTCGGCCTCGGCGGGCTGTTCTTTAAAGCCGCCGACAACGCCGCAACGCGCGCGTGGTACGCCCACGTACTCGGCGTCGAAGCCACCGAATGGGGCGGCACGTGGTTCCCCGCCGAAGCCTTCGCCGCCCAGGCCGGGGCCGGCACGGTGTTCAATGTCATGTCCGCCGACAGCGACTATATCGCGCCATCGACAGCTGATTTCATGTTCAACCTCGTCGTTGATGACCTCGACGGCATGCTGGCGCGCTGCCGCGAACACGGCGTCGAGCCAGTCAAAATGTTTCCCGAAGAGATGAACGGGCGCTTCGCGCACATTCTCGATCCCGACGGCCGCAAGATCGAGCTGTGGGAGCCCAAGCCGATGCCGGCTGCGCAATAGGAGATCAGATCATGTTGCGCACGATCCTCATCTACGGCGCCATCGCCGGCATCGGCGTCGCCATCCCGATGTTTACGCTGCTGGCGCTCGACCGCGATTTCAATTCCTTCGGCAGTTCAGCCGTCACCGGCTACACGCTGATGATCCTTGCGCTCAGCCTGATCTTCGTCGGCGTCAAGCGCTACCGCGACACCGCCAAGGGCGGCGTCATCAAGTTCGGCCAAGCGTTTTTGGTCGGGCTTGGCATCAGCGCCGTGGCGGGCGTCATCTACGTCATCGGCTGGGAAACCACGCTGGTCCTCACCAATTACAGTTTCGCCGCCGATTACGCGCAAGCCGCTATCGCCGCCGCGCAGGCCAAGGGCGCCAGCGCCGCCGAGATCGACGCGCTGCGCACGCAATACGCGGAGTTCGAGCGTTCCTACGCCAATCCGCTGTTCCGGCTGCCGATGACCTTCATCGAGATCTTTCCTGTCGGCCTCATCATATCGCTGATAGCGGCGGCGCTGTTGCGCAATCCGCGCTTCATGCCGGCGCGCGGATGAAGGCAACCTAGTCCATCGTCACCACAAGCTTGCCGGTCGCGCTGCGGTCCATCAACGCGCGGATCGCCTTGCCGCCGTCTTTCAGCGCGAAGCGCTGAGAGATGCGCGGGCGAATTTTGCCGTCGCCGTAGAGACGGAAAAGATCCCGTACATTGCCTTTGTGCAGCTCCGGCTCGCGCGCCACGCTGGCGCCCCAGAACACGCCGACGATAGACGAGCTCTTCAGCAGCGTCAGATTCAGCGGCGGCGTCGGAATGCCCGCGGGAAAGCCGATCACCAAATAACGCCCGCTCCAATTCATAGCCCGCAACGCTGGTTCGCAATAATCGCCGCCGACCGCGTCATAAACCACGTCGGCGCCGCCGCCGGTCGCTTGCTTGAACGCATCCGCCAAAGCCCGCGCTTGCTCCTTGGCGAATGCGCCGGGCGGATAAAGCACCGTCGCGTCCGCGCCCGCCGCCTTGGCGAATTCGGCTTTCGCTTCGCTTGACACCGCGCCGACCACGCGAGCGCCCATCGCCTTCGCAAGTTCGATGGCCGCCACGCCGACGCCGCCGGCGGCGCCGAGGATGAGCACGGTTTCGCCGGCCTTCACTTGGCCGCGATCCTTCAACGCATAATACGATGTGCCGTAGGTGAGGATGAACGCGCTCGCCTCATCGAACGGCATGTCATCGGGTATCGGCAGCACACGCACGGCCTGCGCCTTCACCTTTTCGGCAAAGCCGCCCCAGCCAAGCGAGCCTATGGCGCGCTGTCCCGGCTTCAGATGCGCGACGCCGGCGCCGACGCTTTCGATGACGCCGGCCACTTCGCCGCCCGGCGCGAACGGCCGCTCCGGCTTGAACTGATATTTGTCTTCGATGATGAGCGCGTCGGGAAAATTGACGCCCGCGGCCTTCACTGCAATCACCACCTCCCCCTCGCCTGCGACGGGATCGGGCATCTCCGCCAATTCCAGGCTTTCCGGTGGCCCCGGTTCGCGGCTGATCAACGCTTTCATGTGCTCACTCTTGTGCTTTTGCCTGTAACGTTGTTGTAGCCGCACACATCGCCTTGGTTCAAACTCTCGTCATGACCCGCCGCGGCTATTTCCTCCGCCTCGCGCTGTCGGTCGTCATCGACGTGTTCGATCTGACGCTCGGGCGCATTCCCATCTTCGGCTCCGTCACCGAAGGCGTCGGCACCATCGTGCTGGTGGCGCTCTGGGGCCCGGCGGGCTTCGTCAATCTGCTGGAATTGCTCGACTTCACCGATCAGGCGGATTCCTTCATCCCCACCGCGACCCTGGTGGCGCTCTATGTCGGGTGGAAACAAGGCTACCTAGCTGGCCGCGCGCCAACCACGCCTGCGCCACGGCCCTAGCGGACCCAGCCGCAAAGCAGCTAAGAGGCACGGCATGATTTGGGCCATCGCTCTGCACGGCGGCGCCGGCGCCATCGCGTCGCGCCTCTACAAGCAAGAAGAAGAGCATATGGCCGCGCTGATCGATCGCGGCGCGGCGATGCTCGCCAAAGGCATGAGCGCACTCGACGTCGTGGTCGCCATGGCCGGGGCGCTGGAAGCCAGCGGCCTGCATGTGGCCGGCAAGGGCGCGGCGCCCAATGCCGCAGGCGTCGTCGAATTGGACGCTTCGGTGATGGACGGCGCCACGCGCCGCGCCGGCGCCGTCGCTGCGCTGCAAGGCTTCGTCTCTCCGGTTCGTGTCGCGCGCGGGGTCATGGAAGAGACGCCGCACGTGCTTCTGGTCGGCGACGGCGCCTGCCAATTCGCCGCCGCCCACGATTACGAGCGCGTCGACGATCCCAAATCCTATTACGTCGCCGCCGCCAGCGGCCTGCCTGGCGCTGGCACCATCGGCGCAGTCGCGCTAGATGCCGACGGCAGATTGGCTGCGGCCACCTCGACCGGCGGACTTTCTGGCAAGCTGCCTGGCCGCGTCGGCGACACGCCCATCCTCGGCGCCGGCTGCTGGGCCGATGAACGCGCCGCCATTTCGTGCACCGGCCTGGGCGAGTATTTCATCCGCACCAATGCCGCAGCCGACATCTCTGCCCGCATCGCCTATGCCGGGGTTTCACTTGCGGACGCCGCCCAAGCCGCGTTGGATGACGTGAAGAAACTCGGCGGCGACGGCGGCTTGATCGCCGTCAGCAAGCAAGGCGAGGTCGCCACGCCGTTCACCAGCCGAGGTATGAAACGCGCGTTCGCCACCAGCGCCGGCGCGCGCGAAGTCAAAACCTTCAGATGAGGTCCTCTATGAAGACGCTTCTCCTCGCCGCCGCATTTCTTTCGCTTGCAGCCTGCGCTAGCAGCGGCGCCAGCGGGCGCGTCGATTGGTCTTGCGATGGCGGCAAGGCGTTTTCGCTGCGCTACAATGCATCGGGCGCCGCGGAAGTGTTCGCCGCCGGGCGAACCTACACCCTTCCGCAAGCGCAGTCGGGCTCCGGCACGCGCTACAGCGACGGCACGGTTGAATATCGCGAACACCAAGGGTCCGCCACGCTCACGGGCGCTTTCGCCGGGCCGTACGAGAACTGCCGGCGCTGATGCGTTATTATTTCGGCATCGGCGCAGAGGAGATTTCCAAGCCGATGAATCTTGGCGCGCTCATGCGCACAGCGCACGCTTTCGGCGCCAGTTTCTTTTTCACCATCAACGCGGCGCCGAAAGTGCGCGAGGTGTATAACAGCGACACCTCCCGCAGCTTCAATCACGTGCCCTATTATCCGTGGGAGAGCCTCGACGAGATGCGGCTGCCGAAGGGGTGCGCGCTGGTCGGCGTCGAACTGACAGACGACGCCGTGGAGCTGCCGCGCTTTCAGCATCCGAGCGCCGCGGCCTATGTGCTTGGTCGCGAGCGCGGCTCGCTGTCGCCGGCGCTGCTGGTGCGCTGCCAGCACGTGGTGAAAATCCCGACTAAGTTCTGCGTCAATGTCGGTTTGGCCGGCGCGCTTGTCATGTACGACCGGCTGCTCGCGCACGGCGGCTATCCGGCGCGGCCGATCATGCCCGGCGGTCCGCCTCCGGACATGACCGAAGCGCTCAGACCGCGCCGCTAAAGGCTAGGTTCTCGCCGGCGCGCCGCCACGCGCCTGCTTGATCACCGGCCAATCGGCAAACGCAAACCAGATGATCAGCACAAGATTGACCAGCGGCACCAACATCAGCAACGCCAGCCAACCCGAATAGCCTGCCTTCGAGAAAATCTTGAAGTAGAGAAAAATGAAAAAGGCGATGACGACGAGCCAGACGATGCCCATTGCGCCCATCATGCCCATGATCGCCGCCGTCGGATCTTGGCCAGGCGGATATCCTGTGTTCGGATCGTAATTCATTGGCGTTCTCCCTCTCCTCGGGAACTTTTGGTTAGGCCTCCGAACTTGAGCGGGCAAGCGAAGCTTTATGCTGCGCTTGCGTAGGCGCACGCCCTAAGCGCGCTTCGCTGCGCCGGGTCCGGGGCGCGGCGCGACCCTGCGCGGGTCGACGGCTTCTCCGCACTCAGAGCAAGTCGTCACCGCGCGGAAGTCGTGGCCGCAATCCAAATGGCGATGCAGTACGGGCGGACCTTTCTTGCCCGCATAATGCGCATCACCCCAATGCACGAGCGCAATCAGTGCGGGATAAAGTCCGAGCCCTTTCTCGGTGAGCCGATATTCATAACGCACCGGCCGCCTTTGGTAGGCGACCCTTTTGAGCACGCCTTCGTCCACCAGAAGTTTTAAACGCGCCGCCAACACGCGTCGCGCGATGCCGAGGCTCTGCTGGAAATCGTCGAACCGCCGCACGCGCAGAAATGCTTCACGCAGCACCAGCAACGTCCAGCGATCGCCGATCACGCTCATCGTCCGCGCCAGCGAACAATGCTCCCGGTTCAACTCATCCCAACGCACCGATGCACTTTGCCATTGACTCCGTTCACTTTCAAGACTTACTAGGATCGGAAGCGATCAGGAGGGGATCATGCCGGCCCGCAACGCGTCTTGCGCCATAGTCGGCGCCGGCGATTTCATCGGCGCGGCCATCGCCCGCAAATTCGCCGCTGAAGGCTATGCCGTGTTCGTTGGCCGGCGGACCGCGGAAAAACTCGAACCGCTGAAGCACGAGATCGAAGCCGACGGCGGCGTCTGCTTCGCCCGCGGGCTGGACGCACGCAAGGAAGCGGACATCACCGTTTTCCTCGCCGAAGCCGACGCCCACGCGCCGCTAGGGGTGGTGATCGCCAATCCGGGCGCCAACGTGCACTTCCCAATTCTGGAAACCACCGAGCGCGTGTTCTTCAAGGTTTGGGAGATGGCGTGCAAAGCCGGCTTTCTCACCGGCCGCGAGGCGGCGCGGATCATGCTGCGCCATGGCAAGGGCTCGATCTTTTTCACCGGCGCAACGGCTAGCCTCCGCGGCGGATCGGGCTATGCCGCGTTCGCCAGCGCCAAGGCCGGCCTGCGCATGGTGGCCCAAGCAATGGCGCGCGAACTCGGCCCACAAAACATACACGTTGCGCACCTCGTCATCGACGCTGGCGTCGACACCAGTTTCGTGCGCGAGCGTATTGCTCACGCGCGCGGTGCAGAGGCCGCCGCCAATCTGCCCGCCGATGTGCTGATGGATCCGAATTCGATCGCCAACGCCTATTGGATGCTGCACGAGCAGACACGCGATGCCTGGACGTTCGAACTCGATCTCAGACCGTACGGGGAGCGTTGGTGATGGCCGAGGCTGAATTTCTCTTCGATTTCGCCAGTCCAAACGCATACCTGGCGCATCGCCTGTTGCCGGGCGTCGAAGAACGCACCGGCGCACGTTTCAGCTACACGCCAGTTCTGCTCGGCGGCCTGTTCAAGCTCACCGGCAACCAGGCGCCGATGCTCGCCTACGCAAGCATCCCAAACAAGCTCGCTTACGAAATGCTGGAGTTCCGCCGCTTCATCGCCCGCCACAAGCTCGATGCGTTTCAGATGAATCCGCACTTTCCGGTCAATTCGTTGTTGCTGATGCGCGCCGCTGTCGCAGCGGAGATGGATGGAATATTGGCGCCGTACGTCGAAGCCGCGTTTCATCACATGTGGGAAGCGCCGAAAAAAATGGATGATCCGGCCATCGCCGCCGCCGCGCTGGCCGCCTCCGGGCTCGACGCGCAGCGTCTCATCGCGCGCGCCAAGGATGATGACGTGAAGGCCCAGCTCCTGGCCAACACCGAGGCCGCCGCCAAACGCGGCGCGTTCGGCATCCCCAGTTTCTTCGTCGGCGGCGAACTTTACTTCGGCAAGAACACGCTCGGCGAGGTCGAGGAACGTCTGGCGGCGTGAACCGGCCTGCGCCATAGAAGCCGCATGCTGGATTGGGGGACGAGGTATCGGCGGCTTTCCGCCAACGTGCGGGGCGCGCTTTGGATGCTCGCTTCCGCCGTGACTTTCACCCTGATGACGTCGCTCATCAAATTTCTCGGCGAAAACTACTCGCCCGCCCTGCAAACATTTTACCGTCAGCTGGCCGGGCTCATCGCGCTTGCGCCCTTCATCTTGCGCAATCCTGGTGCAGCGTTTCACACCACGCGCCCGGGTTTGCTTCTGTTCCGCTCCTTAGCCGGCACGATCGGCATGGTGATGGCGTTTTGGGCTTATCAGGAAATGCCTCTCGCCGAAGCCAACGCGCTTTCCTTTACGCGCACGCTTTGGATCGTTCCGTTGGCCATCTTCATCCTGCACGAAAGGATTGGCCCGTGGCGGCTCGGCGCAACTCTTGTCGGCTTTGGTGGCGTGCTGATCATGCTGCAGCCTTCCATCGCCAACGCCGTTGGCTGGCCGGCGGCGGCCGCACTGGGTTCGGCGGCGTTGTTCGCACTCACCGTCACCGGCATGAAAGTGATGACGCGCGACCATTCCGTCATGGTGCTCACGGTCTGGTCGGCGGTGCTGGGCTTGGTGCTGGCGATCCCGCTGGCTGCACTCGAATGGCGCTGGCCCGCGCCGATCGATCTCGTCCTGCTCGCCGCCATGGGCGTGCTCGGGCTCATCACGCAAATCTGCTACATCAAAGGCATGACGCACGGCGACGCCGCCGCCATGGCGCCGATCGACTACACGCGCCTGGTGTTCGCCATCCTGTTTGGCCTAGTGCTGTTCCAGGAAGTGCCGAATTGGATCACCATGCTCGGCGCGCTCATCGTGATCGGCTCAACGCTGGTTATCACCATCCGTGAAATGCAGGTGAAGCAGCGACCGCCCCCGCCCGTTCGCACGGAATAGCGCTCTCTCATTCTTCGTGGCGGGAGATCATCGCTTCGATCCGAGTGACGATCGACACAGCGATCGCCGTCGCCAACAGCCAGCCGATGATCTTCAGGATCGGCGCGACGCGCCCAAACACCGGGTGAGGCGCCTCATCGGGAAAGCGGGTTGTACTGGCGCGCCAATAATGCTCCTGCCCCAAGTCGAGCCCCGGGGCCATGACGTCGATGGCGTAGAGCAAGGAGGAGAACGCGGGATATCGTGAGGCTACGCGCGCGGCGCAACCCTCGGCCCGCTCGGCGCAGGGCTGCACGCCGAACAACGAGGTTTCGACCACTTGTGGCGGGCTACTGCCGGTTTTCGCCTCCGCGACGATCACCTGCAGCAAATCGCCATCGACGGGCCGGATATGCCCACGCCTATCGGCCATATGAAAGATAGCGCCGCCGATCGCAGCGACCGTAAGCGCAATCAAGATCGTGCGCAGGGGATCGAACCCATACTTTGTCGTCGCCTCTGCTGCAGTCAAAAGACTGCGCACAGGCCAATTGTTGCGCCAGGACAATTGCTCATGCCGCCGGCGCAGCCGGTCCACTTCAAGCAAATTGGCCGAGAGTATCAGGCCTGCGGAGCGCAACACCTTGCCCGCCTGTACATAAGGCTGCAGCGGAATGGTGACGCCCTTTTTGCGGTAAACACTCGGCGCTGCACGCTGCAAACCCAGCCAGTAGATCGCCCTCGGTGAACCGGATTTTCGATTTGGCATGCTCAGGACGCCGACCGCGAATTGTACGAGCCCTCCAACGACGCAGAGCAGGAAGAGTCCGATATTCTGGTAGCCGAACATCACATTGGCATCGGCCAGCAAGCCGGAGTGTCCCGCAATGACCATCAGGAACAGCGCGGCGACGGTCGCGAATGCCAACATCGCCCAAAACACTGGTTCTCGATGGCTCTCCCTGTAGTCAGCCATGCCCGCGTGCACGCTCGCGAGGTCGCGGCGCGGACGCGGCTGCAATGGCCCGTATGCGACGCTCTGCTCGTATGTGAAACCCTCTACGAGCAAACAATCCTGCTCAGGCCAAGCGCCTTCGGAATGGCCGAATTCGGCCGCCTTGGCTGCCCGCAGATCTATGTCGGGCGCGAGCTCGCCTGAGTGCGGCGCATCCTTCGCCAGATTGCGGCGGCGCATAGTGCGCGCCCGGCTGTCAGCCTCAAGCAGCCGCGCGGGAAGAATGTGGAGGCGTCCGGATATTTTCGCTCGAGCCAGCAGCAACGCAGGACCTGCTTGCCGATCGAATAGCAATGTCGCGTCGCCGCCGATTTCAGCGTCGGAAAATTGCATGCGCCCGGACAGCATCAGCGCACGCGCCGTTATGGTTTTGTTTCGCACGCTATGGTCAGAACAGCGGACATGCGCGCCAACAAAGACCTGCTGCGCGTCGACCCCGCTCACATTTATGGAGCTGTCGAGAAAAACCGAGCCCTCAATGCGCGCCTGCTTTATGCGAAGAAAGGCGCAAACATCGGTCTTGCAGGGCTGAACGGGCAAGACAGTGTGCAGATTTGCGAGCATTCCCTTCAGGTTAAGGTCGCCGTCGATAGTAGCGCCGTCGAACACCACCTGACCGTTTATGTAAGGGCTATGGTGATGCGCGCCGTGATCGGCGACGCTTTTTTCCCAAGCGCTGTTTATGCGCCGGCACTCGCAGGGATTGACGCACCCGCAATGCTCGTTGAGGCGTTCGGTGACGACCGCGCAAAGCTTTTCATCGTAGTGGTGGATCTTGCCTCGCCTGCTATCCATGCCGAGCTGCACGCTACCGTCGATGCGGGCGTCGCGCGCCTCGATGGCATAATTCTCGTTCTCGGCCTTTTCGCGCTTGAGCCGCGTATGCGGCGCGGCGGCGTCATCGGAGAGGGTTGCGCCAAGTTTGTCCGCCTGTATCAGCCCGAGTTGCTCCTCAGCGAAGCCCTTGAAGCCGCGCCATCCGATCGCGATGGTTCTGCCACTCAGCAGCTCCAGAATGCGCTCGATGCCGTCGCCGATGTCTTCGGACGAGCGCATGCGCGCGCCGTTAAGGTGGAGACTTCCGCCGATATGCCCGTAATTGCAGCGAAAGCGCCCGCCCGCCCGCAGACTTCTTGCAAACAGACTGCCCTTGATGTCGATGCCATCGGCGCGCACGCACGACGACCGGGCGCGTGAGCTTTCCTCCAGCAACCGCTTGAATAATTTCCCTCCCCGCGCAATCCGCTTGCCCATTGCCGCCGCCATGTTGAACGAGCGCAGTGTCTCGAACTCGATGCGCAGACGCCGCTCTACGGCGGTTTTCTCGTCATCCTCCGGATCGCCGTGCAGCTCTCGCGCCAGCTTCTCCTCTGCGCGCCACGAAGTGCGGATGGCGAGCGGCAGATTGTCCTCAAGCTCGGGCGCGGCCTCGCGCAACACGTCTGCGCCAAGCCGTTCGAGGAAGGCGATGGGCGCGCGCACGATGGCGTCGTCCATGAAAAAGGAACGCGCCACCGTGCAGCCCTTTAACGTCAATCCGCCGTAGATGCGCGCGCGCAGGAAGCGTGCTTCGTTTTGCAGCTCCGCGAGAGACAAGTTGAATATGCCGCGATCGCCAACCAACGCTTCCTGTGGTGCGGGGTCATGCAGCGGAAAGACGACGGCGTCACTTGCATCGAGCACGTCCGCGATTTTTGCGCCGCCGAAATCCACAACGCTGGAGCTCATTAGGCGCCGCAGGCGCACGCTGCCGCTCGCTCGCAGAAACGAGGCGAACACGCCTTTGACTGCACTGCCCGAGAGATCGAGCGTCACGAGATTGGCGCGGCCCACGCGCACAGCGCCGTTGATGGCGCAGCCCAGCAAACGCACCGAGATTTGCGCGCTGACATTGGTAAGATCGAGTTCGCCGTCGATATAGGCGCCGATCAAATGCAAGCTCGGCCGCCGGTGCGATTTTGCCGGCTTCGAATCCGCGATTTCCAGGATCGCTCGCTTGAGCGCCTCCGCCTTCAGCATCGGCATGCGCTGGAAGCGTCGCGCCCAGGCCGGGGCCGCCGGATCCGTCGAAGGCGGCAAGCCGAACAGGCGGCCACGCGCGGCCAAGCTTAGGTCCTCGAATTCTCGCAGCGTGAGATGCGGCGTGGACTCGGTGTCTTTTGGAATTTCCTCGGCGTAGGCTTTGACGACAGTCGGGCCAACCACGTCCTTGGCTGGCCGGTCGAGCACATCGCCTGAGAAATCGATGGCTGTGCGAGTCCGAACCGCGTGGCGGACCAGCCGGCCAAGTTCAGCCCCTCTGATCCTTCGCCCCGTCCCCATGCGCGCCCCCGCGAAGCGGCTGCTACCAATGGCTGTAAAACGATGTGTGGCAAGGGGCGCCGACGCGATAATGCGACCAGGCGATGGCGCCATTCGCCGGAAGCGCGAGTACGCCGCGCTATTGCGGCGCCGCAGCACAATCCCCATAACCCGCGCGTGACCGACGCCGCCGCCAACTCCTCTCTCGCCGGGCTCTCCAAGCGGGCGCTGGCCGAGAAGCTCGTCGCCATCGGCGTCGAGACGAAGAAGGCGAAGATGCGCGCCGAGCAACTATGGCGCTGGATCTACCATTACGGGGTCACCGATTTCGCCGCCATGACCAACGTCGCCAAGGAATTGCGCGCGACATTGGCCGAGCATTACACGCTGGCGCGGCCGGAGATCGTCACGCAGCAAGTGAGCCAAGACGGCACGCGCAAATGGCTCATCCGCTTGGGCCCCGGCACGGAAGCCGAATGCGTATTCATCCCGGATGTCGGCCGCTCGGGCGCGCTCTGCGTCAGTTCGCAAGTCGGCTGCACGTTGAACTGCACCTTCTGCCACACCGGTACGCAGAAGCTGGTGCGCAATCTAAGCGCGGCGGAGATCGTCTCTCAAGTGATGATCGCGCGCGACGCGCTGAGCGAATGGCCGACGCAGGATCGCCCGCTCAATGACGGCGACCGTTCGCTCACCAACATCGTGTTCATGGGCATGGGCGAGCCCTTGTACAATCTCGACAATGTAGCCGAGGCGATCGACACCATCGCCGATGGCGACGGCATTTCCATTTCGCGCCGTCGCATCACAGTCAGCACAGCGGGCGTGGCGCCGCGGATCAAGGAATTGGGCGAACGCACCGGCGCCATGCTGGCGATTTCGCTACACGCCACCAATGACGCGCTGCGCAATGAGCTCGTGCCGCTGAACAAGAAATATAATCTCGAACAGCTGTTCGCCGCGATCCGCAGCTATCCTTCGCTTGGCAACGCCAAGCGCGTCACCTTCGAATACGTGATGCTGAAGGGCGTCAACGACACGCCAGCGGAGGCTAAGGCGCTGGTCAAATTGCTGGCGGGCATTCCAGCCAAGATCAACCTGATTCCGTTCAATCCGTGGCCGGGCAGTCCCTACGAATGCTCGGATTGGGAAACGATCGAGAAGTTTGCGGAGATCGTGAACCGCGCAGGCTATTCCTCACCGATCCGCACGCCGCGCGGACGCGACATCCTCGCCGCGTGCGGCCAATTGCGCAGCGAAAGCGTCAAGCAGCGCGCCAGCCAACGCGTTAAGGCGGAAGTCTGAGGCGCCCGCAGCACGCGCGGCGCCGGCATGCGCGTTAGCATTCACCCCGTTACGCGCGGTGAAAAGTGTGTGTCACCTTTTCTGTGTGACCGCGCTACCCTCCACGAGGAGGAGAAAGGAGACGCCGCGTGATCGAGTGGCTATAGAGCACGTCATGATCCCTGTTCCCACTTTGACCGCCGCGGGCCTCGTGCTGCGCCAGCTCCAGGCCGAAGACGGCGTCGCGCTGTTCGCCGCGCACGGCGATGCGGTGACGCACCAATTTTGGTCTTCCCCGGCGCATGTCAGCCCGGATGAGACGGTTGCGTACACGCAAGCGACGCTCGACATGCCCGGCGCGCGCGCCTGGGCGATCACCGAGGATGGCGGAGAGGCGCTGGGCCGCGTCGCACTGTTCGCATTGCGCGAGGGCGTCGGCGAATTCGGCATCATCCTGCGCCGCGAAGCACAAGGCCGCGGCTACGCCGCCAAAGCGGTGGAGCTCATTGCTGCGCATGCATTCGAAGAGCTCGGCATGCACCGCCTCGTCGCCGACGTCGATCCGGACAATTCCGCCTCGCTCACACTGTTTCTGCGCAACGGCTTTCAGCGCGAGGGCGTGCTGCGCGGCAATTGGAAAACCCATCTCGGCGTGCGCGACAGCGTCATGCTCGGCAAATTGAAGGAGCCCACATGATCCGCGCCGTTCTGCTCGCGCTGGCGCTCGCCGCCTGCGCCGAGCCCGCGCAACAGCAAAGCGACGCAGCGCCAAGCGCGATCGAGGTCACCGCGCCGTTGGGGGGCGCGATTGTCACCAGCCCGTTGCGCGTTGAAGGCGTCGCACCGAACGATTGGTATTTCGAAGCCATCTTCGACGCCAGATTGCTCGGCCCCAGCGGAGAGCTTCTCGACGAGGCGCAAGCGCAAGCGCAGACGGATTGGACCCAGCCGGGGGCCGTCCCGTTCGTCGCCGAGTTCGACTTCGCCGTGCCTGCGCCGCAGGACGGAATCGTTGTGCTGACGGCGTATTCCGGCGGCGAGGATGAGCAGAGCCCGCCGCGCGAACTGCGCATCCATGTCGAGTTGTCGCCGGGCTAGAACGCGGCGCGCGCCTCCCCGCCCATCATCTGCTGACGCACCAGCGGAATCGGCGGGCCGCCATAGGAGAGAAAGCGGTCGTGGAAGTCGCGCCACGCGGCGCGGCCGCCGCGGGTGGCGGTCCAATCCTCGCGCAGGCGCCGGATCAAAAGCTTGCCCATGGTGTAATTGAGATACGCGGGATCGTAGGCGCCGCGCGCGGCCTGCTGACGCGCATTACCTTCGTCCTGATAGCATTCATTGACGAACATCTGGCGCGATTGCTCCACGCTCATGCGCCCTGTGTGCATGAGGATGGCGGAGAGGTAGCGGCAGTCGCGGCGCAGCGCGTTGGAGATCTGGCCGATATGCGTGCGCGCGTCGCCCGCGCCGAGCCCTGCGTCCCACATCATCTCTTCGGTGTAGTGCGCCCAGCCTTCGGCATAGGCGTAGCCGACGAAGGTGCGGCCAAATTGCAGCGGCGAACGATTGGCGTGCAGGAAATTGAGGAAATGACCGGGCCATACTTCGTGCACGGAGACGAACAGCAATTCGGTCTCGCCCGGCACGAAATCGGCCTGCACTTGCGCGGGCCAGCTCGGGTCCGGCGGCGCGATATAATAGACCGACGGCAGATTGGTTTCATACGGGCCGGGAATGTCGATATAGGCGAAATTCTGCCGCGCGAACGGCGGCGCTTCTTCCACCAGCGCCTCCTCGGTGCCGGGAATGGAAACGAGATCATTCTCCACCAGGAATTGGCGCAGGCCCGCCAGTTGCGCGCGCGCGCCGGCGACGGCGCCACCTTCGGGCTTCTGCGCATTGGCGCGGCTCATGCAATCGGGCAGCGGAGCGCCCGGCGCATAGCGCGCGCACGCATCGCGCAACGCCGCCTGGTTGGCGGCCAGATCTTCACGGCCGATCCGCTCCATCTCGGCGAGCGGCACATCCACCATCTCGGTGTCGCGCAGCATCTGCGCGAAGAGATCGGCGCCCAAGATGAAATCCTGCGTCGCGTTGGGACGCTGGCTCTCAACCCATTGCGCCAAGCCGCTCATCGCATCGGCGGCCGCTTGCGAGGCGCGATCGAGCTCGGCCTGCAACGCCGCATCGTTGACGCTGGCGAACGCGGCCTTGCCGTCACCCAGATAATATTCGGCTAGCCCGCCAAACGAAGCGCGGCCGAAATTGATGAAGGGTTCCGGCAACGGCGCACGCAGATTGGCGCGTATTTGCGCCGCGGCGTTCGGCACGGCGCCCAGATAGCGGATGTAGGCGCGCAAGCGTTGATCAGCCGGCGCATAGGGCCGCGTGACGTACATGCTGGGGCTGAGCGAGCCCATGTACCAGGCGGGATTGCGATGCGGCTGGTCGGC
>JBFWZB010000029.1:25984-27653 GCA_050185805.1 Hyphomonadaceae bacterium
CGCACCAGCGCCAAGCCAAGTTCGACGCCGCGATCGCGGCCCATGGCGTCGGCGTACGGCAGCGGCGTCGCCGCCTTGCCCAGACGCGGCCGCGCCATGTGCGGCCCGCCATCGCTGACATCGAAGCGGACAAACGCGCGGCCTTCGCCCTCCGCATGCGCGGACGCCGCGATCGTCACCATGCCGATGCGGCTGGAGCGCAGCGCGTATTCGCCCAGCGTCACCAGACATTGGTGCAGGCGGAAATGATCGGCGTAGGCGCGCGGTGCGTTCGCGGCGACGTCGAGCACGACGCGCGCGCCCTTCTCCGCCGCCGCCGGGGCAATGGCCTCAGCCGCTTCATTGACCAAAGCGGCGGCGTCGAGCGTTTCGGGCTTCAGCGGCAAACGTCCGGCGTCGAGCCGCGACTGATCCAGGATGTCGTTGACGAGGCGGCTGAGCTGGCGCGACGCGACCAGGATGCGGGCGGCGTCCTGGCGGATCGACGCGCCGTCGCCGCCGAGGGCTTCGGCGTCCTCTTCGATCATTTCGGCATAGCCGACGATCGCATTCAGCGGGGTGCGCAATTCATGGCTCATCGAGGCGATGAAGCCGGCCTTGAGCCGGCTCGATTCCGATGCGGATTGCGCGCGCACCAGAATCTTCACCTGCCGCCGCACCAGACGGCGCGCGCAGAAGAAGGCGAGCAAACCCGCCAACAGCAGACTTGGCGCCACCAGCCAAAATTGACCATTGAGCGCCGCCGAGCCCGGGCGCTCATCGTCCCACAGCAATCGGCCCGCAACGGCGCCATTGGCGGCAACAACGGGAAACGACAGAGCCGCTCGGTCAGCGGCTTGAGATGCGGGCTGAAAGCTAAAATTGCGAAGGCCAAGGCTGGCGCCAAGCGCCGAGATGTCCGCCGCATCATAAACGGCTACGGTGATAAGGTAGTGCGTCCGGCTCGGCTCCAGAGCCTGCCGCGCTGCGTCGTCTTCCGGAGTAATGGGCGCAATCGTCATCAAGGCGAGCTGACCGTGAAGCGTGGCGACGGAACGCGCCACCGTGCCGCGGCTCGTCTCGGCGCGCAGCAAATCGTGCAAGCGATACACGGTCGACGCGCGCCGCTGCGCGCGGCGCGTGAGCTCTTCGGCTACGCCGGCATATTCTTCGCTGACCCACGAAAAGACCGGCGTTTCCCCCGGTTTGAACACGATGAGCGCGTCGGCGACGCTGGAGTAGAAATTGCTCTCCAGCCAAGGCCGGTCGAAGCGGACATTCACGGCGCGGTGCGCTTCGGTCCAGGCGGTGTAATCGAGCGAGAGGTCCGCCAGCGCGCCGGCGCGCGCGTCGATAGCGCTCGCCACCAGCCGATGCGTGGTCTCGCGGAAGGTGCGGTCCTGTTGCTGCGCGAAGCCGAACACCAAAGCGAACGCAAGCACCAGCACCAACAGGATGAGCGCGAGGATCGGAGCGCCAGCGCTCAGCCAGACCCCGCGAACGTCTTCCGCTACGGTTTGTTCACCATTTCCCAAGGCGCGCACCGGTGTTTTTATTACTTTTACGCTGACCTCTGTTGCTGAAGGGTTCACACGGCTGCGCATGCTTCCGCGCGCGCAACGAGAATCGCCGCGCGCGACTCATGCTAGGAAGGCCGCATGCAAGCCACCGCCCAAGCCTTCGCCATCGT
>JBFWZB010000029.1:27753-30898 GCA_050185805.1 Hyphomonadaceae bacterium
GCGACGGTGCGGACGCCGATGGTTTCGAGCCGCTTGCTCGTCTTCGGGCCGATCGACGGCGCCTCCACGACGGGCGCGTTTCCATCCAAGGTGAACGGTGACGCCTGCGCGGGTGCGGATGCGGCCGGTTGCGGTGCGGGCTTAGCTTTCGGCGCCGCGGCAGGACTGGGCGCGGCCGCTGCCGCAGGCGTTTTCGGCGCGACAGCTGCAGCTTTCGGCGCGGCCTTGGGCTTCGGCTTCGGCGCTGGCTTCGGTGCGGGCTTCGGCGTTCTGGCCGCTTTCGCGCCGATTTCGCGCGGCCATTTCGCATCGAGCGACGACAGCGGCGTTTTCAGCACTTCGGCGGCATAGAGCGCGCGCACGACTTTGTCGTCCTCGCCCAGGGTGGTTCGCACCTTGCCCGTGCGCTGGAACTCCGCGTATTGCGCCGCCACTTCGGCGCGCGCCTGGGCGTCGTCGATCAGCTTGAGCACGCCTTGAATCGGCGCTTCGAGGGCGAGGAAAAAGGCTTGCAGCCCTTCGCCGACATAAGGCGGCTTCACCGCCGCTTCAGCGAAGGTTTTATCGAGGATGCGCGCCAGACCGACCGCCGCGTGACCAACCAGCCTGGCGATGATCTCGCGCAATTCCTGGTCAAGCCCGGCCGGGGGGTTTTTGGCGCCGGTCTCGAAATCGTAGTGTTCGATGATGGTCTCGTAGTGCGGATTGGAGGCGCGCGCGCCGTCGCGCACCATCTGCGCCAACCAGGCGTCGCCATCGGGAACGCGGACGTCGGGATAACCGCCGAGTTGCGTCTCCAGCAACTTCTGGAACGTCGAATAGGATTTGGAGAAGCTCCACTCCACGGCGCGGTGGATGACGCCCTCTTCTTCGGTCTGATGCGTATGGAACGGCTGGATCGGATCGACGTAATAATGGCTCATGACGCCGGCCGACCACGCCGCCTGCGCGAAATCGCGCTTCTGCAGCGCGCGCACCATGCGGCGCTGCCATTCCTCACACGCTTCGATGGCGCCACCCCATTCGCCGTCGCGTACATGCAGGACGTGGTTCTTGAAGTCCTTGAACACCTCGTCCGGCGCCTTGGCCCCGTCGAGATATTCCTTGTGATAGTGCAGCAGCAACGCCCGCCACGCGGCGGCGTCCGGAGAGCGCAAGTGCCGCAGCGCGTCGACGGCGAGGCGATGGTGGTTGGAGCGGCAACGTGTTGCGAAAACGACTGAATAGAGCAAGGACATCGGAGCGGGCGCGCCTCAAGCGTGAACGAGAGGTTAAGTGCTCACCGCGAATCCCTTAGCGAGACGTTAATTGCGCTCGCCGGAGAGGCTCAAATCCCAATCGGCGCACAGAATGCGCACCAGACGCTCCTGGCGCGCTTCGATCACATCCAGCGTCCATTCCTCGATAGTGGCGATGTCGCGGGTGACCGCATGCACCGGCGCGCCCTTGGTTTTGAAGAAGACATCGCGCTTGAACGGGAACGGGCCGTTGTCGGCGACCTCGTTCTGATCGTGGGTGACGAGCACGAGGTTGCCAAGCAGGTTGGCGGTTTCCTGACGCATCTTCGGATCGGGGAAGCGCTCGTTCCACCACGGCCCGCCACGCCGCGGCAGGACGTGCTCGACGGTGCAATCCTCGTCGAGCGAGACGCGCGACCCCCCGGGCATCGCCGCCTCAAGCCGCAGCATGAGCTTGCGCCGCGGCTTGGCATGCTTGCCCGGATGATTCAGCCTGGCGATGAAATTCATGTGCTCGGTATCGGTCAGCACCAGCGGGCCTTTAGGACCGTAAAGCGCTTTGTCGTCGCCGACGGAACGCATTGCGGCGGCGAAGCGGCCGTCCTGACGGCGATTGTCGATGACCGAGAATTCGCAGGCGTAGGTGAAGCGGTCGAGCGCCTGAAAGAAGCGCCGCGCGCGTTCGTGCTGGCTGGCGTGTTCGGCCAGAAAGGCGATCGCGGCCGGGGCCCAGCGCCAGCCGCACTGTTTCATCATCTTGATGCGGCGGTTCACGTCGTCGCTCGCTGCGCCGACATCGACGGATTCGTTGAAGATCGAACGAAGCGCATCGGCGAAGCGCGGCAGACGGTCGAACAAAAACGTTCGCACGCCGCCCGCGCTTTCGACCGCGGCGCGGAAGGCGGCGAGATCGCCGGGCGAAACCAGATCCTCGCCGGTCAGCAGGAACGGCGCCATGTTCAAGAGGCGCGCGAAGCGTTCGCGACCGAGGCTATCCTCGTGCTCCTCCCATTTGCGCGCGGCGGCGTCGGCCTCTTGCGGCGAAAGGCGCGAATTCTCGAGCAGATCGCACTTCAGATTGTCGGCCGCCGAAAGTTCGACGCCGGTGTCGTTGAGCGTATTGAACAAAGCGGCGGCCCCGCCCCGTTCGTCGGCATCGACGACGTTGAGCGTGGTTGCGCGCACGACAAAGCTCATGAACGCGTCGAGCTGGCGATCCGATTCATCACGCAATTCGTCCGCGATGGTGCGCGCCGCGGCGACCATCAAATCCTTCGAGTCGATGCCGATTTCCTGCAGACCGGCCATCGCCGCCATCTGCCCCGCCTCCTGCACGTAGCCACGATAGAAGCCGGTGTCGTCTTCGCGCAGCGCCAGGCGCGGCTCGTTCCTGTCGTGCATGATCAAGCCTTGGTAATGCCGCGCGCGCTGCGGCAGGCGATCGCGCACATAGGCGAAGATCATGGTCAGCGTGGCCAGGCGCTGCTGGCCATCGGCGATTTCCAGCACGTCGCGACTGGCCTTCACCAGCACGATCTGGCCGATGAAATAGAACGTCGCGCCACGGCTGAAGGCGCGCCAGAGATCCTGGATCAGGCGGCGCACCTCCTTCTCCGTCCATGTATACGGACGCTGGTAGCGCGGCACTTTCAGGAACGGGCGGCGCGTGAGCACGGCGCCGAGATTGAGAATTTGCGAGCTCAGTCCAATCGGCGTTTCGCCGTATGCCGACGCCATGAGCCCACCTCCCCGCTTTTCTGTTTTTTCATGGAGACGTTATCAACAGCGACGCGACACGCAATCGACACAAATGCAGACCTGCAGCGCAACGCGAGAGCGTTTCCTAAACGTCACAGAATCCGTGTCGAAAACGGCTCAGTTGCGTCAATTTGCGCAAAAGATGCGAA
>JBFWZB010000029.1:30998-34521 GCA_050185805.1 Hyphomonadaceae bacterium
GAGGCGGTGTTGCAGGCGATCACGATCAGGTCGGATTCCCATTGCGCGGCAACGCTTTGCAGCAGAACGGGGACGCGCGCGGCGACGTCCGCGTCGGGTTTGCCGCCATAGGGCAGCCAGGCGGTGTCGGCGCAATAATCCAGCTCGACCGCGACGCCGGCGCGGACAATGGCGTCGAGCACAGAAAGCCCGCCGACGCCGGAATCGAACACCAATACGCGGTTCATGGCGCCAGCAACGCCGGATCGGGCTCGGCCAAGCCGTACAGCGCCGCGGCCTTGCGCTTATGGGCCGCCCACATCTGATCGCCGTAGGAATAGTGCCACCATTCCTCGGGATGGCTGGCGAAACCGGCTTCAAGCATGAGCCAATAGAGCAATCGGCGGTTGGCGCGCGCTTCCCTGTTCGAGTAGGAGGCCTCCCCTGCCTCGTGCTCGAACCGGCGCGTGTGGCCGAGTTCGGTGGTGTCGTCGAACAGCGAACCCATCCAGAGCGGCTCGCCATCGGCCCAGGCGATGGTGATGTCGACCGCGCCGCCAGTGGCGTGCGGCGCGGGGCGGTCGGGGCTGGCGGATGGCGCGGCCCAATAGCGCTCGACCTCGGCCATCACCGCGGCCTCGTCCCAATCGGGATGACGCCGCCGCACCTCAGCGGGCATCCACAGATCGTGGAAATAAGCCTGCACTGCGCGCGGACGCCAGGCGTCGAACAGAAAAAGCCGCAAGCCCTCGGCGCGCAGGCGCGTATCGACGCCCTGCAACAAGCCGCCGACGCTGGCGCGCACAAGCAGCGCGTCGATCGCGCCTTCGGTTTTGGCCCAGTACGGCGGATTGCGATCGTGGGCGTAATGATTGCGCCCGGACAGGCCAAAATCGCTAGCTCTTACAAGCTGCTCATTAACCATTGTCCCGGTTTTGTCGATCGGCCAATCGCGATACGCTCGCTTCATCAAGGTGGATGATTCGGGCGCAGCGATGGGCTTTTCGCGCAGGTTTTGGAGCTTGCCGAACATTCCTGTGGAACGATTTGTTAAGGTTGTTTGCTAGAATTCCGCTTTGGTTTAGTGACGGAAAGATGGGGCAAGTCAACGCGCTCGCACGACTGGGCGCCTTAGACGCGGGGTCAAAACCATGAACGCTGTCGGCAAATCATCGGTGTTCTTTGTGACGCTGTCAGGCCTGTTCTGGGGCGGCTGGGTGGTTGGCTCGCAAACGCCCGAAGGCCAGGAGGCGTTGGCGCGCGCGTACGAGGCGTACGCAACGCAGCAAGCCGTCGCCAACGAAGATCTGTTTCAACCGACCGCGCTTCGCGCCGTGATCTGCGGCGCGCCGACCGACGATGCAAAGCCGTGCCTCGCCGTTGTCGCCGCTGGGCGCATGTTCGTTGTCGACGCCGGTTCGGGCGCCGCGCAATCTCTGGTGCGCCGGCAGATTCCGATGGCGCGCCTCGAAGCCGTTTTGCTGACCAGCGCCAGCCTGCAGCGTTCGGCCGATCTGGACGAGATGTATGTCGAAACCGCGCGCGGCCGCGATGACGCGCTGCTGCCGGTTTACGGCCCAGCCGAAACGCAGCGTTTGGTCGAGGGCTTGAACTCGGCCGCCGGCTTTGATGGCGCGCAGCGCGGCCTGCAGGCTTGGGGTCCCTCGCCGGAACCGGGCCGCTCTGTGATCGTGTTCGAGGGCGACGGTTTGATCGTCTCCGCCTTCACCACCCCGGAAGACGCCTTCGCCGGCCGCATCGGCTATCGCTTCGATTATCACGGCCGCTCGATCGTCGTCGGCGGCGATGGCCGCGTGGTCAGCGCTGACGCCGCCGCTAATGCGGACGTGGTGCTGCAAAGCGCCCAGACCCAGGCGCTGGCGCACCTGCATCAATCCGGCGCCGCCTCGACCGCCGCGGAAGTGGCGATGCGGGCGCGTGAGGCCAATGCCGGCATGGTGGTGCTCACTGGCGCCCGCGATCAGATGGCCGCGGCGATGCAATTGAGCGAAGCCCGCGCCGCCGGGTTCGAGGATGTGGTCTCCGGCCGCGTCGGCACCCTGGTGGAATTGCCGCTCAACAACAGCGAAGTCACGGTTCGCCCGCTTTAACGGCAGCAGCAAAGCTGGACTGAGCGCGCCTCGGCGGTAAATTCCGCCGATGCGCGCTTTTTTGCTCGCCCTAGCGTTCTGCGCGTGCGCGACCCCGGCCGCGGCCGATCGCTTTGCCTTGACCTATGAGGGGCTCGGGCTGCGTTTCGTGCCGCTGGGCGAAATCCAGCTCGATGCGGATGTGTCGGCCGACACCTACGCTGTCTCCGCTTCGCTGCGCTCGGGCGGCCTGCTCAATCTGTTCGAGCCGACCAATCTCGCCGCTTCATCCACCGGGCTGATCACGTCGCTGGGCGACGTGGCGTGGCGCTCGTACTCGCTCGATCACCGCTACAGCCACAAACGCCGGATCATTGAAATGCGCGCGGACCCAGCCGGCGCGGTGAGCACCGAGATCGTTCCGAACTACCGGCTCTGGGGCGATCCGCGCACCAGCGAAGAGCAGATGCGCCGCTCGCGCGATCCGCTCTCGACCATGGTGGCGATGGCGATCGATGTCGGCCAATCACGCCGCTGCGCCGGCGCCTATCCCACCTTCGACGGGCGCTTCCACTATCTGATGGAGCTGTCCGGCCGCGGCGAAATCGATGATTTCGATGGTGGCGGCTATGACGGCCCGATCCTCAAATGCTCGCTCGCCTACATCGCCGTCGCCGGTTACGAGCGCAGCGATCGCGGCCGCCGCCGCATCCCGCATGCGGAAATCTGGTTCGCCCTGCCAGAAGGCGCGCGCTTCGCGCCGCCGGTGCGCATCGCCACGCCGCTGGCGGCGGGCGGCGCAACCATTCGGCTCTCGTCCTGGCGGCGCGCCGAAGTGCAGATCACGAGTTTGCGCGACGACGGCCGCGAGTGACGGCGCGCCGCGCCGCCGCAGATCTGCTCGTCGCCGTTCTCGACCAAGGACGCGCGCTCGAAGACGCGCTCGACGATACGCCGAGCTTCGCGGTCCTGCAGGGGCGCGATCGCGCCTTTGCGCGCGCCATCGCCGGCGCGGCGCTGCGCCGCCTCGGCGGGCTCGACGCGGTGCTGTCGCAATTTCTCGACCGCCCGCTTCCGGAAACAGCACACCTGGGCCGCGCGCTGCTGCGCACCGGCGCCGCGCAAATCCTGGTGCTGCAAACGCCCGCCCATGCCGCGGTCGGCGAAACCGTGAACGCCGCCAATGAGGCACGGGAAGCGCGCGGGTTCGCCAAGCTCATCAACGCCGTGCTGCGGCGCGTCAGCGAGCGCGGCGCGGCCCTGCTGGCGGCGCAGCCGCCCGGCGCCGATCTCCCCGCCTGGCTCTATGCGCGCTGGCGCGCCGCCTATGGCGACGAAACCGCAGCCGCCATCGCGGGTGCACTTCGGACGGAAGCGCCGCTGGACCTTAGCGCCAAGGCCGATGCGCAAACGTGGGCCGAGCGCTTGAATGGCGCGCTGACGCCAACCGGCAG
>JBFWZB010000030.1:0-7761 GCA_050185805.1 Hyphomonadaceae bacterium
AGCAGGAGGCGGAGGCCGATATTCTCGGCCTCAATTACATGCATGCCGCGGGCTATGACGTGCGCCAGGCGATTCCGTTCTGGGAAATCATGCAATCTGGCGGCGGATCGCGGCCGCCGGAATTCATCTCCACCCACCCCGATCCGGCCAACCGGATCGCGCGCATCCGCGCCTACATCAATCAGCAAGGCTGGGGCCCGGCTTAAGGGCGAAAAGACGCTGGGGCGCGCCTTGCGCGCGCCCTGATCGCGCATTAGCTTCCGCGCCTTCGTTTGCCGCCTTAGCTCAGTTGGTTAGAGCGCTGGATTGTGGATCCAGAGGTCCCTGGTTCGAGCCCTGGAGGCGGTACCATCTCCCTTGCGGCGCCGGGCGCGTACAAGAACGCCCACGCGCGTTATGCCGAATATACGGCGCGTGCTTTGGGCTATGGCTTTCGCTCGCTCGACGCTAAAGATGGCTATCTGTTCGAGATAAGCGACGGGCCGCGTCGCGCCTATTTTGCGTCCGGCGCCGGCTCGCCCTACGCGTTCAACGCAGCGCATGCGAACGCGATCGCGCGCGACAAGTCGTTCGCGCAGCGTGTGCTCGCCGCCAACGGCCTGGCTACCATCCCTTCCGAACTCTTCTTCACCACCGATCGCTGGGCCGCCCTTCGCGCGCCTGGCCGCGAGGCGGGCGATGCGCTGCGCTATGCCGCGGGCGCCGCATATCCGCTGTTCTGCAAGCCCCTCAATGGCGCGCAAGGCGCCTACGCGGAGATCATCCGCGATTATGCGACGTTCGAGCGCTATCTCGCGCGCGTGGCGGCGACGCGCCATTACGCGATCCTGGTTCAGCCCGTGATCGCGGGAGAAGAGCATAGGCTCTTGGTCATGAACGGGCGCATCCTGTTTGCGTACCGCAAATACAATCTGACATTGACTGGAGACGGGACGACACCGCTTGGCGCGCTGATGCGCGATGCCATCGCGGCCAAGGACGGCGCCGTCGGCGACATCGCTGAAACGGTGCGGGCGCGGGCCGACGATGGCCGCTTATTCGGACCAGCCGACGTGGCGCCGGCAGGCTTAAGCGTGACCGTCGAAGGCGCCGCCAATCGCGCGCTCGGGGGCGCGGCCTCCCCGCCGTCAGCTGAGGCCGCGCCGCATCTGGCGCAATTCGCGCTCGCTTGCGCGGCGGCGCTGCGGCTCAATCTCGCCGCGGTGGACCTGTTCGATCGGCCTGAAGGGCCGGTGGCGATCGAGGTGAACGCCAATCCGGCGATCAAGACGCTGGAAGATCACGGCCGCTGGGATTTGATCGAGACGATCTGGACGGCCAATTTCGCCGCCGCGCTGCGATGATGCGCTGGCAGGCGCCGTTTCCGAAATTCGGCGAAGGCCCATGCTTAGAGCGTTTGCCACGCGTCGCGCGCGCGTTGGATGTCGAACTCGGGGCCTTCGGCGCCGCCGGTGCGGTGCTTGTCGGCTCCAACGGCAAAGGCTCGACCGCGGCGATGAATGCGGCAATTCTCACGCAGGCCGGCGCGCGCGTAGGGCTATTTACCTCACCGCATCTGTTCGCGCTCAACGAACGCTTCGCCATCAGCGGCGAAGCCATCAGCGACGCGGCGTTGGCGCGGCATTGGGCGCGGGTCGAAGCCGCCGTGGACGCAGCAGGCGAACGCGAGAACCTCGGCGCGTTCGAGTTCCTGTTCCTGATCGCGGCCGATTGGTTTGCATCGGAACGCTGCACGCACACGATTTGGGAAGCGGGGCTAGGCGGCCGGCTCGACCCGGTGCGGCTGATCGAGGCGAAGCGCGTGGCGCTGACCTCCCTCGATCTCGAACACACCGATCTTCTGGGCGATACGCTGGAGGCGATTGCGCGCGAAAAGCTGGATGCGGCGCCCGCGGGTGCGCGCGTGTTCGTGGCCGACAGCTGCGCCCCGGTGCGCGAACCCATTCTGGCCCACGCCGCCGCCCGTAACCTGCTCGTCGAATTCGTCGCGGCGCGCGCGGAGGCCGGCGCGCTCGCCGGCGATCATCAACGGGCCAACGCCGCGCTCGCCACAGCCTTGGCGCGCGACATGGCCGATGTCGATGAGGCGGCCATCGGCGCCGGTTTGGCGGCAACACGCTGGCCTGGCCGGTTAGAGGCGTTGAGCGAGGCGCCGCTGGTGGTGATCGATGTCGGGCACACGCCCGCTGCGCTCGCCGCCGCCTTGGCGGGATTTCATTCAATGCGCGGCGACCGCGAGAGCGTGCTGGTCTGCGGCGTCTCCGCGGATAAGGACGCCGCCGCCATGATCGGCGCGCTGGCGCCGTCTTTCCGCCGGGTGGTCTGCACGGCCGCAGCGCACCGGGGGCTGGCGGCAGGAGCGGTCGCCGCCCTGGCCGCCGCCGCCCATCCCGATGCGGAAATCGCTATCGCCGAAAACGTCGCCGACGCCCGGCGCATCGCCCTGGCCCAGGCGGGGCCGGGCGGGGCGGTTTATGTGGCGGGCGGACTTTTCCTCGCTGCGGAATTCCGCGCCCTCCATCTGGGCCGCGACCCCGGCGCTCTGGCCTTCTTTTGACCCCCGCCAACGGCTAGAAACCCAGGGCGAGGGGACATGCCCAGGACATTGTTCGAGCATCTTTCGCCCGACACCGGGCCGAAGCGCGTTCTCGCCCTCGACGGCGGGGGCGTGAAGGGCGTGCTGACGCTTGGCATGCTGAAGGCGGTGGAGACCGAATTGCGCCGCCGCGCCGGCGGCGACAGCGCCTTCCGGCTCTCGGACTATTACGACCTGATCGGCGGCACCTCGACCGGCGCGATCATCGCCACCGGCTTGGCGCTGGGGCTGAGCATCGATGACCTGATCGAACTCTATATGCGCCTCGGCCCCGACGTGTTCGGGCGCACCGCAGGCGACGGCGTCTTCCTGCAATCGAAATTCGAATCGAAGCACTTGCGACGCGCGCTGGCTTCGGTGATGAGCACCAAGACGCTGGGCTCGGACGATCTGCGCACCGGCCTCGCCATCCACGCAAAGCGCATCGATACTGGCTCGGCCTGGGTGGTGACCAATCATCCGCTCAGCGTGTTCTACGATCCGCCGGCGGATTCCTCGATCTATCCCAACAAGCGCTACCGGCTCGTCGATCTGGTGCTGGCGAGCGCGGCTGCGCCGACCTTCTTCGACGAGGTGGTGATCGATATAGAGTTCAACGAAAAGCGCCGGCCGACGCAGCGCGGCTATTTCGTCGATGGCGCTGTGAGCGCCAACAACAATCCGAGCCTGCAGCTTTTCCTGCTCGCGCTTGAGCCCGCATACAAATTTGGCTGGAAGGCCGGCGCGAACAATCTGATGATGACGTCGTGCGGCACCGGCTGCCGGCGCCCGCGCGTTGATGGGCGCGCGTTTCAGGGATTGCCGCCCGGCATGCGCGGCGTGCACGCGCTACGCGCCATGGTGTTCGACACGCAGGTGCAAGGCGTGATGCTGATGCAGGCGTTCTCGGCGCCGCGGAAACCCTGGTACATTAATCTGGAAATTGGCGACATGAGCGGGCACTGTCTCACCGGCGAGCCGCTGTTGGATTTTCAGCGCATGGATGTCATGCTCGACACCAAGCCGAAAACAAAAGCCAGCGATCCAAAGCCGCCGATGACGCAATTGGAACGGTTGCTCGGGCGCGAACTTGACGCTGGCGTGATGGACGCGCTCGATCTCCTGGCCAACGGCAAGCGCGCGAACATGGACCTGCTGCTCGAGATCGGCATCGCCGCAGGGCGCGAATATGTCGACGCCGCCTACCCCGATCCCAAGTTCGACCTCCCCGAATGGCGCACCTGAGTCCGGCGCCCGCGGGGGAATGGATTTGCGCTTTTCTAAACAATTCTTGCTAGATTCTGAGGATGGCGTCGCCGCGCAAAACCAAGAACGATGCGCTCATGCAAGCGGCCGTCGAGTATTTCGCGGCGCGCTCGCATAATTCCTGGCGCACGAATTTCCTGAAGAACAACCCGAACCAGCGCGGCAAACCGCGCATGCGTCTGCGCGGCGGCGTTATGGTTGACGTCAATCAACCATGGTCGAAGCTGCACGCGAAGGCGAAAGCGGACAATCAGCGCGCGGCACGCGATGCCTATGAAGCGGTGCGCCGGTTTCCCGGTGACGCGGAGGCCGCAGCCAATTACGTGCATGTGCGCTGGATGCAACGCAACAAGGGCGATGCAAGCCAGCCCAAGGCTTTGTTCAAGCCCTACGCGCAATTGCCGGAGATTGAGAAGGCGAAGGATCGCGCCCACGTCTTCGCCATGACGAAGGCGATCGCGGCGGTCCGAAAACCAGCGCCGAAGAAAACCCCGCGCAAGAGCGCCAAGCGCGCCGCTGCGCGGACAGTCAGCATTGACGCCCAAACCTGGCGCCGGTTGGAGCGCGCGTCCAAGCAGCTGTCGGCCGCACTCGGCCGTGAAGCACCGGTTGAGCTGCTGGTCAACGCCAGTGCAGAAGCCGTTGCGGCGATGTGCAAAGCCTTAGCCGAACAAGCGCGCGCAAAACGCCGCTGACGGGGCGCACGGGTTGCGGGCCGCGCCATTTCCGGCGACATGAGCGCCCATGAAGCGCGTTCTCATCGTCGGCGCAGGCGTCATCGGCCTCTTCTGCGCTTTGCGGCTGGCGCAACGGGGCGCCCAGGTGATGGTGCTTGAAGGCGAGAAAGAGGACTTCTCCCTCTACGGCCCCAGCGCGTCATTGGCGGCGGCCGGCATGTTGGCGCCGCTCTCTGAAGCCGGAGGTCCGCGCGAAAAGCATCGGGGTCTTGATAAGCTCGCCCTGGCCTCGTTCGATCTCTGGCGCGCGCAGACGCCGGGCGCGCTCTGGGCCGATGGCGTGCGGTTCGATGGCGGCGTGATTGCGTTCAGGAGCGCTGACGCCGCTGCTGATTTCAGCGCCCGCGCGGTGAGCCTCGGCCGCAGCGCCGAAGCGCTCTCCGGTTCGGCTTGGCGCAAACGCTCCGGTTTGATGGCCGTGCCCGGGGAAGCGTTGTTCGTCGCCGATGAGGGCGTCGCCGATCCGATCCGCGTGCTGAGCGGGCTGGCGATGGATGCGCGCCGCCACGGCGCGCAAATTCTGTTCGGCCACGACGCCGATACGTTCGGCCCCCAGCATGTCGGCGTTTATGAAAAAGGCGTGTTCGAGGCCGATGTCGTGCTGTTGGCGCCCGGCGTTTGGGCGGGCGATGCGATGATGGAATTCGCGCCCGCGCTGCGCCACGTCCAGCCCGCCCGCGGACACATGGTCCCGGTGCGGCTCGACCGCATGCCGAGCGCCAACGTGCACGCCGATGGCTGCTACCTCGCCCGCCGCGGTGAAAACGACGTCGTGCTCGGCGCAACGATGGAATTCGGTTCGCTCAACCGCCACGTCGATCCCGGCCGGGTGGCCGAACTTCTGACGGCGGCTGAGGGGCTAGCGCCCGGCGAGATCCGTAAACGCGAGGACGTCAGCCCCTGGGTGGGCGTGCGGCCTATGACGCCGGACTGGGCGCCGTTGATCGGCCCCAGCGGCGGCGCATTGCTGGCCTGCGGCCATTCCCGCAATGGCTGGTTGCTTGCGCCCGCGACGGCGGAGATCATTTGCGCCTATGTGTTCGGAGAAATGATTTCCGACGAATGGGCGGCGTTTGCGCCGGCCCGGTTTGAGGATTGAACGATGACGTTCGCGCTGGATCTGACCGACGAGCAAACCGCAATCAAGCACGCGGTCGAGGAAATCTGCGCCAAATACGATGACCATTATTGGCTCACCGTCGACAATAGCGGCGCGTTTCCGGACGCCTTCGTCAACGATATGGCCGAAGGCGGTTGGCTGGGCGTGGCCATGCCCGAGAGCGTGGGCGGCGCGGGGCTCGGGCTCGCCGAGGCGGCGCTGATGATGCAGACCGTGGCGCAATCCGGGGCCGGCTTCTCCGGCGCCAGCGCGATCCACCTCAACATTTTCGGGCTGATGCCCATCGTCAAATTCGGTACTGCGGAGCAGCAGGCGCGTTTCCTGCCGCCGGCGATCGACGGCCGCGACAAAGCCTGCTTCGCGGTGACAGAGCCGAATTCCGGGCTCGATACGGCGAGCCTGGAAACGCGGGCCGAGCGCACCAATAGCGGTTATCGCATCAACGGCCGGAAAATCTGGACCACCAACGCCCAGCGCGCCAACAAGATCTTGCTGATTGCGCGCACGACGCCGAAGGATCAGGTGAAGCGGCCCACAGAAGGGCTTTCGCTTTTCTACGCCGATCTCGATCGCAGCCGCATCGAGGCGCAGCCGATCCCGAAAATGGGCCGCAAGGCGGTGGAGTGCAACACGCTCTTCATCGAGGACCTCGAAGTTTCCGACGCCGAGCTCATCGGTGAAGAAGGCGCAGGCTTTAAGATTCTGCTGAGCGGCCTTAATCCCGAGCGCGTGCTGTTCGCGGTTGAAGCGATCGGTCTTGGCCGTGCGGCGCTCAAGCGCGCGGCGCAATACGCCAATGAACGCGTGGTTTTTGGCCGTCCCATCGGCAAGAACCAGGGCGTGGCGCATCCGCTGGCGAAGTGCTGGGCCGAGCTCGAGGCAGCCAACCTGATGGCGTTCAAGGCCGCGGCGCTCTACGACGCCGGGCGCGAGTGCGGCGCTGAGGCCAATGCGGCGAAATATCTTGGCGCCGAAGCGGGGTTCAGCGCCTGCGAGGCCTCGGTGCTGGCGCACGGCGGCATGGGCTACGCCAAGGAATATTTCGTCGAGCGCTATTTCCGCGAAGCGATGATCGCGCGCATCGCGCCCGTCAGCCGCGAAATGATCCTGAACTTTATCGCCGAGCGCGTGTTGGGTCTGCCGAAGAGTTATTGAACGCGCCCCAGGCAATCGGCCGCATTGAGCGCCGGCCTGCCGCGGCCCAAAGCTTCGCCGCGGCGGAGGGCTTCATGAAACTCGCAGGCGTTGCATCGTGGGCGCACAAATGGCTGGCGCTGGTGCTGGGCGTGCAGATCCTGTTCTGGATCGCCAGCGGCGCCTTCTTCGCGATTTTCCCGATTGAGCGCGTGCGCAGCGAGCATCGCATCGCCGAGGTCGCTCAAGCCGCGCTGGCGCCGGAGGCGATGCGATCGCCGCAGGACTTGGTCAATTTGCTGCCGGAGGCGCCGACGCGCCTGACCTACGAGCGCAGCGTGTTGGGCGAGCCCGTCGCCGTGGCGGAGTTCGCCGAGCGGCGCCCGATCCTGATCGACCTCAACGACTGGCAGGTGGTGTCTCCTTTGAGCGCCGACGCCGCGCAATTGATCGCGCAGGCTTATGTCGCTGGCGCGCCGGCGGTGCGCGAAACGCGCTTGGTGACGCAAGAAAGTCCCGAATATCGTGGTGCGCTGCCAGCGTGGCGCATCGCTTTCGACGACGCGGAGGGGCTCGCCGTTTATGTCGCCGCCGACAGCGGCCACATCACCGCACGGCGCTCAGATCTCTGGCGCGTTTATGACGCGCTCTGGGCGCTGCACATTATGGATTGGCGCGACCACGAGAATTTCAACAACGGCCTTCTGATACTGGCATCGGTGCTGAGCCTGGTCGTAGTGCTGAGCGGCCTCATTCTGCTGCCGTATCGTTTGCGTTTCGGTCGCGGTCGCAGCGTTTAACGCCGCCTTCACCAAATCGGCGCAGCGCGGGATCCATGAGCGATCCGATTGCGCCCGTCGCCCAGGACGCCGTCCGCGCCGCGATCCAGCGGGCCTCGCAAGCCACGGGCGTCGATTTTTCATTGCTGG
>JBFWZB010000030.1:7861-33411 GCA_050185805.1 Hyphomonadaceae bacterium
CCGCCTTCACCAAATCGGCGCAGCGCGGGATCCATGAGCGATCCGATTGCGCCCGTCGCCCAGGACGCCGTCCGCGCCGCGATCCAGCGGGCCTCGCAAGCCACGGGCGTCGATTTTTCATTGCTGGTGGAGACGGCGCGGCGCGAAAGCGCGCTCAATCCGCACGCGCGCGCCGGCACGTCCACCGCCACCGGATTGTTCCAATTCATCGAGAGCACCTGGCTCGACATGGTGCGCCGGCACGGCGCCAATCACGGGCTCGGTGGGTTCGCCGAAGCGCTCGCACGGGGCGACAGCGGCGCGCGGCGCGAAGCGCTAGCGTTGCGCACCGATCCGGAAATCGCCGCGCGCATGGCGGGCGAGCTGACGCGGGAAAACGCTGAGACGCTGCAGGCGCGGCTGGGGCGTGCGCCGGGCGCGGGCGAACTCTACGCCGCGCACGTCATGGGCGCCGGGGGCGCGCTCAGATTGATCGAAGCGGCGCAGAACGGTGCGCCCAGTGCTGCGGCCATTTTTCCGCGCGAAGCCGCGGCCAATCGTGGACTCTTCTACACGCGCGGCGGTGAGGCGCGCTCGGCGCAAGGGTTGCTGGACCGTCTCTCGCTCGACGCCAATGCGGCGATGTCGGCGCCGCAGGCGGCGCCAGCAGCGGCGCCCGCGCGCGATGGCGCAGCACCGCTTTCGCCGGCGCTGGCGCAAGCGCTGTTCGCGTTTGCATTGCTGCCGCTGATCCGCAGCGACGGCGAGGAACAGCGCGATCCGCTGCAGGCGCTGATGGCCTATCGCAGCGCGCGGAGCGACTAGGCGGCCGCGCCGCTGGCGAACAAGGACTCGATTTCAGCGTCGCTGAATCCGGCCTGGGCCAACACCGATCGTGTGTGCTCGCCCGCCAGCGGAGACGGCCCCTTTGGCCCATCGTCGGCGCCGGGAAAACGCACCGGACCCGCCGGCGCGGGAAAGGCGCCGCCCTGGCGATCGGGGGTCTGCACGATGGCGCCGGCCGCGATGGCCTGCGGATCCGCGACGGCTTCGGCGGCGGTGAGAAACGGCGCCCAAATCAATTCCTCGGCGTCGAGCGCTATGCGCGCTTGTTCGAGCGTGTGTTTGGCGAACGCCTCGTCCAGCAGCGTCACGAGCTCTGCGCCGTTTTCGCGACGGTTGCGGGCGCGCGCAAAGCGCGGGTCCTCAATGAGATGCGCGACGCCCAGCGCGCGCGCCAATTTCGGCCAATCCTTCTCGCCTTGCCGCGTCAGCAGGTTGAGCCAGCGATTGTCGCCGGTGCGGAACGAATTGATCAAAGGATTTGGCGTTTTGGCGCGCGGGCGGTTCGAAGCAATGCGCCCGCGCACATGCTGGATCGAGAAATCCGACGCCGCCGCGTAATGCGCCGCACGCAAGAGCGAGGCCTCCACGAGCCGGCCGCGACCCGTCCGTTCGCGCTCAAACAGCGCCGCGAGGATGCCGGCCACGGTCGCGGTTGCGGCGATGTGATCGCCGAAGGCGGTGCGCAATTGAACCGGATCGGCGCCCTTCGGCGTAAACATGGTGGCGAGGCCGGATGCGGCCCAGAACGCCGCTGCGTCCATGCCGGGACGGTCCGCTTCGGCGCCTTCGAGGCCATAGCCGGTGACGGACGCATAGATCAGCCGCGGATTGCGTTCCAGCAGCGCCGCGTGATCGAGGCCTGCACGCTTTAAGCCGCCGGGGCGCACATTGGTGAGGAAGACGTCGGCGGCGTCCACGAGCCGAAGCAGTGCGTCGCGCCCGCCTTGCTGCGCGGTGTCGAGCACGACGCTGCGCTTGCCACGATTGTCCATATCGAACACGGGATTGCGTTCCTCCTCGACGCCCACGGAGGCGAAGAAGAGGCGGATCGGATCGCCGCCCGGCGGCTCGATTTTGACGACGTCGGCGCCCCAATCGGCCATGATGCCGCCGGCGCCCGGGGCGGCGATATAGGTAGCGTGCTCGATAACCTTGAGACCCTTAAGCATGGCGTACGCCATTCCACGTTCGTAATGGTCTAGGCAAGGCTTCTTTAATCCTCAGGCGAAAGGCTGCGTCATCTGTGCGGTGCCGCGACTCACGCGGCTTTGACGGGGTTGCTTGAGCATGTCGATCGTCACGATGCGGTCCCGCCTGACGGATTCCGACATTCGCACGCTTGTCAAAGGGCCGACCGAAGAGGATCGCGCGCACGCGGCGCATAAATTGTGCCGCTGCATCGAAGAAGCCGAACTGAGCGCCGACGAACGCACGCACGCTGAACAATTGATCGCCATCATGGCGATGGACGCCGCGGTGCTGGTGCGGCGCGCGCTTTCCGTGGCGCTCAAGAATTCTCCGAAACTGCCGCGCGACATCGCCAACAAGCTGGGGCGCGATATCGAAACCATCGCATTGCCGGTGATCGCGAATTCGCCGGTGTTGACGGATTCCGATTTGGTCGAGCTTGTGCGCACCTGCCCGCCGAGCAAGCAAGTCGCAGTGGCGAGCCGGGAAACGCTTTCCGTCGCGGTAACCGGTGCGATTGCGGAATACGCTGCGCCGGAAGCAGTGGAGCGCGCGCTCGCCAACGACAATGCGCTGTTCGACGAGGACGGCCTCGAGACGGCGCTCGATCGCTTCTCGGGGCTCTCCGAAATCACGACGGCGATGGTGCATCGCGGCGCGCTGCCGGTGTCGATCACGGAGAAGCTGGTCTCGCTGGTGACGGGCGAAGTGTTCGACCACCTGGTCAATCATCACGAATTGCCGCCGCAGCTGGCGATCGAGCTCGCCATGGGCGCGCGGGAACGCGCGACACTCGATATTGTAGAACAGGCGGTGCTGCAGAACGACGTTCAGCGTTTCGTGCAGCAGCTGAACCTCAACGGCCGGCTGACGCCGTCGCTGCTGATGCGCGGGCTGTGCCTTGGCCACATGGATTTTGTCGAGCACGCCATGGCCGAGCTCGCCGGGCTTTCGCATCAGCGCATCTGGCTGTTGATGCACGACAACGGTCCGCTCGGGCTCAAGGCGGCGTTCGATCGCGCCGGGCTGCCGCCGCGGCTCTACCCGTCCTTCCGCGCAGCGATCGAAGTCTATCACCACATGGATCGCGAGGGTGGCGCGCGCGACCGCTCGATCTTCCGCCAGCGAATGCTCGAACGCACGCTGACGCTGTTCCAATCGATCCCGAAAGACGATTTGGACTATCTGCTGGAAAAGCTCGACAGCGCCGGGCTGCAGCCGCAACAGGCCGCCGCGCTCTAACGCAAGCTGGCTTCCGCGAAAGGGCCACCGCCGCGGTCGAAGCCGCCAATCGCCAGCATCTTGGCTTGCGCGGCGCTGCGCACCGTTTCGGCGGTGATGACGAGGCCTGCGGCTTTCGCGGCGAGCAGACGGCGGCCGAACGGCGTGCGATCCGCGGCGTCGAGCGCCATGAACGGATCAGGCGCGTCGGGCGCATCGACGACAAGCTCAGTGTAGAGCGCACGGGCGCGGGCGCCGAAAGGCAGCGGGCAGGCGGCGTCGCCACGCAGCACGACGCCCCAGCCGCGCGCGCGCAGCTCCTCGGCCAAGGCAGGGCCGGCGGCGACAATGGTGCGCTCGCACAATTCGAAGCTCAGCGCATGCCGCGTGCAGCCCGCCTCGAAAGCTGCTTCGCTCAGCATATCGGCTTCCAGGGTGGCGTGGCGCTCGGGTGGCACCGACAGCACCAGCGGCGCGTGAATGCCGCGCTCGCGCCAAGCCATGCGCGCGGCGCGCAACAGCCGGGAGAGGCCGGAGAAGGAGAAAGCTTCGTCGCCCTCGCCGCGGGCGCGCACGATGCCGGAGGCGATCGCGCCGACGCGCAGATCGACGCGCGCGCCGACCGCGAAGGCCAGCGGCTCGGCTCGCGGTTCGGGCCGGCGGAAGGGAATGACGTTCATGTTCGTGAACTATCGCTTGCGCGAGAGCCTACGCCGGCGCGGTTAAAAATGGGCGCGGTAAAGAGGGTGAAGACTGCGTTAGCGTCCGCGCATTAGCGCGGCGCCACGCCCAGCGCCGCGACCTGCGCTTCAAGCGCGCGCGTCAGCACCCGCCCCACCGGGTGATCAGCTGTGCGCACTTCGTCGCGCACCACGGCGCGGATGGCGTCGACGTGGGCCAGCACCAGCTTCGGATCGGCGGCGGCGACGGCGCGGCCGGCGTCGGTTTCGATCAGCCGGCAAAGGGAGGCGGCGATTTGCGTCGCCAGCGGAAATTCGTACGTGGCGCCAAGGCCTTTGACGTCATGGGCGGCGCTGAACAACGCCTCGATGGCGTCGCCGCTCCAGCCCGAGGCCTCACACGCTAGCCGGGCCGCCTGCAGCTTGGTGACCTCTTCGTCCAGCCATTGCTGGAACGAACCGCTCATGGCTTTGAGCGCTTCTTCGGCGCGCGCGACCGCGCCGGCGTCGAACACGGGCTTCTTCAGTTCGACCGCAGCGCGGTCGAATTCCTTCGGGTCGATGAACTGGACCTGAGGCTTGGACATAATGGCGCGAGCATCGCCAAGCGTGGTGAAGATAAGATTGACGCCGCTGCTAGACGTTGAATTGTTCGCGCAATACCCGTTCTTCGAGGGCGTGCCCGCGATCGAACAGCAGGGTCAGCGCCGAGGCGGCGTCTTCCTGAATGTCGACGGCGGCGACGTCGCGGGTTTCCAGATTGTCGGCCGAGCAGCTGACCGAGCGCCGCTCCGGCTCCAGCACCTCGATGCGCACCTTTGCTTCCTGCGACAGAAGCGCGCCGCGCCAGCGCCGCGGCCGGAAGGCGCTGATCGGCGTCAGCGCCAGGAGGCGCGCATGCATCGGCAGGATCGGGCCGTGGGCGGAGAGATTGTACGCGGTCGAGCCGGCCGGGGTCGCCACCAGCACGCCGTCGCAGAACAATTCCGGCAATCGCTCCGCGCCATCGACGATGATGCGTAGCCGCGCCGTTTGGGCGCTTTGGCGCAGCAGCGACACCTCATTGAAGGCGCGCTCGGTGACGGTGGCGCCGGCGACGGTTTGGCACACCGCCACCAAGGGGCGGATCTTCACTGGCTCGGCCTTTTCCAGACGCTCGATCAGCCCGGTCTCGTTGAACTCGTTCATGAGGAAGCCGACCGTGCCGCGGTTCATGCCGTAGACGGGCTTCTTGTCCGTAAGCCGCCGCCGCAGCGCATGGAGCATGTGGCCATCGCCGCCCAACGCAACGATGATATCGGCGCCCGCTTCGGTGGCTTCGCCGTAAGCGTGGCGCAGGCGGCGTAACGCCTCTTGCGCTTCCGGACGGGCGCTGGCGGTGAAGGCGAGCTTCATGCGCGACTTATGACCTCACGGACAAGGGAGACAACAATGCGAGCTTATGGCTAAATTTCTCCTTATGATAACATGAGGGCGCGATCTACGACTTGGGATGGGTCTAGCCTTGTCACTGCAGCCCCGCTGACATAGGGGTAATTCACTGCGGCGGCAGCGCGAGCGCGGGAATTAACGACATGGCTCAGAACGAGCGCGTCGCTTGGGTCGACTACGCCAAGGGCCTTTGCATCATCCTGGTCGTGATGATGCATTGCGTGCTGAATTACGGCGATATTGTCGGCGCCCGTGGCTGGTTGCACGAAGTCGTGGATTTCGCGCGGCCGTTTCGGATGCCCGATTTCTTCCTGCTTTCGGGGCTCTTCCTGGGCCTGTCGATCAACAGTCCGCTGCTCGACTATATCGACCGCAAAGTCGTTCACTTCGCCTATTTCTACCTGCTTTGGCTTGCGATCCAGTTCGGCGTCATCTTCGACGAGCAGCTGCTGAATGATCCCGCAGCTTGGGGCGCGCGCTACGCCATGGCCCTGGTCGAACCCACCAACACGCTCTGGTTCGTACACATGCTGGCGATCTTCTACATCGTCACGCGCATGGTTCGGCAGCTTCCGAAACTGGCGGTGCTGTTGGTCGCTGCCGCGCTTCAGGTGGGCTATCAGGCCGATATCATTAATTCCGATTGGCGCGTCATCGAGCATTTCGTCGAGCGCTATGTCTTCTTCTTTGCAGGCTACGCCTACGCGCCGATGATTTTCGGGTTTGCGCGCTGGGTCGGTGCAAGGCCCGCACTGGCGCTACTGGGGCTTGCTGTTTGGGCGCTTCTCAATGGCGCGCTGGTGAAATTGGGCCTGTTCGACGATCCGCTTGTCGGGCTCGGCCTGGGCTTTTTGGGCGCCAGCGCCATCGTCGCTTTCGGAGCGCTGATGGCTGGGCGCGACTGGGCCGCGCCGCTGCGCTACGCGGGGCGGAACTCGATCGTGATCTATCTGTCGTTCTTTCTGCCGATGGAGGTCACGTTCAGGCTCTTGTCTGGCAGTGGGCTGATCCCCGATGTCGGGACGGCGACCGCGTTGATCACGGCAGTGGCCGTCATTGCGCCGCTCGCCTTCCATTGGGTCATCAAGCGGACGCCGCTCAATTTCCTCTACGTCCGGCCGAAGGCGTTCCGTCTTCCGACCTACCTTTCGCCGCGAGCGCAGCCGGCCGCCGGCGCGTGAGGCGAACAGGCCCGCACGCTTGGCATTGAGCGGCGGCGTAAGCGGGGCTATCGTCCGGGTCAGGAGTTCAATCCATGGCCGACGATGCGGGCGCATCTCTGAAGGGGCGTGTGAGCGCCGAGGAATGGCAGGCGCGGGTGGAGTGCGCCGCGCTTTACCGGCTGGTGGCGCTGCACGGCTGGGACGACATGATCTTCACGCACATTTCGATGCGCGTGCCCGGGCCGGACCACCATTTTCTGATCAATCCGTACGGCATGCTGTTCGAGGAGATCACCGCCTCGTCGCTGGTCAAGGTCGACCTCGATGGCAATATCGTCGCGCCGACATCCTATTTCATCAATCCGGCCGGCTTCACCATCCACTCGGCGATCCACGCCGCGCGCGAAGACGCTTTGTGCGTGATCCACCTGCACACCGATGCGGGCGTCGGCGTCGCGGCGCAAAAGAACGGCCTGCTGCCGCTGACGCAAAACGCGCTGATCGTGCTGCCGCGCCTCGCCTATCATGGCTACGAGGGCATCGCGCTCAACCTCGATGAGCGCGAGCGGCTGGTCGCCGATCTTGGCGACAAGCAGCTCATGCTGTTGCGCAATCACGGCACGCTTGCTGTCGGCGCTAACGCCGCGGATGCGTTCGTGGCCATCTTCTTCCTCGAGCGCGCGTGCGCGCAGCAAGTTGCTGCGTTGAGCGCCGGCGCTGAAAACGTGCTGACCGCGCCCGATGCGGCGCAAGACGAGGTGCGCGGCCAAAGCGCCGGCGCGCGCATGGTGGCGGGGTTGGCATGGGCGGGGCTGTTGCGGAAACTCGACCGGCATTTGCCGGGCTACGATTCCTAGGCATTCTGGCGGCGATGGCGCAGGCGCCCGCGCAAGCGGGGGCCTGGATCGCGCCTGAAGGCGGCCAGTTGATCTGGACCGAAACCGCCGGCGAGCGTGACGAAGCGCTCTACATGGAATCCTCCATCTATCTGGAACGGCCGATCCATGAGCGGGTGGCGCTCGTAGCCGCACCATGGGTGACATCAGACGATTTCACCGCCGGCTGGGACGGGCTGCGTTGGGAAACGACGCTCGGCGCGAAGGCGGCGGTGCTGCGCAGGCCGGGCCAGGTGATGGCGGTGCAGGGTGCGGCGGTTTGGCACTCCGACCCGTTCGGGACTTGCGAGGAAACCGGCATCGAACTGCGCTGGCTCGGCGGCGCTGCGTTCGGGGACGGGCGCGGCTTCCTCAATCTCGAGGCCGCACAGCGCTCTTTCGAGGGCGGCTGCCGGACTGGGCGCTACGACCTCACCCTCGGCTATCGCCCGGACGAGGGCTGGCTGGGCATGGCGCAATTTTTCTTCGACGATCCAGAGCTTGGCGAGAGCGCTCTCAAGGCCCAATTGACGCTGGTGCGCTTCGGCGCGTCTGGGCGCGGCGTCCAGGTCGGCCTGCGCGGGAGGGTGGACGGCGAGGCCGTGGAACCGGCGTTAGTCTTGGGATTCTGGGGCGTTGGTCGAGAATAGGCCCTATATTGTGGCCCTCACCCCGTTCCGGACACAAAGCTGAAAGAGCTTTGTCGTAAGGGTCATTACATGCAGGGGTTCTTGAAACGCTATGGCTTCGCGGCCGTCGTCGCCGCAGGCTTGGCGCTGATGGCGGTGATCGTCGTCGGCAAGAGCCTGCTTGGCGCGTTCGATGGCGCGGCGCAGGCGGCGCCCGGCGCGGCGCAAATGAAGGGCGCCGGGCCGCCGGGCGGAGCGCCGACCGTGCTCGCCGTCGCCGCCGCACCCGCCACGTTCTCCGACGCCATTCAAGCGCTGGGCACAGCACAGGCGCGCGAGAGCATCGTGCTGACGCCGAAAGTGGCCGACACGATCCGACGCATCCGCTTCGAAAGCGGCGATCGCGTCCGCAGCGGTCAGGTGCTGGTGGAGATGTCGAGCGTCGAACAAGCGGCCGATCTGTCCGAAGCGCGCGCTTCTAATGAAGCGGCGCAGGAGGAATTGCGCCGCTATCAGGAATTGTACGATCGTGGCTTCGCCTCGCAGGCGCGGCTCGACACCGTGCGCGCCGCCGCGGAGGCCGCAGCAGCGCGCGTCAGCGCCGGCGGCTCACGCATCGCCGACCGCACCATCGCCGCACCGTTCAACGGCGTCGTCGGTTTGCGCACAGCCAGCCCGGGTCAATATGTGCGGCCGGGCGACCAGATCGGAACGCTCGACGACATCTCTCAAATCAAGCTCGATTTCGACGTGCCGGAAACGCAGCTGGCGCGCTTGGCGCAGGGCGTGCCGATCGTGGCTTCGACCGCCGCTTATCCCGACCGCCGGTTTGAAGGCGTGATCGAAATTGTCGACAGCCGCGTCGATCCGACGACACGCAGCGTGCGCGTGCGCGCGCTGCTGCCCAATCCGGAAGAGGCGCTGCGGCCGGGCATGTTGATGACGGTCGAAGTGCGCGCCAATCCGCGCCAGGGCCTCGCTGTGCCGGAGATCGCCGTGCTCGATGAGGGCGACATCTCCTACGTATTCCGCGTGGCCGAGGGCGATGGCGCACGCATGGTCGAACGTGTGGATGTACGCACCGGTCAGCGCAGCGACGGTCTGGCGGAAATCCTTAGCGGCCTCAGTCCCGGCGACCTCGTGGTGACCGAAGGCGTGCAAGCGGTGCGGCCTGGGCAAGCCGTGCAGATCGGCGCGGCGCAAGCTTCGGAAGCGGCGCCGGCGAGGCGTTCGCGGTGACGTTGTCGGACCTTTCCGTTCGCCGCCCCGTTCTGGCGACGGTTTTCTCTCTGCTCATTGTCGCCTTCGGCGCCATCGCGTTTGCGACGCTGCCGCTGCGCGAATTGCCGGACGTCGATCAGCCGATCGTCTCCATCAGCGTGTCGTATCCCGGCGCATCGGCGCAGGTGGTGGAAACGCAGATCACGCGCGTGATTGAAGATCAGCTCTCGGGCATCGAGGGCATCGACGTCATCAACGCCACCAGCCGCGATGGGCGCGCCTCCATCAACGTCGAGTTCAATCTTTCTCGCGACCTCGAGGCCGCCGCCAATGACGTGCGCAACGCCGTCGGCCGCGCGCAGGGACAATTGCCGCCGGATATCGATGAGCCGGTGGTCAGCAAATCGGAAGCCGATGCGCAACCGATCATGTGGTTCAGCCTCAGCTCCGACCGGCTGAACCGCGTCGAACTCTCGGATTATGCGGATCGCTATATCGTCGATCGTCTGGGTGTTATTGACGGCGTCGCCAGCGTAAACATCGGCGGCAATCAGCGCAGGGCGCTTCGCATCTGGCTCGACACCAACGCACTCGCCGCGCGTGGCCTCACGGTGCAGGACGTCGAAGGCGCGCTGCGGTCGCAGAACGTCGAGCTGCCCGCTGGTTATGTCGAAGGCCAAGAGCGCGACTACCAGGTGCGAGTCGCGCGCGCGTTCGAGAGCGTGGCGGATTTCCAGCGCCTGCCTCTGAGTTCGCCCGGCGCCGACGGCGCGGTCATCCGCCTCGGCGATGTCGCCCGCATCGAAATGGCGCCGGAAGAAACCAGGCGCATGTTCCGCGGCAACGGCCGCGATCAGGTCGGCCTCGGCATCGTGCGTCAGTCGCAATCGAACGCGCTCGAAGTCGGCCGCGCGGTGAAGGAAGAGGTCACGCGTATCCAGACGTCGCTGCCGGAGGGCGTCGAGCTTGCGCTGACTTACGATTCGACGCTCTTCATCGAGCGCGCCATCGGCCGGGTGGCGATGACGCTGCTGGAGGCCACCGGCCTCGTCATTCTGGTCATTTTCCTTTTCCTGGGCTCGTTCCGCGCCGCCTTGATCCCGGCGGCGGTGATCCCTGTGTGTCTCATCGGGGCGTTCGCGGTGCTGGCGATCGCCGGGTTCTCCGTCAATCTGCTGACGCTGATGGCGCTCGTGCTGGCGATCGGCCTGGTGGTCGATGATTCAATCGTCGTGCTGGAAAATATCCAGCGCCGCATGGACACGTTCGGCGAGCCCAAGCTGATCGCCGCCGAGCGCGGCACGCGGCAGGTGTTCTTCGCCGTTGTGGCCACGTCCGCAGTGTTGGTGGCGGTGTTCACGCCGCTGCTGTTCGTTAGCGGTTACGTTGGGCGCCTGTTCATCGAACTGGCTGCAACGGTGGCGGGGGTCATCGTGATTTCGGCCTTCTGCGCGCTCTCGCTGACGCCGATGATGTGCTCGAAGATGCTGCGCCCCGCGAAGCAGGAATCCAAGCTGCACACCTTTGTGAATAACCTGCTGAACGGCATGCGCGCCTCTTATCGCGCGTCACTGGAAGCGGCGTTGAACATGAAGCCGGTCGTGTTCGCGATGTTCGGCGCGGTGGTTCTCGGCGGCGGTTTCCTGTTCACGCAGCTTTCCTCCGAGCTGACGCCGCCGGAAGATCGCGGCGTCATCATGGTCATCATCCAGGCCCCGGAAGGATCGGGTTTCGACTACACCACGCGCGTCGTGTCACAGGTCGAGGATGTGCTGCAGAGCTACATCGACAGCGGTGAAGCCAATCGCGTGATGGTGGTGGTGCCGGGCTTCGGCGACCAGGGCACCAATCGCTTCTCCTCCGGCTTCGCCATGCTGTTCCTGAAGCCGTGGGAAGAGCGGCACAGAAGCGGCATCGAGGTAGAGACCGAACTCAACCGCACGCTCAGCGCCATTCCGGGCGCTGTGGTGCGCGCGCGTATGCAGAACGCCTTCCAACGCGGCGGCGGCGGCAGCGACGCTTCCATCGTGTTGCTGGGATCGACCTACGAGCCCTTGGCGGCGACGGCGACGCGAATTGTCGACCGGCTGCGCGAAGATCCGCGCTTTATGCGCCCGCGCATGAATTACGAACCGACCTCGCCGCGCGTCCTCGTCGATATCGACCGCGAACGCGCCGCAGGGCTTGGCGTTTCGGTGCAGGCCATCGGGCGCACGCTCGAAGCCACGATGGGCGCACGCCGCGTCAACACCATCACCGATCGTGGCGAGGAATATTACGTGTATCTGCAAGCCGAGCGCGATGAGCGCTCCAACATCACCGACCTTAGCAACAAATACGTGCGCTCCGACACTACCGGCGAATTAGTGCCGCTCGCCTCCGTGGTGCGGCTCAACACTGCCGGCGATTCCGCCGAGCGGCGGCGCATGAACCGGCAGGCGGCCGTCACCATCGCCACGTCGATGGCGGGCGACGCCTCGCTTGGCGATTCACTCGGCGTGCTAGAAGAGATCGCGCGCGAGGAAATAGGCGATCAGCCGATCAGCATCGATTATTCCGGCGCAGCCCGGCAATTCCAGCAGGCCACTGGCGCCATCGCTTTCGCGTTCGGCTTCGCGCTGCTCATCGTGTTCCTGGTGCTGGCCGCGCAATTCGAGAGCTTCGTGCACCCGTTCGTCATCATGCTGGCGGTGCCGATGGCGGTCGCCGGTGGGCTGTTCGGGCTCTTCCTCTTCGATGACTCGCTCAACATCTACAGTCAGATCGGTCTCATCATCCTGATCGCGCTGGCGGCCAAGAACGGCATCCTTATCGTCGAGTTCGCCAACCAATTGCGAGACGAGGGCCGATCTATTCGCGAGGCTATTCTCGAAGCCTCCGACCTGCGCGTCCGGCCGGTGCTGATGACATCCATCGCCACGTGCGTCGGTGCGCTGCCGTTGATCCTGGGCCATGGCGCGGGCGCTGAAAGCCGGATGACCATCGGCGTCGTCATCTTCTTCGGCTTGCTGATCGCGACCATGCTGACGCTGTTCGTTGTTCCCGTGTTCTACGATCTGCTGGCGCGGTTCACGAAATCGCCCGAAGCCACCGCGCGAGAAATCGAAGCGTTCGAAACTGCCTCGCAGCCGGCGGAATAGGCCATCCGTCCCACTGGCGCCGAGCGGCGCTTTCTTTTACGCGTAGCTTGAAGGCGCGCGGGAGGCGCGGTGCGGATCGACGACGCAACCCTGATGGCGTTTCTCGCCGGCGATCTGCCGACGGAGGAATACGCCCACGTTGAAGCCGCGCTGGAGGACGATCCCAAGCTCGCTGCACGCCTTCAGCGCATTCGCGGCGTGCGGACAGCGCTGCGATCGGTGTACGATTCCGTCGTTGAAGAGCCGATCCCGGAACATTTGCGCGCACTGTTGGGCGATGTCGCCAGCAGCGAACCGCCAGCGTCGGCGCCCCCAGCGGATCCGCCGCCGCCAAGGCGGGCAGTGCGTTGGGCGCCGCTTATCGCTGCGGCCGCCGCCGGGCTCATCATCGGCGTGCTGGCCGCAAGCGTCGCGCGCTTCGGCGGCGGAGAGCTCGCGTCACGTAGCGATGGCCTGCACGCGGAGGGAGCGCTGGCGCAAGCGCTCGATCAGCAATTGAGCACTGATGATAGCGGGGTGAGCATAGGCTTCAGTTTCCGCGCCGAGGGCCGGGTGTGCCGCACGTTTGTCTACGCTGCGCGCTCCTATTCGGGCTTCGCCTGCCGTACCGGAGAAGGCTGGAGCGTGCGCGCGCTGCATGTCGAGCCGGGCGCCGCGAGCGTCGCGCCCGCGATCCTCGCCAGCGTCGACGTCATCATCGATGGCGAGCCGCTTAACCCTGATGTCGAGCGCGCATTGCGCGAGGCCGGCTGGCGCGAATGAAAACGGCGGAGCGTAGAACGCTCCGCCGCTTCCAAGGCTAAAGTCTACGCCGCGTTACCGTCCCGGGTCGGCCGAGGCGGAAGCGCCGGCGCTGGCGCCGACGTTCGCTTGCGCGCCGTCCTTGTTGGCGCTTGCGCCGGCGTCGGCATCAACGCTGGCTCCGCCGCCGACATCGACATCATCGGCGCGGTCACGCACGTCTGCAGCAGCGTCGCCGGCGCGTTCGCGCGTGTTGCGTACGGTTGCACGCGCACGTTCGCGCGTGCGGTCTGCGGCGCTATCGATGCGCGAAGCGGTGCGGCCGACAACGCTGGTGTCCGCACCAACGCCGCCGCTCACCGCTCCCGAGGCCGAGCCGGTGACGCCGCCGACACTGGCGCCGACATCGCCGCCGAGCGCGCCTTGGCCGCCGAGGATTTGCGCCGAAGCCGGCGCGGCGAGCGCAAGCGTCATAGCGGCCGCGCTCGCGATAATGAGGGATTTGGTCATGAAGGAACTCCTTGCATCGCCTAGAACAGGCGAGACCCGTCAAACGCCCCCGCACGCGCACGGCGCCCAGCGATGACGCATGCGTGATCGAACCGGTAAGTGATTGAGCGCGCGGCGGTAAATCGGTGCCGCCTACAGGACTCGAACCTGTGACCCCCTGATTACAAATCAGGTGCTCTACCAGCTGAGCTAAGGCGGCGCGGGCGCCCTTTTGCCATAGAGAACGCGGTACCGGAACAGGTTAGGTGCGGTGGCGTTCAACCGTCGATGGGCATTTTGGAGGTTGTTATGGCTCATGTGACGAAAGCTCTGACCATCGCCGTGGCGGCGGTCATGTTGGCTTCGTGCGGCACCCTGGTGGGCGCTGGCACGGGCGCGGCGGTTGGCGCCGCTGTCGGCAACAATACCGGCGACGGCGACGCCGAACGCGGCGCGGCCATCGGCGCGGCGGCCGGCGCGGTCGCCGGCACGATCGCCGATCCGCCGAACTAACGGCTTTTCCTCACCGGCGCGGGTTGGTACGACGCGCGCCGGTGGGGAATATGGCTGTAGACAACACGCCTCTCAGCGCTCGGCTTTTCGGTATTGGCCCGAAGCGCATTCTTTCCATTGATGGCGGCGGCGTCCGCGGCGTTCTGGCTCTCGGCATTCTGGGCGAGATTGAACGCAAGCTGAAACGGCGCAGCGGCAAGCCAGATTTCCGTCTCTCCGATTATTTCGATCTCATCGGCGGCACTTCGACCGGTTCGATCATCGCCTCGGCGTTGGCGCTGGGCCGCAGCGTCGATGAAGTCTCAGAGCTTTATCGTGAGCTGGCGCCGGCGGTGTTCGCCGAGGAAGAGGGCATCGGCATGCGCCGCGCCCGCTTCGACGCCGCCCGGCTTGACGCCGCACTCGCGCGAGAACTTGGCGAGCACGAATTGTGTTCGCCGGCGCTGAAAACCGGGTTCGCGGTTTTCACCAAGCGCATCGACACCGGCTCGGCCTGGACGTTGACCAACAATCCGCGCTCGGCTTTTTGGGAAGGTCCGCCCGGCGGCTTTCCCAACAAGCGCTTTCAAATCCGAAAACTCGTGCGCGCCAGCGCCGCCGCGCCGACTTTCTTCGACGAATGTCGCATACGCCTCGCCGCCGAGGGCGAGGACGTGCCTGCCGGCGCGGATGTCGAAGGCGTGTTCGTCGATGGCGGCGTCGCCGCGCTCAATGATCCGAGCCTGCAATTGTTCAAGGTGGCGACGCTTGCGCCCTATGGCTTCAACTGGCCCACCGGCGACGATCGCTTGCTCATGATTTCCGTGGGCACCGGCTATTGGCGCCCGGCGTTGCGCTACGACACCACGCATCAGGATTTGCTCACGACCGTGGCGCCGATCGCGGCGCGTGCGGTGTTTGCGCTTTCAAGCATGATCCACGACGCAGCGCTCTCCACGCTGGTGACGATGCAAGGCTTGAGCGCTACGCCGCGTCCGTGGCGCATCAATGGCGAGATAACAGACATGCGTGCCGCCCGGCTGACGCCGGTTCCACTTTTGCATTTCCAGCGGTTCGACGCGCGCCTCGACGATGAAAGCGAAATGCGCCGGCTTGGGTTGCAGTACGAGCAAACCGATATCGAGCGCATGAAGGAAATGGCCAACGGCGATCCGGCCAATCTCGCGCACCTCTATGAAATCGGCCGCAGCGCCGGCGAGGACTATTTCAAACGCCGCGAACGGGGCGATCCCGATTGGGAGCAGCTGATTTTTCCGCAGCGCTTTGATCCGTCTTGGTTCTCCGGCCCGCCGCCGGGCGCGCCGCGGACGCGGATCGAGGCAATGGGGCGGATCTTCGGTTCGCCGCGTCGCAAATAGGCCCGGCTTCGCCTTTCTTTCGCTTGTCGCTGGGCTATGGTTAATGACAGCGGCTGGGGAGCGGCTGTTCGGCGGGAAAAGGGGACTCCATGAGCTTCTGGGATTCTGTATTCCGCGCGATTTTCGGCCGCCGCGGATCAACGACATCGCCGCCGCCGCGTCCTGCGCCGCCGCCACCGCCGCGCCCAGCGCCGCCGGCGCCGCCGCGCCCAGCGCCGCCGCCGGTCGCACCGCCGCCTCCGCCACCGGTCGCGCCGCCGCCTCCGCCGCCTGTTGCGCCGCCGCCTCCGCCACCGGTCGCGCCGCCGCCTCCGCCGCCTGTCGCGCCGCCGCCTCCGCCACCGGTCGCGCCGCCGCCTCCGCCGCCTGTCGCGCCGCCGCCGCCACCACCGGTCGCGCCGCCGCCTCCGCCACCGGTTGCGCCGCCGCCTCCCCCGACAACGCCGCCTGCTGGCGCATCGCTCGATGCTTTGCGCGCGCAGAGCACGGCCCGCTTGAGCGAAGCAGACATAAACGCAGCGGCTGAACGCCTCGGCGTCGACGCCGATGCTCTGAAAACGGTGATCCGGGTCGAAAGCGCGGGCCCGGGTTTCTCAGCCGATGGACGTCCGTTGCTTTCGTTCGAGCCGTTTGCATTCAGCCAGGCGACAGAAGGCCGCTTCGATGCGAGCAATCCAGGCGTATCCAGCTCAAGCAACCGCGCCTATATCGGCGGCAATCAAGCTGCGCGCTGGCAGAAATTGGACGAAGCCTACGGGCTCGATCCCGCCGCGGCGCTTGGCGCCGCCAGCTGGGGCGCGTTCCAATTGCCTGGGCGCTATTATGCGCAGGCGGGCTACCCCAACGTGTTCGCCTTCGTGCAGGACCTTTCGCACTCGGAGGAGCGTCAGCTCGCGGCGTTCGAAGCCTATCTGCGCAACCAGAGCCTCGTCGACGAATTGCAACGCCGCGATTGGCAGGCTTTCGCGCGCGCCTATGAGGGCGAATTCGGCGCTGGCCAATATGCGAGCGCGCTCGCGCGCGCGTACACGCAAATCGCGCCGCCGAGTTCGGACGGCTATCTGGAATCATTGCGTCCGGAAACGACGGCCGCGCTCACCCGCGCGGATTTTGAAGTGGTCGCGCAATCGCTCGGCTGCGAAGTCGAAGCGGTGCAGGCCGTGGTCGAAGTCGAGAGCGGCAGCTTGGGCGCATTCGGCGCGGATGGCCGTTTGGTGATCCTGTTCGAGCCGCACATCTTCTCGCGGCAAACCAATCGCCAATACGACACCACCCATCCGAACCTGTCGTACCGCTCCTGGGACCCGAGCAAATATCCGCGCGGCCAGGATGCGCGCTGGGATCAATTGCGTCAGGCTTATGCGCTCGATCCCGAAGCGGCGATGGCCTCGGCCAGTTACGGCCTGTTCCAGATCATGGGCTTCAACCACAATGTTTGCGGCTTCCCGAGCGCGAAGGCGTTCGTGGCCGACATGGCGAAATCGCAGGCGCGCCAATTGGCGGCGTTCGGCAATTTCGTGCGCGGCAACAATCTGGCTGACGAGCTTCAGCGCAAGGATTGGGAAGGCTTCGCGCGGGTTTATAATGGTTCGGGGCAAGTCGAGCGCTACGGCCGCTTGATGCGCGAAGCATACGAACGGCTGACGGGAACGTCGTGAGCGGCGCTCGGGCGGGGAGATCGCAATGAACATTTTCGAAGCGCTGTTCCGGCTGTTGTTCGGCCGCCGCCGCAGCGAAGAGCCAAGTTCGCCGCCACCGCCGCCGCCGCCGACGCGTCCGCCTGCGCCACCGCCGCCAGTCACGCCGCCTCCGGTGACGCCGCCTGCGCCGCCGCCAGTCACGCCGCCACCGCCGCCGCCTCCAAGCGGCGATTATCTTTCGACACTCGTGGTGCAGGATCGCTCACCGCTCACGCGCGGCGATTTCGAGCGCGTGGCGGCGGAGATAGGATGCGAATGGGAAGCCATCGCCGCCGTGGCGCAGGTTGAGTCAGGTCCGCTGGGCGGCTTCGGCGCCGACGGCCGGCCGATCATTCTCTACGAACGGCACCTGTTCTCGCGCAAGACCAGCCGCCGCTATGACGCCTCGCACCCGCAGATTTCGAGCCGTACCAGCGGTGGTTATCCCGGCAGCCAATCCGGCCGCTGGGCGCAATTGGCGGAGGCTTATTCGCTCGATCCCGAGGCTGCTCTGCAAAGCGCGAGCTACGGCCTCTTCCAAGTGCTGGGGCAGAATTACACCGACCTCGGCATGCCGAACGCGCACGCCTACGTGTCGAAGCTGGCGCGCTCGGAGCGCGATCAGCTCGACGCGTTCGTCGGCTTCATCCGCGCAAACAATCTGTCCGATGAATTGCGCGACCGCCGCTGGGCCGATTTCGCGCGCCGCTATAACGGTCCGGAATACGAGCGCTTCCAGTACGACACGAAAATGGCCAACGCCTACGACCGGATTAAGAATTCCGGCTCAGTGTGAGCGTCAGGGCGCAGCTTGCCAGAGCAGGCGGCTGCGCCCTACATGCGCAACGCCATGGCCCGTTACCTGATCACGTCCGCGCTGCCCTACATCAACGGCATCAAGCATCTCGGCAATCTCGCCGGCTCGATGCTGCCGGCAGACGTGCACGCGCGTTTCCGGCGGTTGCAGGGCCACGACGTGCTGTTCATCTGCGCGACCGACGAACACGGCACGCCGGCCGAACTGGCCGCGGCTGAAGCCGGCCAGGAGGTCGCGGTCTATTGCGCGCAGCAATACGAGATTCAGAAGAGCGCGTGCGAGGGCTTCCGGCTTTCGTTCGACCATTTCGGCCGTTCCTCCAATCCGCCGAACCACACGTTGACCCAGCATTTCTGCGAAAAACTGGAGCAGAACGGGCTGATTGAGGAACGCGTTTCCAAGCAGATTTACTCAATCGACGATAAACGCTTCCTGCCGGATCGCTACGTCGAGGGCACATGCCCGGTGTGCGATTTCGAACGCGCGCGCGGGGATCAATGCGACAATTGCGGCACGCTGCTCGATCCCATCGAGCTGAAAAATCCGCGCTCAAAGATTTCCGGCTCCACCAATGTCGAGCCGCGCGATACCGCGCATCTTTTCCTGCGGCAGCCGAAAATGCAGGAACGCATCCGCGCCTGGGTCGACAGAAGCGGCGAATGGCCGCCGCTGGCGCGTTCGATCGCGTACAAATGGCTGGACGAAGGCCTGATTGATCGCTCGATCACGCGTGATCTCGCTTGGGGCATCAAGGTCACGCAAAACGGCAAGCCGCGGCCAGGTTTCGAGAACAAGGTGTTCTACGTCTGGTTCGACGCGCCGATCGAATATATCGGCGCCACGGTCGAATGGGCGGAAGCGACCGGCGGCGATTGGGAACGCTGGTGGCGCAAAGACAAAGGCGCGGAGGACGTCACCTACGTCCAGTTCATGGGCAAGGACAACGTCGCCTTCCACACCGTCAGCTTCCCGGTGACGATCATGGGCTCAGGCGAGCCATGGAAGCTGGTGGATCGCCTGAAGGCGTTCAATTGGGTGACATGGTACGGCGGCAAGTTCTCGACCAGCGAGAAGCGCGGCATCTTCATGGATCAGGCGCTCGAATTGCTGCCGAGCGATTATTGGCGCTGGTATTTGATGGCGAACGCGCCGGAAAGCTCCGACGCTGCGTTCACGCTTGAGCAATTCCAGCAGACCATCAACGCCGACCTCGCCAATGTGTTCGGGAATTTCGTCAATCGCATCACCCGGTTCTGCGTGTCGAAGTTCGAAGGCAAAGTGCCGGACGGCGGCGAATACGGCCCGCACGAGCGCAAAGTGATAGCGGAATGGAAAGAGCGGCTCGCGGCGCTGACGCAATGCCACGAGCAGATGGAGATGCGCAAAGCCGCGGCCGAATTGCGCGCGCTTTGGGTGTCCGGCAACGAATACTTGCAGAACGCAGCGCCTTGGACGGCGATCAAGACTGACCATGACGCAGCCGCTGTCGGCGTGCGCGTCGGCCTCAACCTCGCCGTGCTTTACGCCATCCTGGCGCAGCCCTTCATTCCCGATGCGGCCAAAGCCGTGCTCGACGCCGTCGGCGTCCCGGAGAATAACCGCATGTGGCCCACGGCGGGCGACGAAGGCGTGTTCGATGCGCTGCCGCGCGGCATGAGCATCAATCCGCCGGATGTGCTGTTCAAGAAGATCGAGGACGAGCAGGTCGCCGAATGGGGCGCGCGTTTCGGCGGCGGCGGATGATCACGGTTCGCAAGCTCACGCCGGACGATTTGACCGCCTATCGCGCGCTGCACCGCGAGGCGTTGGGCGAGCCAGGTTCGCTCGGCTTCGTGCAGAATCTCGAGGAAGACGCCCGCGTGCCGGATGCGGAGGTGGCCGCGATGCTGGCGCGCGGTGAGGCCTGGGGCGCCTTCAAGGACGGCGCGCTGGTCGCCAAGCTGACCATCGATGTGCTGCCGTTTGCGGTGCTGGCGCACACGCGCTGGATTCACGCCATGTACGCCAGCCCCGCGGCGCGCGGGACTGGCGCTGCGCGCGCTCTGGTGGAGGCCGCAATCGCCGACGCGCGCGCGGTGGGCGCGCTGCGCATCATGCTGTGGGTCAATGCCGAGAATCCGCGCGCACGGGGCTTCTACGGGGCGCTGGGGTTCCGCGAGGCCGGCCGCATCCCTGAAGGGCTCAATATCGGCGGGCGCTGGATGGACGATATTATGATGTGCCTAAAAACCGGCCAGGAGGGCTAACCGGCGCCCGCCCGGCTTTACCGTACTGGCTGAACTGCGTAGGACTCCCGCCCAGGTTCCGGCAGCGCTCCGGGGAAGGGCGCACTTCGGGAGGGGCGTATGGAATTTGTCGATCAAGCGGTGGCGTATCTCCGCGATGGGTTCGCCAACATCAACCAGCCGAAGGGTTTGCTGATCGCCCTGGTGGTGACGATCTTCATGGGCTCGTGGCGCCAGTGGGTCCCGCTCTCTCTGGTGGCGGTGCTCATCCACATCATCGTCGATCTGATGATCCCGGTGCTTTCGGACGGCGCAGACTTCGCGCTGCCGCCGCTGATGGAAGAGGGCTTCTGGACTCAAGCCGGCGTGCTTTTCCTCGGCTATCTGATCGTCATCGGCGTGTTCTTCCTGATCAAGAGCCTGTTGTTCAGGTCCGGCGCCGCGAAGCCAGCACACTAGCGCGGCTTGCCCGCTTCATAGAGCGCGATCGCCGCGGCCACCGAGACGTTGAGGCTCTCCACGCTGGCGGCGATTGGAATGCGCGCGCGCGTCTCGCATGCTTCGGCGACGCCCTCGCGCACGCCTTTGCCTTCAGCGCCAAGCACCAACGCCAGCGGGCGCTTATCTAGCGCCGCGGCGAAATCGACCGCGCTTTCGCCCTCAAGCGCGATGGCGTGATAGCCCCAGCCGCGGAGCGCTTCGATCGTCTGCGCGATGTTGACGACGCGAACGTGCGGCACGATCTCGATGGCGCCGGCGGCGGCCTTCGCCAGCGCGCCGGTGAGCGGCGGCGAGCGGCGATCCTGCAGCACCAGGGCGCGCGCGCCGAAAGCGGCGGCGGAACGGAACGCGGCGCCCACATTCTGCGGATCGGTGACGCCGTCCAAGACGAGCACGGCGCGGCCGTCCGCGGGCGCGCACGCGGCGTCCAGCGCGACTGGTTCGAGCGGCGAAGCGCGCACCGCCAGGCCCTGATGCACGGCGCCAGGCGGCAGCATGCCGTCGATGGCGTCGGGCGCGAGGATTTGCGCTTCGATTCCCGGCGGCAACCGCGCGCCGGCATTGCGCGTCGCCACCACGCGCTCGATCGTGCGCGCGGGATTGGCCAAGGCCGCCAGGCTCGCGTGCACGCCCCAAATCCACGAGGGCCCGCCGGTCTCTTCCTCGAACTGGCGGCGCGGCAGCCGGTCAGGCGGAATGCCATGCGGCTTGAGTGGGGGAGGGGGCTTGGGTATAGGACGCGCTCCGCGAAACTGGAGCGTTGCTTATAGGCGCTTTGGCCCGCGCGGAAGCATGGCCGGAAGGGTGGCCGAGTGGTTAATGGCAGCAGACTGTAAATCTGCCCGCGAGAGCGTACGCTGGTTCGAATCCAGCCCCTTCCACCATCTCCTCAGCTAACATTGAAGTGCGCCGCTCCGGGCGCGCCAATGCGATCAGCGAATTCGTGTGCCGCGGCTCGAGTCCGCCTTTGATAGCCGCAGTGCGGCTGGAGCGGGTAGAGGGAATCGAACCCTCGTCTTCAGCTTGGAAGGCTGCGGCTCTACCATTGAGCTATACCCGCGCGCAGCAGCGCAGATAGCGGCTCCAAGCCGCTTCGTCGAGGAGCCCTGAGCGAATGCGCCGGCGCCCATTCCCCGGGCGCTGCCCACTTTTCCCCCCTCGCAAGCTGGCCTTCACAGCGGCGTGAAGTCATAGTCGGGGCCGGTGGGGGAGAGCGGCTTTGGGGCTGGCGCCGCTCGCGCGCCCCCGCATCGGAGGGGTCTGATGCGCCTTGTTCTGTTTTGTATGGCCGCTGCCGGGCTGCTCGCCAGCTGCGAGAGTCTGCCCGCGCCGCGTACGGACATGCCGCGCGAGCTGATCGACGGCCGCGCCTCGATGATCATCCGCCCGGTGGAGCCGGAGGTATCCCGCGAAGAAGTGTCGGGCGCGGTGCAGCGCTTGATTGACGGCGTGCCGGTGTGTCTGCGTTGGCCGGCGATCTGGTCTGAGCCCGCGGGCATCCGCTCCGTCGTCGCGCGCTTCGATCTCATGACCCGCGATTGGGGCGAGCCGGTTTCGGCTGACGCAGAGGCGCGGCTCGATGAATTCGTCGAGATGGGGCTGCTGGTTAAGACGCCGCGCGAAGACCGCGGACCGGGCGCCGCCGAATACACGCTCACCGATCAAGGCCGCGACTATCTCCGCGGCGCCTTCACAGGCCGCCAGCCGCCGTCCTTCTGTGGCCCGTCGGGCCGGCGCGTCATAGAGATCGTGTCGATGGAGTGGGGTGATTATCCGTGCGGCACGCTGCGCACCCGCTTCTCGCACGTCGCTGACGCTTGGCCGGCTTGGATCAGCTCGTCCGGCGCGCGTGCGCGCATCGCCGATTGGCCGACGCCAGGCTCAGGCGCGCAAGGCACGGTGACGCTTGGCCGGCTCTGGTATCGCGAGGAGGCGCTGCCGGCGAACTTCGAGCGCAACGGCGCTTTGGGTTCGGTGTGTTACGATTCCGCGCGCAGGCGCGCGCTCGGAGACGACTTCCGTCTGTTCGCCGATCAGCCCGCGCCGGAAGCGCCGCCGGAAGAATCCTCCGACGCTAGTTGAGCACGAACGTCACCTTCATATTGACGCGCCATTCGTCGATCTTGCCGTTCTTGCAAGTGACCTTGATGTCCTGAATCCAGGCGCCCTCGATGTTTTCGAGCGTGTCAGAAGCCTTGGAAAGCCCATCCTCGATGGCGGCCTGCAGGCCCTTCTTCGACCCGGCGGTGACTTCGATAACTTTTGCGACTGACATGACGTTTCTCCTGCGCAAGCCCCCGCGTCGCAAACGCTAAGGGCAAAGGCGGCGCCCGCCAAGCGAACGCCGCCCCCGTCCCTTAGCGGCGCAGGCGCAGCCCGACGCTGAGGTTGCGCTCAGCGCCGGCGAATCCGTTCGCCGGCTCATAGGCTTCGTCGGCGACGTTTTCGACGGCGGCGAAAATCTGCGCGTGCTCGTTCACGTCCCAGCCCGCCGACGCCCGCACGACGTCGTAGGCCGGCGTTTCGCCGACGCCGAGGCCGAAGCCGTCGTCGCCGTAGATCTGATCGGCGCGCCCGCCAACCTGGCGCCAGGAGACGCGGCCTTCGAATGGGCCGCGCTCAACAGTCAGCGAAGCGCTCCAGCTGTGCTCGGGCCGGCGCAGCAGCGGCGCATCGGTGACACCGTCGCGCGCGTCGGTCCAGACGTAGGACACACGCGCCGTGAGCCAATCCAGCGGCCTGAGCGCGAGCCGCGCTTCGGCGCTGTCGATCTCGGCTTCATCAACGTTGGCGTAGGTGAAGGCGGGGCCGAAATCGATCAGATCGGTGATCTCAAGCCGGCGATAGATCAGCGCCGCCTCAAAGCCGTTGTCCTGACCAAACGCTGCAAACCGCGCGTCCGCGCCGAGCTCCCATGCCTTGCCCCCTTCCGCGTCGAGGTTGGGATCGCCGAACGAGACGAAGCGTTCGTACAGCGTCGGCGCGCGGAAGGACGTGCCGTAAGCCGCATAGAAACGCGTGTGCTCTGAAAGCATGAACGAAGCGCCGAGGCGCCAGGTCGTCGCCGTGCCGAAGCCTTCGTAATTGTCGGCGCGCACAGCGCCAGTGAGGGTCAACGCGCCAATATCGTATTGGGCGGTGAGAAACGCGGCGCGATGGTCCTGCTGCTCTACGACAGTGGCGAAACCCTGATCGACATCCACGCTTTCGGTTTGCGTTGCGATGCCGGCGTTGAGCGCAGCGCCGCCTACGCGCCAATCGAGCGCGAGGTCAGCGAAATCGCGATCGCCCTCGAAGGACGAGGTGATGAAGCCGCCGTCGCGTTCTTCGCGCGCCTGGCGTAGCGCTCCGCCGGTCGCCCGCACCGACGCATTCTCACTCAAGCGCCAGGTTGCGCCCAGGCGCGCAACGGAGAGGTCGTTGCGTGCAATTTCAAGATCGGGATCATCGACGCGCTGCTCGGCGAAAGTTGGCGGAACGAAAATGAAGGCGTCGAAATCGGCCTGCGCTTCGCGCCGCCGCAGCAACAGGTCAAGCGCGAGGGTTTCGGTTACGTCGAGATCGAACACGCCAGTCAGCGTGCCGGCGCTGGCGCGGTCGGCTTCGCCTGTGTGCGTGGCCATGCGCGCCGGCACGATATCGTCGCCGTCCATCGCAAAGCCTTCCGCGCTGACGGCGTAGCGCAAGCGCCCCAGCGTGCCATCGGCGCCGGCGAAGCCTGTCAGCATGCCGAACGAACCCGCGCCGAACTCGAGGTGCGTGTTGAGCGCGCCTTCGCCGCCCCGGCGCGGCAGCAAGTTCACGACCCCGCCAATGGCGTCGGAGCCGAACAACGCGCTCATCGGGCCTTGCACTACTTCGATGCGTTCGAGCGCGCCGAGCGTGTCCTGGCCCGCGTCAAAACTTGAGCCTGGCGTGGAGGGGTCGTTCAGCCGCAGCCCGTCGAACAAAACCAACGTATGGTTTGAATTGGCGCCGCCGGCGAAGAGGCTGGTTTGTTGGCCTATGCCGCCGCTGCGGACGACGTCCAGCCCTTCGGCTTCGGCCAGCGCATCGGCCAGCGTGAACACGCCGCGCCCGCGTTCGGCGCCGGCGTCGATGATGGTGATGTCGGCTGGCAGGCGCGCCGCGGGCGTTGGCGTACGTGTGGCGGTGACGACGAGGACTTCTTCTTGCGCCGACGCGGGCGTAGCGAAGCAGATGAGGACCAAGGTGGTTGCAAGCATGGTGCGCATGAGCGCGTCTCCTTTGTCAGGACGCGCGCGGGGGCCGGCGGCGTGCGAAACAGCGATACGGGCGCGCGTTTTGGGCGCGGGCTTCCCCCCGTGTCGCTGCTGCGGAGACTTCCGGTTCGGGTGGGCTGGTCCCGGCCCCTCGAACGAGCGACCGCGACGGCAGGTCTCCTGGCTCGCGGGTCGTTGCGGTTCCGCCGCCTTCCCAGCCCAGACGATGATCCAGGCCAGTGGCGCTTGGCGGAGCGCTCGCCGCTTACAGTTGCGGGCACAGCCGCGGCTTGGGAGCTTGCGCTCCGCACCGCGTTCCCTCTTCACGTCCCTTGCGGGACGAACCGTCGCGTACGCGAAGCTCTAGCCTCGCAGCGCAGGGCGGCCAAGCCTTTCCGCACTTGACGCAAGACTTTACGGGGCTAAAGACCGCGCCTTAATCCGCATCGGCGCGCGCCGATGCGGCGCATTCTCGCATTTCGCCGGAGAGACAGGACCCGACCCATGGCCAAGGAAAAGTTCGAGCGTACGAAGCCGCACTGCAATATCGGCACGATTGGGCACGTCGATCACGGCAAGACGACGCTGACGGCGGCGATCACGATGGTGCTGGCCAAGAAGGGCGGGGCCA
>JBFWZB010000031.1:0-13246 GCA_050185805.1 Hyphomonadaceae bacterium
ACCTCGATGTCGGCTCATCACATCCTGGGGCTGGAGCAGGTCCCAAGGGTATGGCTGTTCGCCATTTAAAGTGGTACGTGAGCTGGGTTCAGAACGTCGTGAGACAGTTTGGTCCCTATCTACCGTGGGTGTTGGAAACTTGAGAGGATCTGTCCCTAGTACGAGAGGACCGGGATGGACGCACCTCTGGTGCACCAGTCGTCACGCCAGTGGCGCAGCTGGGTAGCTAAGTGCGGACGGGATAAACGCTGAAAGCATCTAAGCGTGAAACCCCCCTCAAAACCAGGTTTCCCTCGAGAGCCGTGCAAGACCAGCACGTTGATAGGCCGGGTGTGGAAGCGCTGCGAGGCGTGAAGCTAACCGGTACTAATCGCTCGATCGGCTTGAACGATCGGCGTTCATGCATGGCGACGACTGCGTCGCCTGAATTCGCACAATCAAAGACGATGATGTCACTTCAGTTCGCGCGCCGCGCCGACCTGGCGGCTATGCCGGGGGGTCCCCACCTGATCCCATTCCGAACTCAGTCGTTAAGTCCCCCAGGGCCGATGGTACTATGTCTTAAGGCATGGGAGAGTAGGTCGTCGCCGGGTCTGCACGGCGTGTGCGCTGAAGCAAAGTCCAGAACCCTCATTCGCCATGCAAGGATTTGATCTGAGCGACGCGGGATGGAGCAGCCCGGTAGCTCGTCAGGCTCATAACCTGAAGGTCGTAGGTTCAAATCCTACTCCCGCACCCAAAAGCCATCTCAGATCATGCGGCCCCGCTGGAGACAGCGGGGCCGTTTGCTATTTTTCCGCGCCTTTTCACGCTTCTGTGTCTGCTGGTTGCGACGAGAGGCGGGTTAGGTGCGATGGATGGCGCCCGTCTCAGCGCCGATTTCGCTAGTTTGAGCCATGCCCTGGCAGGACGCAGGCAATGTTGCGCGCGATGGAGCGCACTGGCGTTCGCGGTTCAGCCACCCGGGCTGGACGCGCTGGAGCGCCCACGTCGCCTTCTGGCTGATCTATTTCGCGCTGCGTACGTCAGCCGCCGGCGCCGATCCGCCGCCTGATTGGGGCAGCTTTCCGTTCTTCGTGAACCGCGCCTTCTCGGTCGCGACCTATTTCGTGCTCACCGGCGTCTTGCTTGCCGTTGTCGCCGGCATTGGCGCGACCCGTTCCGATCGCACCCGCAATCTGTCGCTGGTGCTCGGCGCCCTTGCGCTCGCGCCGCTGACGCAATTCGGCGAGCAATTCTGGCCGGGCATTCTCGCCGGCGTCTCGCCCGAACCGTATCCGTTCGTCATCTACCTCTTTCAATTCGGCTGGGTGCTTGCGTTGTGGGGCTCGATGCAGGCGCTGCTCGGCTACCATTTCGAAACGCTGGCGCAGGCGCGCGCGGTCACGCGGGCGCAAGCGCTCGCGTACGACGCGCAGCTGAAGATGCTGCACTATCAGATCAACCCGCATTTCCTCTTCAACACGCTCAACGCCATTTCCACGCTGGTGCTCGAAGGCCGCACCAAGCAGGCGGAGAGCATGCTGCTGCGGCTCTCCGGCTTTCTGCGCTATTCGCTGGATCGGCAGCCGACTGAACTCGCCGTGCTGGCTGCGGAACTCGAGGCGCAACGCAAATATCTCGAGATCGAACGTACGCGGTTTGGCGAAAAGCTGCATGTGCGCTTCGATGTCGAGCCCGGTTTGGAGAATGCGCGCCTGCCGAGTCTGATCCTGCAGCCCATTCTCGAGAACGCCATCAAGTACGCCATTACGCCACGAGTCGAGGGCGGCGAAATTGTCGTGTCTGCGCGGCGCGACGGCTCGTTGCTGCGCGTCAGTGTCGAGGATGACGGGCCGGGTTTGCCGCCGGAGGACGCGCCAAGGCGGCGGCGCGGCGTTGGACTAGCGAATGCGCGCGAGCGTCTTGAGTTGATTTACGGCGCACGCGCGGGATTGTCGGCGAAGAACCGCGAACCAAGCGGCTGCCGCGTGGACATTTGGTTGCCACTGGAGGAGGAGCGTGTTGGGCGAGCAATTACGCCTACTTTTGGCTGACGACGAGCCTTTGGCGCTCCGGCGCCTGAAGCTCGCGCTTGAAGACATACCCGATGTCGAGATCGTCGGCGCGGCCAGCGATGGCGCGGAAGCGATCGATGCGATGCGGGCGCTGAAGCCCGACGTCGTCCTCTTGGATATCAAGATGCCGCTCGCGGACGGTTTCGATGTCGCCAACGCAGCGCACGAAGCGGGCGGGCCGGCGGTGATCTTCGTGACGGCGTTCGATTCATACGCTCTGCAGGCGTTTGAAACGTCCGCCGTCGACTATCTGCTGAAGCCGGTTGAGTTCGACCGCCTGGCGTCCGCGTTGAAGCGCGCCCGCGAACGGCGCGCAGCCAGCGATGCCGGCCGCCGCGCCGAGGAATTGGCCGAAGTGCTGGAGACGCTGAAGCGGGAATCGCAGGAACGCGAGGAGCCGCGCTTCGATCGCGAGTTCTGGATCCGCGAACGCGGCCGCTTCCTGCGCGTGCCCGTAGCAGACGTCGAACGCATCGAGGCCGAGCGCGATTACGTGCGCCTGCATTGGGAAGGCCGCACCTTGCTCTATCGCGAGACCATGTCGCATCTTGAGGAGCGGCTTGATCCGGACGTGATGCTGCGCGTGCATCGCTCGGCGTTCGTGAATTGGGCGCGGCTTAAGGCCGTGCACCGCGACGCTAATGGCCGCCTGCTTGCGGTGCTGGACACCGGCAACGAAGTGCCGGTGAGCCGCGCTTACGCGCAGCGCGTCATGTCCGAAATGAAGAACCGCAAGGCGCATGCCTGAAAGGGTTGAGACGCGCGGCAGGGGCAACGCCGCGCGTCTCACAGGCTAGGGTCGACGCAGGGCAAGTGCGTCAGCATCTGGGATGCTCTCAAAACGGAATTTGGATGCGGTGTCGCGCAGCTCAGCGCCGCCAGCGCGCGTAAATGGCTGTCGGCAGCAGCAACGGCCGCCCGTCGTGCGGCAACGCCATTTCCCCGACTTCCCATTCGCCGCCGTCGCCGAACGCTTCCTGAGCGGCTTGCGCCAAGGCGATGAAGGAGAGCCGCACCGCGTAAACGGTAGCGATCAGGAAGCCGCGCGCACTCGCGGGATCGGCGGGCTCGGACCGCAACAGCGCTTGGCAATCGCGGATCAGTTCGCCAAGCCCTTCCTCCAGCTTCCAGGTCTCGCCATTCGGGCCACGGCCGAATTTGGGTGGGTCGAGGATGATTCCGTCATAGCGCCGGCCGCGGCGGATCTCGCGCTTCACGAACGTCAGCGCGTCGTCGCAAATCCACCGGATCGGCGCTGCGTCGAGCCCCGCTGTACGCTGGTTTTCCTTCGCCAGCGCGATGGCGCGCTTTGAAGCGTCGACATGAGTGACGCGCGCGCCAGCCTTCGCGCAGGCGAGGCTGGCGAGGCCCGTATAGCCGAAAAGATTGAGCACTTCGGGGGCTTCGCCGCGCTTGACCCCACTCAGCGCGTGACGCGCAAAGCGCCAATGCACGGAGTGTTCCGGAAAGAAGGCGAGGTGGCGAAACGGCGTCGCGCGCGAGAGAAAGTGGATATCGTCCCAGCGCATCGGCCAAGTCTCGGGCAGCGTCTTGGTGAAGCGCCAGCGCCCGGCGTCGTCGTCATCGGCGGCGGAAGGCGAGAAGATGGCGTCCGCGTTGCTCCACTCCGTCGCTGGCGCCGCGGGCGACCACAGCGCCTGCGGTTCTGGACGAACGAATGTGTAGGGGCCGACGCGCTCAAGCTTACGCCCGCCTCCGGAATCCAGCACGGCATAGTCGCGCCAATCATCGGCGATGAGCAGTTTAGGTGCGAGCGCCGTCATAGCCGCGCCTCCGCCAAAGGTCGTACGCCATCACTGCGGTGGCCACTGCGAGATTCAAACTGTCAGCGCGTCCGCGCATCGGGATTCGCGCCAGGACATCGCACGCCGCCTCCATCTGCTCGGACAATCCGGATTGTTCGTTGCCCATAAGCAGGATCATGCGCCCGCTTGCTTGATAATCGGCATCGAGCGCCGCGCCATTCAACGATGCCCCGATCATGCAGGCGCCGCGCGCGCGCTTGAAGCGCAGGAGCCCATCCCAATCCGTACGGCAGAGGTTCACCGCGAAAATGGAGCCCATGCTGGCGCGGACGGCGTCAATCGAAAAAGGATCGCAGGTCACCCCGACGATCACGACCCCCGCCGCGCCGATGCAGTCGGCGGTGCGCAAGATGGTCCCGAGATTGCCGGGATCGCGCACGCCCTCCAACGCGATCAGCGGTTGATCGTTCAAAGTCTCGAGTGCGTCGAAATGTTGACGATAGGCGCCGATCACCGTCTGCGCATTGTCGCGTTTCGAGATCGCTTCGAGAATGCTCTCGTTCGTCTCTATGCAACGCACGCCGCGCGCTTCGGCGGCGTTCACCAGTTCGCGCACCGGCGCCCGCTCGAGTGCGGCGTGTGCATAGACCAGGATTTCCGGCCAGCGCCCGGCATCCGCAGCTTCGCGCGTGAGGCGAGCGCCCTCGGCGAGAAAGAGCGCGCTCTCGGCGCGGCCTTTCTTGGTGTGCAGCGCTTTCAGCATTTTGATGAGCGGGTTGGATGCGCTCGTGATTGAGTGCGGCATGGGGACGAGAGGCGTTCCGGCAGCAGCCGGAGCAGGGGATTCCGGTTTTCGCTCATTTCGAATGCAGATAGAAGGGCGGTTGGTGCGAAATGATGCGCGTGCCGCGGGAAAAATGATCGCCCTCTTCATTTCTCAAGCGAGCTTGTTCGCTGTCGCCATTCTCGGCGGCTTCGCCATCGGCTGGAGGCTGCATGCGCTGGCGCTGGCTGAACGCAAAGGCGCCGCCGAAAAAGAAATCACGCAGCTGCGCCAAGCGTTGAGCGAAGCCCAGGTGCGACGTACGCGGCCGTCATGACGGAAACGGACGAAACGCCTCGCCGCCTGCGCACCGCGCTCTGGGTTGGGCTGATCGGCGCAATCCTCGCGCTCGTCGCTGGCGTATTCGGCGCGCACGGCGGCTCGGTCTGGGGGCTGCCGAACGCACTCGAACAGCGCGTGGTGCAGGCCTTGGATGCAGCGCGTCTGTCCGGGCTTGATGTCCGCATGCAGGGCCAGGAAGCGGTGATCGGCGGCATCGTCGCCGATGACGCGGCCCTTGCGGCGGTTCCCCGCATCGCCCTGAGCGCCGCGGGCGCTGGCGGCCCTTGGGCGGGCGGCGTCACTTATGTTGACGTCACCGATCTCCGAGTCGGTCCGTTTGATCGCCCCTATCTGTTTCGCGTGGTCCGCAGCGAGACCCAAGTCACCCTGACCGGCGCCGCGCCGAGCGATCGCATCCGCGCCGACCTCATCCGCACGGCGCGTGCAGCGTTTCCGAACGCTGAGATCGTCGACGCTTTGCGCATTGCCGGCGGCGCGCCGTCTTCGGAATGGGGGTTCATGGCGCGCAATCTGATCCGCGCGCTCAGCCGCCTCGACAGCGGCGAAGCCCGCATGACGAACGAGCGCATGGCCATCATCGGTGCCGGGGCTTTCGAGTCGGTTGAGGCGCTGCGCGCAGGATACGCCAATCCGGCGCCGCCCTTCAGGGCGCGTGTGGTGGCGAGCGTTGATGGGTTGGACCTTTCCTTACCGGAATTGCAGGGCCTGCCGATGGATGGAAGCGAGCAATCGTGCGCGCGCGCGCTCGATCGCGTGCAGGACGTGCATCGCCTGAGCTTTGTCGAGAACGGCGCCGAACTCAGCGCGGAAAGCACGCCTGGATTTGAAGCGCTCGCCGCCGTGGCGCTGCGCTGCGATCGCCATCGCTTGCAGGTGATCGGGCCCGCCGGCGGCGGGCCAGGCCTCTCCGCGCAGCGCGCGCAATATGTCGCCGGCTTGCTGGCGCGCGAGGGCGTGCTGGCGGGCAATCTGCGGACGTCGCCAGGGGCGGGGCGAAGCTTGATCGTGCGCATCGGAGCGCCCTCATGATCTACCTCATCGAGCAATTGGCGCTGTGGCTTGTGCTTGCGGCGGGTTTCGCGGCGTTGGCCGGCTGGGCTTACGCTGGCATGCGCGGGGCGCCCGAGCAGGAGCGCATACGCCGCGAGCGCGACGGCGTGTTCAAGGATCTCTTGTCGCTGAGCGTCGAGAATGCCGGCGCGAGCGGCGGCGTTGTTGAGGTCGACCGCAGCGGCGACCTCTTGCGCCGGCGCGCCGAACTGGACGCCGCGCGCATTGCCGAGCTTGAGCGTTCGCTTGAAGCGGCGCGGGCGCGCGCTGCGGAGGCCGCCAGCCGCATTGCTGAGTTGGAACGCGCGGGAGGACAAGGGGAGGACAGCCCTGAGCTTGTGGCGCTGCGCGAGGAAGTCGAACGTTTGCGCGCGCGCGACGAAGCCGCGATCCCCATCGAGGTTCAGCCGGTCGTGAGCGCCGCCCCGCCCGTCGCCCAGCCCGATCAGACCGCGTCGCTGCAGACATGGCGGCTTCGCTATTTCGAGCAGCGTGTCAAATATCTGGAGGGCAATGGCCGGGGGCCAGCGCCCGCAGCTGAGCCCGAGCCGGCAGACCCGATCTTGGAATGGCGCGCGCGCACTGCCGAGGCGCGTGTCGCCCATCTGGAGGATGTCGTGCGCGCACGCGAAGCAGCGGAAGAAACTGCGCCGGTGACGGATGGTTCGGACGATGCGCGCGACGTGGCGGCCTTCGCGGCCGACGCCAGCGCCGACATGCTGCTGCGTTGGCGCATGCTCTACCTTGAAAAGCGCGCAGCTTACCTGAACGACGCGCTGGAGGCGGCGCCCACGATCGATGCCGACGAGGCTGAGAAGTGGAAATGGCGCGCGCGCTATTTGGAGGCGCGCGTCCGCTATCTTGAATCGAAACCAGCGACAAAGAGCGTTTCCGAACCCGCTGCACCGGCGCCGGTTGCGGCGCTGCCCGCGGAGAGCCCCGCTGCCCCCGCGGCGTCACGTCCCCGCGGCGCGCGCCCGCCGTCACTGGCTGCCGCGCGCGGCGGCGCGCCCGACGATTTCACGCTGATCGAAGGCGTCAGCCTGATGCAGCAATCGACGCTCAATTCGCTCGGCATCTATCATTTTGACCAGATCGCGGCGTGGACGCCTGAGAACGTCGCGTGGATCGATCAGTATCTGCGCCTGCGCGGCCGCATCGGCGAAGAAGAATGGCTTGAGCAAGCCGACACGCTGGCGCGCGAAGGCGTCGCCGCATCGCGCCGCCTCGCCGAAAGCGAAGAAATCTAGACACGGCCTTCAGTGTGCCGGCGGCGCGACCCGCACGGTCTCGCGCGTGCCGTCGCGCCGCTCGACGAAAACGAGCCGGTAATCGGCGCTGGCGGTGGCGCGCGATCCTGTCGCTTGCGCGAGCGCGATCAGCCGCTCGGCTTGCGCGCGCACGGGCGTGTCGATGTTCGGTGTTTCGCCCATAATATCCTCCGTTGCCGGAGACTTGGGCCGCGCCCCGCCAGCGTCAACTTACCCTTTGTAATAGGCGCAGAACTTGTTCCCCTCGGGATCGCGCACATAGGCGCCATAGAAGGGTGGATCGTATTCGCCACGAATGCCGGGCGCGCCAGCGTCCTTGCCGCCAGCACGCAACGCCGCGGCGTGAAACGCATCGACAGCCGCGCGCGATGGCGCTTTGAAGGCCAGCATCGAACCATTGCCGAGGCAGGCGGCTTCGCCGTTCTCAGGTGTCGCGATGTACAGTTCGAGCCCTTCCTTCTTGCCGCCGGGCCCATAGCCGGCCCAACCGCCGCCTTCGAACGTGCGCGCGTAGCCGAGCGGATCGAGCGCGGCGTCGTAAAACGCGCACGAGCGCGCGATGTCATTCGAGCCAATGGTGACGTAGCCGATCATGGTGTTCCTCCCGCGAAGGAATACGTACCTGTGTCGCAATCGGTGTCAAGAACAAAAAGCGAACATCACTTCCTTGGCCGGTGCAGGCCGCGCGCGCCCCAGCAAATGGCGGCTTGGCCGGCCCAATAGATCATCCAGCCGGTGAAGCTGCGCCAATAGGCCAGCGCCGGATCGGTGGCGGGTTGGAACATGTTCGCGGCGACGAAACCGTCGGACATGAAGAAGAGCACCGCGCCGGCCACCACTAGCCAGCGCGTAGCCGGCAGCGTGAAGGAAGTGAGCACCATCAGCGTCAGCACGCCGGTGTAGACGCTGAGCGGCGCGAACATCGGATCGTCGCGCGGCACGAGCAGCGCCGTCATGCCGACGGCAGCGGCGATCAGCGCGAGTGCGGCCAGTGCGCGGGGTGGCTGCTTCAGCGCGCCCACGCCAAGGCCGGCGCGCAGGAAGAGCGCGATGTAGAAGATGTGCCCGATGAGGAAGGCCAGCGCGCCGTAGAGAAACGTCTCCGGCCGCCAAGCCAGCAATGCATCACCCAGCGCGCCGAAGAAGAGCCCCGCCGCGAGAAGGCGCGAGCGCGCGAGGAGCGCGATGACGCCAAGAACGACGATGCCGGAAACCTTGAGGATCGTGCCGGCAACGTAGGGCGGCGCGCCTTCGTAGAGGCTCGAGCCGAACGCGCCGTAGGCGATGGCGAGAATGGCGGAGAGGGCGAGCAGCGCCCGATCTTTGATGCGCATCCTGCCCAATCGCTAATTCCGGCGCGCCGGTTGCGCGTAGCCGAGCTTCTCATTCAGCGCGCTCAGCAAGTCCTGGGCGATCTCCGCGATTACGCCGCCGGGCGGATACACGGCCGCTGCGCCCATGTCTTTCAACGTCGCGACATCCTCCGGCGGAATGACGCCGCCGACGACGATCATGATGTCGCCGCGACCACGCGCTTCCAAAGCAGCGCGCAGCGCGGGCGTCAGCGTCAGATGGCCGGCCGCCAGCGAGGAGACGCCGACAATATGCACGCCTTTTTCGATCGCCTGATCGGCGACTTCCTCCGGCGTCGCAAACAGCGGCCCGATCTCCACGTCGAAACCGAGATCGCTGAACGCCGACGCGACCACTTTCTGCCCGCGATCGTGCCCGTCTTGTCCCATCTTGGCGACGAGAATACGCGGACGCGCGCCTTCGGCCTCCTCAAACGCCGCGACGCTCTGGCGCGCGCGTTCGACAGCACTGTCATTCGCGGCTTCGCGTGAATAGATGCCGGTGACGAGCCGGATCGGCGGCTGGTGGCGATTGAAAGCGCGCTCCATCGCCGCCGACATTTCGCCCACCGTCGCCTTTGCCCGCGCGGCGTTGACGGCAAGCTCCAGCAGATTGCCGCCCCTGCGCGCCCCGTTCTCCAGCGCTGCGAGCGCGGCCTCGACCCCGGCTTGGTCGCGCTCCGCCTTCAGCCGCGCCAGCTTGTCCAGCTGCATCGCGCGCACTTTGGCGTTGTCGACCCTCAGCACCGGCACGTCTTCTTCTTGGCGTAGCTTGAACTTGTTCACGCCGACGATGGTTTGATGCCCGGTGTCGATGCGCGCCTGCGTGCGCGCCGCAGCTTCTTCGATGCGCGCCTTCGGCAGCCCTCGGTCGATCGCCTGCGCCATGCCGCCGAGCTTCTCGACCTCCTCGATATGCGCCCAAGCCTTGGCTGCGAGATCGGCCGTCAGACGCTCCAGATAATAAGAGCCGCCCCACGGGTCGGCGGGCCGCGTCACGCCGCCTTCGCTCTGCAGCAGGATTTGCGTGTTGCGGGCGATGCGGGCTGAGAAATCGGTGGGCAGCGCCAAAGCTTCGTCGAGTGAATTGGTGTGGAGCGATTGCGTGCCGCCATAAGCCGCCGCCATGGCTTCGACGCAGGTGCGCACCGCGTTGTTGTAAACGTCCTGCGCGGTAAGTGACCAGCCGGAGGTCTGACAGTGCGTGCGCAGCGCGCGCGATTTGTCGTCCTTCGGATTGAATTGCGCTGTCAGCTTCGACCACAACAGCCGGGCGGCACGCAGCTTGGCGATCTCCATGAACGGGTTCATGCCGATGGCCCAAAAGAAGGAGAGCCGCGGCGCGAATTTGTCGATGTCCAAGCCGCCGGCGATGCCGGCGCGGATGTACTCGATGCCGTCGGCCAGCGTGTAGGCAAGCTCTAAATCCGCCGTCGCGCCGGCTTCCTGCATGTGATAACCGCTGATCGAGATCGAGTTGAACTTCGGCATCTCCGTGGCGGTGTAGGCGAAGATGTCCGAGACGATGCGCATCGACGGTTCGGGCGGATAGATGAACGTGTTCCGCACCATGAATTCTTTGAGGATGTCGTTCTGAATCGTGCCGCTCAGCTTGGCGTGCGGCACCTTCTGCTCCTCGCCGGCGACGATATAGAGCGCCATGATCGGCAACACCGCGCCGTTCATGGTCATCGACACGCTCATCTGGTCGAGCGGGATGCCGTTGAACAGCGTGCGCATGTCGAGGATCGAGTCGATCGCCACGCCCGCCATGCCGACATCGCCGACCACGCGCGGATGATCGGAATCGTAGCCGCGGTGGGTGGCGAGATCGAAGGCGATCGAGAGCCCTTTCTGCCCGTGCGCAAGATTGCGCCGGTAGAAGGCATTTGAATCCTCGGCCGTCGAGAAGCCGGCATACTGCCGGATTGTCCACGGCTGCTGCACGTACATGGTCGGATAGGGTCCGCGGCCGAACGGGGCCACGCCGGGATATCCATCGACGAAATCGAGGCCCGCGCGATCAGCGGCGGCGTAGGCGCTCTTCACGGCGATGCCTTCGGGCGTCAGCCAGGGTTCGCTTGGAAGCGTAGCCGCCTTTGTGACCTCAATGTCGAGCGACAACTTGGAAAAATCGGGAAGCGTCACGTGCGATGCTCCATCCCGCTGCCAAGCAGCGCGCTGTGCAGCGTCTGCAGCTGCTCGACCGCGTCTTGTGCGGCGAACACAAACTGATCGACGCCCGCCGCGCGCAGGGCCGCCTCACGCACGCCAGGTTTGCCCGCGAGCACAACCCAATCGGCGCCGGCGGCTTTCAGGCGTTGTGCGTAGGTCTCGGCGTGTTCAGCATAGCCTTCGTCGGTCCCGGCGATGAGCGCCACCCGTGCGGCGGCGCCGAAGGCGGCGATGGCCGCCTCAACATTTGCGTGCGCGTCTTCCTCACCGATACTGCCGACGCCGCCAGCGGCGAACAGGTTGCGCGCCCATTGCGCGCGCACGCCGAATTCCGGCAACGCGCCGATATTGGCGAAGAAAATGGCGGGGCGCGGTTTGCGCTGCTCCATTGCGTCCCGCAAATGCTCGAAGGGCGCCGCCCAACGGATGGGCGTGAGCGCCGCGCCGTGTGAATCGAGAGCATGGATTGGGCCCTCGAAACTAGGGTCTTGCGTCTCGCCGATCGGTTCGAAATCCGGCGCCACTGCATCAAGCAACGGAAAGTCGCTGATGCCGGTGATGGACTCGCGCCGCGAGTTGATGCGCGCCTGCCGCGCCGCGCGGGCTTCCGCAATCTCACGCCAGAAGACGTCCAGATCAGCGACAAGCCCGCCTTTGGTTTCGATCGCCTGCAGCTTGGCCCAAGCGGTAGCGGCAAGTTCGCGCGTCAGCTTCTCCACGAACCACGAGCCCCCGGCGGGGTCGGCGACGTGGCCCAGCCGCGATTCCTCCAACAGCACGTGTGGCGTGTTGCGGGCGATGCGGCGCGCCAACGGCGTCGGCAGGCCCAGCGCGTCCGTAAACGGCAGGGTCGTGATCGCGTCGGCGCCGCCGACCGCGGCGCCGAAGGCGGCGGTGGTGGTGCGCAGAATGTTTGACCACGCATCGTAGCGCGTCATCATGCGCCGCGATGTGACGGCGTGAATGCGGGCGGCGCGATGCGCGGGCTCGACGCCGGAGGCCTCCAGGATGCGCGCCCAGCACAGCCGCAGCGCGCGCAGCTTGGCCGCCTCGATCAGCGTGTCCGGTCCTACCGCTAGCGTGAACAGAATGGTGCGCGCCGCGCCGGCGGCGCTCATGCCGTTCGTGGTGAGCGCGCGTAGATAGGTGACGCCGCTGGCGAGGGCGGCGGCGATCTCCTGCGCCTCCGTGCCGCCAGCTTCGTGGACCGGACGTGCGTCGGCGCGCAGCGTCGTCGCCGCCGGCATCGCGTCGCCCATGGCCCGCGCGAAACGCACGGCGTCGTCCATCTCGGCCTTCGCGCCGCCGCCGCTTCGAAAGTAAGATGCAAGCGGATCAAGATTGAACGCGACGCCTTCGCCGGATGCGCCGCGGAGCTTCGCCGCGACCTGCTCCGCCAGCCAGAACCCCTGTTGGCCCGCGTCCAACGCCACCGGCGCGGCGTCAAGAAAGACGCCGGCGAGCACCAGATCGAGATCCTGCGCACGCACGATGCGCACGCCACGCGCACCGCCGGCAAAGTGCGTGACGACCTCGATCGACGACACGCCGCCCTCGAGATCGGTAAGGATGTCGCGATTGGTCTGTTCCGGGCTGGGATGATCGTAGATTTGCCTGATCGCCCATGCGCCGTGCCGCGCGCCGCGAATAAAGGGTGCGGCGCCAGGCAGGCCGGAGACATCCATAGCTGTATGGATATCGGGCTCGCGATAGAGCGGTTGGATTGGAATGCCGTCCGCGGTTTTCGCGATCAGCTTGTCCCAGCCCGCGCCCTTCAACCCTTTCTCCACCAGCGCGCGCCAATCGGCTTCATCGGCTGGCTCGCCAAGGGACAAGGTGGGCTTCGCGGACATTTTCGCTCCGGTTGACGCCAAGTCAGGCATCGACGCGCTTTTCGCTGCAAGCTAGTGCTGGCGCAACAGGAGACGATGATGGCTCTGCCGCCGATCTTCGACAAGTTGCGTCTGCCCGTTGTCGGCGCGCCACAATTTATTGTTTCGGGACCCGATCTGGTCATCGCGCAATGCACGTCGGGCATTGTCGGCGCGTTCCCGGCGCTCAATGCGCGGCCTCAGCCGCTGCTGGACGATTGGCTCCATCGCATCAAGGACGAACTGGCAGCTTGGGACGAAGCGCATCCCGAGGCGCCGGCCGCGCCGTTCGCGGTCAATCAGATCGTGCACAAGACCAACGAGCGTCTCGACGCCGATGTCGCCGCCTGCGTGAAGCACAAGGCGCCGATCGTCATCACCTCGCTCGGCGCCCGCCCGGAAGTGAACGAGGCCATCCATTCCTATGGCGGCATCGTTCTGCATGACATCATCAACATCAATTTCGCCAAGAAAGCGCTTGAGAAGGGCGCCGACGGCCTGATCGCGGTATGCGCCGGCGCCGGCGGACATGCGGGCGGGCTCTCGCCCTTCGCGCTGGTCAGCGAGATACGCGAATT
>JBFWZB010000031.1:13346-18480 GCA_050185805.1 Hyphomonadaceae bacterium
CTCCATGACGCTGCAAAGCGCCATCGCCATCGCCATCGCTGCGGTGGCCGGGCGCTTCAGCATGGAATTGCCCGAAGGCGCCGCGCAGGAGGTCGCCGGCGCTTTCATCGATCTCATCACCACGCTCGGCGTCATCGGCGTGGCCGTCGGGCGCGTCCGCGCGCGCGGCCCCATCGTCTAAGAAAAGGAGAACCGAAATGCGCCACCCTGTGCGCGCGCTGGCGCTTGCCTGCGCGCTGACGCTGACCCCTGCTTGCGCCGCGATCGGCGCCGGCGATGTCCGCTTCGAAAATCCCATGGCCGCCGCGCGCACGTTGGATCAGCGCGCTTACGCTTTGCTTAGCGCCTACGCAGCCGTGCTCGAGGAAGCGACCGACATCGTCCGCGACCCAGCCGCGCCGCCTGCGTTCAAGCGCGCTCTCGGCGAAGCCGAACGCGCGGCCACGCCGGCCGTCGAGACGCTGCAAATCGCCATCGCCGCCTACATGCGCGCGGAACGCGATCTCGAAGGCGTGGGGGAAGGTGCGCCGATCGAGCGCGCCGCCAACGCGCTCGCCATCGCCGCACGCCGCCTCAACGAGGCCGTCGCCGCCGCCGAAGGCCCGGTCAACGAACTGCAACAACTCGTGCGCGCGCGCCGCGCCTAAGGAGGATGATGATGCAATCGCTTCTTCTGCAGCTGCAATTGCTGCTCGCCGCGCTCTCGGCCTTCCTGCCGCTGGTGCCCAACGAAGCGCGCGAACGCGCGGCGGATTTTCTTGACCTCGCGGCGGACGCATTGGCGGCGTCCGGTTCGGTCGCGGCCAATCTGGATGATCTGGCGCAGAAGCTCGCCGGCATCCGCGCCGAGATCGAAGCGATGGTGAATGCGGGGCGCCGCGTCAGTCCCGAAGAACTCGACGCCGCTATGCAGCGCGTGCGCGTCGCCTCTGCGGCGTTCCGCGCCGCGCTTGAGACAGCCGGCGCTTAACGGCGACCGGCTTGGCGGGGAGGCGCCGGGCGCTCCGGACCCCCGCACGCTCCCGGAGCAATTGACCTCGGCGCCTCCCCGTTCTCTTGTGCGAGCCATGAGCTCGCACATTCTCGCCATCGATCAGGGCACTACCTCAACCCGCGCCATAGCCTTCGATCTCGACTTCAACCCGCGCGCAACGGCGCAACTCGAGTTCACGCAGCATTACCCGCAGCCCGGCTGGGTCGAGCACGATGCGGAGGAAATCTGGACCAAGACGCTGCAGGTTTGCCGCGAAGCGGTTGAGGGCGTCGGCGGCGCCGCAAACATCGCTGCTATCGGCATCACCAATCAGCGTGAGACCACAATCGTGTGGGACCGCGCGACAGGCGCGCCAATCCACAACGCCATCGTCTGGCAAGACCGCCGCACGTCGGACGTCTGCGCCGCCTTGCGCGAGGCCGGCCATGAAACCGCGGTTCAAGCCAAGACCGGTTTGCTGCTCGATCCCTATTTCTCCGCCACCAAGATCGCTTGGATTCTCGACAGCAAGCCTGGGCTTCGCGCGCGCGCCGAAGCGGGCGAGCTCTTGTTTGGCACCGTCGAGACCTTTCTCGTCTGGCGCCTGACCGGCGGGCGGGCGCATGTCTCCGACGCCACCAACGCCGCGCGCACGCTGCTCTACGACATCGGCGCGCGCGCTTGGAGCGACGAACTCTGCGCGTTGCTTCGCGTGCCGAGACCCATGCTGCCGCGGGTGGTCCGCTGTGACGAGCCGGTCGGCGAAACCGAGCCAAGCCTCTTTGGCCGCGCGTTGCCGATCTGCGGCATGGCGGGCGATCAGCAAGCCGCGCTCGTTGGGCATGGCTGCCTTTCGCCCGGTATGGCGAAGGCCACCTACGGCACCGGCGCGTTTCTTGTCATGAACATGGGCGCGGCGCCGCCGCGCTCCGCCAATCGCCTGCTGGCGACAATCGGCTACGACACCAAGGCTGCCTTCGCTTACGCATTGGAAGGCTCGATCTTCTCCGCCGGCGCGACGATGCAATGGCTGCGCGATGGCTTGTGCCTGATCAAATCGTCATCGGATTCGGAAGCCCTGGCGGCGGCGCTGCCAAACAATGGCGGCGTCTATCTCGTGCCGGCCTTTGCAGGCTTGGGCGCACCGCAATGGAACGCCGAAGCGCGTGGCGCCATCGTTGGGCTCACGCGCGATTCCTCATCCGCGCACATCGTTCGTGCTGGGCTCGAAGCAGTCGCCTATCAAACCGCCGATTTGCTCGATGCGCTGAAGGCCGACGGCGCCAGCGTCACCCGGTTGCTGGTCGATGGCGGCATGACGGCCAATGCGTGGGCGATGCAATGCCTTGCTGACGTTTGCGATGTCGATGTTGCGGCGCCAGCGTTTCAGGAAGTGACTGCGTTGGGCGCGGCGCGGCTCGCCGCGCTGGGTGCGGGAAAGATTGCAAGCCTGGAGATCGCGGCGCCGCAGCGCGCGGCCTGGTCGCCGCGCATGGCGGCGCGCGATCGGGCGGACGCGCGGGCGGGCTGGGCGCGCGCCGTAGCTGGCGTTTTGGCGGCTGCAGGCGCGCGCTGATGCGATGGTGAGCCCGCCGGGATTCGAACCCGGGACCCTCTGATTAAAAGTCAGATGCTCTACCGACTGAGCTACGGGCTCGCACGTACTCGCGCGAAGGCCGGTGCTTAGGGGCATGTAAGCTACTGAGCAAGGGCGCGTGCGGCTCTCGGCGTCTCACAAAAGAAAAACGCCGCCCGAAGGCGGCGCTCAACACAACGCGACACCCGGCCTTACATCTGCTCGATGGTCGGCGCCGGCGTCGGTTCGATCGGCGCGGCCGGTTCAATCGTGGTCGAAGGCGGCGGCAGCGCCTCTTCCACCGGTGCAGCCTGCGGACGCGGCGCGGGCGCGGCGCGTTCTGGCGCTGGCGCCGGCGCCGCTTGCGGCAAGGCTTCGGGTTGGGTCGCATCGCCAGCATCAGCCATTTGCTGCGGCGCGGCGGCTTCAATCAGGCCTGCTTCTTCCTGCTGCACCGGCGCTGGCGCCAGCGGTTCAACTGGTTGGCTGGCGATATGGGCGTAGCCCAGAGCGGCGCCTCCAAGCAGCACGCCGGCGATGGCCAGCCGCAGCATCGGCCCGCCTTTGCTGCGCGGCGCTGGCGGTGTGGCGTATGGATCCTGCTGAATTTGTTCGCGAGTCATGGTTGGTCCTCCAAAAGCATAGGCATTGGAAACGTCAGCTTTTGCGGGCCTGTTCCGGCCCCTAACGGACCCGTTACCGCCGCCGCTGTGACGGCGCGGCAACACCTTGGCGAAATGGTCGCCTTTTGGCGCCGTTCCGACTCGGCTCGGCTGATGAAAGCCGCTTAGGATGCGCAGCGTTTTTGGCGGGGAGGAGGTCCGGAAGCTATTGATTTCCGGGCCCCGGGGCGCGCAGGGGCGATGAGGGGACGGGGGGCCGCGCTCGAGGGGAGCGCGGCCCCTTCCTCTAGGAACCTTTTGTTAGGTTCCTGTGTTATGCGTCCGATCAATGGGGATGGAGCCCGAAAATGGAGGGGGCGGCATAAAATCAACGGTCGATGGGAAATTTGGGGACTGGCCTTGTGGTCCTGTGGACTTTGAAAAGGCCATGAGCCAGATTAACCACGTCGACTAGCGGGACCGGACTGGGGGCGTTGGGGGAATCCTCAAACGATGCTCTAGGCCGGGTCTAGTGTCGGGTCGTTCGGCGTCCCGGTTTTTTTTGGATGCGCCCTTTGGCGCGAAGCAAGTGCAGAGACTACCTGCCAAGCGCAGGGGATAGCGTTTTGAGAGGGGTGACCATGAAATCGCGCATCACCAAAACAGTCGCCCTGGCGACGCTGATGACCGGCGCTGCTGGCGTCGCGCACGCCACGGAAGGCTGGTACGGCCGGGTGGACGCTGGCTATTCGATCGAAGGCGATTTCGCCATCGACGACGCCGGTTGGGGCCGTCCGGGCGAACTGGAAAATGATTGGAGCCAGCACGCGGGCCTCGGCTACGCGTTCATGAATGGCTTCCGCATGGAGGCCGAACTCGGCCACCGGTTCAATGAAATCAATCCGTCTGCTGGCATCGACGCCGGCGGCGACGTGCATGCTTGGTCGGGCATGCTCAACCTGTTTTATGACTTCAACCGCGGCGGCAATTGGGAGCCCTATGTCGGCGTCGGCGCCGGCGTTGCGCGTGTCAACGCCAATGCCGCCGATGTCGGGTCGCTGAACTTCCTCGACGACCAGGACACCCAAGGCGCTTACCAAGCGCTCGCGGGCATCAACTTCCCGCTTACCGAACAGCTCGGCCTCGACGTTGGCTATCGCTGGTTCACGGTGCCGGGCGGCTCGTATGGCGGCACGGACGCTTATTACGACACGCAATCGGTGACGGTCGGTCTGCGTTGGCAATTCGCCGCGCCGCCGCCGCCGCCAGCGCCGCCCCCGCCGCCCCCGCCGCCGGCTCCGCCGCCGCCGCCTCCGGTTGCGACGTGCCCGACGTCGGAATTCGTCGTGTACTTCGAGTGGGATCGCTCGAACCTCAACCAAGCCGCGCTCGAAACCATCGACGCCGCGGTCAACCGCGCCCGTCAGTGCAACGTTTCTGGCGCTGTCGTCGTCGGCCACACCGACACGTCGGGTTCGGCTCAGTACAATATCGGCCTCTCCGAGCGCCGCGCTTCGGTTGTCCGCGACGCCCTCGTGGCGCGTGGTATGGCCGCCGGTGCGGTCCGCACGGAAGCCCGCGGCGAGACGGACCTCGCGCGTGCGACGCAAGACGGCGTGCGTGAACCGCTCAACCGTCGTACTGCGGTTACGATCAGCTTCCGCTAAGTCGCGGACGTTAGCTTAAAGGACGCGGGCCCGGCGAAAGCCGGGCCCGTTTTCTTTGCGCCCGCGCTTTCGGAAGGGGGCTCCGGCTGGACAGCATCGCGCCGCCCCGGCATATCCCGCCCATGCACATCTCAGCAGCGGCGCCGGCGCTTCCCGATTGGGGCGCGGGCGCGAACTCATTTTTGGACCGTCTCGACTCTGAGAATGAACGTCTCGTCAGCCGGACCGAAACTTGGTCAGCGGTAAACTCCGGGTCGCATGAATTGGCGGGTCTCGCCCGCATGCGGCCGTTGCTGGAGGAAGCGTTTGCGGCCCT
>JBFWZB010000031.1:18580-33055 GCA_050185805.1 Hyphomonadaceae bacterium
GTCTCGACTCTGAGAATGAACGTCTCGTCAGCCGGACCGAAACTTGGTCAGCGGTAAACTCCGGGTCGCATGAATTGGCGGGTCTCGCCCGCATGCGGCCGTTGCTGGAGGAAGCGTTTGCGGCCCTACCGGGCGCTGTGGAGCGAGTCCCGCTCTCCCCATCGCAGCGCGTCCGCACCGATGGCGAACTCATGCAAGTGGAGCATGGCGACGCCATTCGCGTGCGCGTGCGTCCGCAATCTCCGCTGCAGGTGGCGTTGACGGGGCATTACGACACCGTCTTTCCGGCCGCGCATCCGTTTCAGAAGCCGTGGCGCGCCGACGCGACGACGCTACGTGGGCCTGGCGTCGCCGACATGAAAGGCGGCATCTCCGTGATGCTCGCCGCGCTGGAGGCGTTCGAGGCGACGCCCGACGCCGCGCGCGTGGGTTACGAAGTGCTGCTCAGCCCCGACGAAGAGATCGGTTCGCCCGCGAGTGCGGCGCTGCTGGCGGCGCTCGGCAAACGGGCGCAATTGGGCCTCACGTACGAGCCCGCCTTGCCGGACGGCGCCATTGTCGATGCACGCAAGGGCTCGGGCAATTACAGCTTGGCGGTGCGCGGGCGCGCCGCGCATGTCGGACGCGCTTTTGACGACGGCCGCAACGCCGTGATCGCCGCCGCCGATGCCGCCTTGGCGCTCGATCGTTTGAACGGCGTGCGCGAAGGCGTGACCTTCAATGTCGGTGCGATCGATGGCGGCGGCGCCGTAAATGTGGTGCCGGAGCGCGCCGTGCTGCGTTTCAATGTGCGCGCGCCGGATCAGGACGGCGCGCTGTGGGCGGAAGGCGAAATCCGCCGCATCGCCGAAAGCGTCGCCGCACGCGACGGGGTCAGCGCGCATTTGCATGGCGGCATCACGCGTCCGCCGAAGCCGCTCAACGCGCAGCAGCGCTTGATGGCGAGCTGGACGCACGAGGCTGGGGCCGCTTTGGGGCTCGATCTCCGCTTTCAGGCCTCGGGCGGCGTTTGCGAAGGCAACAATCTGGCGGCCGCCGGCTGTCCGAACATCGATACGCTCGGCCCCTGTGGCGGCGCGCTGCACAGCGACCAGGAATTTGCACTGATCCCCAGCTTCGCCGCGCGCGCCAAGCTTTCGTTCTTGCTGCTGCTCGGCGTTGCACGCGGGCACTTCGATCCCAAGCAGCTGCACCCATGAGCGCTCCTGCCTATGTCGTGCGCGCCGCGGGCCCGGCTGACCTCAAGGGCTTCCTAGACTTGCGCGAAATCGCCGGGGCGGGCTTCACCAGTTTGATGGTCGACGATCGCGCGATGGCCGACAAGCTGGAGGCGTCGCAGCAGAGTTTCGCCGCGGAAACCGACGCGCCAGGCCCCGAGCGCTATTTCATGGCGCTCGAACATGTCGAAAGCGGCGCGCTTGCTGGCTGCTGCGCGGTGAAATCCACCATTGGCGAGCGTCCGCCTTTTTTCAATTTCCGCCTCATTCGCGAGGCGCAGTCTTCGTCGGTCGTCGATCGCCGCTTCGACATGGACGTGCTGATCGGCGTCAACGATTTCACCGGCTGCAGCGAAGTGGGGTCGCTTTTCCTGCGGCCGGAGCATCGCGCCGGCGGCGTTGGCCGCGCTTTGGCGCAGTCGCGCTACATGTTGATCGCCGCGCACCAGCGGCGCTTCCGCGACACGGTCGTCTCCGAATTGCGCGGCGTGGTGTCGCCGCACGGGCAATCGCCGTTCTGGGAAGCTGTCGGACGCCACTTCTTCCGCATGGATTTCGCCGAGGCCGACAAGCTCAGCGCCACCACCGACAATCAATTCATCCTCGACCTGATGCCGCAGCATCCTATCTACGTGGATCTGTTGCCGGAAGCCGCGCGGGCCGTGATCGGCAAGTGCCACGAAGCGGGCGAAGGCGCGCGCCGTCTGTTGGAATGGGAGGGCTTCTCCTTTTCCAATGTGGTGGACATTTTCGACGGCGGCCCGTTGGTCAGCGTGCGGCGCGACAACATCCGCACCCTGCGCGAGGCGGCGCACAAGCGCTTGCAGGCTTGGTCTACGCCGCCGCATGCCGCACGGCGCGCCCTTGTTGCGACGCCGTACATCGCCAATTTCCGCTGTGCGCCTACGCGCGCGCGGATCGAAGGCGACGTCGCCTATATCGATCCAGCGGTGCTGAGCATTCTCGGCCTTGGCGCGGGCGCGGACGCACTCGTTTGGGTGGACAGTGATGAAGCGTGAATTGTGGATTGGCGGACAATGGCGCGAAGGCGGCGGCGAGCGCTTCTCGTCGCACGATCCCGCCACCGGTGAGAAGATTTGGGAAGGCCGCGCCGCGGACGCCGACGACGTGGCTGAAGCGATGGCCGCAGCGCGTTTGGCGTTTCGGGCTTGGGCGAAGCGTCCGGTCGAGGAGCGCGTCTCCATCGTGCGTGCTTTCGCCAAGGCGATCGAGAAGCGCGGCGACGACCTCGCGCGCACCATCAGCAGCGAGATGGGCAAGGCGCTCTGGGACGCCCGCGGCGAAGTGCAGGCCGTCATCGGCAAGATCGAGATTTCGGTGCGCGCACAGGCGGAGCGCGCAGGCGCGCACGAAGAGAAGACCGCCTTCGGCGCCATGGCGCTCGCGCATCATCCGCACGGCGTGCTGGCCGTGTTCGGGCCGTTCAACTTCCCGGCGCACTTGCCCAACGGGCACATTGTGCCGGCGCTGCTCGCCGGCAACACGCTCGTGTTCAAGCCAAGCGAACTGACGCCGGGCACAGGCGCGATCATGTGCGAGGCTTGGGAGGAGGCGGGGCTTCCGGCGGGCGTGCTTAATCTCACACAGGGCGCGCGCGAGACCGGCGCTGCCTTGCTCGATGCGCCAGGCCTGAACGGCGTGCTCTTTACCGGCTCCGCCGAAACCGGCGCGCTCATCCATCGCAAGTTCGCCGGCCGCCCCGAAGTGATGCTGGCGCTTGAACTCGGCGGCAACAATCCGCTGATCGCGTGGCCGCCCTTCGACGTCGCCGCCGCCGCCAATCTCATCGCCCACTCCGCGTTCTCGACCAGCGGGCAGCGCTGCTCCTGTGCGCGCCGTCTGATCGTGCCGGACAATGCGGAAGGCCAAAAGCTAATCGATGCGCTGGCCGCTTTGATCGCCAACATCGCGGTCGGCCCCGCCACGCTGACGCCGGAGCCCTTCATGGGCCCGCTGGCGAGCGCGGCCGCAGCGGAGCGCGCGATCAATTTCGAAGCGGGCTTGAAGCAGCGCGGCGGCAAAGTGATCGCGTCGCTCGTGCGTGACGGCGCCATCGTCCGTCCCGGCCTGATCGATGTCACCGGCGTCGATACGCCGGACGAGGAATTATTCGGTCCGCTTTTGCAGATCGTCCGCGTCAAGGATTTCGACCACGCCATCGACGCCGCCAACGCCACCCGCTTCGGCTTGGCCGGCGGCCTCGTCAGCGACGACCCGCACTTGTGGGCGCGCGTGAAGACAGAGCTGCGTGCGGGTGTCCTCAATTGGAATCGGCCCACCACCGGCGCGTCGTCGGCGATGCCCTTCGGCGGGCCAGGCCTTTCGGGCTCGCTGCGCCCCGGCGCTTATTACGCCGCCGATTACGCGGCCTATCCGGTCGCCGCGCAGATGGCTCCCAAAGCGTCGCCGATCAAGGCGCCGGGGATGCCGGAATGAGCCGCGCCGAAGAGGTCAATTTCGATGGCCTCGTCGGTCCGACGCACAATTACGCTGGCATCTCGGAGGGCAACCTTGCGTCGGCGCGTAATCGCGACACGGTTTCGCGGCCGCGCGATGCGGCGCTGCAGGGTCTCGCAAAGATGCAGCGTTTGCGTGCGCTGGGGCTGACGCAGGGCGTATTGCCGCCGCAAGAGCGGCCTGACATTGGCTTTCTGCGAGGGCTTGGCTTCAGCGGCGCCGATGGCGCGATCTGGCCGCGCGCCTGGACCGAAGCGCCCAGCGCCGCGCGCGCGGCGCTGGCTTCCTCTTCGATGTGGGCGGCGAACGCCGCAACCGTTTCACCCAGCGCCGATTGCGCGGACGGGCGTTTGCATCTGAGCGTCGCCAATCTGCAAACCATGCTGCATCGCCGCCTGGAGGCGTCGCAGACGGAGGCCGCGCTGCGGCGCGCTTTCGCGGACGCGGCGCGCTTTGCGGTGCATCCCGCGCTGCTCGCGCATGAGACACTCTCGGACGAGGGCGCCGCAAACCACATGCGCCTCTGCGCCGATGCAGGCGCACCGGGAATTGAAGTCTTCGTCTACGGCCGCCGTGCAGGCGAAGCGCGCACCAATTTCCCGGCGCGCCAAACGCTGGAGGCGAGCCAGGCCATCGCCCGCAGACACGGTCTCGACGCAGCGCGCACCGTATTCGCCCTACAATCGCCCAAGGCCATCGACGCCGGCGCCTTTCACAATGATGTCGTCGCTGTCGCGCATGAGACCGTGCTCTTCCATCACGAGGAGGCCTTCGCGGACAAGCAGGCGCTCTACGCCGAAATCCGCGCCAAGGCGGCGGGCTTGTTCGAGCCTGTCTTCGTCGAGGTGAAGGCCGCTGACGTTTCTCTCGATGACGCGGTTTCGTCCTACCTGTTCAATTCCCAGCTCGTGCGTCTGCCGGGCGAGCGTGGACTGACCCTGATCGCGCCAGTGGAATCGCGGGAGAACAACAAGACCAACGCGGTCATTGCGGCGATCGTGTCGCAAGCGAACGCTGCGATTTCCCGCGCCGAGTTTGTCGATGTGCGCGAAAGCATGCGCAATGGCGGCGGGCCTGCGTGCCTGCGCTTGCGCGTTGTGATGAGTGAAGCCGAGCGCGCGGCTGCAGCGCCCGGCTTCTTTCTGGACGACGCGCTCGCCGCCAAGCTCGAAGCATGGATCAGAGCGCATTATCGCGAGGAATTGGGCCCGGACGATCTCGCCGATCCCGCCCTGGTGGATGAAACCCGCCGTGCGCTGGATGCGCTAACGCAAATCCTGCCGCTCGGCGCGGATTTCTACCCGTTCCAGCGGCGCTGACGCCCAAACGAGATCGCGCCGGCGTCTCCGCCGGCGCGATCTAATCTCTATGCGAGAATAGCCTTAGTTCAGGCTTTCCGGGCGCAGCTTGTAGCCGCCTTCATCCGTTTCATCGAACATCAGATCGATCTGCGGATGCTCGACCGGCTCGCCGCTCTCGTCCGGCTGGAGATTTTGCTCGGACACGTAAGCCACGTAGTGGCTGTCCGAGTTCTCCGCGAACAAGTGATAGAACGGCTGATCCCGGCGCGGACGAATTGGCTCGGGGATGGAGGTGAGCCACTCTTCCGTGTTGCTGAATTCCGCATCGACGTCGAAAATAACGCCGCGGAACGGGAAGAGCTTATGGCGGACCACTTGGCCGATGGAGAATTTCGCTTGTTGCATCTTCTCCTCCTAAAAGACCTCCCAAATCCTCTCGCATTGGTAAGGTAGGTAGAGGGAATTCGCCGGACAAGCGCTTGATCCCGGTAGCCGAACCCGCACACGGAGATGTGTGGCGCTGAGGGCGCAATCGCCGCCGAACCGGGCTGAAACACGGCAGAACAAGCGTGTTTCGCGGCGGTAAAGCGGCTAAATTCTCTCCGAATTGGCATTTTGCGGGCCGGGCTGAAAGGCGCGGACCGCGGAAAGATTGAAGCTATGGATTCGGAGGCTCCGGCCGCCGCGCCGCACGGCGCGCGGCCAAGCCCGCGATGGCGCGCTGGCCCGATATTCGCCGCGCTCGATCTGGGCACCAACAATTGCCGCCTCTTGCTGGCGGCGCCCGAGCGCGGCGGCGGCTTCCGCGTCATCGACGGCTATTCGCAAATCGTGCGGCTCGGCGAAGGCTTGGCGTCGAGCGGACGTCTCGCCGACACCGCAATGGCGCGCGCTTATCAGGCGCTTTCAGTTTGCGCCGCGCGCATCGAAGCGAAGCGCCCGGCCGGCATTGGCTGCATTGCGACGCAGGCGTGCCGCATCGCGGCCAATGGAGCGACGTTCCTCAAGCGCATCGAGGACGATTTCGGCCTCAGCTTCCGCGTCATCGATCACGAAGAGGAAGCGCAGCTTTCTGTGCTCGGCTGCGCGACCTTGCTCGATCACGAGGCCGAAACTGCGCTCATCGTCGACATTGGCGGCGGCTCGACCGAACTCTCCTGGGTGTCGCCCAAAGCGGTTGCACAGCGCATGAGTCAGGGCGTTTTGGATCCGCCGATCATGGCTTGGGGTTCGGCGCAATTGGGCGTCGTCACCGTGGCCGAGGAAAGCGCCGAGCCGGAAACCGGCAGACGCGATTGGTACGAAGCTATGGTGGCGCGCGTGATGGCGCAATTAGCGCCCCTGGGCGATCAAGGTTTGCGCGCCGCGTTCGAACAGGGGCGCGCCCATCTTGTCGGCACGTCCGGCACCGTCACCAGCCTCGCGGGCGTACATCTCGGCTTGCGCCGCTATCAGCGCAGCCGCGTCGATGGCTTGTGGCTCGATGTCGAGCAATGCCGCGCCGCGATCGCGTCGCTGCTGGCGCAAAGCTGGCAAGAGCGCGCGGCCAATCCATGCATTGGCAAGGATCGCGCCGATCTGGTGCTGCCAGGCGGCGCCATTCTCGACGCGGTCTGCCGGCTCTGGCCGGCGCCGCGCATCCGCGTCGCCGATCGCGGTTTGCGCGAGGGCGTGCTGATGCGTCTCATCGCCGAGCATCGGTCACGGCCATGAGCGACGGCGGCGATGAGAAGCGCCGCTGGCGCGGCAAGGCGGAGGCGAAGGGCGGCGAACGCAATCTCGCGCAGCGCGTCAAAAAGAAGAAGCTGAAGGAAAGCTCGCGCGTTTGGGTCGAGCGTCAATTGAACGATCCTTATGTCGCGCGCGCCAAGGCGGAGGGTTATCGCGCCCGCGCCGCTTTCAAGTTGCTCGAACTGGATGAGAAATTTCACCTGCTGAAGCGCGGCGCGCGCGTGATCGATCTCGGCGCCGCGCCCGGCGGCTGGGCTCAGGTTGCGGTTCAGCGGGGCTGCAAGGTCGTGGGCATCGATTTGTTGCCGATTGATCCGCTGCCTGGCGCGACGTTTCTCGAAATGGATTTCCTCGCCCCGGAAGCGCCGGGCGCGTTGATGCGGGCCCTTGGCGGCGCGCCCGATCTCGTGCTCTCCGACATGGCCGCCAACACCACCGGCCACGCCAAAACCGATCAGATCCGCACCGGCGCGCTCGCAGAAGCGGCGGCCGATTTCGCCCTCACGCATCTGGCGCCGGGCGGAAGCTTCGTCACCAAGGCGTTTCAAGGTGGGCTCGACAGCGCGCTCCTGACCCGCCTGAAGCAACGTTTCGTCAAGGTCTCCCACGCCAAACCACCGGCCAGCCGCGCCGAGAGCGCGGAGGTGTACGTTGTCGCTATGGGCTTTCGCGGCGCTGGCTGACTGGACAATCCGGCTGAGAATCTCTACCAGCCGTCCATGGAAATCCGTGAAGCTCTGACCTTTGACGACGTGCTGCTTGAACCCGGCGCGTCGGACGTGCTGCCCGCTGATGTGTCCACGGCGACCCGCCTGACCCGGGGCATCGGCCTCAACATTCCGCTGATTTCGGCCGCCATGGACACCGTGACCGAGGCGCGCTTGGCCATCGCGATGGCGCAGGCTGGCGGGCTCGGCGTCATTCACCGCAACATGACCCCCGAGGAGCAGGCCGAGCAGGTCAAGATGGTGAAGAAGTTCGAGAGCGGCATGGTGATCGATCCGATCACGATCCATCCCGACATGACCATCGGCGAAATCGTGCTCCTTAAGGAGCAGCGCAAGATTTCCGGCTTTCCCGTGGTCGACCGCCAGTCGCGGAAACTGGTGGGCATTCTCACCAATCGCGACATGCGCTTCGCCGACGATATGAACGTCCGCGTCGCCGATTTGATGACGAAGGACAATCTCGTCACCGTGCGCGAGGGCGTGAACGAGAGCGAGGCCAAGCGCCTGCTGCACAAGCATCGCATCGAGCGCGTGATCGTCATCGACGATGGCGGGCGCGTCACCGGGCTGATCACGGTGAAGGATTTCGAAAAGGCGCAAGCTTTTCCAAACCGCGCCAAAGATGACCAGGGACGTCTGCTCGTTGGCGCGGCCTCCACCATCGGCGACGCCGGCTATGAGCGCTCTATGGCGCTGATCGAGGCCGGCGCCGATGTGGTCGTGATCGATACCGCGCATGGACATTCCAAGGCGGTGCTGCAGGCCGTGGAGCGAGTGAAGCGTGCGTCGAACCAGACGCAGATCATCGCCGGCAATGTCGCGACCGCGGATGGCGCGAAAGCGCTGATCGACGCCGGCGCCGATTCCGTGAAGGTCGGCATTGGTCCGGGTTCGATTTGCACCACCCGCATCGTTGCTGGCGTCGGCGTGCCGCAGCTGACGGCGGTGATGGACGCAGCCAATGCGGCGAAGAAGGCGAACGTGCCGGTGATCGCCGATGGCGGCATCAAGTTCTCCGGCGATTTGGCCAAGGCGCTCGCGGGCGGCGCCGAAGTGGCGATGATCGGTTCGCTGCTCGCCGGCAGCGAAGAGGCGCCCGGCGACATCATTCTCTATCAAGGCCGATCCTATAAATCATATCGCGGCATGGGCTCGTTAGGCGCGATGGCGCGCGGTTCGGCCGATCGCTATTTCCAAAAGGAAGTCACCGATCAGATGAAGTTGGTGCCCGAGGGCATCGAAGGCCGGGTGCCGTTCAAGGGGCCGGTGGCGAACATTCTGCATCAATTGGTCGGCGGCTTGCGCGCGGCGATGGGCTATGCGGGCGCGGCGACGCTCACTGAATTGCGCGAGAAAGCGCGGTTCGTGAAGATTTCCTCGGCGGGTCTGCGCGAAAGCCATGTTCACGACGTCGCCATAACTCGCGAAGCGCCGAATTATCCGCTCGGAAGCTGAGCGTCCGTTGGTTTCTTTTTCGGGGTTCCTCCCATGCGTCCTGGCGCGCGGCAGCAGGCCGCAATCGAAATTCTCTCTACACTCGAGAACCAGCGCCGGCCCGCCGCGGATGCGGTGAAGGCGTGGATGCTGTCGCATCGCTTTGCGGGCTCCAAGGATCGCGCCGAGATCGGCGATCTCGTGTTCGGCGCGCTGCGTTGGAAACAATCGAGCGCATGGCGCATGGGCGCCGACGATCCCCGCGCCTGGGTGTGGGGCGCGCTGCGCTGGGGCTTCGGCTGGAGCACCGACGCGATCGAGCAGAGCTGTTACGACGATCCGCACGCGCCCTCGCCGCCGACGGAGGCGGAGCGGGCGGCATTAAAGAACGCCACGCTCGACGGTGCGCCGGCTTGGGTCGCCGGCGATTATCCCGAATGGCTGGACGCCAGCATGGCGCGGGTGTTTGGCGAAGAGCGCGCTGCTGAGGGTGCGGCTCTGACGGCGCCGGCGCCCCTCGATTTGCGCGCCAACACGCTGAAGACGACTCGCGAGAAACTGATCGAGGCGCTGAGCGAAAGCCCGAAACTGAAGGAGGCGCCAGCGCCGGCGTCTTACGCACCGGAGGGCGTACGCATCCCTTGGGCGCAGGGGCGCACGTTCCCGTGGGCGAGCGAGCAGAGTTTTCTCAAGGGCTGGTTCGAAGTGCAGGACGAGGGCAGCCAGATCGCGGCGCTGCTGACGGGCGCAGCGCCGGGCATGCAGGTGGCGGATGTGTGCGCCGGCGGCGGCGGCAAGACGTTGGCGCTCTCCGCCCTGATGCAGGGCAAGGGGCAGGTCTTCTCGTATGATGTCGACGGCCGCCGTCTGGCGCCGTTGAAAGAGCGCGCCGATCGCGCCGGCGCGCACAACGTTCAGATCCGAACGCCGATGCGCACGCGCGATGCGCTGGAGGATTTGCGCGGCCGCATGGACGTGGTGCTCGTCGATGCGCCCTGCACCGGCTCGGGAACGTGGCGGCGCAACCCGGATTCGAAATGGCGGCTGCGGCCGAATGCGCTGGCCATGCGCCGGCGCGAGCAGATCGAAGCGCTGGCGCTGGCGGCGCCTTTGGTGAAGCCGGGCGGGCGCCTCGTTTATGTGACGTGCTCGGTGCTGCCGGAAGAGAATGAAGACCAAGCAGCGTATTTCGCATCGGCGCAGCCGCAGTTTACGCCCGCGCCGATGGAGGCGGATAGATTTCCTCACTTGAAGCGTGGGATGGGCGTGCAGATGACGCCGCGCCTGACCGGCTGCGACGGCTTCTTCGTCGTCGCGTTTCAGCGCGGGGCCTAAACGATGATGTCGATCAGGTGGCCGGCGTCCTGCTCGCGCAATTTGTCGAACACGGCGGCCGGCTCGATCAGCAGCGGCTCTTTCGGCGCCTCTTGCTGCGAGCGCGCTTCGCCGTGATCGACGGCCGCGCGCGCCATCTCTTCGCGCCGCCGCAGGGCGCGCTGTTCGGCGCTGCGTTCGGCGTTTTCGGCCACGCGGCGCAAGACGACGGCGTCGAGCGAGACATCCATGAACGGCAGTATGGCGCATCGCGGTTAGCGGCCTGGCCTATGAAGAAGGTTTTCGCGGGTTGAGGCTGAATGCGGATTAAGCACGTCGCCATCGCCGGATGCGGCATTGCGGGGCTGGCGCTGGCGGCGCTGCTGACGCGGCGCGGCGTGCGCGTCGTGCTGTACGACCGGCTGGAGACGCCGCAGCCGCTAGGATCGGGGCTCATCCTGCAGCCGGTGGGCATGGCGGTGCTGGACGCGCTTGGCGCGGGCGTGGAGATGCGCGCGCTGGGCGCGCCGATCACACGGCTTTACGGCCGCACCGTGCCGAGCGGACGGGCGGTGCTGGACGTGCGCTACGCCGCGCTCGGCGACGGCGCCCGAGGGCTTGGCGTGCATCGCGGCGCGCTGTTTCAGCTTTTGCATCGTGCTGCGCTCGATGCCGGCGCGGTGATCGAACCAAAGCGGGAAATCGCGGGCCACGAAGAACATGCGTTCGTGTTCGGCGATGGGACGCGTTCGCCGCGGTTCGATCTGATTGTGGATGCGCTGGGCGCGCGTTCGCCATTGTCGCGGCGGGCGAAGGCGCCGCTGCCGTTCGGGGCGCTCTGGGCGAGCCTCGATTGGGCCGGAGCATTCGACGGCGCAGCGCTCGAACAGCGCTATGAGCGCGCGCGCAAAATGGCCGGGGTGATGCCGATCGGGAAGCTTTCGCAGAAGGGCGCGCCAATGGCGGCGCTATTCTGGAGCGTCAAGCACGGCGAGGTCGCGGCCTGGCGCGACGCGTCGCTGCAGGCTTGGAAGGATGAGGTGCTGGCGCTTTGGCCCGATGTGGCTCCTCTGCTCGATCAGATATCGGCGCATGAGCAATTGGTCTACGCCGCCTATGCGCACCGCACGCTTGCTTCGCCCCTGAGCGGGCGGCTCGCGCATGTGGGCGACAGCTGGCACTGCACCAGCCCGCAGCTTGGCCAGGGCGCCAACATGGCGCTCTTGGACGCGCTGGCGCTCGATCACGCTTTGGCGGCCCAGGACGATGTCGCCGTGGCGCTGGGCGAATACGAGCGCCTGCGGCTGTGGCACATCCGGCTTTACCAGGCGGCCTCGTGGATGTTCACGCCGGCCTATCAATCCGACAGCCGCGCCTTGGCGGCGTTTCGCGATTACATCATGGCGCCGGTGTCGCGCACATGGCCGGCGCCGAAAGTGCTGGCCGCGCTGGTGGCGGGCCGCATCGGCGCGCCGCTCAGCGCCATCGCCCGCATCGCGCCATGATGCGCAACGCCTGCGGCGCCGGAATCGCGTGCGATTTCGGCGTGGAATGAGGCGCGGGGCGTGCAGGACGGTTAGGAGGTGTCGGCGGCGGCGGGCGGCGCAGGCGCGCCCGCTGTGCAGGCGCCGAGCGCGCGCGGATAGGTTGGGCGCAGGCGCACGAAGCGGAAGCGCCGGACCTTCGCGATGACGCGCGCCGCGATGCGCGTGGCGTAGGCGTCGGCATCGGCGATCACAGCCTTGAGCCGCGCGAGGCGTTCGCGCGCGCTCCCGCTGCGAAGATCGGGCAGCACGCCGCGCACGACGAAGCGCGTAAAGGCGCGCCCTTCGAAGTTGGTATGGTCGTGAAACGGACGCGGCGGCGGCGGGCGCGGCGCGAAGGCGAGCTTGGCGGCGGCGCTCCGGATCAACGCGGCGCGCGTCTCGGTGACGGCGCCGCGCAGATGTTCGCGCAGGGCCCGTTCGCCGCCCAGAAACGCCAGCGCCTCGGCGACCCACGACGCCATCGCCGCGAAGAAAGCGGCGATGGCGTCGGTGTCGATGCGGAGGCGGTAAGGGGATTTCACGAACGCAAGCATACGCCCGCCGCGGGCGGGGGCGGATACGATTTGCGCGACCGCTTACGGCGCAAGGGCGAAAGCGGCGGCGGGTGTGGGATAGTTGCCCTATCCAATACCGCGGCGGAGGCTTTCGAGTATGGCTCGCGCTTCACGCTTCAGATTGCCAGCCGGATCGGTGGCCGCGACACGATCCACGAGCGCAATCGCAGCGGGGTCGCCAGTTAGCGCTGACTCCTTAATCGCGTTCAGAGCAATGCGCCGCACTGGCGCAACGGCGTCGCGGACATCGTTGGGGGCCGCCTGGGACCACGCACTTTCGCCAATGAGTATAGATTTGAGGGCCGCGAAGCGGGCGTTCGGGTCCGCCGCTCGGAGCAGTAGGCGCGCTATGTTCTCTCGCACGCCGTTCATAGAACGCTTGTTGTTTAGCTCAATTCTCACTCGATCGAGGTCGTCCGCGTCAATGGCGGAATCCGTCATCCGAATGGCGGTCAGAACTTCATCGATAGCATCAGCGTCTTTTTTCTTGTGAAAGGCGCGCTCGAGCAATTGCTCGTGAAAGCGTGCGGAATCATCCGAACCATCGCGTTTGCGTAATGCACGGGCCGCGATATTGAGCGGGTAGTGCTCAGGCGCCGAGAGCTCCGCCAAGCGGATGGCGTCATACTTCGGAAACTGCGAGAGCTCAGATTCGATAACTGCCCAAGTTCCCGAAGGGTCGCGGGAAACGAGGCGACGGAATTCTCGCGGTTCAATGAAGGGATCCAGGCGATCCATCACCCCCGCTTTAAAGAGATCCATTTGCTTAGCGTTGCGTGCTGAGATCGATAAGGCCTGCAACAGCGCAGCAAGAAACACCAGGTCCACCACAATGCGCGTCGCAAATACCACGTGGCGCGATTCAGCGCTGACAGCCTCGATCGGAGCTTGCCCCTCGACCTGATAGATTTCCGCCCAATCAACGAACGGAACAGCCTTTGCGAGCTCCGTTCCGTAGTATCCGATCCATGCGAGAAGATTGATCTCGCTCTGCGGGTCCATATTGAACAGCGGCTGTCCCAGCCCCAGCGACCATAGATGCGCTTGCCTCAATGCCAACGGCACAAGGAAGAACATGGACATGAAGCTCAAGAGCGCCTCGTCGCGAAGGTCCTGTGCAAAACCAACGCGGACGTGGGCGCCATTGTAACGCCGATTGAGCATGTAGATTTCTCGATCGTCTTCAATCCATGCCCAGCGACGGGAAATCGAGATGGCGACAATGAAGCCCCACGCAATCGGAATCAGGCCCCAAGGTGCGGGGAGCCAGTACCCAAGAACAGCGCAAGGCACGATGGATGCGAGCAAGAACGCGTACCTGACAAGCAGCCAAGGTTGAGAGGCGCCGGCGCCGCCGGCCACGGCAAACACCAGTATGCTGTCTAAGAAGCTCAGTACGCTTCCGAACGGACGAACGAGCCAACTCAGCGGCGACAGCGCTATTCCGAGTCTGTTGACTTGGTTTGGGCCGAGGGCGTTGCCGATTAGCGGAAGAACCGCCGCTAGAATGAAGACAACGGCGAGGCCAAAAACAACGATGACACCCCACTCACTGTCAATCTGTCGCTCCGCATTAGCGTCCGACGTCGCCCAGGCAGCGAGAGCAACGATCACGCACACTGCAAAGGCAAGTGCGAGAAAACCCCAACCAGTTATGTGGTCGTGTTTCGGTTGCCCGAGCGGAGTAGCAGGCAGACGACCATCGATGATTGCGCGTCTCCAAGTCGCCAAGAACGGAAGAGCGCAACCGACAGAGAAGAGGGATAGTTCTTGCTGTGTGGTCAGGAGATGCGGGCGCAAAACTGTGGTTGTCGCCAGGGCGGTGAGCATCAGACTGCCAAAGAAGCAGCACCAGAATGCAAGATCGAAACGCGCCGTACGGACGGCGTGAGTCTGCTCGACGCTCTCCATCCCCGCCTCCCCGCGACATGGTTAAGCGAGATTAACGTTTGGGGATAAGTCTGCAACCGCAGCGGGTTATGTTGCTGGGCTAGGCCGCCGGTCGATCCGCGCCCAGACGCGGTCGTGGAAAAGGAAGGCGACTGTCTGCACCGCGGGCTCGATCAGGCCCACGGCCAGAGCCGCGCGCCAGTCCTGGGTGATGGCGTAGGCGACGGCGATGGCGACCGTCAGGTGCATCAGCGAGTAGGAGCCGGTCTTGAGGGCGAGGC
>JBFWZB010000032.1:0-32315 GCA_050185805.1 Hyphomonadaceae bacterium
GCTGCGCCGGCGGCGGCGCAAACCGGCGACCCATCCGCGCGCGGCGCGCTGGAGATGCGCGCGCACGCCAACGGCATGCAGCACCCGCATTATGAGGCGGCGCCCGCGCAAGGCTGCGCTGCTGCGCCGGCAGCGGGCTTGCGCCAGCGCCTGGTCGATCTCGCGGTGCAGGAATGGGCGCGATTCTCCTACCCGATCACGCGCCGTGCGGGCGATGTCTCAGCGCGCTTCCCGGATTTGGCAGGGCGCGACCTCAGCGTGGAACCCTATGACGAAAACGACCCGCTGCTGATGGGCGCCATCGGCGGCTATTGGGCGGCGCTGAGCGGCGTCGCCAGCAGCGGCGTGGCGGACATCGGCGGCTACGAGATCGCCGAGCGAAACAGGGCGTGGGCCGACGCTGCAGGCGCGTACAGGCGCGTCGAAGGCTGGCGGACGCCGTGGTCGGCGGCGTTCATTTCCTGGCTGATGTGTGAAGCGGGCGCCGCGCCGTTCCAGCGCTCCTGGGCGCATCGCGATTATGTCGACGCCGCGATCGCCGCGTCCGACGGCGGCGCTGCGCATCTCTACCATGCGCGCGCCCCCGACCGCGCGCCGCGCGTGGGCGACCTCCTCTGCGCGCATCGCGCCGAGTATCGCGCCGACCTCGCAGCGCGGCGCGAGGAATCCGGCGCACAGGGGGAGATGCATTGCGATCTCGTCGTCGCCGTGAACGAAAGCGAGCGCGCGATACTGGCCATAGGCGGCAATGTGGAGAACGGCGTCAGCGCGGTGCGCTACGAGATCGGCCGCTTCTTCTTTTCCACGCGCATCCGCTCGTTCTGCGCGCCGAACACGCTCTGCCGCGGGCGCGATGAGCGCTTGTTCGCGTTGCTTGAACTGCAGGCCCCGGATGAGCCCGCCTCGCTCGCACGCGCGCCAAATCTGGCGACGCCGCCGCAGCGAGCGCCGCCGCTGATCCGATAAAATGTCGCGCCTCGCCTAAATTTCTTGCCCTCGCGGGGATCGGCCATAGGTTGCCCGCATGACTGCGTCATCTGCTTCGTTCTGGGATCGCGACACCACGCCCGGCTATCTGCTGGTGGCGGCGACAATCGTTTCGTTCCTGCTGATGAATGGCCCGTTCGCCGAAAGCCTGCATCACGTGCTCGAAGATCCGTTCGCGCAGCTCGCCATTGGCGGTGTGGCCAAGGAGGTGAATTGGCACCTCGTCATCAATGATGGGCTGATGGTGATCTTCTTCCTCTATGTCGGGCTTGAATTGAAGCGCGAGACGATCGAGGGACCGTTCAAAAATCCGCGCGAGGCGGCGTTGCCGATAGTTGGCGCGGCGGGCGGTATGGCGGCGCCGGCGATCATTTATCTCGCCATCGCCGGCAGCGCCGATCCGGCCTTCACGCGGGGTTGGGCGATCCCTGCGGCCACGGACATCGCGTTCGCTGTGGGCGTGCTTTCGCTGCTCGGCAATCGCGTGCCGCCGGGGTTGCGGCTCTTCCTGCTGGCGCTGGCGATCATCGACGATCTCGGCGCCATTCTCGTCATCGCGCTCTTTTATACCGAGCACTTGACGGGCTGGGCGCTGGGCGGCGCGGTGGTGACGTTTCTCGCCATGCTGGGCATGAATCGCGGCGGCGTCAAAGCCTTGTGGCTCTATTGGCTGGCCGGCATCGTGCTGTGGGGCTTCATGCTGCTTTCCGGCGTGCACGCCACCATCGCGGGCGTGCTGACGGCGATGGCCGTGCCGATGCGCGCACCAGGCGGCGCTTCGCCGCTCATTTCCGCGGAGCATACGCTGAAGCCGTGGGTGCAGTTGGGCATCATGCCGCTGTTCGCCGTCGTGAACGCAGGCGTGCCGCTCGCTGGCGCCGGCGTCGATTTGTTGCTGCATCCGGTGGCGGCCGGCATCGCGCTGGGGCTCTTTCTTGGCAAACCACTGGGCATCGTTGCGCCGAGTTTCATCGCCGCGGCGTTGCTGAAGCGTCCCCTCCCCGCGAGCCCCGGCGCCATGATTGGCGTGGCGATGATTGCGGGCATCGGCTTCACTATGAGTTTATTCGTGGGCACGCTTGCGTTCGGGCAAGGCGAAATCGCGGCGCCTGTGCGCTTCGGCGTGCTGGGCGGTTCACTGATGTCGGCGCTCGCAGGCCTGGCCGTCTTGACGCTGGTGCTGCGCGGCGCGGGGCGCGCCAGCGATCGTCACCTCGCGCGCGACGAGGAGCGCGCTGAATCCGAAGGCGTGCTGGAGGATATAGATCCGCCGAAGGCGAAGCCTTAGCTCGCTACGCGCAAACCAAGCGTGAAGCTGCGCTCCTGCCCCGGGAAATAACGATCCGCGCCGAATGCGAAATCGGCGCGCTCGGCGTAGCCTGTGTCCGCGAGATTGCGGATAGCGCCGAAGAGCGTCAGGCCGTCATCAAGCGCATATTCGGCACGAAGGTTGAGCACATCGTGCCCGGGATAGGTCCGCGTGTTCTCGGCGTTGGTGAAATAGCGCCCCATATGCGTCCATTCGAGTTCAAGCGACGTGCGCTCTAATGGCCGCCACGTCGCACGCGCGTTCCAAAGCCAGCGCGGCGCGGTATCGATATCATTGCCGGCGAGGATGCTTTCGCCCGCCCGTCCGGAAGGATCGGCGAAGCGATAGGTATGGCGCGCGTAGCTGAGCCAGCCGGCCAATTCGAACGCGTCACCAAGCGGCGCACGTGCTGAAAGCTCGACGCCCTGGTGGCGCGTGCGCCCGCCGGTGACGGTGAAGCCGTCGGCGTTTCGAAACGCGGTGTCGCGCTTTTCCATATGATAGAGCGCAACGCCGGCCGCGATCGGACCTAGTTCGGCGCGCCATCCGAGTTCGACGCTATCGGTGGTTTCGATACCTTGGCCGCCCGGCGTTTGTTGCGTCTGCAACGAATAGAGATCGGTAATCTGCGGCGGGCGCGCGCCGCGCGCAAAGTTGAGATAGAGCGTGTCCGCTGCGCCAAGCGACCACACCACGCCCAATTTCGGCATGAGCGCATCGAAGCTGTCGCTGCCATCCGGCCCGCGGCGGAAGCGGCCGACGTCGCCGTCGGGCGCGCTGTTCACGTAGTCGTAGGCGACATGCTCGGCGCGCAGGCCGGCGTTCAAGGTCCAGTCTGGGGCGAAGGCCCAGCGCGCCTGCGCAAACAAGGCCGCTGCGCGCATATCGACGGCGTAATCGTAATGCAGACCTTGGGTGTAGCCGTTCGGCTGATCCGGCAACGACTGGAATTCGCGCAGAGTACCCCGGGTCAGATCGGCGTCGGCGCCGAGGATGAGCAGCAGATCGCTGCGCACATCCCAATAGAGCGCGCTCTGCAAACCGGCGCCGGCTTGGCTCGTCTCTTCCAACGCGCGCGAAGGCAGGAACGATTGCAGCAATTGCGCATCGATCCAGCGCGCATAAGGCGTAAGGCGAAGCTCGACCGCATCGAAGCGGCGAGCGAACGTCGTGCGGATGCGCGCAAGCTGCTGATCGCGATAGGCTTCGGGCGTAGGATTGGCGCGGGCAAGCGCGGTGTCCCGGTAGGCGCCGGCGCCGACGATGAAACCGGCCGTCTCCTGGTTGAGGTTCTGGAACACAGCGCGCGTGTCGATGTCCCAGCGCCCGCGGCGCAAATCGGCGCCCAAAAGCAAGTGCTGCTGATCGACGGAGGATTGATCGCGCCAGCCGCCATCGTGATCGAGGCTGAGGCCGGCGAGGAAACGCGTCGGCAGGCTGGTGCTGTAGAACGTCCCTTCCACGTCCTCGGCGATGCAGTCGAGGCCGCCCGGGCGGCGAAATCCACCGCGCGCAAGCATGTGCATGGACGAGCGCTCGAACGAACCCACATTCACGCCGGCGCTTTCCAAAGACCAAGCGCGCGCGTCGTCGCCCCAGCAATCGCCGTCGCTCTCGCTGGGATCGCGGCGGGCCGGCGGCGTCAAGACGTTGACAAGGCCGTGCACTGCGTTCGAGCCATAAAGCGCGCTGCCTGGGCCGCGGATCACTTCGACGCTTTCGGCGAGATCGAGGCTGGTCTCGAACAGCGCATTGACATTGGAGAAGCCAGGCGCGCGGATCGGCACGCCGTCCTCAAGAATGAGAAACGAGCCTGCGCTCTGCCCACCGACGAGGACGGGCGAACGGATGGCGGGCAAATTCTCCACGCCGTTGTTGCGATGGATGGCGACGCCGGGCAGCCGATTGAGCGCCTCGGCAGCGACCTGCGCGTCGATACGCGCCAGCGCTCCGGCATCAAGGCGCGCGGCCGAACCGGCGAAGCGGGCGGCATCCTGCGCGCGGCGATCGCCGGTGACGACGATCTCCTGCGCCGCGGCGGGCGCGGCCAGCGCAACCAGAAACAACGGAAACCAGCGCATGCCGCAGCTCAATGCGATCCTCGTCCGCGGACAAAACACGGCCGCGCCGACGAAATCGACGCGGCCGTTTCGCTCATGCGTCGTCTTTGAAGAGGCGTTTCCTCCCTGAAACGCGACCGCCATCGACGCAGGCCTTGGCGGCGTGCCGCGAACTCTGGCTCAGACCCGATCTAAGTCAAGACTGCGCACCCAGGGAAAGCGACGAAGCTACGGATTGCCGAGCATCTTCTGCACTGCGGCGACGATGTCGCCGCGCGGCGCTTCCACTTGCAGCAGCTTGCGCGCCTCGGTCCAGGCTTCGCGATCATCACCCGCCTGCGCCGACATCTGCGCGCCGAGCTTCAAATTCTTCAGTGTAACGATGCCCTTCGCGCGCTCATCGCCGCCCTCGATGAGCGCGACAGCTGCGCCGCGCTTGTCGGCGTATTTGAGTTGCGCCTTCATGCCGCCGCCGCCGAGATAAGCCTCCGCGCGAATGCCGGCATCGCGCAATTCTTTCGCCATCGCGAAATAATCCCCCACGCGATCCTTATCCATGACGAGAACGATCACCGGCGGCGCCAATGCGAATGCTTCGCCCAGGCCAAGACGCGCTTGCGCAGCAACAAGCCGGCTCACGCCGATGGAGAAGCCGGTGGCGGGCGTCCGCTCGCCGGTGAAGCGCGCAACCAAATCGTCATAGCGCCCGCCGCCGCCAACCGAACCGAAGCGCACCGGACGATCCTCCTCCACGATCGTCATGGTGAGCTCGGCTTCGAACACGGCGCCGGTATAATATTCGAGGCCGCGCACCACGGAGGGATCAAAGCGGGCGCGCGTATCGGAGACACCCAAGCCGCCAAGCACGGCGTCGATACCGGCTAGCTCAGCCAAACCGGCTTTGCCCTCATCCGTATCGCCGACGAGGCGCGCGAGGCCCTCAAGCACGCCGGCGCGGGTTTCGGTGGACAGCGTCACGAAGTCGATCACGCGCCGCACGGCGGCGGCGTCGAGCTCAGCGCCTTTAGTGAAATCGCCTGACTCGTCCTTGCGGCCCTTGCCCAGCAATGCGGCGACGCCTTCGACACCGACGCGATCCAATTTGTCGATCGCGCGCATGACGGTGAGACGCGCAGTCTCGCTGTTGGCGCCCACGCCCGCCAGCACGCCGTTCAGGATGCGCCGCGAGTTGACCTTGAACACGTAGCCGTCGCGCGGGACGCCGACCGCTTCCAGCGCCTCAGCCGCCATGGCGACCATTTCTGCATCGGCGGCCGGATTGTCCGTGCCGACAGTATCGGCGTCGCATTGCGTGAACTGGCGATAGCGTCCCGGTCCGGGCTTCTCGTTGCGCCACACAGGTCCGGTCTGCCAGCGGCGGAACGGCTTCGGCAGCGTGGTCCAGTTCTCAGCCGCGAAGCGCGCCAGGGGCGCGGTGAGGTCGTAGCGCAGCGATAGCCACGCATCGTCATCCATGACCGAGAACACGCCCTCGTTCGGACGGTCGGTGTCGGGCAGGAATTTGCCGAGCGCGGCGGTATATTCGAAGGCCGGCGTCTCGAGGCGATCGAAGCCCCAATTTTCGTAGACGCGGCCGATGGCCTGCACCACGCGCTCCTCAGCAGCGGCGGCGTCTCCCAGTTTATCGGCGAAGCCGCGCGGCTTCTCGGCGGCGACAAGGTTCTCGGACTTGCTCATGGCGGGACTTTCAAAACGGATTGGGCGTTGATTGCGAGGCGCGCGCGAAGGCGCGTTTCATAGGCGCGCATCAATGTCGCGCGAACGAATAGCCCGCCGCGGCCACGATCTCGCCGTTCAACACCTTCTCGGCCAAGGCCTGCATGTCCCACGTCAGTTCCCGGTCTTCCAATACGAGCGGAAAGACCTCAGAGATTGCTTTTAGGGCAGATTGCGTGCGCGCGCCAAGAGCGAGGCCGGCATCCTTCGCGTCCTGGCTGCGAACGTGGGCTGCTTGCGCCGCGAACGCCATTTCCCCTGCAAGGATTTCCGCCAGGCGTTCGGCTGCCTCGTAAGCGCGGATAGCGACGTTGGCGGCCATGGAGACGTGATCCTCCTGCCCGGAATCGGTCGAGATCGACATGAGGTGCGAGGGCGAGGCCAAGCCCCAAATGTGGTTGCAGAGGCCGGCGGTCGAATATTCCGCCAGCATGAGTCCCGATTGCGTGGCGCTCGGCTTGGGCCCGCGCACTTGCGGACCCAGGCCGCCATTGTGGCTTGCATCGACGATGCGCGCGCAGCGCAGATTGGCCAAGCGCGCCATCACGCCGGCGGCTTGCAGCAGACCATAGGTATCGATCGCCAGCGGCATGCCGTGGAAATGGCCGCCGGAGGTGATCTCATCCAGCGCGTAGCCATCATCGGCAGCGGTGTTGAGGTCAATCGGGTTGTCGGTGACGCTGTTGGCCTCGATGGTCAACGTCCGCTCGGCGCGCTCTATCAGGTCGAGACAGGGCCCCAGCACCTGCGCGGCGCAACGTAAATTGTAAGGGTCCTGGATGCGCTTGTCGTAGGCGTATTTGGTTTCCGTCGGCACGTCCTTGAACGCGTAGCCGTCGAGAAGCTCATAAACCCAGCGCGCTACCGCCTGCGAGCCAGGATGCGGACGCAGCGCGTGCAGATCGGCGCGAAACGGGCGACCCATGCCGCGCATCACCTCGACGCCGAGCGCCGTGTTGAGCACGGCCGCCTGCATGAGGCGCCGCATCATCTGCGCGGTGAGCGCGCCCCACGCATTGGAATATTGGCAGCCATTGTTGAGGGCGAGGCCCTCCTTGATTTGCAGCGTAACCGGCGTGAAGGCGCCGGGATTCTTCGCGAGATAATCCTTCGTCGGCACGGCGCGGCCATCCTGCACCACGCGGCCCTCGCCGATCAGCACGGCGGCGATATGCGACAAGGGCGCAAGATCGCCGCTGGCCGACACGCTGCCATAGCGCGGGACGGCGGGCGTCACGCCGTTGTTGAGCATGGCGATCAGCGTTTCTATCAAAACCGGACGCACGACGCTGCGTCCACGCGCCAACGAGGCGGCGCGCATTAGCATGGTGGCGCGCACGATGGGCGCAGGCGCTGGCTCGCCCGTGCCGGCGCAGTGGGAAAGGATCAAGTTCCGCTGCAGCTGCAACAGATCGGCGGCGCTGACATTGTCGCGGAAATTGCTGCCGAAGCCGGTGTTCAGACCATAGACCGGCTTCTCCGGCTGACGCGCGATCTCGGCCTCCGCGCGCGCGCGAAATGCGGCCACGGCGTCGCGCGCGGCGGGATCGAGAGAGACCTTGGCGCGCCCCACAGCCACCGCCTCGATCGCGTCAAGCGTCAGCCCGCCCGACTGGCTCAACACCACTTCCTGCGTCGCGTTCACCATCTTGGCCGCAGCCTCCCCTTGCGCGCACCTGCTAGCCCAATGGCGCGCCCCTTGCACCCCCCGGCGTTCACCTGGTTGGGGAAGGAGCCTTACCATGCTCGCCTGTCTCGCTTTGGCATTCACCGCTCTGACGCTGACCGACATTCCCGGCTTGGCGCAGGAGGTCGAGGCCGACGCCCGTGCGCTTACGGCGCAAACCGAGATGACCCCGGCCTTCCTCGCCGGGCTTGAGGACTTCTCCGCCGACGCCATGCAGCTCTCGGACGCCTTGCGCAGTGCGGGGGTCACGCAGGACCTCCCCTGCATCTTCCGCGGCATTTCCGAGGACGCGCACGCGCGCGCCGCTGAGTTCCAAGCCGCCAGCGATTCCGGCGCGCGAGACCACGCCTTCGCCGAACTGCGCGCGCTGCTCGACGACGCCATCCTGCTCGCGCCGATGGCGGCCGAGGCGGCCAATGCCGAGATCGCCGAGACGCGCTGACGGCAAAGCGACGAACGGCGCTTGCGCTTAACTATCCCAGTGGATAATTAGGCCGCCATGGATTTTGCAGCCGTGAACTGGGCCAGTGTCGGCTTCGGCGTGATGGGTCTTTGCACGCTGGTCTTCATCGCCTGCGCGATAAGACGGCAATGGACCATCGCCGCCTTGATCGTCGGCATCCTGCACTTGCCGATGGCGTTCGTGAACGCAGCGGCGCCGTTTCGCGGTGCGCTCGACCCTACTTATCCGGGCTACGTGCAGGGGCTTGTGCATGCTGATCGCGGCGCAGAGGTCGCGATCTTCGCATTCGCGGTGCTTGCGAGCGCGTTGGCCTGCGCCTGTATCGCAGTGCTCAATCGCGCGGGCCCGCGCAACTACTTCATCGTCGCGTTCGACGCCTTCATGCTGCTCACGCTGATACCATCGACGCTCGGCGGCGCCGCCGAGAATGGCTTGGCAAGCTTCAACGTCGCGTTCGGCGATTATCTGCAATTCGGCGGCTTGCCCGCACTGCTGTTTGAACTTGCACTGCTGATCGCGCCGCCGGCAATCGGCATCACCTGGGCTTGGAAGCGCGCCAGCGCAACCGACTGACCCCTCCACTGAAACGGGAGCCGCCAAATCGGCGGCTCCCGTACCTCTTCAGGCGTACTTCACAGAGCAGCCATAGGCGGTCGTTTCGGAAATGCCGACGGGCCGGCCCGCAGCGAGGTCAGCGAGCGCGAGCTCAACGTAGTTGGTGGCGCCTTCGAGCGAGGACGGCCGCGCTGTGGGGCGATCGTCAATCGCGCCCTGATAGACCAACTGGCCTTCCGCATTGATGACGTACATATGCGGGGTGTTGCGTGCGCCATAGGCGCGACCCATGACGCCGGTGGGATCAAGTAGGGTTGCAGCGGGGGCGGCATTGTCCTGCTCGACGCGCGCGCGGGCGCCGGCGCCATCGTGGTGGCCCTGCTCGCCCGGCGCGGACGAGATCACTTGCAGCCAAACCACGCCATCTGCAGCAGCTTCGCGCTGCAGCGTCTGCATCGCGCCGGCGTCATAGAATTTGCGCACGTACGGGCAGCCGTCATTGGTCCATTCGAGCACCACGGTGCGGCCCGCGAACTCGCTCAAGGTGCGGGTCTGGCCGTTTGCGTCCTGCACCGAAAAATCCGGCGCCGCGGCGCCGGTTTCGACCGCCGCTTCGGCGGGTTGGGAAAATCCGTAATAGGCGGCGCCCGCCAATCCGACCACGGCAACGGCGCCCAAAAGCATTGTCCGACGAGAAATCATGAGGCGTCTCCCATAATCGTGCGCAGCATCAGCTCTTCGCTTAGCATTTGCGGCAGCACAAGCACATCGCCTTGCGGCGGATAGTAGAGATAGAGCGGCACGCCGGCGCGGCCATGCGCGGCTAAAGCCGCGGCGATCTCGGCGTCGCGATTGGTCCAATCGGCGGTCAAGTACGCAACGTTTTCGTCACTGAAGAGCGCAGCGATTTCTGGATTTCGAAGCACGGCCGCCTCGTTTACCTTGCAGGTGACGCACCAAGCGGCTGTGAAATTGACGAACACGCCGCGGCCCTCGCCGCGCAATTCGGAAACACGCGCGGGGCTCCAGGCTTCGCTGACGAGCGTGGCTTCGTCGCGCTCCCCAACCAATGGACGCCAGGCGATAAGCGCCGTAGCCAAGAACACCGCGGCGCCTACGGCGCGCCAGCGCACGCCCCAGCGCGCCGCAAGAAGTGCGAAGCCGAGAGCCGCAGCGATACTCAAAAGCGCTGCGCCGCCGAGCGGTCCGCTCTGCTCGGTCAACACCCAGGCGAGCCAAATCGCTGCGCCGAACATCGGGAACGCCAGCACTTGCTTGACGCGCTCCATCCAGAGGCCAGGCTTAGGCACCAGCCGCTGCAGGCCTGGCGCAAAGTGCAGCAGCGTCAGCGGCAAAGCGAAGCCAAGCGCGAGCGCGCCGAACACGAGGAGCGTCACCCCGGCCGATTGCGTCAGCACTGCGCCGATGGCGCCGGCCATGAACGGCGCCGTGCACGGCGTGGCCGCGACCACCGCCAACGCGCCGGTGAAGAAAGCGCCGGCGTCGCCGCCGCGCGATGCGGCGCCGGCGCCGGCATTCTGCAGCGAACCGCCAAGGCTGAAGACATTGAGCAGATTGAGGCCGATGGCGAAGAACAGCAGCGCCAAAGCGCCGGTGACAATCGGCGACTGGAACTGAAAGCCCCAGCCGATCGCCTGCCCGCCGCTGCGCAGCGCGATGAGGAGCGCGGCGAGCGCGAGGAAAGTCGTCAGCACCCCGGCGGCGTAGAGAAGCCCATGCCGGCGCGCTTCGCCCGCTTGCACGCCGCCGGCGAACGAGAGCGCTTTCACGGACAGCACCGGCAACACGCAGGGCATGATGTTGAGGATGAGACCGCCGATGAAGGCGAAGGCGAGCGCAGCGAGCAAAGCGGGCGCGGCCAACGGGGCGGCGGCGGCGGGCGCGCCCTGCGCGCCGGGCAGGATCGCGCCGGGCTGGGCGGCGATTTCGTAAGCGTGCGTTTGCCCCTGAGCGTCGGTGAAGGTGATGAGGCCTTCAAGCGGCGCGTCGCCCAAACGCTCGACACCAGACGCCAGCGCGATGGCGAAGCCCTGCGCGCCCACGCTCACGCGCTGCGCCACGCCGTAATCGAGCGCGTCACGGCTGCGCGGAAAGAAATAAGGGTCTTCGACGGCGCCGGCGTAGGCGACGCTCAACGTAGCCGGATCGCCAGCGGTGATGCGTGCTTCGATGCCGGCGTCGGCGCGGGGCGCAGCGGCCAATTGCGCACCAATGCGCTGCGACCATTGCGGATCGTCGGTTCCTTGCGCAGCGGTGGGCAGCGTCAGCGTGACGACGCTTTCCTCCGGGATGCACAGATCTTCGGAGCAAACGACGAGAAACACATCGGCGGTGAGCGTGAGATCGTCGCCTGGGCGGAGGCTCTCGGGCGCCGTCACCTCTAACGGCAACAGCACCTCGTCTTCATAGCCGTAGTTCCAAAGCCCGGCCGCTTCGACGGCGTGCGGCGTGGGCCATTGGATCGCACCGGCTTGCAGGCCCGCCGGCGCAGTCCAGGTGATTTCCGCGGGCTCGCCGGCTGCGCCGGGATTGAGCCAATAGGTGTGCCAGCCTTCGTTGATGATCTGGCGCAGGGCGACGGTGAAACGCTCGCCGGGCGCGACCGACGCACGCACCGAGACAAGCTCCGTCTGGACGTTGCGTTCGCCGCCGAGCTGCGCCGCGGCGGGCGGCGCAAGCGCCAGCCAACATACCGCAAAACCGGCAAAGAGAGAGCGAAACGGCATTGTCACCTTTGCTCAAACACTGCCCGTTAGGGGCAGGCTCGCCTCCAGCGCGTCAAGGATACAATTCGTCTCGCAGCACGCCCGGTTGCACGCCTTCTAAGGCGCACCACGTCAAATATGTGGCGTAGAGCTTGTCGGTGTCGGTGAATTCAGCCACCGCGCCGTTTTCATCGATGTACTCCACCCGGCCGGTCAGATTGATGAGCACAACGCAGGGCTCTTCGCCGACAGCACGCCATGAATCCACGTTGCCCGGCGGCTCGTAAACGTAGGCGCCGGGGCCGGCGATTTCGCCCTTCTCCACCAACTCCCGGCTGCCGCTCAGATTGAAGGCGTGCACCGCCCCGGTATGCCGATGCGGCGGAACCAGAACACCGGGCTCCACACGAAGCTGAAGCGAGCGCCCGCGCTTGCCAAAGCGTAGCGGCTTGAAACTGACCCCCGGAGACAACGGGATCCACGGCGCGTCGGCGGCGACGATGGGCGTTGCGGTCAAATTCATAGGCGGGCCTCTTTTATCTCGACATCAAGATAATGCGAGATGCCTTGATGTCAAGACAAACTCTGGCATGGTGATTGCCGTGCCCGCCAAAATCCCCGCCGACCACGTCGACCGCATTCACGCTCAGTGGCGACGGGAGATGCCGGATGTCCCCCTGGAAGGCGCGCCAATCCTGGCGCGTGTTGGGCGGATCAACCGGCTCGCCGCCAAGGACATCGACGCGGCGCTGGCCCGGCACGGGCTCGATCCGGGCGAATTCTACGTCCTCTCGGCGTTACGCCGCGCCGGACCGCCATTCCGGCTACGGCCGACGGAGATTTTTCGCACGCTGATGATTTCGTCGGGTGGGCTCACGGATCGCCTGAACCGCCTCGAGCGCGCCGGGCTGATCCGCCGCGTCGATGCGGCCGACGACAAGCGAAGCCTGCCGGTTGAACTCACCCGAGAGGGCGTTAAGCGCATCGAAGCGGCGTTCCGCGAGGACATGGCGATCGAGAACGCCCTTATGCAAAGCCTCGCGCCCAATGAGCGCGAGGCTTTGGCGGCCTTGCTTCGAAAACTTGCCGCGGCGCTGGAGCGGAACGCGCCGTAACGCCTAGCTCAGCGGCGTCGACGCTTGAATGCGCGCGGCGCGGCTCAGAATCTTGGGCCACAGGCCGAGCGACAACAAGTGCGCGTGCATAACCGCGGATACGCCGCGATCGCGCAGCTCGAGGTAGGTGTCTTTCGGCAGCGCGTTCAGCTTCTGCTCCGAAATGCGCAGATACTCGCCGATCTTTTGCGGCTCGTCCGGCGTGCCGTCCGGCTTCGCGCGCGGCAGCGCCAGCGGCGTCATCTCGAACAGATTGTGCTGATCCATCAGCTTCACGAATTCCTGCGTGCGGCGGCCCAGCATGTCGAACTCGCGGCAGAACTGGATCGCGTCCTGCGTGTAGCGAGAGGGCTGATCGCCTTCGAAGAACGGCATCTCCGGCGTCTGCGAAAGCATCTTGGCCGAGCGGTCGATGCAAACCAGCACCCGCTCGCCGTCGCCGGATTGCTGTTGCTGGCCGGTGAGGATCGGCAGGAACGGATAGCGGCGCGCGAACGCCGGCAGGTACACTTCCGGGTCGAGCGAGCCGTCGGCGCCGAGGAACACATTCATGCCCGGCCGCAGCCCCATGACCGCGAGCGGGGTCTTGGTTTGGGTGTCGAAAATGATCGGATAGCACACCGCCGCGAGGCCAAATTCATCGACCGTCAGCGGCACGAGGTGGGTGTCCGCCAAGAACGAGAACGGGTTCGCCACCTGGCTCACGCCGAGCGCGCGGTGCTTCTCTACCGAGAGCGGCTCCAGCTGGCGGTAAAACAGAATTTGGCCGAGCGTTTGCTGTTCGCCGGCGCCTGCCATCGTCATGGGGTGCTCCGCAGGTTCCTACCTTTGTGGCCGGTGTCCAACCACGAAAGCGGCCTCTCCGCAACAGTCGAGCGCAAATGGCGCGGCCATGAATTCCTTTTCAGCAACACCCCGCACGCGTATCCCCGGGGCGCAACGGCGAATCTGGAAGCGAGGGGAGCGCGGCATGAAGCCGATCTGGGCGGCGTTGGCCTTGGGCGCGGTTTTGACGGCCTCCGCGTGCGGGCCGCGAGGGGCGCAGCCCATGTCGGCTTTCGATGGGCGCGTCGTCGATTGGACCCGCGAAATTCTGCGCGACAGCCCTGAACTGGCGACCCAAGCCGGTGTGTCCGAGGAGGCGGCGGGCGGGCCCTACAACGCGCGGTTGGACGATCGCTCCGCCCTGGCGGTCGAGGCGCGCCGCACGGCGGCGCTGCGCCGGCTGGCTGAGTTGCGCGCCGTCGATGTGGAGGCGCTCAACGCCGACGCGCGGCTAACCTATTCCGTGCTTGCCAGCCAATTCGAGAACGCCGCGCAGGGCGCAGAATTCACCTATGGCGATTTCACCCCGCTTGCAGGCGTGAAGCCCTATGCGCTCAACCAGCTCGACAGCGCCTTCCTCACGCTGCCCGAATTCATGGAACGCCGGCATCTCATCAACTCGGTCGCTGACGCCGAAGATTATCTGACCCGCCTGCGCGCCGTGGCCGATGCGCTCGACGCTGAAACCGAACGCGCACGCGCGGACGCCGCCGCGGGCGTGCGTCCGCCGCTTTTCATCATCGACGCCACGATCGCGCTGCTGGACGACGCCGCGTCGGTTCCACCGATGGCGCAGACTTACGTCACCAGCTTTCAGCAGCGGCTCGATGCCCTCGCCGCCGCCGAGACGGATGCAGCGCGGCGGGGCCAGGCGCGGAGCCGCGCGCTGCAATTGCTCGGACGCGCCGAGCAGATCATGCGCGAGCATGTCATTCCAGCGCACCAGCGCGCGGCCGCGTTCCTACGCAGCGAACGCGCCAACGCCACCGACGACGCTGGCGTCTGGCGGCTGCCGGATGGCGACGCCTATTACCGCGCGGCGTTGCGCATCGAAACGACGACCGAGCTCACGCCCGATCAGATTCACGCCATTGGTCTCGCGCGCGTCGAAGCGCTCAACGCGCAACTCGACATCGCGCTGCGCCGGATCGGGCTCACCGAGGGACCCGTTGGCGCGCGACTGGCGCAGATGACGGCCGACCCACGCTACCAATATCCCGATAGCGACGAAGGCCGGGCGCAACTGATCGCCGACGTTCAGGCGCGCGTGAACCGCATGCTTGAGCGCGCGCCGCAATATTTCGGCCGGCTCCCGCGCGCGCGGCTTGAGGTGCAGCGCGTGCCGGTGTTGCAGGAGGCGACACAAGCCGGCGCCTATTATTCTGCGCCCTCGCTCGATGGCGAAACGCCCGGCGTCTATTTCATCAATCTGCGCAATCTCGCCGAGATGACGCGCATCGATGTGCCGACGCAGGATTTTCACGAAGCCGTTCCCGGCCACCATTTCCAAGTGGCGCTGGCGCAGGAGCAGACGCAGATTCCGCTGCTGCGGCGGCTAATGGCGTTCAACGCCTATGGCGAAGGCTGGGGTCTCTACGCCGAAGAACTGGCTGATGAGATCGGCATGTATGAGGACGATCCGGTCGGGCGCATCGGCTATCTGCGCTGGCAGCTCTGGCGCGCAGTCCGGCTCGTGGTCGATACCGGCATCCATTCCAAGCGTTGGACGCGGCAGCAAGCTATCGACTATATGCTGACCACGCTCGGCGATGCGCCGGGCGTCATCATCAGCGAAGTGGATCGTTACATCGTGTGGCCAGGCCAGGCTTGCGGCTACGAAATCGGCCGGCGCGAGATTGCGCGGCTCCGCGAAATGGCGCGCAACGAATTGGGGCCGGATTTCGATTTGCGCGGTTTTCACGACGCGGTGCTCCTAAACGGGGAAACGCCGATGTCGGTTCTTGAGCAGATCGTGCGCGATTGGATACCGCAGCAACGGCGCCTCGCCGAGCGCGAGCGCAATCGACGCTGAGCGTGCGGTAAGAAATGCACACAGGCGCGTGAGCGCACGCTTGGTGCGCAAATCGCCGCGCCTGCGCCGCAAAGGCGCCGCGTTCATCGCGCCCGCTGTACGAACTGTAACATCGTGTCCGGACGGATGAGGAGGGTACGTCCATGATCTCGAAACAGACCCGCCGCGCGGGGCTGGCGCTGTGCCTGCTCGCGCTCGTCTCCTGCACCACGCAGTCCAGGGACGAAGGCGAACTTGTCGTCTCTGGCAATGGCAATCCCACCAGAGCGCAGGAGCAAGCGCCCCCGCCGCCGCCCGCTCCTCCACCACCGCCCGTCGCAATGGATCAAAGCTATGGCGCGCTGGCGCGCATGGCGGCGCCGTCGCCACAGGCTTATCCGCAGCCGATGCCGGGCGATGTCGATCGCGATCAGTACGAAGATGTCGATATCAATCCGATCCACGTCGTCGCTGAAGAGCCAGTTTCGACCTTCTCGATCGATGTCGATACGGCGTCCTACGCCAACGTGCGCCGCTTCCTGAATGAAGGCCGACTGCCGCCCGCTGACGCCGTGCGCATCGAAGAGCTGGTCAATTATTTCCGCTACGATTACCCGTTGCCGCGCGACCGCACGCAGCCTTTCGCAACGCATGTTACGGTCGCGCCTTCGCCCTGGGCCGAAGGCCGCCAGCTCGTCCATATCGGCTTGCAAGGCTACAACATCGTCCCGCGCGAGCGTCCGCCGCTGAACCTGGTTCTGCTGCTGGATGTCTCAGGCTCGATGAACGCGCCGGACAAGTTGCCGCTGCTGCAGCGCAGCTTCGCCATGCTGATCGACCAGCTGAATGCGCGCGATCGCGTCGCCATCGTCGTTTATGCAGGCGCTGCCGGCACCGTGCTTGAACCGACGCCGGGCAACGAACGCTCGCGGATCCTCGCCGCGCTCAATTCTTTGACGCCCGGCGGATCGACGGCGGGTGCGGAAGGCCTGCGCCAAGCCTACGCGCTGGCGGAGCAGAATTTCGACCGCAATTCCGTCAACCGCGTCATCATCGGCACGGACGGCGATTTCAATGTCGGCATCAACGATCCCGAGCAATTGCAGGATTTCATCTCGCGCCAACGCGAGACCGGCATCTATCTCTCCGTCTATGGCTTTGGACGCGGCAATTATAACGACGCGCTGATGCAGCGCCTTGCCCAGAACGGCAATGGCGTGGCGACGTACATCGACACCGTCAACGAAGCGCGGCGCGTGTTGCGCGACGAAATGGCGTCGAACCTGTTCACCATCGCCAATGACGTGAAAATCCAAGTGGAGTTCAACCCGCGCCGCGTCGCCGAGTATCGCCTGATCGGCTACGAGACGCGCATGCTGCGCCGCGAGGATTTCAATAATGACGCGGTCGATGCCGGCGAAATCGGCGCCGGGCACTCGGTGACGGCGATCTACGAGATCGTCCCGGTCGGCGGGCGCACCTTCAATGATCCGCTGCGCTACCAGGATCAGACCGCCGCTCCGGCCGGCGCCGCGAATGAACTCGCCTTCCTTCGCATTCGCTACAAATTGCCGGGGCAAGACGATTCCCGCCTTATCGAACGGCCGATCACCAACGCCGACGCAGCGTCTTCGCTGGCGCAGGCGCCGCAATACGTGCGCTGGGCGACGGCCGTGGCCGGCTACGGGCAGCTGCTGCGCGGCGACGCTTATATCGGCCAAGATTATGGCTGGGACGACGTGATCGCGCTGGCGCAAGGCGCGCGTGGCGAAGACGAATTCGGCTGGCGCGCCGAATTCATCCAGCTGGCGCGCGCGGCCGAAAGCGCCGCCGCCCTGCCGACGCTGGAGCGGCCGGGCGCAGGCGAAGGCCCGCCGCGGCCGACACCGCGGCCGCGCACCTCGCGCTGAGAACGGAACGGCGCCGCTCCACGCGGCGCCGTTTTCGCTTAGATGGTCAGGCCCCTCACCAGCCGCTGCTGCATCGCCGCGAGAACGGCGTCGGACGGCGCCATCGCCTTGCGCGTCACCGTATCGAACGTGAGCGCCACCACTTCCATGCTGGCCCAAGCCGCCCCGCTTTCGGGATCGCAGAACCAATGCGTCAAACGGAGCGTCTTGCCTGCGGCTTCGACGACGCCGGAATAAATCTCGATCAAATCGCCCACGCGCGGCCAGCGCCGGAAATGGATGCGCGCCTCAACCACCGCGCCCGCGGCTTCTGATTTGGCTTGCGATGCGCCCGCGGCTAGATCGCGGCGCCATTGCGCCAGCAGGTTCGGCACGGAATCGGAGGCGCGTCCGAACACATGCTCGGCGCGCAGGCGCCCAAAGGCATCGCATTGATCGGGCAAAACCATGCTGGCGCCGATGCGTATCGCGCCCAATTCCTGCGCGCGCGCAAGAGTGGCGCCCGGCGCGGGCGCCTGCAGCACGTTGATCGAGCGCGGCGTGGCGTGTTCGGGCAGCGGGCGTGTCAAGACCGCCGCGGCCGCCCGCGTGCGCGAGGACCAGGGAAAAGGTCTGAGATCGCGGGCGACGACGTGCGCCACCCGCAACGTAAAGACACTTGAGGGACGTCCGTCGCTAAGGCGCATGTCGAGGCACACGGTCGCATCTGTCTCGCCAAGTTCGATCACCGCGCCCTGCATATTGAGCGGCTCGCCCGGGCGCGCCTCATTGTGGAAGCGCACGTGCAGATCGACGGGCAGCATCGTCGCGACGCCAGTTTCCGCAAAGGCGTCCGGCATGACCAAGTGGCGCGCCAGATGCGCCAGCCCGGTCATCGCCCGCTCGGCATGAAAGCGAACGTTGAGGTGCCCGCCTTCGTCGCATTCCCAGGTGTTGACGCTGCCCTGATAGAGCAGCGCAGGAAGCAGCGGCGGCGGGCTCACGCCGCTTGGCACGCGCTGCACCGCCCCGCCGCCTCAATCGTCGTGCGGGTGATGGCGAAGCCGTCCCGTTTGGCGGCGTCAGCTAGGTCCACCAGAGCGTGGCCGGCGTCGAATTCCTCGGTGCGGCCGCAGCTGTCGCAGATCAGGAACATCGTGGAGCGGCCGCAAGCCCCGACATCGCACGCGACAAACGCATTGAGGCTTTCGATGCGATGTGCGAGCCCCATGCGGGTTAGGAATTCGAGGGCGCGGTAGATCGTCGGCGGCTTGGCCTTGGCGGTCTCGGAATCCAGTTGCGGCAGCAGATCATAGGCCTTCGCCGGCCCCGGCTGATCGATCAGCAGCTCCAGCACCTTGCGCCGCAACGGCGTCAGGTTCTCGCCGGCCTCGGCGCACAGCGCCTCCGCCGCTCGCAAATGCTCGGCGCGGTCGTGCGCGCCATGGCCGTGCGCGCAATGCTTGGGTTCTGCGGTGCGGGGCATCGTTCTCATGATCGCAGGCGGGGCCGGATTCCGCAAAGGTGGGGAGAAAAACCTCGTTCCGCCAGCAACATGGAAAACGGAACTTTACAAGAACATCTGACTCGGCTACTTTCAGAACATAAGCTGAACATCTGACTGGGGGCAACGATGAGCGAAGTGATTTTCCGTGGCGAGTCCGGCCGTTTGCACCGCTTCAACGTGCATCGGCCGACCGATGCGTTCGAGGACGCCCCAGCTGTCTATTGCTTCGCCCGTCCCGGCCCGCTCGGGCGCGGCTGGACGCCGCTTTTCCTTTCGCGGACGGGCAATCTGGCCAAGCGCCTGGCTCATCACGAGCAATGGCCGGAAGCGCAATTGCTGGGCGCGACCCACGTCCTGGTGCATCAGCGTGACGAGCGCGATGTGCGCGAGTTCGTCGAAGCCGATCTCGCCAGCGCGCTCAAACCAGTGATGAACGGCCCCGCCTTCGACGCAGAGCTCACCGAGGCCGCGCAGGAGAGCGGCGTACGGCTGGGCGGCGTAATTTGCGGAGTGGGGTTAGTCAGGCAGCGGCGCACGGCCGTTGCTTGCGGCGACCTCAAGCGGCGCATCGAGCACGCCTTCGATGCGTACAAGCCCGCCCGCGGCGCGCACCAACGCGCAGCCGCCGGCTATGTCCCAGATCATCGATCCGGATTCGCGATATGCCTCGGCGCGGCCAGCGGCGACATAAGCCAGCGCCGTCGCCGCCGAGCCGATCATGCGCACCTTCTGCCATTGCGTGATGAGCCGGCTCATGGCGGCCATCGCGGATGCGTCGGTCCTGGCGCGCGCCGGCACGCCGGTTTGCAGAATCCCCATCTTCGGATCGGCGATGTCGGAGACCGCGATCGGCGCACCGTTGAGCCAAGCCCCTTCGCCAACCAAGCCATGAAAGCTCGCGCCGGCGAGAAAACAATCGACGACGCCCAACACCGGCTCGCCCTCGCGCAACAATCCTATCGAAACGGCGCAATGCGGGTAGCCGCGCAGATAATTGACGCTGCCGTCGAGCGGATCGACGGCCCAGACATAGGCGCCTGCGCCCTCGATGCGGCCCTTTTCCTCTGAAATGATCGGGAACGGCGCGCGCCGGGCCAATGTCTCCAAGATCAGCGCTTCGGCGCGGACGTCGGCGTCGATTTTCACCTCACGCCCGGCGCCGCCGGTGATCACCGCCCATTCGGCGCGATGCGCGAGCAGCGCCGCGGCCGCCAGCGCAGCAGCCTCACGCGCAATGGCGAGCAATTCCTTGCGTTCGGCGTCTGGCGCTTGGGTCATCACGGCTCTCTGATAGCGGTTCGCCCTGGTGCGGGCCAAGCGCCCTTGGCGGCGCGGCGCGGACGCGGTTTAGTGCGGGCGGGAGCCGGGCGATGGATGGCGGGCAAAGCAAGGCCCAGGCAGGCAAGCCGGCATTGAGCGCGCAAACGCTGGACAAGCGCCTCAATGTGCGCCGCCGCGCGCGCGATGACGGGGCGCGCAACCAGCCCCGCAGCGACGCCGAGGAGCTCTCGGCAGTGGAGCAGGATGTGCTGCACGCCGCCGCCGGCGAACGCGCGCGCGTGGACCAGCAGCGCCACAGCGCAAAAACCGACGCTGAACGGCGGCTGCGGGCGCTGGCGCCGACGCTACAGGATTTCAACGGCCCCGCGCTCGATGCGCGACTGGCGCTGCAGCAGGCGGCCGGGCGCTTGGCGCACGATTGGGCCGACGCCGCCGAGCGCGCGGCCCAGGCGCGCGGCGATCTCGACGCCTTCAAGCAAGCCAACCGGCTGCGCCGCGGCGCGCACTATCCGAACTCGCCCGTGCTGCAGACGGGGTTGCTGTTCGCCGCCGCGCTGTTCGAGGCGCTCTTCAGCGCGGCGTTGTTCGCGGAGGACGATGCGCGCGGCCTGCTCGGCGGCGCCATCGTCGCGGTTGGGCTATCGGGGGCCAATGTCACCTTGGGGTTTCTCTCCGGGTTCTTGGGACTGCGCTACCTGCAGCATGTCAATCCAATGCTGAAGAGCGCGGGCGGGCTGGGCTTCGCCGCGCTGGCGGCGCTGGCGCTGATGCTCAACCTCTTCGCCGCCGATTGGCGTGACACGCTGGCGGCGCTCTCCGGCACGCTGCCCGATCGCGGCTCGGATGCGAGCTTCCAGCTCTGGTCGCTGCTGCAGCTGCAATCGCCGCAAGCGATCATCCTTCTCATGCTCGGCGCCGGCGTCTGGGTGTTCGCCACGCTCAAGGGCTATTCGGGGTTCGACGATCCCTATCCCGATTACGGCAAGATGGACCGCGCGGCGCGCGAAGCGAGCGATGCGCTCTCCGATTTCCGCGCCGAAGCGCGGCTTGACCTCGAGCAGCCCGTCGATACCGCCCGCAATGCGCTCAACGCGCGGCTCGAGAAAATGCGCGCCGAGTTCGAGGCGATGCATCGCGCCTTCGACGCGACAGCGCAGGACATGGCCGCGCTCGACCGCCAAGCGCGCGAGATCGACGACGCGGCGGCGGCGGCAATTCAACTCTATCGGCAGGACAATCTGGCCAGCCGCACGACGCCGGCCCCCGTCTATTTCGGCGCGGCGCCGCCGGCCGCCGGACCCGCGCTCGACGCGCTGGCGACCTGCGCCGGCTTGATCGACGACGCCCGCGCCCGGCTGGAGGAAGCACAGACGCACGCCGCCGAGGCGCTCTCAGGCTTGTTGGCGGAACTCGATGCCGCGACGGCGCGGCTCAACCAGCCCGGCGCTGCATGAGGCGGCGCGACCGCAAGGCGCGCGGGCAATCGCTGCTCGGCGCAGCGCTCATCGTTGTCGTCGCCGGCGTGTTGGGCGCGTTCGCTTATGCCGGCATCGCCTTGCGCCCGCCGCCCACCGATCCGGAAACGCTGTGCCGCAGTGACAGGCCGATCGCCGCGCACACCATCATCCTGATCGATTCGACCGACCGGCTGGAAACGCGTCACCGCCGAAAGCTCGAAGCGGTAGCCGCGCAAGAACGCGCACGCCTGGGGCGGTTCGACCGGCTGACGCTGATGCGGCTCAACACGCGCCGGCCGCAGGAGCCGGCTATTCTGTTTTCCAAATGCCTGCCGCTGCCGCCCGAGGACGCCAATCCGTTCGTGCAAAATCCGCGCATGGCGCAAGAGGCGTGGGATGCGGATTTCGCCGATGCGCTTGCTGCGGCCTTGCGTAGTGCGCAATCGGGCGGGCCCAATCGCGCTTCGCCCATCCTCGCCGCATTGCGCGCCGCCGCCGCCGATCCCGATTTTGGACTGGAGATCGCGACGCGGCGCCTGGTGCTGGTGTCGGATTTTCTCGAACACACGCCGGGCGGGTTTTCGCACTACGCGGCGAGCGCCGATTATGCAGCCTGGCGGCGCGACGCCGCCGCGGCGCCGGCCGATCTCGCCCGCGTCAGCGTGCGTCTGGTTCCCATCGACAGGCCCGATCACGCCGCGCGCCAAGCCGCAGCGATGGACGATTTCTGGCCCGCCTATTTCGACGCGACCCACGCCGCTTCTGTGGACATCGACCCCGCGCCCTGACGTCCGCCGCTTTCGAGGCGCGCGACTCACCTTACGCTTACACACTTGGACGGGTGCGGGCGGAGGGCGCTGTGAATTATTCCTGGCAGGGTGCGAGCGGCCGTTGGTACGAATTCGACGTCGCGCGCGCTGCGCGTTCATGGGAGCCGGTGGGCGGCGTCTACATGTTCGTGAAGCCGCACAATCCACAGGATCGTGAATGGGGCGGGCCAATCTGCCTGCTGGTCTCCGCCGCCGACAGCTTCGCCGACGCGTTGCGCGCGCACACGATGTGGCAAGCCGCGAGCCATCTGGGCGCTCAGGAAGTGCATCTGCTGGCGATCCCCGATGCAGGAACGCGCGCGCAGGTCACGCAGGATCTGATCGAGGCGCAACGTCCGATCCTCAACCGGCAAATGCGCCGCGTCGCCTAAGCGCGCGCCGCCACGGCGATCGCTGGAAAATCACAGAACACGCCATCGATTCCAGCGGCATAGAATGCGCGCAGCTCGGCAGCGAGGTCGCCATGCGCCGCCGGGTTTTCGCCGCGCCGCAGCTCCGCCGGCAGGAAATGATTTTCGGCCCGGAAGGTCCAGGCGTGAACGAGGAGTCCGGCGCGATGCGCGCGCGCGACGAGATCCGACTGCGCCGGCGCCTCATCTTCGCCGCTCAGCACGAGCCCCTTGGCCGCCCCGAGGCCCACCGCATATTCCGCAATCGCCGCGAGGCCCTCGTCACTGCGCAAATCGGCGGAGAATAAATCCTGCCGATCCCAGGGCCCGCGATACGCCTCGACCAGCTGCACGCAGCGCCAACGCAACGACGACATGCTCGCCAACGTGCGCAGCGCGCCGATCTCGAAGCATTGCACGAAAATCCGGTCGATGATGTCGGCGCCGCCGGTCCTCACATCGTGGACGAGCGCCGTTACCGGATCGAGCCCGCGCGCTTGAAGAAAGCTCGGGTGCTTCAACTCCGGATAGACGCCAACGCCGGCTTCGCGCGCCAGCGCCAGCACCTCAGCGAACGTCGGTATCTCGTCGCGCCCGTCATAAGCCGCATTGGCAGGCCGAAGCTGTGGCATACGCTCCTTGCAGCGCAGCGTTTTGAGTTCCGCCAGCGTGAAGTCCTCAGTCCACCAGCCGGTCGTGGTTGTCCAATCTACCGTCTGTTCACGCCGGCGCGAGGCGAATTCCGTGCGCGTGGCGACATCGGTGGTTTCGGAAATCTCATTCTCATGCCGGCAGACCAGCACGCCGTCGCGCGTCATCACCAGATCGGGTTCGATGTAGTCGGCGCCCTGCGCGATGGCGAGGCGATAGGCGCCCATGGTGTGCTCGGGCCGCTCGCCGCTGGCCCCGCGATGCGCAATCACCAACGGGCGGACAGAAGAAGGCTGCGCGTTCATGCTCGCACATCCAGCAAGGGCGGCGCCGCCGGCAAGCACTTCGCGGCGCCTCACAAGCGCTCGTCCTTGGGCGCGAGCTTGGTCATGCTGAGGCCGGTGAACAGGATCGAGGCGGCGAACAGCAGGGACCACGCACCGAACGTGGCGTCGAGCGTCGGATCGATGGCTGGGAATGCGCGCGGGAATTCGTGCGCAGCGAAGCCGTTGAGGAACATGAGCGGCAGCGCCACGCCAATGGCGGCTTCGCCTTCATCGCCGCGCGCTTCACGAAGAAGCTTGAGGCAAAGAATGGCCGCAGCGACGCCCAGCACCGGCGCGGACAGAAACGCGATCAGCCGCGGCGTTTCATCGGGCAGGAAGAACATGTGGCCGGCAAAGCGGAAGGCGGCGGCCACGGCCAGCCACAGCACGAAGCCCAAGCCCATCGCGCGCAAGATCATGCGTCACCTCCCGCTCCAACCAAGTCCGGCGCCGCCCTTCTGTCGACCGCGCCGCACGCCCTGCACTGTCACGAACGATATTTGGGTTCGGTGTCGGCCAGTTTGAGCGCGAGCAATTGCTGCACCGTACGCTGAACCTTGGCCTCGGGGACAGGCTTGCCGACAAGCTCATCGGCGCCCCACTTCAAATATTTCGCGAGCGCCTCCCCCGGCACGCCGGACATCAGGCGCTTCTGGATCGGCCACACGAAGAATTCGTACTGCTCCGCCGTGGCGCCGGCGCCGATCGGGTTCCACTCCGTTAGGAGGATTTTGCGGATCATCTCGCCTTCGGCCTTCATGTCGCGCGGCATACACTCCCCCTAATTTTTCAGCAGATCGCGCGCGACGATGACGCGCATGATTTCGTTGGTGCCCTCGAGGATGCGATGCACGCGCAGATCGCGGACGATGCGCTCGACCTCATAGTCGGCGAGATAGCCGTAACCGCCGTGCAACTGCAGCGCCTGGTCTGCGACCTTAAACGCTGTGTCGGTGACGAAGCGCTTGGCCATGGCGCAATATTTGGTGGCGTCCGGGGCCTTGGCGTCGAGCTTGCGCGCGGCCTGGTGCAAGAGCGCGCGCGAAGCGGCAAGGTCTGTCGCCATGTCGGCCAACGTGAATTGCGTGTTCTGGAAATCAGCAATGCGTTTGCCAAACTGCTTGCGCTCCTGAACATAAGCGAGCGCGCGGTCGAAGGCGTCTTGGGCGCCGCCGAGCGCACAGGCGGCGATGTTGAGGCGTCCGCCGTCAAGGCCTTTCATCGCGTATTTGAAGCCCTCGCCCTCTGGGCCGATGCGATTATCGACCGGCACGCGGCAATCCTCGAAGCTGACGATGGCGGTGGGCTGAGCGCGCCAGCCCATCTTGTCTTCCATCTTGCCGAAGGCGAGGCCCTTGCTGCCGTTCTCCACCATGACTGTTGAGACACCCTTCGGCCCGTCCTCGCCGGTGCGGCACATCACGACATAAAGGTCGGAGAAGCCGGCGCCTGATATGAATGCTTTCGAGCCGTTCATGACGTAGTGTGCGTTGCCATCGGGCTTTGCCGTGGTGCGCAGAGCGCCCGCATCCGAGCCCGAGCCCGGCTCGGTCAAGCAATAGGATGCGATCGTCTCCATCGTCGTCAATTTCGGCAACAGAGCGGCGCGCTGCTCGTCATTGCCGAAGCTGTCTATCATCCACGCGCACATGTTGTGGATCGACAGAAACGCCGCCGTCGCCACGCAGCCGCGCGACAATTCTTCGAAGATGAGCGCGGCGTCATGGCGCGTCAGACCCGAACCGCCGAAATCTTCGCGCACATAAATGCCGCCGAAACCAAGGGCGGCGAGTTCCTCCAGCACGCCGCGATCGAGGCCCTCGTCCTCCCAGCGCGCCGCGTTTGGGCGGAGCCGGTCTTGGGCGAAGCTGCGGGCGGTTTCGACGATCAGCGTCTGGTCTTCGGTCAAATCGCTCATGGGCCGCGTTATAGCGCCCGCCGCGCCAGCCGCCAGGGCGGCGTCGCCCCCAGGAGTGGGATCGGCTATGCCGGAACGCGGGAGGCCGGCATGCGCAGCAGCAAAATCATTCACATCGTCTGCGCCCACGCCGAGGGCGAGGTGGGCGACGTCGTGGTCGGCGGCGTGGCGCCGCCGCCAGGAGACACCCTCTGGGAGCAGGCCCGTTTCATCGAACGAGACGGCGGGCTGAAGGATTTCCTGCTGAACGAGCCGCGCGGCGGCGTGTTTAGGCACGTCAACCTGCTGGTGCCGCCCAAGCATCCCGAGGCCCAGGCCGGCTGCATCATCATGGAGCCGGCGACAGTGCCGCCGATGTCAGGCTCGAATTCGATGTGCGTCGCCACCGTGTTGCTGGAAACCGGAATCGTAGAGATGCGCGAACCGGAGACCGTGGTGGCGATCGAGTTTCCCGGCGGCCTGGTGCGGGTGCGTGCGCGCTGCGCAAGCGGCAAGGTCGAGCGCGTTCAGATCACCAACGTGCCGTCGTTCGCCTACAAACTGGACGCTACGCTGGATGTTGATGGATTTCCTACGCTGAAGGCGGATGTCGCCTACGGCGGCGACAGCTTCGTCGTGGTGGACGCCGCCGCACTCGGCTTCGCGCTGGCCGAGGACGAAGCCCGCGACCTGGCGCAGCTCGGCGTGCGCTTGGCGAAGGCGGCGGAGACGCAAATCGGATTTCAGCACCCGTCGCTCCCGGACATGCGCTCGATCACCTTCTGCCTGTTCGCAGCGCCCGTACGGGAGGAAGATGGAAGGCGCGTCGGACGCCACGCCGTTGCAATCCGTCCGGGCAAGATCGACCGCTCGCCGACCGGAACCGGCGTGTCGGCGCGGCTGGCTCTGATGCGGGCGCGCGGCGAAGCGCGCGTCGGCGATCAAATCGCTTTCCGTTCGCTGCTCGGCTCGGAATTCATCGGCCGGATCGAAGCCGACGCAGAACTCGGCGGCGCGCCAGCCATTATCCCGTCGGTCGCCGGCCGCGCCTGGATCACCGGGACCCGGCAATTGATGCTTGATCCCGATGACCCCTGGCCCACCGGTTACCGGTTGGCCGACACTTGGCCGCCCGAGGGCGGCTAAACGCACGGGCGGAACAATAAGACAGCTTTGCGGCGCCGCAGCCGGAACCGTGTCCTTGGCGCCGCGTTAAGGAACTCGGCGGCCGGCGACGCATGCCGCAACGGACGAGGAGTATCTGAATGAAGCCATTTTTGATCGCCACGGCGGCGGCGGCGTTGATGTCGCTCGGCGCATGCGGCCAAACCACGACGGTTGAACGCGAATCTTCGGTCGAAGAAGCAGCCGAGGATTTTGGCAACGAGCTCGAACAGGCCGGCCAAAACATCGAGGAAGCCGCCGAAGACGCCGGCAACGAAATCGAGCAAGCCGGCGAGAACGCCGCAGATTCCGTTGATGACGCAACCGACGGCAATCCCAGCACCAATCCGTAATCAGCAAGCGCATTGAAGAGGAAATTGTCATGATGAAGACCGTTCTTTCCGCCGCCGCCGCGATCGCCCTGCTCGGCGCCGCCGCCTGCAGCCAAGGCCCGAACGAAGAAGCGGGCGAAGCCGCCGACACCACCATGGAGCAATCCAGCACCGGCACGACCGACATGGGCCAAGGCCCGATGGAAGAAGCCGGCGAAGCCGCTGACGAAGCCGCCGACGGCGCCGACGCCGTCCCGGGCGACAGCACGACGACGGGCGGCGACACCTCGACGACGCCGTAATTTCAGCGCAGCTGATTTAGCGCTATCACTCCCCCCGGACCGGGTCCGGGGGGAGTTTTTGCATGCAGGCGCTGCCGCCCGCGTTGATCTTGTTCGCGGGGATCGTCGCCGGCTCGGCGATGGACGCCACGATCAAGCTGCTCTCGCAAACCAACCACGTTCTGATCGTGGCTTTCGGCCGCTACCTATTCGGCAGCCTTTTTTCGTTCGCTATCTACTGGCGCGCGGGGCGCCCTCCCATCAGCGCCGAGATGTGGCGCGCGCACGGCTTGCGCGGTTTCGTCATTGCGGTTTGCGCGGTCACCTTTTTCTGGAGCCTGAGCATTTTGCCGCTGGCCGAAGCCGTGGCGCTCTCTTTTATCTACCCCCTGTTGGCGCCCTTTGTGGCCTGGGCGCTGCTGAAGGAGCGGGTGCGCGGCTCTAGTTTGATTTGCGCGGCGATCGGTTTCGCCGGGGTCGTTATGGCGATGCAAGGCGCGCCAGCCGCCGGGGAATCGCCACGTCACGCACTTGGCGTCACGTTAGTGCTGGTGTCGGCGGCGTTCTTCTCCATCGCCATGGTGCTGCTGCGCGAACGCGCACAAAAGGACGGCGCGCCCATCGTTGGGCTCATGACGAGCCTTGTCCCAGGCGTAATCCTCATTGCGCCGACCCTAGTGATCGCCACGCCGCCGAGCCCGCCCGACTGGCCTTATTTTGTCCTGATGGGCGTGTTCGCGGCTGCGTTCATGTATCTGATGGCTCAGGCCTATTCGCGCGCCGAGGCGCAGCAATTGGCGCCGATCCATTACACCGAATTGCTGTGGGCCACGGTGTTCGGCTTCGTCATTTTCCATGAGACGCCGCGTCCGGAAATCTACGCCGGCGCGGCGCTTATCATAGCCGCCAGCCTCTATGCGGCTTACGATGAACGTCGGCTCCGCTTGAGAGGCCCCGCATGAGCAACCCCGCCGACATGATGCCCTTCGCCCAATTGATGGGCATCGACGTGCGCGAGGCGACGCCGGAGCGCGTGGTGGGCGCGCTGCTCGTCCGCGGCGATCTTTGTACCGCTGGCGGGATCGTTCATGGCGGCGCGCTTATGGCTTTCGCCGATTCCCTGGGCGCGATCGGCGCGTTTCTCTGGTTGCCCGAAGGCGCGAGCGGAACGACGACCATCGAAAGCAAGACCAATTTTCTTGGCGCCGCCAAGGCCGGCGTCACACTGATCGGCGAAGCTACGCCAGTGCATCGCGGCCAGCGCACCAGCGTGTGGCAGACCCGTATCGGCGCCGAAGCCGGCAAGCCGGTGGCGCTCGTGCTGCAAACGCAGATGGTGCTCTATCCTAAGCCGTGAGATTCAATGCGCGCGCTGCATGCGCGCGAAGGCGGCCCCGAGATCATCGCGATCATAGGGCTTGCGCAAGACGGCGAAGCCGTGCGCGTCGATCTCCTCCTTGCCGCCATAGCCGGTGGTTAGGAGCACCGGCAAATCAGGGCGGCGGCGGCGAATTTCCTGCGCCAGATCGATGCCGCTCATGCCGCCCGGCATGATGATATCGGAGAACACCAGCTGCACCGGCGCCCCGCTATCGAGCGCGTTGAGCGCCGAATCGGCGTTCTCCACGCGTGTCGGCCGATAGCCCAGATCTGCGATCATCTCGCACACGAAGGCGGCGACCCCGTCATCATCCTCAACCACCAGCACATCGCCGGCCGCAGGCGCAGGCTCAGGAGGCGCCTCGATCTGCGCCGGCGCCGCTTGCGGCAGCGGCTCATCGGTGCAGGGCAATGTCAGAATGACCCGCGTGCCCTGGCCCGGCGCACTTTCGATCTCGCAGCGCCCGCCCGATTGCAGCGCAAAACCGTAGACCTGGCTGAGGCCGAGGCCGGTGCCCTCGCCCACTGCCTTGGTGGTGAAGAATGGATCGAACGCGCGCTGCACCACGTCGGGCGCCATTCCTGCGCCTGTGTCGGCAACAACGATCCGCACCGCGCCGTGCGGCTCCGTGTTCGTCGACGGCAATCCCTCGGCGCTGATGGACAGCGCCCCGCCGGACGGCATGGCGTCGCGCGCATTGACCGCGAGATTGAGCACCGCCAGCTCAAGCTGGCTCGGGTCCACCTTCACCGCGCACATATCGTCGGCCAATGCGTAGTCGATGGTGATGTCCTCACGCAACGAACGCTCCAGCAGAGAACGCATGCCTTCGATGCGCACGCGGACGTCCACCACTTCCGGGGTGAGTTTTTGCCGCCGCGCAAAGGCCAGCAATTGCTTGGTGAGACTGGCGCCGCGATCGACAGCCTGGCGCATCGACGCAACGATGGCGGCGCGTTTTTGCGGATCGTCGCGGCTCTCAAGAAGGCGGAGGCCGCTCGAAATCACCATCAGTAAATTGTTAAAATCGTGCGCGACACCGCCCGTGAGCTGGCCGATGGCTTCCATCTTTTGCGATTGCGCCAAGGCGCTCTCGGCTTTTTTCCGCTCCGCCATTTCGGCGCTCAGCTGAGCATTGCTGTCGGCGAGGGCTTCGGCGCGTCGGGTGAGTTCGGCGTTGGCGCCGCTGAGGACGCGCTGCGCAGCCGCGATCACAGCCACCATCACCCCCGCCATCACCACGAGCAGCGCGACGCCGATGTAGCGCAGCCAGCGCCCGGAAGCCGAAAGCGTCGACAGCCGCACATAGACGGCGCCCATCTCGGCGCCGTTCTGCATGACCGGCATGGACGCGACAGCGAAACCATCGGCGAAGCGCCCGGCTGTCTCCTCGACGATGCGCGCCGGCGGCGGCAGGTCGTTGGCGGCCCGCCCGGCGAATAGGACGCCGTCCGTGGTGTAGACGCCGACAGAGGCCACGTTGGGAATGGAAATTACTGCGTCGACGGCGCGTTGGGCTTCGTCGAGATCCTGAAACGCCAAAGCTGCGCCAACACTGGCGGCCAGAACGCGCGCGTGCGCCTGCGCCTGCTCGACCTTTTGTGCACGAAAACTCTGCTCGCTCATCCATGCGCCGAGCAATCCGCCCACCACCAGCAGCACGGCCGTCAGCAGGGCGAGGATCGGCGTCATGCGCCAGAAATGGCGGAGGACGGGCTTGTCCATGCTAGGCTCCGCCCGCGCCGCGCACGCTAAGCGCAATGCTCAACAGACGCGAATTGAGCGACAGCCCCGCTTCTTCAGCCGCACGCCGATCGATGTGAAAGCGAACGCGGCCATCGTGCACGACGAAGTGAATCATGCCGCGCAGACGTCCGCGCGCCTCATCCGTTACGGTCAGCATGGGCCGCCCGCGCACGGCGTTTAAGGCTTGCGCAATGCTCTGATCGGGCGCGCCGGCGACATAGAGCACATTGCAGTCCGCGCTTTCGGCCGCCGCAGGCAGGGCGCGTACAGACAAAGCGCGCCCGCCCGTGCGCTCCCCCGATGCGGCGCGCTCAACCAAGGCGGCGAAGCCGGCGTCGCCGGCGATACAGACAACCACCGGGGCGTCTGGCGACGCGAACGCCGCCGCTGGCCATTCAACAAAGGCGGCGAAGCGATAGAGGAAAGTCGCCTTCACGCCCGCTTCAAGTGCTGCGCGATCCTGCGCCCACGCGTCGGCGCGCACGCCCACGAACAGGGCCAGCACGAGCAGCAGCATGCGGGCTGGTAACGCCATACTCATGCTTCTCAATATGTCATGCGCAGGCTGAGATGCACACCGCGGCGCGCTTCGCGGAGGCGTCCTTCGTCAATCGACTCCAAATGACTTTCGTCGAGTAAATTTTCGCCAATCAGCGCAATTTCGGCGCGATCGTTGAGCTGATAGGCCAGCCTTGCGCCAAGCGCAGCGTAAGCAGGAATTTGCGGCGAGGCCTCTCCCACCGCGCGGACGTTAAGGTCGAAATCGAGGCGCTCGGTCAGGTCGTGGCGCGTGCGCAGGAACACCTGGTATTCTGGATCGAGACCACTGCCGTTGATATCGACCGTGAGCGGGTCGGCCTGCAGATCCTGCTCCTGCAACGTAGCGCCGGCGCTGACCCGCCAGGTCTCATTGATATCCATGTCGCCCCAGATTTCGAGGCCGTACACATCGCCATGCAAACCATTGCCGATTTGCACCGGCAGAACGCCCGGCGGCGTAAAGTTCGCGGTGCGAACGCCTTCGTATTCGTGCAGATAGAGATTGGCTGAGAGCGTCGAATTGACCGTCGGCCGGGTGCGATAGCCCAGTTCGTAGGCCAGCAGATATTCCGACTGAAAATCGCCGGGCTCGACGACGCCTGGGCTGATCAATTCACGATCGATGCGCGAAGGTGTGCGCGCGCCGCGTGAAACGGCGGCCCACACCAGGTGCTCGCCGCCGGGCCGCCACGCCACACGCACGCTCGGCATATATTCAAGGCCAGTGAAGGTATGGTCCTCGGCCTTCAGCCCCAGTGTCAGCGAGAGGTTCTGTCGCAGCGCGATTTCATCCTGGATGAACGCGCTCAGCGTGCGTAGGCCGCGCTCCTCTTGCACTAAACGAGAGGGATTAGCGAACGTGGCGAATGCGCTTTCGGAATAGCGATACCCGCCGCCCCACACGATCTGATGCGCCGAGCCTAGTGAAAAGGCGTGCTGCGCCTCGATATCCCACACTTCGAGCGCGTCGGTGACGCCGACTGTTTCCGCGCCGCTTTGCGAGTAATAAGTCTGCACCTCCACACTGGAGCCATCTTCAAGCAAGCGGCGCCAGTGACCAAGCAAATGGCCGCCGTCGCGGTCGCCCTGGCCGCCGTTGTCGCTCGCGAACAGCTGACCCTGCAGCATGAAGCTATCTTGCAGATCGCCCCAGTCCGTGCGGAAGCCGA
>JBFWZB010000033.1:0-31091 GCA_050185805.1 Hyphomonadaceae bacterium
TCGAGGTAGCGGATCCGAACCCGCGCCGGCCGATCGACTTCGTCGTAGATTTCCGGCACCGAAAGGCAGCCTTCCTCGTACGGAACGAGGTCGTCCGATTGCCAGAGGATTTCCGGATTGACGAAATAGCGCGGCTGCTTGGGTTCGCCGTCGCGTGCGAGGTCCATGACGATGATGCGCAGCGGCTCGCCGACTTGAATCGCCGCCAGCCCGATCCCGGGCGCATCGTACATGGTCTCCAGCATATCATCCATGAGGCGCCGATGGGCGTCAGTGACGCCGCCTTCCACGGGCGCGGATTTCTGCTTCAGGCGCGGGTCGGGCGCGGTAAGGATGGGGCGGATCGCCATGGCTTTCAGGTATTGAGCGCCGGGCGGAACGTCAAGAAACCGCACTCAGCGGGGGTCTATGAAGCCTCGGATATTGTTTCAGCTTTCCGGCGCTGCGGCGCTTGCCGGCGGCCTCCTCCGGATGGCGTCGGCGCTGCCCTTGCCGCTTGCCCCGCTCCAAGCTGAAGCGCTGTGGGCGGTAATCGATGTCCTGCTCACGCTTGGCTTGATTGGCGTCTACCTCGCGCGCGCCGAGCGTCTGGGACACCTGGGCCTTGCAGCTTTTGTGCTGGCGATTGCCGCGCTTTCCTTCATAGGCGGGCCGGATGCCGATCCGTTCGGTTTTTCCACCTATGAGCAAGGCGCCGCGACACTGGTGATCGCGCTGGTTGGCCTCTCGATAGCCTGGCTGCGCGCCGGCGAACGCCCCCTGGCCCCGCCATTGCTATGGTTCGCGTCCGCGCTCGCGGGCGGCGCCATGGCGGCCGACGCCGCCGCTGGATGGGCGTTCATGGCGGCGGGATTGCTGTTTGGGGCAGCGTTTGTTGCGGCTGGTTTGTCGCTGATCGGAACTCGCAGTTCCGCATGACAAAATCGGCATCAAAGTTCCTGGAACGCCAACCAGCGGACGCACGTTAACGGCGCAATCCCGGCCGGTCCGGCTCGGATCAATGCGGGGGCGCGCGGCTGTAATGCCGCCGCGCCCCATTTTGTTTTCAGGAGGAAATCAGGATGAGACGCTTTCTGTTAGCGTCGGCTGCCGCATCAGGCTTGATGTTCGCGCCGGCCGCGTTTGCGCAGGTATCCGTACCAGCGCCGAATCTTCCGCAGGTTGCTCAGCCGACGCCCACCTTGCCGGAGGCTGATGTGAGCACGCAGGCCGACGTCAGCGCCAACGCAAATGCGGGCGTCGTCGCAGAAGCGCCCGAGGCCGCCGTGCTTCCGGACGAGGTTCCCGAAGCGCAGGCGTCGGTCGAGGGTGATGCTGACGTCGTCGGTTCCGCGGATGTAGCGACTGAAGGGGTCACGCAGGTCGATCCGAGCGCGCCGATCGAAGAGCCGCGCGCCACGGCGCAAGCCGATATTGGCGCAGCCGCCGATGCCGGCGTTGAAGCGCCGGTCACACCCAGCATTAGCACTGGGGTTCAAACCGCCGCGGCCCCGCAAGCGATGAGCGCGGGACAGGTGTGCCAAGCGCGCACGACGTCGGTGCACTTTGGCCGCAGCAATGTGCTCTCGCGGCAGAACCGCGACGCCATCGAGCAGGCCATCGACCAAGCCTCCGCCTGCAATCTCGAAGGCGTGACCATCGCGGCCGCTCCGGGCGCCGAGCGCCGCGCTGGCGCCGTGCGCGCGTTGCTTGAGCGGCAGGGCGTGCCGGCTGAGCAGATTCAGGTCGAGGAGAGCGCGGAAGTCGCCGCCGACACCGGCGAAACGCAGGTGCGTATGGCATTCGCCGGCGTGGCCAACACCAATTCGGGCGCGGCGCTCGAACCAACACAGGACGGTGTGAACGCCGCCGCCACGCAAACGGCCTCGCTCGAAACCGCAGCGGTCGTCCAAGGGCAGACGACGCCCGCGCCGCGCGTTGAAGCCGCGCCAGCACCGAGCGTGGGCGCCGAGGCGGCCGCTGAAGCCGAGACGCAAGCTGCGCCCGACGACATGGTGGATGGAGACAGTGAGGTGGACGAAGAGCCCAACCAATAGGCTCGCCCGTCCATCGGCGCACGGGGAAGGCCCGGCCAGCTTGGCCGGGCCTTATTTCGCGCAGGGCCACAGAACAAAACAAATGGCCCGGCCAAGCTGGCCGGACCGCAGGGCTGCGGGGTGAGCATTTCTAGCGGGCGGCGATCTGGACCGCCCCCCCGGCGCGGGTGCGATCGTTTCTCTCAGCCGCGCGATAATTGATGAGGAAGCGCTGTCCGTCCTGCTCGGCCACGAGGTCGGAGGCAGCCGCAGGAGCGTCGGCCGGCGCCAAGCCAGGCGCCTCGACGGCGACGATCCGGCCGTCACCGTCGCGCTCAACGGCTTCGACGCGGCTCATCACCGTGCCTTCATCAGAGCGCACCTCCAGCCCGAGGGCTGAATGCGGGAATTCTTCGGCGACCGCCATGCCAGGCAGGCCCAGCGCCAGAGCGAAAATAGCCGTTCGCAGCATTTGCGTTTCCGCGCCCCAAGCGCGGCTCCCTAGCTTGTTAGGACGCCGTTAAAACGTCTGGGGGCTGCAGCCGTTCCCCGCCAAGCCGGGGGAAAAGGTTGCGGCAACGCGCCGGAGCGGCGATATGAGCCCCGCAGGCAGGCGGCGGACGGCCGCCCCGCCAACCCGGTCAGGTCCGGAAGGAAGCAGCCGTAACGGGTTGCGTACGGGTCGCCGTCCTGTCTGCACATGGTCCACGTCGGCCTTAGGGACGCTTCCATCAGCAGCGGTCGAACCCACGGAGCGAGTGGCTCGCGCTTGGTCGCGTCACCGCTAAAAGCGGCAAGACGCCAACCCGGCGCGACCAGCGGGCGGGACGCATCGTCCAAAGCGTGAGCAAGTTCGCCCCTTCTCTTGGGGGAGAAGCTCATGGGTCTCGTTCGCGTCGCGCTCGCGCTCGCCGTTCTGCTCTCGCACCTGCCGCCGGCCAGCTACAAATTTCTGAGCGGCGGCTTGGCGGTGCACAGCTTCTTCATCGTCTCCGGCTTCTACATGGCGCTTGTGCTCGACGGGAAATACAAGGATCCCGCGCTCTTCTACTCGAACCGCCTGTTGCGTCTGGCGCCGACCTATTTCGTCACCTGCGTCCTCAGCGCGATCACCTTGTGGGTGTTCACGGCAAGCCCAACGGCGTCGCCCGAATTGATGGCGACGATCTTCTCCAATCCGCTCACCGCCGTCGTCATGGCGTTCGAAAACATATTCGTCGTCGGACAGGAGATGCTGTTTTGGGTTTCGATCGATGACGCCGGCAATTTGATCTGGGATCCGCGCGGACCGCTTCCGGACGAGAACACAGTCGTCGGCTGGCAAGGTTTGCTGACGCCGCAATCATGGTCGCTTTCCATGGAACTCATGTTCTACGCGCTTGCGCCGTGGCTGGCGCGCGCCGGCTGGAAATGGATCGCCATTGTCGCCGCACTCAGCATCGCGTTGCGCTTGGCCGGGCCTTTGACTGGCGTCGAATATTTGCTGTGGCAGGGCCGCCTTTTCCCGACCGCTCTCTTCCTCTTCCTGCTCGGCATGCTGGCGCATAAGGCGTTGCCGCTCGCGATGACCTTGCCGAAATATGTGGGGTGGATCGCGGCAGCGGCGCTGCTGGCGTTTATCGCCGCACATCCGCTGATCCAAACCGCCATCGAGCAAACCACAGGCATCAATGCGGTGCAGGGCCGCTGGATCGTCTATGCGGTGGTGACGCCGCTCATTCCGTTCATCTTCGCGACATTCAAGGATTTCGCCTGGGATCGTTGGATCGGCGATCTTTCCTATCCGATCTACCTCGCGCAGCTGATGGTGATCGGCATGGTTCTAACGTACCTCACCGATCCGACACTTCAGATTTGGGTCGCCATCGGCGGCACGATCGCGCTCTCGGCCCTGATCATGGTGGTGGTCGAACAGCCGGTGGATCGCTGGCGGCAGGCGCGCGTGGCCCGCAAAGATCCGCGCGCCGCCCGCGAAGAGCCGCCAGAAGCCAGCGTCGCGCCGCTTTAGGCGGCGCGCGCCGCGGCTGCATTGCGCACGCGTCCGGCGAGCGAACGCGCCCAAGGGCTCTCCGGCCTCTGCGCCAGCCGCTCGGCGGCGATCGCCTCGGCTTGCGCAACACGGCCGGCGCGCAGCGCCGCCTCGTACAGCGTCAGCGAGATGAGATCGCGTTGCGCATGGCTGCCGCCGAAGCGTTGCGCGCGCGGGCGCACCTTGTGCAATAGCTCCGCCGCCTCGGCGTAACGCCCAGCCTCGAAGGCGCATAGCGCGCGCGCCAGCGGCAAGCCGACATCGCGGGCCATGAGGCCGTTGTCGTCGTCGTCGCGGGCCCGCTGCTCGAGACCAGCCAAGATGCGCGCCGCTTCGCCGTCGCGGCCGGCCCCCAGCATGGCCATCAGCGCATGCACGTCGTTGAAGGCGTAATAACCCTGATCCATGGAGCCGGTCCATGCATCGGCGATCTTGGCGAAGCGATCACCTGTGTCCACGCCGCCGAGATGCAGGCGCCAAAGCAAGGCTGACGCGTCGAGCAGCTCCATGACCACTTCGCTATCGCCGGGCCGCACTTTTGCATCGAACACCGCCAGCGCGCGGGCGTGATCTTCGCTATCAAGCGCGAACAGCGCGAGATGCCACCAATTGTGATAAGCGAAGCCGCTCTCCGGCGCCCAGCCATCGGCGGTTTCCGTGAGGTAGTCAGCGCCCTCTTTCACCCGGCCCTGCATCTCGCACACATGCGCAACGGCGTGCACCGCCCATCCGTCGCGCGGCTCAAGCGTCACGCCGTCGCGCCCCAAGCTCTCGGCGCGGGCGAAATCGCCGCACTCCTCAAGCCCGAACGCCGCCATGCCAAGCACGGCGTGTGAACCAGGTTCGCCCGTTTGCCAGGCGCGCAAGGCTTGCAGCGGACGATCGCGCAATTCGCTTTGCTGCCCGAGGAAGAAATCGCCGACATGCGCAAACTGCAGCGCAATCAGATCGCGCGGATGCTCTTGAGCGACGACGCCCCAGCGCGCAATGGCGTCGCGGAAGCGGCCTTCCTTCCAATCGCGAGCGGCGGCGAGATGCGCGCGTTCGCGCGGACTAGCTTTTCCCGCCACGGCTTCCCCAGCGCGAAGGCAGCGCTCGGCCTCGTCCAGTTGACGCGCGTCCGTCATGGTGGCGAACAGCGCGGCGCGCGTCGCCCATGCCAGCGCGAAGTCCGGATCAGCGTCGAGCGCTGCATCCAGCGCGGCGACCGGATCGCCGCGATAGAGGCGGACAAGTTCGCCCGCTTCATCGAAACGCAGGCGCGCTTCGTCAGATGCGGTGGAGAGCGGATTGCCAAAATGGTCTTTCATCTGAGTTCCCCTTGAACGCGAATAATCTCAGATATGCGTGACGCCGATGAACGCCACCGCGCTTTGCATGGCGGCGATGACGACAATCAGAAAAGCAAATGCGTACGACATGATCTGTCCCTTTCGTTCGATGGCGAAAGGTTATGCGGGGCGCCGCACAAGCGATAGAAAACTCATGGTACGGCGCCTGCTCACGAAAAGTTTTGCCGCCAAATCCAGCCGTTACGCCTGTCACAGGCGGCGTTTGCGGCGCTTGCTCAGATGGCGCTCGGAGCAAAACCAAACTCGTGGTACAGTAACATCATGACCAATGCGGCCCGCGCCTTGACCAAAGGTGAGCTCACACGAGAGCGCATCCTCGACATCGCCCAGGACGCGGTGCTGGCGAAAGGCTTCGCCGGCACCTCGCTCGATGAGATCATCTGCGAAGCCGGCATCACCAAGTCGGGCTTCTTCTACCATTTCCGCGACAAGAACGATTTGGCCAAGGCGCTGCTGGAGCGCTATCTGGCTCAGGAGGACACGCTCTTCTTGGGTCTCTTCAAGCAAGCCGACGAATTGAGCGACGACCCCCTGCACAGCTTCCTCATTTTTCTGAAGCTGTTCGCCGACGTGCTCGCCGATTTGCCCAACGGACACCCCGGCTGTCTCGTCGCCTCCTACGTCTATCAGGATCACCTCTTCAGCCAGGAGGTGCGCGCGATAAACGCGGACGGGCTGTTGATCTGGCGCGAACGCTTCCGCGAGCGCTTTGATCGAATCGCCGAACGCTATCCGCCGCGCATCGAGGTCGATCTCGACACCATGGCCGACCTCGTCACCTCGGTAGCGGACGGCGGCATCATCATGTCGAAATGCCTACACGACCCGGGCCTGCTGCCACGGCAAATCATGCACTACCGCAGCTTCGTAAAGCTGGTTTTCCTCGGAAATTGAGCGGCCCGGCGGGGTGGCTTCGTTCCCGTTCTGTATTACATACAGGGACGTGAGCGAATCTTCGTCCCCCGGCCTGTTCGGCGACGCGCCCGATGGCGGCTATCTGGTGCTGGCCCGGAAATACCGGCCGCGCACCTTCGCCGATCTCATCGGCCAGGAGGCGATGGTGCGCACCATCGCCAATTCTTTTGCGCTCAACCGCATTCCACACGCCTATATGCTCACCGGCGTCCGCGGCGTCGGCAAAACCACGACTGCGCGGCTCTTGGCCCGCGCGCTCAATTATCGCTATGGCGATGTCAACGCGCCGCAAGTCGAACTTGATCCGATGGGCGAGCATTGCCAGGCGATCATGGAGAGCCGCCATCCCGACGTGTTCGAAATGGACGCCGCCTCCCGCACCGGCATCGGCGACATCCGCGAAATTCTCGACAGCGTGCGCTACGCGCCGGTGATGGCGCGAAACAAGGTCTACATCATCGACGAAGTTCACATGCTCTCGACGCAGGCCTTCAACGGCCTGCTGAAGACGCTCGAAGAACCGCCGCCGCACGTGAAGTTCATTTTCGCCACGACGGAAATCCGCAAAGTCCCCGTCACCGTGCTTTCGCGCTGTCAGCGCTTCGACTTGAAGCGCATCGACACGGAGCGCCTAGCGGAGCACCTGGGCGCCATCTGCGTCAAGGAAGGCGTGAAGGTGGAGCCGGACGGGCTCATGCTGATCGCCCGCGCCGCCGAAGGCTCGGCGCGCGACGGGCTCTCCCTGCTCGATCAGGCGCTGGTTCAGAGGCCTGGCGAATCCGTCGCCGCGGCAGACGTGCGCGATATGCTTGGCCTGGCCGATCGCGGCCGCGTGCTCGGCCTGTTCGAAGCCATTGCCAAAGGCGACGCCAAAACCGCGATCGCAGAAGCGCGCAGCCAATATGACAGCGGCGCCGATCCGGCGCTCATCCTCCGTGACCTCTTGGAGATCGGGCACGACGCGGCGCGGGCGCAGGCGCTGGGCGCCGATGCGCGCCTCATCGGCGGCGCCGATTGGGTGGCGCGCGTGCGCGGGCTCGCCGCGTCGCTGACGCCGGCGCAGCTTTCGCGTCTATGGCAAATGCTGCTCAAGGCGCTTGAGGAAGCGGGCCGCGCGCCCGATCCCATCGCCGCCGTGGAAATGGCGATGGTGCGGCTGTGCGCGGCGCAAGGTCTGCCGCCGCCAGAGGACGCCGCGCGGCTGCTGCGGGACGGCGCGCCTGGACATCCGGCTGGGGCGCCGTCCGGCGCCGATGCAGCCGCGCCGGCTGGCTCAGCGACGATCAATCGCTTCGAACAATTGGTCGCGCTCGTCGAACGCGAGAACAAGATCGACCTGCAATTGGCTTTGGAGCGCATTCGCGTGGTGCGCTTCGCGCCGGGCGAACTCGTCTATGCGCCCGCGCCCAACACGCCGGCTGATTTTCAACGTAGGCTGATCGCCTTTTTGCGTGACGTGCGCGACGAAGACTGGATCGTGCAGCCGGAGGCCGCGTCGATCGCCCCGGTCGAAAGCCTGGCCGAGCGCCGGGCGCGCGAAGAAAAGCGCGCAATGGACGAATTGAAGAAGCAGCCGTTCGTCGCCGAGGCGTTCAAGCATTTCCCAGCCGCAAAGATCGTGGACGTTCGCCAGCCCGAACAGGATATAGCGCCGGGCGCCGGCGAGGTCGTGGCGATGCCGGCCACGAAAACCGCGCCCGAAGCCGGCGCGCGCAAGAAGGAAGCCGATCGATGAAAGATATCTCCCAGATCATGCGCCAAGCCCAGGCCATGCAGGCTAAAATCGGCGAAGCGCAGAAGAAGCTGGAAGCGATGGAGGTCGAAGGCAGCGCCGGCGGCGGCATGGTGAAAGTGCGTCTTTCCGGAAAGACAGCGCTTCTCGCCGTCAGCATCGATCCGTCGCTGATGAAGGAAGACGAGCGCGAGATCGTCGAGGACTTGATCAAGGCCGCTCATGACGACGCGCGCCGCAAACTCGAAGACGCGCAGCAGGAAGAAATGAAATCGCTTGGCGGCGGCATGGGTATGCTGCCCGGCTTTAAGATGCCGTTCTGAACATGCACAAGGGCGCCTGCCTCTGCGGCGCGGTGCGATTTGAGGTCGAGGGCGAACTCGGCCCGCCCGACGCTTGTCATTGCACCCAATGCCGCAAGCAATCGGGACATTATTGGGCCTCGACCGACGTTCCGCGCGACGCGCTCACCCTGCACGGCGAGGAGAGCGTGCGCTGGTTTCAATCGTCCGAGAAAGTGCGGCGCGGCTTCTGCGGGACATGCGGCTCGGCGCTATTTTGGGATGCAGCGGGGCGGGACAAGATCGCCATCGGCATGGGCGCCTTCGAAGCGCCGACAGGCGTGAAGATCGTCAAGCACATTTTCGTCGCCAATAAGGGCGATTATTACGAGATCGCGGACGGCGTCCCGCAGCATCAGCAATAGCGTCTGGCTTCTCCTCTGCCGCCAGCGCCGCTAGGCTTGCGTGCGGGAGAAGCGCCGGATGAGCTGGGACAAAGACATCGAAGAATTGCGCGCGCGCGAAGCGCTGGCTGAGCAGATGGGCGGCGCCGACCGCGTCGCGCGCCAGCAGGCCAGCGGCAAGCTCAACGTACGCGAGCGCGTCGCCACTTTACTCGACGCGGGCTCATTTCATGAAACCGGCAAAATCGCCGGCAAAGCCGAGTACGGCGCCGACAACCAGCTCGAGCGTTTCCGCGCCACCCCTTTTGTCGTCGGCCGCGGAACCATCGATGGACGCCCGGTCTGCATCCAGGCTGACGATTTCACCGTGCGTGGCGGCGCCGGCGACGCCGCCATCTGGCAGAAGCTCGTCTTCGCAGAGCAGATGGCCAACGAATATCGCCTGCCACTTATCCGCATGGTCGATGGCACCGGCGGCGGCGGCTCGGTGAAAATGCTGGAGAAGGATCCGCGCACGTACATCCCGCAAACGCCGGGCTGGGAATGGGTGGTCGCAAACATGAGCGCGGTGCCCGTGGTCGCCCTGGCGCTCGGTCCGTGCGCCGGCCTTGGCGCAGGCCGCGTCGCCGCCAGCCATTACAGCGTCATGGTGCAGGGGCTGTCGCAAATTTTCGTAGCCGGCCCGCCGGTGGCGAAGGCAATCGGCGAAGACGTCGACAAGGAAGGGCTCGGCGGCGCCGAGATCAACGGCAAGAACGGCGTCGTCGATGACATCGTCGCTACCGAAGCCGACGCCTTCGCCGCGGCGCGTAGATTTCTCTCTTACTTGCCCTCCTCGGTTTACGAACGCGCTCCCCGCGTGGCGAATGCCGATCCCACTGACCGCTGCGACGCCGCACTGATCAACGCCGTGCCGCGCGATCGCCGAGTGCCGTACAAGATGCGAAAGATCGTGGAGGCGTGCGTTGATTCGGGCACGTTCTTCGAAACCGGACGGCAATGGGGACGCGGCCTTATAACCGGATTTGCGCGGCTTGACGGCTATGCTGTGGCTGTGCTCGCGGGCGACCCCATGTTTCTCGCCGGCGCCTGGACCGCCGACGTCTGCCGCAAGCTCATCAAGCACGTCGATCTGGCGCAAACGTTCCACCTCCCGGTCGTGCATTTTGTTGATTGCCCAGGCTTCGCCGTTGGCGTGAAGCATGAGCGCGCCGCCACCGTGAAACTTGGCGTACAGGCGATGGCGGCGGTCTATCAGGCGCGCGTACCGTGGTGCGCGATCGTCATACGCGCAGCATACGGGCTCGCCGGATCGGCGATGATGAACCCGACGCGCGTGAAGTACCGGTATTGCTGGCCCTCTGGCGATTGGGGCTCGCTGCCGATGGAGGGCGGCATCGAGGCCGCGTACAAGAGCGATATCGAGGCCCATCCAGAGCCGGAAAAGCGCTTGGCCGAAATTCGCGCCTGGGCCGAGGCGCTGCGCTCACCATTCCGAACGGCGGAAAGCTTCTACGCGGAGGAAATCATCGATCCGCGCGATACGCGGCCCCTACTCTGCGAATGGGCCGGCGCTGCGCAGAAAACACTTGACCTTGGCCCCTCCAGCTTCGGCATGCGGCCATGAGCAATTGGCGACTCAAGCCGCGGATCGCTATCTAGCGCTCATGCGTTCGAAATCCGTCACCGCCGCCCCCGAGATCGAAGCGCTGATCGCGCTGCTGGCCAAGGTGCCTGGGCTGGGGCCGCGTTCGGCGCGCCGCGCGGCGCTGCAGCTTTTGAAGAAGCGCGATCAACTGATGCTGCCGTTGGCGGCGGCGCTCTCCGATGCGGCGGAGAAGGTCGCGCCCTGCACCACCTGCGGGGCGCTCGATACCTCCGATCCGTGCACATTGTGCACGGCCCCCGATCGGGACGACGGCCTGCTCTGCGTCGTCGCCGAGGTGGGCGATGTCTGGGCGCTGGAGCGCGCTGGCGCCTTCAAGGGCCGCTACCATGTGCTTGGCGGCGTGCTGTCGGCACTCGATGGCGTGCGCCCGGAGGATTTGCGCATCGCCAAGCTGATCGCCCGCGCCAGCGGCGACAGCGTGCGCGAAGTGATCCTGGCGCTAGCGGCGACGGTCGATGGCCAAACGACGGCGCACTATCTGGCCGAGCGGCTGCACCCGCTCGGCATCACGGTGAGTAGGCTCTCGCATGGCGTGCCTGTCGGCGGCGAGCTTGATCTGCTCGATGACGGCACTCTGTTTGCGGCGCTGCAAAGCAGGCGGCCTTCGTAGAATCTGCTTGCCGCCACGGCCGAAACGCTCCCAATCTTGGCGCTGGGAGGATTAGAGCATGGGGTTTTTGGACCGCTTCTCAGGCCAGTTGCTGAGCATCCTGCGCATCGTCAGCGCGCTTCTGTTTTTGGCGCACGGAACCGCAAAGCTCTTTCAATTCCCGGCCACCGAGATGTTCACCGAGCCGCCCGAGGTCGGCACGTTGATGTGGATAGCGGGGGCGATGGAGGTGGCAGGCGGCGGATTGCTGCTTGTGGGCCTCTTGACCCGCCCGGTAGCGTTCGTTTTGTCCGGCATGATGGCAGTCGCCTATTGGATGGCGCATGCGCCGCAAGGCATGCACCCGATCCTGAACGGCGGCGAACTCGCGATCATGTTCTGCTTCGCATTCCTCTACATTGCCGCCGCCGGCGGCGGGCCGTGGGCGCTCGATGCGATCATGAAGCGGAAGGGCTGAGCGCTAATTGTCGAAGCGTTGCAGGCAATTGGTGCGCGCGCGCGTGATGCGCGGGTCCATTAGGCCTTCTACGCGATAACGCTGTAGCGCCGCCTCGTACTCTTCATACGCCACCGTGCGCGTGACCTCGTCCCAGGTGCAGCGGCACACCTCGCTTTCCGGCGGGCAGGTGCTTTCAAAATGCGCCTTGGCCGCGGCGGGGTAGTCGTGCGGAGCGCGCTGGCCGCACGCGGCTAGCGCGAGCGCGATCACAATGAGCGCGGACGGTCGCATCGCACACTCCAACGCGCGGGCGCATCCCGCGCCATTTCAGCCATCGTCCCACACCGGGCGTTAAAATTGCGGTGAGGAATATCGTTAAGAGGCCCGGCACTCGGCCGAAAGCGCTACGATCCGCTCCGCAACCGGGTGGCTCAATCCGCTTTGCACGGCTTGGTCGGCGGCCGCGAATTCCTCGGCCGGAATTTCCTGCTCCAGCCGCTCAAGCACGCACGCGCAATGGGTTTGGCTTTCGCCCTGAACTTGGCACGACGACATGAAGGCGGCGCGATATTCCGGCGGGTACGTACTCGCGCGGCCGCAGCTCACAAGCGTTGCGGCCGCGGCTGACAGAAGCAGCACTCGGATCATGGAATTGTTCTCCGAAAACGCAGAACGCGCCCGTCAGCGCCGCGCAATTCCAACGCTTCGCCTTGCAGCTCAACGGTCAATTCTCCAGCGAGCGCGCTTAGGAAGGCCGTCTCCTGCATCATCAACGCTTGCGGCGAACCCTCATCGCCGATGCACGCCATTTCGGTCGCCGCAAGCGGGCCCAACACGAGCCTATCCCCCGATTGGCGATATGCGCCGGAATAGCGGTTGCAGCCGGCGTTGCCGCTTACTCTTCCCTCCGTGAACGCCATCGACGGCGCTGGCCCGATGGGCGCGGCGCCATTCATGCTTTCTAGGCGCCAGGCACCCTCAAGCGCGGCGCTCGGCGTGGCCGCACACGCCGCGATGATGGCCGCGAGAGCCGCAAATAGAAATTTCAATTCGCGCCCTCCTCCAATAGCCGCCGGCCAATGACCTGCGCTTGGATTTCACCGGCGCCCTCGAAGATGTTGAGGATGCGCGCGTCGCACAGCACCCGGCTTATCGGATATTCCAGCGCAAAGCCGTTGCCGCCATGGATTTGCAGCGCATTGTCGGCCGCCGCCCAGGCGACGCGTGCGGCCAGCAATTTCGCCATGCCGGCCTCGAGATCGCAGCGTTTGCCGCTGTCCTTGCGGCGCGCGGCGAAATACGTGATCTGTCGCGCCGCCATGATCTCCGCCGCCATCATCACCAGTTTGTTGGCGACGCGTGGGAAGGAGAAGATCTCCACCCCGAACTGCTTTCGCTCCAGCGCATATTGCAGACCCAACTCCAGCGCGCACTGCGCCACGCCGACAGCGCGCGCCGCCGTCTGGATACGCGCGCTTTCGAACGTCGCCATCAATTGGCGAAAGCCCTGCCCTTCTTCGCCGCCCAGCAAGTTCTCGGCTTTGACGCGGAAACCGTCGAAGCCGATTTCGAACTCCTTCATGCCGCGATAACCCAGCACTTCGATCTCGCCGCCGGACATGCCCTCGGCGGGAAAGGGAGCGCCATCCTCGCCGCGCGGCTTCTCCGCCAACAGCATGGAAAGGCCGCGATGGTCGGCGCTGGCGGAATCCGTGCGGACCAGGAGCGTCATCAGGTCGGCGCGCGCCGCGTGGGTGATCCAGGTTTTAGCGCCAGTCACCACGTAGTGCGCGCCTTCACGCACGGCCCGCGTTTTGAGGGACGCCAGGTCGGAGCCTGTGTTGGGTTCCGTGAAGACAGCCGTCGGCAGGATTTCCGCGGCAGCGATTTTCGGCAGCCAATGCGCCTTCTGCTCCTCAGTGCCGCCGGTCAGGATCAGCTCCGCGGCGATTTCGCTGCGCGTGCCCAGCGAGCCGACGCCGATATAGCCACGCGACAATTCCTCCGACACGACGCACATCGCCGTCTTGCCGAGCCCCGAACCGCCGTACGCCTCCGGGATGGTCAAGCCGAATACGCCGAGCTCGCCCATGTGCTGCAGTATTTCGAGCGGGATGAGTTCGTCGCGCATGTGCCAGCCATGCGCATGCGGAACCACTTCCGCGTCTGCAAATTTTCTGAACTGGTCCCTTATCAGCTCGAAATCGGAATCGAGCGCAGTGTTTTCCAATGTCGCGCGCCCTTGCGCCGCCCGTAGCGTGTGCGCCAACGCGCTCTTCTGCTTCTGCGATATGGACAAGCGTACGGGCGGCGGATCGAGGCCAAAATCGGCAGGCCGGATCATCTCCACTTGCGTCATCGGTACGCCGCCGGCCAGTTGCGCACCGTACTCAGCGGCGAGTAGCGCCGCCAGCAGCTGCTCGGTTTCGCCAAATGCGCCTAGCTCATCCAGAGCGCGCGCCCATCCGGCGACCTCACGCAGCGTTTCGGCATAAGTCGCAACCCAGGCGAGCCCATGCACGACGTGCTGCTCACGGTCGATCGCCGCGCGGTCAAGTTTGCCGGCGTCCGACACGCGCGCGCGCACAGCGTCGCGCGCCGCTTCGGCGTAGGCGCCGGCCTCTTCGGCGGCGGTTTGCAGTGAGGAAAGTAGATCAGTCATGCGTTCTCGCCGTCGCTTTAGAGCAGCTTTTTGCGTATGCGAAAAGCCGCCGAAAATGCCACAACGCATCATGGCTGGGATTCGCCGATGACGCCCCCGCAGGCTGACGTAACGGCGCATGGCGGCATGGGCGACGTGTTGGTGCAGACGCTGGTGTTCCTGGCGGCCACCTGCGTCGTCGTACCGGCCCTACGCAAGGCGCGCCTGAGCTCGGTAATGGGCTTCCTGCTGATCGGCGTAGCGATGGGCCCACACGTCCTGGGCAAGCTGGCCGAGACGTGGCCGTGGCTTTCCGCTTTCGAGTTGGAGGAATCGCCGACCGCAATGGTGCTGGCGGAGTTTGGCGTCGTTTTCCTGATGTTCGTGATCGGGCTTGAGGTCTCGTGGGACCGCCTCTGGTCGCTCAAGCGTTTCGTGTTCGGACTGGGCCTCGCCCAAGTGGCGCTAACGAGCGCTGTGATTACCGCGATCGCCCTTGCCTTGGGGCTGAGCTTCGCCGTCAGCGCGGTGCTCGGCCTCGCCTTCGCACTCTCGTCGACGGCGGTGGCGCTGCAGCTATTGCGCGAGCGAAGGCAGTTGGCGACGCCGACAGGCCGCGCCGGCTTCTCGATCCTGCTGTTGCAGGATCTCATGGTCGTGCCGATCCTGTTCGCGGTCAGCGCACTGAGCGCCCAACAGGCCGTCTTCGGCGCCGAGCAGATCGGCGCCGCGTTGTTCAGCGCATTAGCGGCGCTGGCGGCGATGGTGTTTGTCGGGCGGCTGTTGCTGCGCCCGCTGTTTCGCTGGGTCGCATCGATCGACAGCCGCGAGACCTTCATCGCCGCGGCCCTCTTGGCCGCCATCGGCATGTCGATCGCAGCCGCCGGGCTTGGCTTCTCGCTCGCCCTCGGCGCCTTCCTGGCGGGGCTCTTGCTGGCCGACACGGAGTTTCGCCATCAGATCGAAACCGATCTTGAGCCGCTCAAGGATTTGCTGCTCGGATTCTTCTTTGTCACCGTCGGCATGCAGATTGATCTTGAGCTCGCGGCTGCGGCCCCGCTGCTGATCGTCGGCGGCGTGCTGGCGCTGTTCGCCGTCAAGGCCGCGCTCATCACGCCGCTGGCGCGCGCCTTCTCCGTGCCGATGCCGCGCGCCATTGAACTCGCCTTCCTGCTCGGCGGCGCCGGCGAATTCGCCTTCGTCGTCGTCGCCGCCGCACAACGCGGCGACGTGGTGTCAGACACGATCGCCGAATACATGCTGCTGGTGACGGCGTTGTCGCTGTTCCTGACGCCGCTCATGGCCATCCTTGGCCGCCGCGTCGCCGCGCGCTTCGAACGGCCCGACGCCATGCCGGAAGACGCCGCACACGCCCGCGATCACGTCGTCATCGCCGGCTGCGGCCGCGTCGGACAATTGCTCGCCGACGTGCTCGACGCGCAAGAGATCGTCCATGTCGGCGCCGACGCCGACGCACGCCTCGTCGCCTTGCTGCGCAAGCAGGGCCGTCCCTTTTATTTCGGCGACGCCAGCCGCCGTGAAACGCTGGCCGCATTGGGCGCGGCGCACGCCGCCGCAATCGTTGTCACCATGGATCGCCCCGAAGCGGTGGAGCGCATTGTCGCCGCCGCGAAAGCCGCCTGGCCCGAGGTGCCGGTCTATGCCCGCGCGCGCGATGCGCAGCACGCGCGCCGGCTCCGCGAAGCCGGCGCTGATCTGGCCAGTCCCGACACAGTCGAGGCGGCGCTGCAATTGAGCGAGGCCGTGCTCGCTTGTATGGGCGTGGAGGAGGATATTGCACGCCATCTCATCGATGAGCGGCGCAATCTCGAGGGCTCGCGCGCGAGCTAGGCGTCCCAGGGCGTGGCCGCCCCGCCATATTGATCCACGACGCGGCAGAGCGCGACGATCGCCGCGCGCTCGTCTTCGCTGACATCCGGGCGCCAGATATCAAAGATGAGGATGGTGCGGTCGCGATCGCTTCTGTTCCAGGCTTCGTGTTCAATGGTGTCGTCGAAGACCCAGGCCTTGCCTTCCACCCAGGCATATTGCTCGTTGCCGACGCGAAACTCGCACCCCTCCGGCACGATCAGCGGCAGATGGCAGATCAGCCTCGCGTTGAGCACGCCGGTGTGCGGTGGAATGACCGCGCCCGGCGTAAGGCGCGAAAACAGCACGCCCGGCGCACGCCCCTCAATGCTGCAGAGCGGCGCTTCGGCGACCGCTTCCATCGTTTTCGGACACGTCACCGCGCCGGGGCCGGGACTGCCCTCCTTGATCATATAATACGCGCTCCAGCTTGGATTGCCGGCCAGGCCGCGCTGCGTGTTGTCGGGACGGCGCGGATCAACCTCCACATAGGGCGCGAATTGATTGCTCTCCGCGAGCACAGCTTCCAGTTCGGAGCGAACGTCCGCATAGGCAGCCTCGACGCGGTCGAGAAACGGAAACGCCTCGCGTGCAAAGAACTGCGCTGGCGCTAGCTCGGGATAAAACAGATAGCGCGGCTCCTGCTGATACGCCTGCCTCTTGCCGACGAGGATATCGACCGCACGGGAGAAGCGCGCCGGCGCCTTGCCTTCGGCGAAACCGGCGCGTTCGAGTTCGGCGCGAATGTAATCCTCGAATTCGCGGGCGAAGCGTTCAACCGCCGCCTGGGCGCGCGCAACCTCTTGCTGCACTTCGGGCGGCGCTTTCGCTCCGGGCGGCACGGCGCGCGCCACGGCCGTGTAATAGACGGACGCGGTGCGATGATCGCCCGCTTCGGCGAAATGATCGCCCTTCATCATCACGCCGCCCAGGCTGCGCGGCTCTAGCTTGAGCGCCTCGTCGATCGCGGCCAGCCGGCCAGGCTTGTCGCCTAACGCGCTGCGTGCGCGGGCAATCGCCAGCCAGAGCGTCGCATCGGCGCGGCCGGCGGCGACGATCTGGTCGAAGAATCCGAGCGCCGCCTGCGCATCGCCCTTTTGCAGCGCCAGCATGCCGGCGTGCGCCACTGCGCGCGTGTCGATGGGCGGGATGGAGCTCATGACATCCACCTTAAAGTCGTCGCCTCGATCGGATTGACGAAATCGCGACCTTCTTCTCGGCTCTTCGCCCATTCACGCTTGAGCTTCAAATACCATTTCGCCTGCACGTCGATATCGTCGATCCAGAGCATGCTTGGTCCGTAGGCAAGGCCCGTATTCTGCAGATCGACCATGCGGCCGTCTTGATCGAGGAATTCGCGTCCCGCAGGAACCAGGATTGGCTTCATCAAGTCCAGCAGCGGCGCGTTGCGCCAATACGTCACCTGGGTAATCCGCGTTGAGGACTCATTCTCCGGCGTGAGGCAGGTCAATGTGAAAAGGCGGGATCGTTCGTTCTCCACCACCTCCCAACGGAAGCCTGGCAGCATAAAGGAAATTTCCGTCGTCACGTCGCCGCCAAACAGCCAACGATAGGCGAGAGAGTTGGACGCAGGCTTGTGACGCTCTATCGCCCATCCGCGTTCGCGCGGCACGAAGCGCTTTTCCTTCAGCTTGCGTCCGGTCGAAGGTGGTCGCCACCACCATTGATTATGCACATAGGGCACGTGCGCCGGATCCATCAGCCCCACCACCGCATTGTCCATGTTGGCGGCGAAGATGCGGTCGATGACGAACTTCGGCTCGGTCAATTCCGCCAAGCCGAATTCCGGCGCGGGCGGCGGCGCATCGGCGAAGCGCGGATCGGACGAAACATAAATGAGCACCACGCCGTTGGCTTCGTGCGTCGGAAAATGCCGCACGCGGATGCGGCCCGCTTCATAAGGTTGCCCATCGACGAGCGAGGGGATCAGCTTGCAGACGCCGTCCTGCGTACCGAAGCGCCAGCCATGGTAGGGGCACTCCACCGTCTCGACGCCGGCAGTGGTTTCGAGCCTTCCTGCCGAAAGCGGCACGGCGCGATGCGGGCAAATATCCCGCAACGCAAAGGCGCGCCCCTGCCCGTCGCGGCCGAGCAACACCGGCTCGCCCAAGATCTCGCGCCGGAACAGGCCGCCGCGATCCAGTTCGCGGGCGGTGGCGGCGAAATACCAAAGGTCGCGTAGTAGATCGGTCATACCTGCTGGGCGAGATACATGATCCAAGCGACGCCGACAAAGCCAAGCGCGGCTGAAACGAAAACCGCCAAGAGACAAAGCGCCGCATAGAGGCCCCGGCGCCGGCGATGCGCCGGATCGCGCGCCCGGTTAAGCGCACCGCCGAGAAAGAAGATGAACCCCAGCGAGCCCGCGATCACGCCAGCCACCGCTGCAAGATAGAGCATCAGCTGCAGCGCCGCCCACATCGGCGCTTAGCGCGCCACGATGGTCACGCGGAAGGTTTGGCTTGCAGGCTCTTCTCCGCCTTCCCATGGCCGGCGCTGTTCAAGCACCAGATCGCCGGTTCCGGCGCCGACGGCGTCGAACATCAGCACTTCCCAATGATTTCCACCGGCATAACCGGGCTGGTTCTGCTCGGCGATGGTGTTGCCCGAGACTTCACCGGCTGCGGCGAGAAAACCTGGCAGCTCCGCCACGCCCCAAACATAGCCCGCAGTGGGCACGCCCACGAGTTCGACCGCGAAGCGCCGTCCGACGGCGACTTCAATGATTTGGCCATTTTGGTCCTCGCCGATGCGCAAGGGGACATCGGCCGGCGTCGGCGCCGGCAGCGCGCCGGTCTGAGCTGGCGCATCAGGCGCGCTCTGAGGCGCGCACGCGGCCAACGCCACGCAAATCAAGCTGGCCCACGTTATTGAGCTTTTCATTGCATCGCTCCCGCTTCCATCAGGCCGGCATAGAACCGGATCAACCGCTCGTAATTCTCAAGCGAGATGCGTTCGTTCACGCCGTGCAAGCCTTCGAGGTCTTCAGCCGTCAGCAAGATCGGCTGGAAGCGGTAGACGTTTTCGGCGACGTCGCCGTAATGGCGCGCGTCAGTGCCCGCGAGCACCAGGCCCGGCGCCGCGGCTGCGTCAGGCAGCAGCGCGCGCGAGAGTGCGGCGATCAGCGCATAACTGGAGGAATCTGCGCTCGACACGGCGCTTGCCTCCACGGCGCCCCCCTCCCAAGCCACCGTGACGCCTTCCAAATCGGCGACCGCCTGACGCGCACGCCGCAACAGATCGGCTGCGTTGTCGCGCGGATGAATGCGCAGATTAATGCTGGCGTGCGCCTCGCCCGGCAGCACGTTGGCGCGCACCCCGCCTTCGACCATGGTCGGCGCGATCGTCGTGCCCAACAGCGCCTGCGCAGTGGGGTTGTCCGACAATTGCTCCGCCAGCAACGGCGAAAACAGCCATTCATTGGCCAGCGCGGTGCGATTGGCGAGCGAAAGCTCCGGCGCCAGAGCGCGCATCATGTCAAGCGCCGGGCCGCCCTCGAGCCGATGCTCGATCGGCATGTCATGAATGCGCGATATAGCCTGCGCCAGACGCGACACAGCTGTCTCGCGCGGCGGCATGGATGAATGCCCCGGCTGGCCCACCGCCGTCACACGCAACGTGCCGGCGCCCTTTTCGGAGATGCCGATGATCGCCGCCGGCGCGCCCGTCAGCGGATGGCGCGCGATCGCGGCCGAGCCTTCATCCAGCGCGAACCACGCGCGCACGCCGCGCTGCGCCAACAGCGACGCCATCTGAACGGCGCCGTTTTCACCGCCGATTTCCTCGTCATGGCCGAACGCGAGAAGAATGGTGCGCACAGGTTGGCGTCCGCTGGCCGCCAGAACCTCCGCGGCTTCCAGAATGGCGACCAAAGAGCCCTTGTCGTCGATGGCGCCGCGACCCCAGATCGCGCCGTCCTGCACGACGCCCCCGAACGGATCGACGCGCCACGCTGCGCGCGTATCTTCCGGCACCGGCACGACATCCTGATGCGCCAACAGCAGAAGCGGCGGCTGCGCCGGATCGCTGCCGGCCCAGGTGTAAAGCAGGCTCAGTTCGCCGACCGTCTCACGTTGCGCGACGGCGTGGAACGCCGGATAGCGCGCCGCCATCCAGGCGTGAAATTGCTCGAACTGCGCGCGGTCGTCGGTTTCCGCGACAAGCGACACCGTGCGAAAGCGCAACGCTTCGCCCAAACGCATCGTCGCGGCGCTGGCGTCGAACGAATAAGCGGCGACATCGGGCACACCCACGTCCGCCGCAGGCGGCGGCGCAGCGAAGCGCATGGTGCGGTACCCCGCAAAGCCGGCGATCACTGCGATGATGAGCGCAACGGCCGCCAAAACCAGCCGAACCATGCCTCCCCCTCGCGGCGCGCTCTGGAGTCGCGCCGTCAGAGGCGAGTTTAGCCGAACCGCCCGCCGCGCCAAGCGGGCAGCGGCGCCTCATCCAGCGCCACCGCCACAGCGGCGCGCGCCAGCAATCGCGTCGAATCGAGCGTCGGCAGCGGCGACACGTCCGGCGTCACCAACAGGGGAATCTCCGTACAGGACAGCGCCACCGCATCGCAGCCCGCGCGCTGCAATGCTTCGATGATGCGCACATATTCTACGCGCGCCGGCGCCGATATTACGCCCTGGCACAATTCGTCGAAGATGATGTCGTCGACAATCACGCGATCCGCATCGGACGGGACCTTCATGTCGAGCCCCGCACGGGCGAACGCCGCCGGATAGATCGGCCCCGTCATGGTCCAGCGCGTCCCGAGCAGGCCCACGCAGCGTCGTCCGTCCACCTTCGCCTGTTGGGCGACGATCTCGGCGATGTGAAGCCCAGGCAAAGGCAGTGCGGCCCCCTCGGCCTCAAGCGCGATATGCGCGGTGTTATCGGGACAGACGAAGAAATCGCAGCCAGCCGCCGCTAGCCGGGCCGCCGTGCGCGCAAGATAAGCGCGCACGGCGGCGATGTCGTTGGCGTCGTATTGCGGCAGCGTCGGCGCCATCGGCAGGATCGAGAGCGTAATTTCGGGATGCTCGTGTTCGCCGAGCTTGCGCGCGCTTTCGCGCGCCATTTCCAGATAGCAAAGTCCCGCCCCATCGACGCTGTGGGCGAGAATACCGATGTGGCGCATGCGTGCCTCCTGCCGTCCTCATATCGGAGGCGGCAGATGGGCGCTAGCGCGCCATTTGCACCTGATCTATGTGGCCAAAGCCTTTACTGTAATCGAGGATCGAGACGATTTCCGGATCAATCCGGAAGACGGCGAGGTCTTCTCCTGATTGCGGATTCACGTATTGCGTGATTTGCGGAAATTTCTCGACCATCAGATCAAACACGCGCGTCAATTCGCTTGCGTCATGCACGCGAACCGCGCGGCCACCGATGGAGAGGCCCTTGATGTCGGCCCAAGATTTGTAGATCGGATTCACCGTCAGCGAGACGCGCGCATCGCGCGCCAGATTGCGCGCCTTCTGCGAATTCGCCGACGTTCCAAAGTAGATGGCGACGCCGTCATTGACGAAGCTGACGGTCGTCGCCTGCGGATAGCCGTCTTCGCGATTGGTGGCGATGGTGAGATCAGCAGCGGCGGCGAGCGTAGCGACGATCTTTTCGCTGTATGCAGGGGGCATGGGACACCTCTTGTCCCATAGCGTCGCCCAGGAGACTCCGCCCGGCATTGAGGCCGATCAAGGCTAGGCGCGTGCGGCGCCGGCCTCCAGCACGTCCTCATATGTACGCAGCCCGCTCTGCGGAGAGGAAACCAACACCGCCATGTTGCCGGGCGCGTGCTTGTTATCGAGCATCTTCTCGTGCGCGTCTGGGATTTTGACCCAAGGCAGCACTTCGCTCATCGCCGGATCGATACGGCGGTCGATGACGAGCTGATTGGCCTGGCTGGCGTGATAAAGGTGCGCAAAGTGTGAGCCCTGCACACGCTTCTGCCGCATCCAGAGGAAACGCGCGTCCATGGTCAGATTGTAGCCCGTCGTGCCGGCGCAGATCACGACCATGCCGCCGCGCTTGCAAACCAGAACCGAAACGGGAAACGTCGCTTCGCCGGGATGTTCGAACACGATATCGACATCCTTGCCGCCGGTGATTTCCCAGATCGCTTTGCCGAATTTGCGGCTCTCTTTCATATAATCGCCGAATTCCGGCCCATTGACCTTCGGCAATTGACCCCAGCACTTGAAGTCGTTGCGATTGAGCACGGCCTTGGCGCCCATCGAAAGCACGTAATCCTTCTTGTCTTCGGACGAGACCACGCCGATCGCGTGCGCGCCGGACACAGCGCACAGCTGCGTCGCGAATACGCCCAGGCCGCCGGACGCGCCCCACACCAGAACATTCTGACCCGGCCGTAAGACGTTGGGCCGCCAGCCGAACAGCATGCGGTACGCTGTCGCCAACGTCAGCGTGTAACAGGCCGCCTCTTCCCAGGTGAGGTGTTTCGGCCGCTGCATCAGCTGGCGCGCCTGCACCTTGCAGAATTGCGCAAACGAGCCGTCGCTGGTTTCGTAGCCCCAGATTTTCTGCGACGGCGAAAACATCGGATCGCCGCCATTGCATTCTTCGTCGTCGCCATCGTCCTGATTGCAGTGAATGACGACCTCGTCGCCCGGCTTCCAGCGCTTCACTTTGGCGCCAACCGCCCAGACGATGCCGGAGGCATCCGAGCCGGCGACGTGATAGGGCTGGCCATGCCCATCCAGCGGCGAGATCGGCTGGCCGAGTGCCGCCCACACGCCATTATAATTCACGCCCGCCGCCATCACGAGCACAAGCGCTTCGTCTTCGCCAACCTGCGGCGTCGCCACCTGCTCCAGCTGCATCGCCTGCAACGGGCGGCCATGCCGCTCCTTGCGGATCGCCCACGCCCACATTTTTTCGGGCACATGGAATTGCGGCGGGATTTCACCGACGGCGTAAATGTCCTTCACCGCCTTTAGGTTCGCCTGCGCCATCGAGCCCTCTCCGCCTTTGTGCTGCACCGCACAAAGAGACGGAAAACGCCGCGACCGTCAATGCCGCCAGGAGCTCAAGGAGTCTCCGCCCCGCACGGCGGCGTTTCCGGAGCAACGGCCAGGCGCAGCAAACGCTCAGCCAACGCGCTTTCCCCGTCCGCCCGCGCGGCTGACGCAGCGTCGCGCAGGATCGACGGATTAAACACGAAGCCAGATGCGACCGTCTGTTCCGCCCGCTCAACCAAACGCGCTTCCGACGGCGGACGCGGCGCATCGTCGGCGTAAAGCGCGGCAAGGGCCGCCAGCGCCGCGTCGATTGCGGCGCGTTCAAGCCACAGGCCGCGCGCGATGACGCCGCGATTGTGCGCGTAGGCCAGCGGATCGTCGAGAGGATTGCGATCCAAGAGCACGATGTCGGCGCGGGCGCCGGGCGCAATGCGGCCAAAGGCGCCCTCCGCACGCAGTGCTGCGGCGGCTTCGCTGGTCGCAGCGCGAAGAACTTGCTCATCCGGAATGCCGGCTTCGCGCATGAGACGCAGCTCTTCGATCAGCGCGAAGCCCATCGTGTGCAGCGGATAGCCTGCGGCATCCGATCCGGCCAGGAAGCGCGCCTGATTGGCCACGAGAGCGCGCACAATCTCATGCCGCAGCGGCAGTGCGTCCTGATTGAGCGTAAAGAGTGCATCCCGCTCCGCCGACGCTGCCTCGCGCCATTGCGCGCGCACGCGCGCGGGCACGTACGCCGAGGCGCGGGCGCGGAGCATCGCATCGAGGGCGCTGGGATCAGCATGCCTGCGGTAGGCGTAGAAGGTCGGCGTCACCCAGAGGCTTTCCCGCGCGGCTACGGCGTAGTCCGTATCGCCAATCTGCAGCGTCCGGTCGTCGAGCCAGCCCTTCAGATGCTCCATCGTTCGCATGCCGCTTTCGGCGGCGTGGCGCACGCCGATGCGATGCGGGACGTGGCCGACAAGATCGAGCCCCGCGCGCCGCGCCTCGTCGGCGACGGCGTCGAACACGGACGGCGGCAGCACGTTATGAATCTTGATGAAATCATAGCCGCACGCCGCCTGCTGGCGCACGATGCGGCGCGCGCTCAGCGCGTCGCGCGCGACCACGGCATAGCCATCCAAGGGCATGCCATTGATGATCGTCCCCGCGACATACGTGGTCGGGCCTAGCATGCGCCGGCTGGCGATCGCCTCACGCACGCTGAGCAGCCATGCAAAGCCATCCATTTCGCGCACGGTGGTTACGCCATTCGCCAAATTGAGCAGGTTGGCCGACACCGAGTCCGAATGGATATGCATGTCGGCTAAACCGGGCGCAGCGAAGGCGCCGCCGCCATCGATCACCAGCACGCCGGGCCGGCTGGCCGCCGCCGGTTCATTATCCGTGCCGACAACGCCCAGAATCGTCCCTTGCTCGACAGATATCAAAATGCTTTGGCGATCGAGAATTGTGCGCTCGACGGGATCGACCACCCGCACATTGCGCAGCACCGCAAAGGCGGGACGATCTTCGCCCGCAAGCCTCCCGAGCATGCCCGCGATTTCGATCTCTTCGTGCAGCGTGCGCCAAGCCGGCGCGCTTTGCTGCTGCGCTGGCGCGGGCGTCGCCGCCGCGGCCAAAAACGCGCATGCGCCGGCGATTGCGCGCCTTAGCGATCTTCCCTCAGCCATAACGCCACCACCTCTGTCCCGCCTTCCCAATGCCTCGTCAGCGCCTCGGCCGCCGCATCGGTCGCGCCGCGCCGAAGCGCCTCTATGATCTCGTCATGCTCGCCGCATGATCCTTCGTGGTTCGCCATGCCGCGCTTGCCTGCGCCATCGACGAGTTCGGCCCGCGCCCGCTCCTGCGCCAGCAGGCGCTGAAGCCGCGCATTGGCGTAGTGCGCGCAAAGCTCGACGTGAAAAGCGCGGTCGAGCGCGTATTGCCGCGCCTTACGCTTCTCTCGTTTGAGGGCCCCGTTGATTTCCGCGAGTTTCGGCGCCGCAGCGCAGAGCGCGGCCCCGCCCATCCGCACCGCCATCGCCTCCAAAGCCGTCAGCACCGGATAGATCTCGCGCACGAGGGCTTCATCGGGCGCCACTACGACAAAGCCCTTGCGCGGGGCGGAACGAACTAGCCCCTCTTCCTCCAAGGCAATGAGCGCCTCCCTAACCGGCGTTCGACTTGCACCGATCTGCGCGGAGATTTTCACCTCCTCCACGTGCATGTCGGGCGCGAGTTCGCCTTCGACGATCATGGCGCGGAGAATTCGGCGGGCGTCGTCGCGCACGCGCTGGGTTTCGATCCTCATGTATACATAATACATAGGTCGAAAGCGCGCGCAACGGCGCTTTCGACCAGCGCCGCTCATCGACGGCCAGCGGCAACTTCCGCCGCAATGGCTTGTCGCATACGGTCCGGCCTCGATGACGCACGACCAAGCAACCGGCGGCGGCGCGTTCTATGTGCGCCGTGGGCGCGCGTGGCTGTCCTTGCTCGCAACCGGCGGCGCGGGCGCCCTGTTCGCCATCGCCGCGCTTTTTCTGCAGGATATCGGATGGCGCATAGCGCTGATTGTCGGGGCCGGGATGTTTGCGTTCGCGGCTTTGCAGACGCTGCGTTTGCTGAGCGACAAAGAGCCGGTGCTTCAGGTTGGGCCTAGCGGGCTCAGATCAAAGCCCTTCTCCAACAAAGTTGTGCCTTGGGCGGACATCACCGAGATGGCGCGCCTCACCTATTTCAACCAATCCGTTTGGCTGGGCCGCGTGCATTGGCGGCGAATGCCGCAGCACGACCTGCTCTACTTCGCCGTGGCCGATCCCCAACGCTATCCGAACGACATCGGCCGCAAGCTTACCCGCGCAGTGCAGCGCATGGGCGGCGTGCCGCCCATTGGCATCCAGCTTTGGTTGGTCGATGCCGATCCTGACGCCATCATCGCGGAAGTCCGCAAATACTGGCGAGGCGACTTCAAGCTGGTCGATCCGCGCCCGCGCCACCTGATCCCGGATGTCTGACGCAACGCGGCAACTTACCCAACCTGTCCTGTTGCGTTGCAACATTAACCTTGCGGCGAAGACAGCGGGCGTGTTTCCCTTCAAATCGTCATGACCGAGCGGCCCTTTCAGCACACGCCCGATACACCGTGGATATTTCGGACCTATTCGGGCCATTCGACGCCGGCTGAGTCCAACAAGCTCTACAAAACCAATTTGGCGCGTGGACAGACTGGGCTCTCGGTCGCCTTCGATCTGCCGACGCAAACCGGTTACGACAGCGACCACATCCTAGCGCGCGGCGAGGTCGGCAAGGTCGGCGTTCCGATCGGCCATCTCGGCGACATGCGCGCGCTGTTCGACGGCATTCCGCTTGAACGCATGAACACGTCGATGACAATCAACGCGCCGGCGGCGTGGCTGCTTGCGCTTTACGTCACCTTGGCGGACGAACAGGGCGCGGAGCGCGCCAAACTGACAGGCACGACGCAGAACGATATCCTCAAGGAATACCTTTCGCGCGGCACCTATATCTTCCCTCCCGCACCCTCACTGAAGCTTACCGCCGACACCATCGCCTGGAGCCTCGACGCGATTCCGAAATGGAATCCAATGAACGTGTGCTCCTATCATCTTCAGGAGGCAGGCGCGACGCCGGAGCAAGAGCTCGCTTACGCGCTCGCCGCCGCCATCGCTGTCTTGGACGAGGTGAAAGCGCGCGGTGAAATCGAACCCAGGCGATTCGACCGCGTGTTCGGCCGCATTTCTTTCTTCGTGAATGCTGGGCTGCGCTTCATCACCGAAACCTGCAAGATGCGCGCCTTCGGCGTGTTGTGGGATGAGATCGGCCGTGAGCGTTATGGCGTGGCCGACGCGGAATCGCGGCGCTTCCGCTATGGCGTACAGGTGAATTCGCTGGGTCTGACCGAACAACAAGCGGAAAACAACGTCTACCGCATTCTGCTCGAGACGCTGGCGGTCACGCTCTCAAAGCACGCACGCGCGCGCGCTGTGCAACTGCCGGCCTGGAATGAAGCGTTGGGCCTGCCGCGGCCATGGGATCAGCAATGGTCGCTGCGTCTGCAACAGGTGCTCGCCTACGAAACTGACCTGCTCGAATACGAGGACATCTTCGACGGATCGCACGTGATCGAAGCGAAGGTCGCCGAATTGGTCGATGGCGCGCGCAAGGAACTCAAGCGCATCGAGGCCGACGGCGGCGCAGCGGCGGCGCTGGAGGAGTTGAAGGGCGCGTTGGTGGAGTCGAACCGGCGCCGCACCGAGGCCATCGAGCGCGGTGAGATCAAGGTGGTGGGCGTCAATTGTTTCACCGAAGCGGAGGCGTCTCCGCTCGAAAGCGGCGAGAAAAACATCCACACCGTGGATCACACCGTCGAAGATCAGCAGGTCGCACGCCTGAAGGCGTGGCGGGCCCAGCGCGACGAGGCCAAAGCGCTCGCCGCACTCGGCGCGCTGCAAAGCGCGGCGCGCGAAGACCGCAACGTCATGCCCGCCTCGATTGATTGCGCCAGGGCTGGAATAACCACCGGTGAATGGGCGCAGGCGCTTCGGGACACTTACGGCGAGTATCGCGGGCCGACGGGCGTCGCGCTCGTGATCGAAAGCGGCGGAGACGACGTTGACGCAGTGAAGCGCGACGTCGCCGCGCTCTCCGCCAAACTCGGCCGCCAACTCACTCTGCTCGTCGGCAAGCCCGGCCTTGATGGGCATTCGAACGGCGCCGAGCAGATCGCCGCGCGCGCCCGCGCCGTCGGCATGAATGCAATCTATGAAGGCATCCGCCTGACGCCGGCCGAGATCGTCGCCGCCGCCAAGCGCGAGCGCGCGCACGCGATCGGGCTCTCCATACTTTCCGGCTCGCATCTCGACCTGGTGCGGGAAGTGGTGCGGTTGATGCGCGAGGAAGGGTTGGAGGCAACGCCCCTCATCGTCGGCGGCATAATCCCGCCTGCTGACGCTTTGGCGTTGCGACAAATGGGCGTCGCGGGCGTTTACACGCCGAAGGATTTTCGCATCACCGGCATCATGGCCGACGTCGTGCGCATGGTGGCCGGCAAGACGTGACGCCCTCGCCGCTCGCTATCGAACGCGCGACGGTCGCGACGTGGCCGGCGGCGGTGACTGAAGATCACGATGGCTGGCTGTTATTGGCCGCCGGCGGTGTGACCGGTCGCGTCAACGCTTGCTGGCCGCTCGATTGGCGCGGCGGCGACGCCGATGCAGCGATCGACGCCGTCGAGGCCTGGTATGCGGCGCGCAACTTGCCGCCGCGGTTCAAATTGACTGATGCCGCGTTTGCACCGCGCGACCTACCGGAGCGCCTGGCCCGGCGCGGTTATGAGGCGGTGTCGGCAACCTTGATCATGACCGCGCCGCTTGGCGCCCACCAAGGGGACGCCGAAGTTGCGCTGTCCGACGACATGTCGGCGCAGTTCGACGCGGTGCTGCGCGAGACCGCGAAGGATCCGAGCGAGTACGATGAGCGTCGCGCCATAGCGCTGCGCGCGCCTCGGCCTGCGGCGTTCGCCATGATCGAAGCACACGGCGCCATCGCCGCCATCGGCATGAGCGCACGCGCGAACGATCTCACCGGAATCTTTCTGATGCGCACTGCGCCGGAAGCGCGGCGCCAGGGCCACGCACGGCGCATTCTGCGCACCCTGCTCTCGCAAGCGGCGCAAACCGGCGCCGCCACCGCCTTCCTGCAAGTCGACGCCGACAACGCGCCGGCCGTGACGCTCTATTCCAGCGAGGGATTTGCGCCGGTCGCAACCTACCGCTTTTGGCGCAAGCGCGCCTAGTTCAGCGCGAAGCGACCAGGCCGTTGATCAGCCGCGTCATGGCGCTCGCCGCCACCAGCGGCGCCAGGAACGGGATCACGCAGCAGGCAAGCCCGACCATAAACATCGAGAAGCCGTTGCGCTTGCGTAGCTGCACGGCGTCGCGAAACGGCATGCGCCGCGCGCCCGCCAGCGTGAAATATTCGCGCCCCATCAGGAAGGCGTTGAGGCTCCAGAACACGATCGCATTCACCACCGGCACGAAATAAAACGGAATGGCGATGAGATTCAGGAAGAGCGCGGGCAGCGCGATGCGCACGCCGTTCCAAATGCCTTGATGCAGCGGCACCATGCGGCCGCGCGGCGCGCCGATGGCCTTCTCGACCCGCTCGGCGGCGAAGTCGAACATCAATCCGCCGACCACCATCGACGCCGCCGGCGAAAGTGCGACAGCGAGCACGACGATCGCGACGCTGGCGATGAACTCGCCCGCGGTCGAGACATTGGCCAGCCAGCCGCTTCCGTCGGGAATCATCGGCACCAGGTAGTGGATAGCCGCCCAAGCCGCGCTCGATGTAAGCGCCACCGCCAGCACAACGTTGAGCAGCGCCATCAGCGTCAGCCGCCCGGCGAGCACATCCTTCAAGCCGCCGGCAATAGCGCTGACTGCCTTGCTCATGGCCTACCTTTCACGCGCGTGCGCGCTGCACGACGAAGACGCCGCCTAAGATGAGCGCTGCGCCGCAGAGCGCAAGCCAACCTAACCTTTCGTCGAACAGAAGCCACGACAGCGCCGCCGCCGACAACGGCTGCAGCCACAGGAGCACCGTCGACAGCGCAATCGGCAAGCGGCCCACACCCCAGGCGATGAGACCCTGCGCCAGCACCTGCGCGCCAAGCGCCAAGGCGATCAAAAGCGCCCAGGTCTCGAAGGTTCGCGGGATGAGCGGCTCGCGCATCACGAGCGCAGCGGCCAAGGCAAACGCCGCGCTCGCTAAGCCTGCCCAAAACATCACCGGACCGACGCCGACGCGTCCGCGCAGCGAACGCACGATCAGCAGATAGCCGGCGTAACCGATTGCGGCGGTGAGGCCGAGCCCATCGCCGAGCCATCCTTGCTCAGGCGATGGCCCTTGGCCGGATTGCGCGCGCGCCAGCGCCAGCACGATAGCACCGATGAGAGCGGTAACGCCGCCCGCCAGCACCGACCCGCTTAGCCGTTCCTTGAGCAGCACCCAGGCGAAAGCCGCCGCGAACAAGGGCGTCATGTTCGCCAGCAACGTAGCGTTGGCGACGGTGGTGAAATCGAGGGCGGCCGCCCAGAGCGAAATCTCAAGCCCGAACATCAGCCCGGCCAAAAGCAGCCAGCCGGTCTGCCGGGAATCGGGCTTCGGCCCGCCGGCGGCGGCCATGACCGCCAGAATCGGCAAGGCCAGCGCGAACCGCCAGAAATTCGTCGCTTGCGGCCCCAGTTCCGAGACCCTCATCGCAATCGGCGTAAAGCCCAGCAGCGCCGCGCCGCCGGAGGCGGCCAAAACCGCCCAAATTCGCCCCTTGTCCTCACCCATCGGCCCGGAAAAGCGCTGGAAATCGGGCCGACGCAAGGGGGTGCGCGGGGCGTTTTCGGCCCCATTTACGGTTAAGGCGGATTCACGGCTCGGCCCCGGAATTTCACACCTTGTTCACGTAAAAAACCGCCCCGTCCCGCCTTTGCCATTGACCCCAGATTAACGGATGGCATCACTATATATAGCGGTACGGTTCGGGCGGTGACCCAAGGGGTCGTGGGTTCGTCCAGAAGCGAGTCGCGTTAACACAGAGTTTCACGAGGGGCTGGGAAATGCAGGCACGAGCGGAAAAAGCAGGGGTCCACCGCATGGGCGAGATCCATCGCGGCAAGCCCAAACCGCTGCGTCCGCTCAAAGTCGTCGACCAGGTCGTTACGGATCCGAGCCGCGATGCGCTGCTGACTGAGTTCGGCAAGACCACGCTGATCGATCGCTACCTGCTTCCTGGCGAAAGTTTTCAGGACATGTTTGCGCGCGTCGCCACTGCGTACGCCGACGACATCGATCACGCGCAACGCATCTACGACTATATCTCCAAGCTCTGGTTCATGCCGGCGACGCCGGTGCTGTCGAATGGCGGCGCCGAGCGCGGCCTGCCGATCTCGTGCTTTCTCAACGCTGTCGGCGACTCGCTCGACGGCATCATGGACACCTGGAACGAGAATGTGTGGCTCGCCTCGAACGGCGGCGGCATCGGCACCTATTGGGGCGGCGTCCGTTCCATTGGCGAAAAGGTCGGTCAGAACGGACAAACCAGCGGCATCATTCCGTTTATCCGCGTGATGGACTCGCTGAC
>JBFWZB010000034.1:0-29701 GCA_050185805.1 Hyphomonadaceae bacterium
CGTTCGCGAGCGCGGGATAGTCAGTGTAGCCCTCGGCGCCGGAGGCGTAGAACGTCTTCGCGTCCCACTCGTTGAGTTCGGCGCCGGCCGCGAAACGCGCCGGTAGATCGGGATTGGCGATGAACGACTTGCCGAAGGCGACGGCGTCGGCATCGCCGCGCGCCAGGATTGCCTCAGCGCTCTCGCGCGTGAAGCCCTCATTGGCGATCAGCGGGCCGCCGAAGGCGCGCTTGAGCTGCGGCGAAATGCTGTCGGGCGCTTCGCGCTCGCGGGTGCAGAGGAAGGCCAGTTTCCGTCTGCCCAGCTCGGACGCGACATAGGAGAACGTCGCCAACAGATTGCTGTCGCCCATCCCATGCGCATCGCCGCGCGGCGCCAAATGCATACCGACGCGGCCCGCGCCCCACACCGAAACGCACGCATCAGCGACCTCCAGCATGAGCCGCGCGCGATGCTCGACCGGCCCACCATAGGCGTCGGTGCGCTTGTTCGATCCGTCCTGCAGAAATTGATCGAGCAGGTAGCCGTTGGCGCCGTGGATTTCGACGCCGTCGAATCCCGCGCGCTTGGCGTTCTCCGCGCCCTTGCGATAGGCCTCGATGACGCCTGGAATTTCGGCGAGCTCCAGCGCCCGCGGGACCGGATAATCTTCCTTCGGCCGCAACAGACTGACGTGACCACCCGCCGCAATCGCGCTCGCCGACACCGGCTGCGCGCCGTTCAAATAAACCGGATGCGAAATGCGCCCGACGTGCCAGAGCTGCAGCAGAATGCGTCCGCCCGCCGCATGCACGGCGTCGGTGATGGCGCGCCAGCCTTCGACCTGCCGCTCGGACCAAATGCCTGGGGTGTTTGGATATCCCACGCCCATGGGCGTCACCGAGGTCGCTTCCGTGATTTGCAGCCCTGCGGACGCGCGCTGCACGTAATAATCCCGCATCAACGCGTTGGGCGTGCGTTCGTCCACAGCGCGGCAGCGCGTTAAAGGCGCGAGCACAATGCGATTGGGCAAAACGAGATCGCCGAGCCGCAGCGGCTCGAATAGAAGGCCTGATTTCGCCACCCTTAACCCCCACGCACATGCCGCAGACAACGCCACGATGTGGGTTGTTCCGGGGCATGCCGCAAGCGCCCCGGCGCGCGCCTTGCCACCCTGCCCGGCCGCCTGTAACCACGACCATCATGGGTCGGACACTCATTGCGCCTTCGATCCTGGCGGCGGATTTCGCCAAGCTGGGCCAGGAGGTGCGCGCCGCCGAGGAAGCTGGCGCCGACATGATCCATGTCGATGTGATGGACGGCCATTTCGTGCCGAACATTTCGATCGGCCCGGCGGTGATCAAGGCCATTCGCCCGCACGCCAAAATTCCGTTCGACGTGCATTTAATGATCGCGCCGGTTGATCCTTACATTCAGGGCTTTCGCGACGCCGGCGCCGACATCATCACAGTGCATCCGGAAGCGGGCCCGCATTTGCATCGCACGGTGCAGGCGGTGAAGGCCACCGGCGCCAAAGCCGGCGTCTCGCTCAATCCCGGCACGCCCGTCGAGGCGATCGACAACGTGATCGATCTGATCGACCTCGTGTTGGTGATGAGCGTCAATCCGGGCTTCGGCGGCCAGAGCTTCATCGAAAGTCAGCTCAGGAAGATCGCAGCCGCGCGCAAACGCATCGACGCCACGGGCCGCGACATCATTCTCGAAGTCGATGGCGGCGTGAACGAGAAAACGGCGCCGCGCTGCATCGACGCCGGAGCGACGGCGCTGGTTGCGGGAACGGCAGTCTATGGCGGCGATGCATCCGCCTACGCCGGCAACATCGCCAAACTGAGAGGCCCAGGCTGACGCTGCGATGAACGCGCCGGCCCCTCCCCCCCGCCGGCCGTCGCGGCCGAGCCCCACCAATGAAGTGTGGCGGGCGAACCCGTTTCATCGCATGCGGCTAGGCGAAGCCGCGCCTGACCGTATCGAATATTGGGGGGCCGATCCGCGTGTCGGCGACGCCGAGCGCGGACGCGAAATCGGCCGCGGCTTCTGGCGCATTGGCGCTGAGCGCATCACCGGCGAACATCCCACGCCCTGGACGAGGCCGCATCCCTCGCGCCATTTCAGCGCGCGTCTGCATTCGTTCTCGTGGCTGGTCGACCTCGCCGCTGTCGGCCCTTCGGCAGACGGGCGCGTCGCCGAACTGATTGAGAGTTGGATTGCCGAGTGCGGCGATTGGCACGATCTCGCTTGGGACCCTGAGCTGACGGCGGAGCGGCTGTTCGCATGGTTGTGCTGGGGCAAACCCGCGTTCGAACGCGGCGATCCCGCGCATCGCGTAGCGCTGCTGCGTTCGGCCGCGCGCCAGGCGCGCTTGCTGATGCTGGCGCAAAGCGAGTTGAGCGAACGGCATATGGGTTCGATCAAGGCCGGCGCCGCCTTGGTGCTCGCCGGCGCCTCGGGATTTCCAGACGCGGAGCGCTTGGTGGCGCAAGGCGAGGAATTGTTGATCGAGGCGTGCGCGACGCAATTCTTTGCCGACGGCGGACACCATTCGCGTTCACCCGAGGCGCTGGCCGAGGCGCTGGCCGATCTCATCACCGCCAGCGACGCGCTGAGCGAACTCGACGAGCCGCCGCCGATCTTGCGCGACATGCTGCCCAAGCTCGCCAACATGCTGCGCATGCTGCGCCTGGGCGATGGCGGGCTTGGCTGCTTCCATGGCGGATCGGAAGGCTTCGCGCCTTCGCTCGACGCCATTCTCGCGCGCGCGCCCGGCGAGGTGCGCGGCTTCCAATTCGCGACGCACACGGCGTTCCAGCGGCTTGAGGCGCAGGATCTGCGCATCCTCTTCGATGTCGGCGGCGCGCCGCCTTTGGCTTATTCCGAGCGCGCGCACGCGAGCGCGCTTGCCTTCGAACTGTCGAGCGAAACCGAAAGGCTGATCGTCAATGTCGGCGCCGCGCGCGAGCTTGAGCCGTTTGCGCGCCAGGCTGCGCGCACAACCAACGCCCATTCGACGCTCATCCTCGCCGACGCGCTCTCGGCCGCACTGGAAGATCAGCGCCGGTCGAAGGCGCCACCGCGTCTGATCGGCCCGAACCTCGACGACGTGCGCCGCTCCTCCGACGAAAGCGGCGTCACCATTCAGGGCCGCCACGATGGCTATCGCGCGCAATTCGGCCTGCTGCACCGGCGCTATTTGTTCGCCGATCACGTCGGGCGCAATCTACGCGGGATCGACGAATTGATCCGCCCGGTGAAGCAGAAGGGCCCGGCGCCGAAAAAACCCATCCCCTTCTGCGCCCGCTTCCACCTTTACCCCAATGTGCGCGCACGCATGATCGAGCATCAGGTAGCGGTGCTGGAGACGCCGGGCGGGCAGCGCTGGCGGCTGCGCACCGACGCCGGCGAAATGACTATCGCGCCGTCGATCTATTGGGGCGGACGCGTCGTGCCGCAGGAGAGCCATCAGGTGGTGTTGTCCGGCGCCGCTGACCCGATGGGCCACGGGCTCGGCCCGCCGAACCGTATCCGCTGGGCGCTCGCACGCCTGCAATGAGCCGAAGCTAAGGCTTTCGCGCCGTCAAAAAAATGCGCGGCTCCTGCTTCTTCTTCGAGCCATGGCGCGCGCGGTCGACGATCTCGAAGCCCGCCGCTGCGATCTCCTCTTCGAGCGCCTCCGCGGAGAGCATGGCGACATAGGGCGCCTTGCCGACCGCCTGCATCAGCGGCACAGCCAAACGGATGAGCACGCTCATCTCTTTGAGGCACGGCGTTTTCGAGATGAAGACGCCGCCGGGTTTCAGCAGCCGATGCGCGCCGCGCAGCGCCGACTCGCGGGCGGCGATCAGATGCAGCACGTTGAAGGCGAGCACAGCGTCGAACGAAGCATCCGGCCATGGCGCGGCCTCCGGCGTTCCAACTGCGAATTCGATATTGGCGGCGGCCGCGCCCTCGGCCTCGGCCTTTTCGCGCGCGATGGCGATCATCTCGCCGGAAATGTCGGTCGCTGCGTAGCGGGCGACGGACGGCGCCAATCTCAACGCCGTCGTTCCGGTTCCGCAGCCGAATTCATAGATCGCATCGCCCGCACGCAGCAGCCGGCGCGTTTCGCGCAGTGTGCGCTCGTAGCCTTCCACGTCGGCGATCGGATCGGCGGCGTAGCTGCGCGCCGCGCGATCCCAGAAACGGGCATTATCAATTGGCACGGAAGCCCCTCGTGGCCGCGGAGGTAGCAAATCCGCGCCGGCGCCGCCACCGCACTCTGCCCGATTGACCGACTCTGCATCAGCTCCTAGCAGTCACCGACGCTTCACGAGGCTCAGAATGACCGATGTTTCGCCCATCCGCCGCGCCCTGATCTCCGTGTCAGACAAGACGGGGTTGATCGATCATGCGCGCGGCTTGATTGAGGCGGGCGCGAAGCTCGTTTCCACCGGCGGCACCAAGAGCGCCATCGCCGATGCGGGCCTCGCCGTGGAAGACGTGAGCGCCGTCACGATGTTCCCGGAAATGATGGACGGGCGGGTGAAGACGCTGCACCCCAAAGTGCACGGCGGGCTATTGGCGCTGCGTGACGATCCCGAGCACGCCAAAGCGATGCAAGAGCACGGCATCGAAGGCTTCGACGTGCTTTACGTCAATCTCTATCCGTTCGAAGCCACCGTCGCGCGCGGCGCCGATTTCGACACCTGCATCGAGAATATCGACATTGGCGGCCCCGCCATGATACGCGCCGCGGCGAAAAATTACGGCTATGTCGCCGTCGCCACCGACGTCGAGGACATGGCTGCGATCCTGGCCGAAGCTAAGCAGCATGGCGGCACGACGCTCGCGCTGCGCAAGCACCTCTCGGCCAAGGCCTATGCGCGGACCGCCGCTTACGATGCGGCAATCTCATCTTGGTACGCTGCGCAATTGGGGGATGCGCCGGCGTGGCGCACGTTGAGCGGCAAGCTTAAGCAATCGCTGCGCTATGGCGAAAATCCGCACCAATTCGCCGGCTTCTACGTCACCGGCGAAGAGCGCTTCGGCGTCGCCACGGCCAAGCAGCTGCAAGGCAAAGAGCTCAGCTACAACAATCTGAACGACACCGACGCCGCCTATGAATTGGCCGCCGAGTTCGAGCCATCGGAGAACGCAGCCGTCGCCATCATCAAGCACGCCAATCCCTGCGGCGTCGCCCTCGGCGCAAACCTGGCGGAAGCCTACGAGCGCGCGCTGGCGTGCGATCCGGTCTCGGCGTTCGGCGGCATCGTCGCCGTCAACCGCAAGCTCGACAAAGCCGCCGCCGAACGCATGGTCGAGATTTTCACCGAAGTAGTGATCGCGCCGGACGCCGACGAGGACGCGATCGCGGTGTTCGCCAAGAAGAAAAACCTGCGCCTGCTCATCGCCGGCGGCCTGCCCGACCCGGCCGCGCCGGGCTTGAGTTACAAATCCATCAGGGGCGGCTTCCTGGTGCAGAATCGCGACAATGGCCGCGTGCGGCGCGAAGACTTGAAGGTCGTCACCAAGCGCGCGCCGACCGAGGCGCAAATCCGCGACCTCCTGTTCGCCTTCACCATCTGCAAGCACGTCAAATCCAACGCCATCGTCTACGCCAAGGACGGCCAGAGCGCAGGCATCGGCGCGGGCCAGATGAACCGCCGTGATAGCGCGCGCATCGCCGCCATCCGCGCCAAAGAGGCGTCGGAGATGGCGAAGCTCGCCACGCCGCTGACGCAAGGTTCGGCTTGCGCTTCGGACGCCTTCTTCCCTTTCCCGGACGGATTGCTGCAGGCCGTCGAGGCCGGCGCGACCAGCGTCATCCAGCCCGGCGGCTCGATCCGCGACGAGGATGTCATCAAGGCCGCCGACAAAGCCGGCATCGCCATGGTGTTCACGGGCATGCGCCACTTCCGCCACTAGACTTGCTGCGCGGCGGCCGCCGCCTCACATTGCGCTCATGGCTGCTGCAACGCTCGCCGAACGCATCGCTTTCCTTGAGCCGTGGTTCGAGGTGGCGAAACCAGACGGGCTGGGCCCGTTTCCGCTGCTGGTGATGCTGCATGGCTGCGGCGGACGTCAGCCTTTCCTTGACGGCTACGCGGAGGTGGCGCGCGAACAAGGCGTCGCCAGCCTGATCGTCGATTCGCATAAGCCGCGCCGTATCGGCATGATCGGCGCCTCGCTCACTGTGTGCACCGGCGCGCGCCTGCAAGGCCGCGAGCGCGCCGGTGATCTGTTTGCTGCGTTCGCCTGGGCGCGTGCGCAGGCATGGGTGGATGCAAGCCGCATAATGGCGGCGGGCTGGAGCCACGGCGGCTGGACCGTGCTTGACGCTTTGGCGTTGCGCCCCGGCGCCGAGATGGCGCGCGCGACAAAGCTCAGCGGCCTGCCGGACGAACCGCTGCAAGGACTGGCCGCCGCGTTCCTCGGCTATCCTTATGCCGGCGTGGCGGCGCTCTCCGGGCGGCGGCGCCTGCGCCTTGACGTGCCGATCAGCGCCATCGTTTGCGGACGCGATACCATCGTCGGCACGAAAGCGCCTCTCGCCGCTTTATCGCGCATGCGCGGGCGCGGCGCGGCCATCGATGTCAGCGTGTTCGACACCGCCACGCATGCTTTCGAATGCGACACCGCGCTCGATCCGCGCGTGCGCTATGACCGCGACCTGACGCTGCGCGCGCACGATCTGATGCGCGACATGATCCTGCGCGCAGCTTAACGCGCGGCGCCGGCCAAACCGGTCAGCTCCGCGGCCATGATCATCAGCTTGGCGAAGCTCCACGGCCCTTGCGCGTCCAGTTCCGCGAACGTGGCCTTGGCGCGCGCCGCCAACGGCCCGAGTTCGCCGGCCCATTGCTGCGCCGCGGTTTCGGCCCATGCGTGATCGGCTTGCGCCGGCGGCTTGCCCAGCTTCGCCGCGCCGGCCTCGGCCAAGCGCAGCTGGTCTTCGTAGAATGCCTCATTGGCGCGCCGCGTCACCAAGCGATCCCAGTGTTCTTTCAGAGTGAGCGAAGACGCCGCCGTGCGCAGCGCATCGAAACTGAACTCGGCGCCGACAGCGCGATAGAAATGCGCCGCCGGCTCGACCGGCCAGCTGGCGCGGCGCGCCAGATCGGCGATGTCGAGCGACGCCGTCAACGGCGCGAGCAACGCCACTTCGCGCGCCAGATCTTCCGGCGCGCCAACTTCGGTCAAGGCGGCGGTGCGCGCGTCGACGCGACCTTTATCAACCTCCTGCAATTGCTCCCACAATCCCGCCTTCTGCGTCAGTACGCCCGGCTTGTAGGCGGCGACGACGCTGTCGATTGTCGGCGGCGTTTCGCGATCGAACCCGGCGGTGCGCGCCAGATAGACCGTGATGCGCCGCAAAGCGCCGTAGATTTCCAGATGCAGCGCGTGCTGCGCCGCGGCCGGAATCTTGTTGTCGAGCGCATTGATGCGATCGGCCAGATCGTCGAGATCGAAAATGCGCCGCGCCGCTTCGAAGGCGCAGGCAATCACAACCGGCCCGGCGCGCGCGGTTTCGTGTACGCGATCAACAAAGCTCGGACCGCAGCGATTGACGATGTCGTCGGCAAGCTGGGTGGCGATGATTTCGCGGCGCAGGCGATGGCGGGCCATGTGCGGCGTGAATTGCCAGAGATCGTCCGGGAAATAGTGCTTCAACGGCTCCGCAAACGATGGATCGTCGGGCGCAGCGCTCGCCGTCAGCGCGTCGAATAGATCGATCTTGGCGTAGGCGATCAGCTTGGCCAGTTCGGGGCGCGTCAGCCCCTGCCCGGCGGCGCGCAAGGCCGCAATCTCGCCGGTCAGGGGCAGCCCTTCCACGCGCCGCGCCAGCTTGCCCGCCGCCTCGAGGCGCTGGATCAAGCGCTCGTGGCTGTCGAGATCGACGGCGGCGCAGGTCTGCGCCAGGCTAAGCGCCAGCGTCTGATCGTAATTGTCGCACAACACCAGCGCGCCGACCTCGTCGGTCATCGCCTCCAGCAATTTGTCGCGCTTCTCGGCTTTGAGGTCGCCGCAGCGGATCACCTCCGCCAGCAGGATTTTGATATTCACTTCATGGTCGGAGGTGTCGACGCCGGCGGAATTGTCGACCGCATCGGTGTTGATGCGCCCGGCATTGCGGGCGAAGGCGATGCGGCCCTTCTGCGTGATACCCAGATTGGCGCCTTCGCCGATCACGGCCGCCTGCAAATCCTCGGCGTCGACGCGAATGCCGTCATTGGCCTTGTCGCCCACATCGAGTTGGCTTTCGGCGCGCGCTTTCACGTAGGTGCCGATGCCGCCGAACCAGAGCAATTCGCACGGCGCCTTGAGCAAGGCCGACATCAGCTCCGCCGGTGTCACGCTCGCTCTGTCCAAGCCGGTCAGCGCCGCCATTTCCGGCGTCACAGGGATCGATTTCAGGCTGCGTGAGAAAACGCCGCCGCCTTTGGAGATGAGCTTGGCGTCGTAATCAGCCCAGGAGGAGCGCGGCTTGTCGAACAAACGCTGGCGCTCGACCCACGACCTTTCCGAGTCGGAATTCGGATCGATGAAAATGTCGCGGTGATCGAAGGCGGCCAACAGCCTGATCTTGCGCGACAGCAACATGCCGTTGCCGAACACGTCGCCGGACATGTCGCCGACGCCGATGACGGTGAAATCCTCTTCCTGGATGTTCTTGCCGATCTCGCGGAAATGCCGCTTCACCGCCTCCCACGCGCCCTTGGCGGTGATGCCCATGGCCTTGTGGTCATAGCCGGCCGAGCCGCCCGAGGCGAAGGCGTCGCCGAGCCAATGGCCGTAATCGGCGGAAATGCCGTTGGCGATATCCGAAAAGGTGGCTGTGCCCTTGTCGGCGGCGACGACGAGATAGGCGTCGTCATCATCCCAGCGCACGACGCTGCGCGGCGGCTTGATGGCGTCGCCGATGATGTTGTCGGTGATGTCCAACAGGCCGCGCAGGAAGGTCTTGTACGCTTCGATGCCGACTTCCTGGAAATTGGACGCGTTGCGCGCCGGCAGTTTCTTTGGAAAGAACCCGCCCTTGGCGCCGACAGGCACGATGATCGCGTTCTTGACCTGCTGCGCCTTCACCAGATCGAGCACCTCGGTGCGGAAATCGTCGCGCCGGTCGCTCCAGCGCAGGCCGCCGCGCGCGACCGCACCGAAGCGGAGGTGCACGCCCTCGACTTGCGGGCTGGCCACCCAAATTTCCCGGTAGGGCTTCGGCGCCGGCAAATCCTGCACCTCCGCCGACGCGATCTTGAACGACATGTACGACTTTGGCCGTCCATCCTCGCCCGCCTGATAATAGTTCGTGCGCTTGATCGCGTTGACCAAGGCGGCGATGCGGCGGAGCACGCGGTCTTCATCGAGGCTGACAACTTCAGTCAGCGCCGCCTCGATCATGAAGTGGAGCCGTGCGGCGCGCGCATTGCGCGTATCCATCGTTTCCGGCAGCGCCGGATCGAACCGCGCCTTGAACAACGCCAGGATCAGCGACGCGATTTTCGGATTCGCCGCCAGCGCCTGCTCTTGCACCGGCTGCGTCGGGTCGAGGCCGGTCTGCTGGCGATAGCGCGCCAGCGCGCGCAACAGAGCCGCCTGGCGCCAGTGTACGCCGAGCGCCAAGATCAAACGGTTGAAGCCGTCATTCTCGGCTTGGCCGGTCCACACCGCAGCGAACGCGTCCTCGAATTGCTCGCCGGCGGTGTCGAGATCGACCGCCGCGCCGTTCTGCGTGCGCGTCTCCACCTCGTGCACGAATATGGCGCGCGCAGGCTTGTCGGGGCCCTGCCCGAGCGCCAGTTCGAAATTCTGCTCGGACTCGACGAACAGACCCATGTTTTCGAGGATCGGCACCGTTGCCGAGAGCGCCACCACATCGTCCTTCGAGTAGAGCTTGAGCCGCATCGCGTGCGCCGGATCGCCGGCGCGGCGATAGGCGCGCACGCGGATCTCTTCGTCCTCGCTCGCGCTCATGATTTCGGCCACGTCGCACAAAGCTTCGTCGACAGTGAAGTGCGCGCGATAGGCGGCGGTGAAAGCGTTGTCGAAGCGCTCGGCGGCTTGCTCGCGCATGCCGGCGTCAAACGCAGCGGACCCAGCCAGGGCCGCGTCGAAATCGTCTTCCCAGGTGCGGGTGAGCGTGGCGATTTCGGCGTCGAGCTGGCTGAGGTCAGGATCGGGCTTGGTCTTGTCGATGTCGTTGATCACGAACAAGACGCGCGCCAGCCGGCCTTCGCCCAATTGCGGCACGAAGCTTTCCACCGCGCCGCCATAAGCGCGGGCGATGGCTTCGCCGATGGCCTCGCGCAGGTCAGAATGGAAGCGGTCCTTCGGCACATAAGCGAGCGCGGTGACGAAGCGGTTGAAGCGATCGCGGCGGATGAACACGCGCGACCGCGGCCGGTCGAGCAGGTGCAGAATGCCGCGCGCGATGTCGAGCAAGTCTTCGCGGCTGATCTGCCACAATTCCTCGCGCGGGTAATATTCGATGATCTTGCGCAGCGTCTTGTGATTGTGCCCGCCGGGCGAGAAGCCGGCCTGCTCAAGCACCCACGCCGCCTTGCGGCGCAGCACCGGAATATTGCGCGTGGGCTCGGTGAAGGCCTCGCTGGTGAAGAGGCCGACGAACCGGGTTTCGCCGATGGCCTCGCCTCTGTCATTGTAGCGCTTGATGCCAACATAGTCGGCGGTGACGCGGCGGTGCACAAACGAGTGTAACGTCGACTTGGCGACCACCAGCGGCGTCGGCTCGCTCAGCAGCCGTTGCAATTCCGGCGTCAGCACGAAGGGTTCGGCCGATTTGCGCAACACGAAACGCTCGGGATCGGTGAGCACGCCAAGGCCGGATTCCTTGATGATGTCGGGCTCTTCGGCGGTGTACTTGCCCTCCGCATCGCGCACATAGGCGTAGTCGCGCGCGCCGAGGAAGGTGAATTTATCCGCCGCCAGCCAGCGCAGCAGATCGACGGTCTCAGCCACTTCTTCTTCCGGGGCGCAGCTGCGCGTGCTGGCGAGCGCGTTGGCCACGTCGAGCATGCGCTGGCGCATGGCGTGGAAATCGCGCACCGAGTCGCGGACGTCAGCGAGCGTGCGGCGCACGCCGTCCAGCAAAGATTTCGAGCGCGCCGCCGAAAGCCGCGGCAGATGGATCTGGATGAGCGAGTCGCGGCCCTGGCCGGCCGACGCCGGCGCCAGCGGGTGGAACATGGCGAGCGCGGACACGCCCTGATCACCAAGCTCGCCCATGACGGAATCGACCAAGAACGGCATATCCGGTCCGGCGATCTCGAGAATGTCGCGATCCAGCGCGCGCCCGCCCGCCCCTTCGCCGCGGCGGATGCGCACGATCTGTTCGTCGGGCTTGCGCTCGCCGCGCCAGCGCCAGAATTCGTGCGCCAGCGCCGCTAGATCGTCGATGCGGAGATCGCCCAGTTCGTCGACCGACGCGTCTTCGTAGATGCCGCGCAGAAAGGCTTCAGCCGCCGCGTCGAGCCCACCCTTGGTTTTGAATGCCGGCCATGGCCCGGCGGCCGCGTTGGCCAAGAATTGATCGGCCGATACGGCAAGATCTCCGCGTGGGGCGGCGTCCATGAGGCGATTTTCCTTAGGCAGAAGAATGGGCGCGAACCTAGCTTCCCCCACGGCGGAAGCAACTGCCGGTTCAGGAAGCCGGGCGCTTCGCCGCGGACGCCTGGAATCCGCCAGCGAATGCCTCATCTAAGCTGAGCGGAGGTTCATCTTCATGAAAACAATCCTGATCACCGGCGCCAATCGCGGCATCGGCTTGGCGCACGCCCGCCGCTACGCGGAACGTGGCGCGCGCGTGTTCGCAACTGCACGCAAACCCGCCGAGGCGGAAGAATTGCAGGCTTTGGCCGAGCGCTATCGCGGCCAGATTGACATACCCGCCTATGACGCGGCCGAGTCGAATGCGTCCGCGGCGCTGAAAGAGGCCCTAGGCGACACGCCGCTCGATCTTCTGTTCGCCAATGCGGGCCTGATCGGTAGTCGCGGCAGCGCCTTCGGCGACACCGATGTCGAGGCCATTCTGGACCTGCTGCGCGTGAACGCGCTGGCGCCGCTGAAACTGGCCGAAGCCCTCGCCGACAACGTCGCCGCCTCAGCGCGGAAGCTGATCGCGTTCCAATCGAGCAAAATGGGCTCGATCGCCGATAACAGCTCCGGCGGGCGCTACGATTATCGCATCTCCAAGGCGGCGCTGAACATGGCGGCGCGCGGCGTGGCGATGGATCTGCGCGGACGCGGCGTCATCGCCGTCGCGCTGCACCCGGGCTGGGTGCAGACGCGCATGGGCGGCGCGGGCGCGCCTGTCACGGTCGACGCCTGCGTCGCCGGCCAGCAGGCACTCTTCGACCGCCTGACGCCGGACATGAGCGGCCGCTTCTTCAACTACGACGGAGAGGAATTGCCATGGTAAGCGCGCGCCGCGCGCAGCGCCGACCCTCAAATAAGGCGGCGCCGCCGGGCGGGGACAAGCTGCCCGACGGCGCCTGCAGGCCTCGCAGCAGGCTGGGTGGGGGACGCACGCGGAGGCCTGTTCACAATGGCACTGACGCCAACGCCCGATCGCGCGATGAAGCCCCCCATGAGCCCACGGTCGCAAACGACGCGTCGCAAATCTCGCAGTACTTGAGTAAGCTACTCAAGCACGCGCCGGTGCTCTGAAGAGTCGAAACGGTTACGCCCCAAGCCCCGGCAGCGTTCATCAATTCGATACACTTTCGGAACCGATTCGCAAGTCCAATTCAGCGGCGTTACGCTTTACTCACACGCGCATCATGCGGCGTCGGTCTGCCGTCTGCGGATAACAAAATTGCAATCCAACGCGTCGACGAAAATTGCGCCAGCACAATCATCAGCATGACAGTGAGCGGTGCGGCGAGGAAAGCGCCGGCGATGCCCCAGATCAGACCCCAAATCGCGAGCGCCAGCAGGACGACGACGGCGGAGAGGTTCAACGACTCGCCCGTCATGCGCGGCTGCAGGAAATTGCCGATGACGAACTGCCACACGCTGACGCCGATGGCGACGCCGGCGACATGCGCGAGCGTCGGCATCTGCACCAGCGCCGCGGCTGTGGTCAGCACAACCGCAACGATCGAACCGATGGTCGGGATGTAATTGAGAAAGAAGATCAGAAACGACCAGAACAAGGCGTTGGGCAGGCCAAACGCCAGCAAGGTCGCATATGTGAGGCCGGTGATGATGACGCTGATCACGGTTTGCGTCAGCAAATAGCGCTCCATCGACAGCCTGATGCGCGCGATCACGTCGCGCGCCTCCTCCCGCCGCTCGGGGGTCCGGAAAATGAGGTCGAGTTTGTCCGACATGACAGACGCCGCCGGAAACAGAAAGCCCAGATAGATCAGGATAAACACAATGTCGGAGGCGATATTCTGCAAGCCCGCGCCGAGCTCGGTGGCCAAGCGTCCAGGATCGATGCGGGCGATCAGATTCTCCACCGACGGCGCCGGCGGCGGCAGCGCGAACAGCGCCCACGCCTGGCTGATGACGGCGTCGAGCCGCGCTTCGTAGTCGGCGGCGCTGGCGACCATGTCCGAGATGTTGCGCACCACCACGTAGCCGACCAGCGCGGAAAGGCCGAGGATCAGCACGATGGCGATCGGCAACGCCAACGCGCGCGGCAGGAACGGCACGCGCTTGTCCAAAAGTTCCGCCAAGCCGTCGATGGCCAGCCACAGGATCAGCGCCAGCGCGAATTGCGTCAGCGGACCGCGCAGGAAATAGAGCCCGGCGACAATGACGCCGGTGGCGACAATCCAAAGCGCTGCACGTTCGGCTGATTTCATGCCGCCTTGTCGCCTAAGCTACGCTTGGCCTCAAGCGCCTGATCGGCCAAGCTGTTTCGCAAATCAGAGCAGAATGCGGAGCGTGTTGATGGCCGGACAGATCGAGATTGGCGCTTCCCCCGAAGGGATGCAGGGCTTCGCCCTGAAGCGCGCCAACCGGCATGGCTTGGTGGCCGGCGCCACCGGCACGGGCAAGACGGTGACGCTGCAGGTGCTCGCCGAAGCCTTCGCCCGCGAAGGCGTGAATGTGTTCGCCGCCGACATCAAAGGCGATCTCTCCGGCATCGCCGCCGCCGGAGATCCCCCGCCCGGCTGGGCTCAAGCGCGCGCGCAAGAAATCGGCGTGACGCTGACGCCCGAGGCCGCGCCTGCAGTGTTCTGGGACGTTTACGGCGAGCTCGGCCACCCGGTGCGCACCACCATCACCGAAATGGGTCCGGTGCTGATGGGGCGCGTCCTTGAAGCGACCGAAGCCCAGGAAGGCGCGCTCACCATCGCCTTCCGCCTCGCCGACGATTGGTTCAAGGAAGGCAAGAAGGAAGGGCTGCTGCTCGACCTCAGCGATCTGCGCGCGCTGCTGACCTACATCGCGGAAAATTCCGAAGACATCGGCAAGCAATACGGCCTGGTCACGCCGCAGACCATCGCCGCGCTACAGCGCAAGCTGCTGCAATTGGAGATGGACGGCGCCGACCATTTCTTCGGCGAGCCGGCCTTTCAGCTCGAAGAATTGCTGCGCCCGCGCGAGGACGGCCGCGGCACGGTGCATGTTCTCGCCTCCGAGCGGCTGGTGCAGAGCCCGCGCCTCTATTCCGCATTCCTGCTCTGGCTGATGAGCGAATTGTGGGAGACGCTGCCGGAAGTTGGCGACCTCGATAAGCCGAAGCTGGTTTTCTTCTTCGACGAAGCGCACCTCCTGTTTCGCGACGCACCCAAAGAATTGATCAACCGCGTCGAGCAGGTCGTGCGCCTGATCCGCTCGAAAGGCGTCGGCATATATTTCGTCACCCAATCGCCGGCCGACGTGCCGGAGATCGTGCTGTCGCAATTGGGCAATCGTTTTCAGCACGCGCTGCGCGCTTACACGCCAAGCGACCAGAAAGCCGTGCGCGCCGCGGCCCAATCGTTCCGCGCCAACGAGAATGTCGACGTCGCCAAGGAAATTCAGGAGCTCGGCGTCGGTGAAGCGTTGGTGTCCACCTTGGACGAGAAAGGCGCGCCGACGCCGGTGGCGCGCACCAAGATTCGTCCGCCCAATTCGCAGGTCGGGCCGATCCTGCTCGCGGCCCGCCAAGGCATGATGGCGCAGAACAAGGCCGGGCGCGTCTATGAGAAAGCCATCGATCGAGAAAGCGCGCACGAAGTGCTTTCGCGCCGCGCCGAGCAGGCCGCCGCGGCCGCACAACGCGACGAGGAGCGCGAGGCGCGCGACAAGGAAGCCGCGCGGACCTCGCGCTCGCGCTCCACGGGATCGCGCACGACGCCGACCCGCCGATCCGGCGGATCGCGCACGACGGCTGTCGAGCGCCAAACCGGGCGCGTCGCCTCCGGCGCGCTCAACACCTTCATCCGCGAATTGATGCGCGGCATACTCGGCACGCCGCGCCGGAGGCGCTAGATGAGCCTGGCTTACACGCATGCGTTCGTACGGCGTTTTCCGCAAACATACCCGACGCTTTATTTTGCACGCGGTCGCGGCATCTCACTAGACCTATGCGCGGCGCAGCATGACGCCTACGCCGCCGCTTTGCGTCATGCGGGACTGAACGTCGTCGCGCTCGAGGCGGATGAATCCACGCCCGATTGTGTGTTCATCGAGGACACGGCGGTGCTTTGGGGCAAGCACGCGCTGAGCACGCGCCCGCGCCCGCCGCGCACAGCGGAAGCAGCGGCGGTCGCTGCGCACTTGCGCGCCACACACGACGTCACGGAGATCCCCGACGGCGCCTTCCTCGAAGGCGGCGACGTCTTCTCCACCGAGCGCGCCACCTTCGTCGGCCTCTCCTCGCGCACCAACCAGGCCGGCGTGGATGCGCTGAGGCGCTTCATGGCGCAATTCGGCCGCGAGACCATCGCCGCGCCGATTGAGAAAGCGTTTCACCTCAAGTCGGCGGTCACCTATTTGGGCGACGACACCATCGCCATCGCGCCTTTCCTGGTCGACGCCGCGCCCTTCGCGCGCTTCGAGCAAATCGAGATCGACGCCGACGAACATCACGGCGCCAACGCCATCCGTGCACGCGATACGCTGATCGTGTCGGAGAATTACCCGAAGGCGCGCCGCAAGCTCGAAACCTGGGCCGGCCGGCGCGGGCTCGACGTCATCGCCGTACAGAACGGCGAGTTCGAGAAAGGCGACGGCGCCATCACCTGCCTCTCCCTGCTCTGGGGTTAGGCGCGCCTGTCAAGCTGGGCATGCCCGACATAACGCGTTAAGCTGGCCCGCTCAGCCGTTGGAGGGGGAAGCCAATGGAGCAGGAGCGCAAATATCGGGCGTTCTTCAGCTACGCGCGCACCGACGAGCGCCTCGCCAACTGGCTGTGGGGTCTGCTCGACCGTTATCACACGCCATCGTCACTGGTGGGCAAAGAGGGTGATTTTGGCCCAATCCCGGCGCGCCTCCATCCGATCTTCCGCGATCGCGAGGACCTTGCTGGCGGGGGCGCGCTGCCGGATCGGCTGCGCCACGCTTTAGAGGAAAGCGACTCACTGATCGTGCTCTGCACACAGGCTTCGGCGGAGAGCGTGTGGGTCAATCAGGAGGTTCTGACCTTTCTCGAACTGGGCCGCCAAGACCGCATCTTTCCCGTCATCGCCAATTCACGCGTTTCCAGCCTGCACGACTTGCCGGCCGAGAAGTACATGCCGCCAGCCTTGCGTCAGTGCGGGCTGTTGGCAGCGGATTTGCGCGAAGGCGTCAATCGCCTCACCTCGGCGCCGATCGGCGATGGGCGCCGGAGCGGCGTTCACAAGCTGATCGCCGGTCTGCTCGGCGCGCCGCTCGATGAATTCGTCCGCCGGGACGCGCGCCGGCGCGACATGCGCGTGCTGACGCTTGGCGGCCTCGCCGCCGTGGCGCTGACACTTGCTGCCGGCACGGTGACGGTTCTCGCCGACGCGGCGCGCACTACGGGCGACGCTCAGCTCACAGCATCCCTGCGCGAAGTGCAACTCGTTGAGCAGCGCGCCGCCTTTCTTGTCGAGCGTGGAGACATGCGCGAGGCCGCGCGCAACGCCATTCTCGCACGCCGCTTAAGCGGCGGCCGCCACAATGTCGACTTCGCCGACAGCGTGCTGCGTCGCATTGCGCAAGCCTTGCCTGCGCATTCGCGGGTGAGTCTGCCAACGCAGGCGTCCTATTCCGTCATGTACAGCGAGGATGGCCGGATCGCGGCCCACGGCGATCGCTCCAGCTCAGGGATTTACGTCGTCAATCACGACACCGGCGAAGTCATGAGCCTGCCGAACCATAATCTTTTGGGGCTGAGCGCGGACGGAACGCGCCTCGCCGCCCGTTTGCTCAATCAAATTCATATCTACGATGTCAGCACGCAGCGTGTGCAATCTACGCTGCCGATGACAGCGTCTCCGCTCGCATTTAATCGCGACCTCCGTCTGCTTGCCGGGTATGACTCAAGCGCCGGCCGGCTTCTCGTTACCGACCTGAACCAAGGCGCTCAATACGACCTCCAGCGCGGCCTGCCCGATAAGCTGATGTTCGGCCCGCAAAGCCGCATGCTGTATGAGCTCGATTCTTACTCGGCGGCCGGTCATGACCTCGCCAGAGGCCAGCAGGTTTGGCGCTTGGACTGTCGCGCACGTGGAATCAGCTTGTCCGGTGACGGGGAGCGCTTGGCGCTCCTATGCAACAACGATAGCGGGCGCTGGGAGATCGCCCTCCTCAACGCGCGTTCCGGCGCCCTTTTGCGGCGTATCAATGTTGGCGCCGTCAATGTATTGCGCCCTGGCCTCGCCCTAGACCGTACAGGCGCGCTCCTCGCCCTCGCTACTGCCGAAACCGTGTATGTCCGCGACACCGGGACGGGCGACCTGCTCTGGTCAGACAATTGCGAACAGAGGACGGATGAGAGCCGCGTCGCGTTCAGTGCGGACAGCACGCGTATCACCGCTATTTCAGATGGCGTTCCGATCGTCTGGGACGCCGCCAGCGGCGAACGCTTAGCGAGGTTGACGCACGCCGCGAGAGCCACAATGAGTGATTTCCTACCGGATGGCCGCATCTCCGTTCATTATCGTGAAGAGCAAACTGTCCGCCTATTCGCGCCTGGCGCGGGAGGCGCGCTCGCGCGCTTTCCGCTCCCGGCGTCGGGCGACGTTCGCGTGCGTTTCAGCAACGACGGCGCGCGGCTTGCGATTGTGCTTGATCAGCTGGCATTCTCCATTCCCATGTCCGATCCCGCGCGCCGCGACGAGTACCGGGCCCCAACGCGCATCGCTGATTGGAGAATGAGCACCGACGGAGGCATACTCCTCTTGGATGTGCTGCAGCCGGAGGTCCCCACGGGATGGTGGAGTACCGAGCGTCTCGCAGGACTCACCGGCGTCATCTGGCGTCCCGACCAAAGCGACATCGTTCAGATCCAGGGCGGCGCCGGACGCGAGCTACGCGATCCCGCGCTGTCTGACAACGGCGCGCGCGCAGCCTTCACGGACGGAGAGCGCACTCGGGTGCTGGACGCTCGCACCGGCGAAACCGTCACCACGCTTCAGCATCAAACCCAGGTTCGCGGCCTCTCGCTCAGCCGCGATGGCGCCTATCTCTCCGCCTCAGTCGCAGATTCGGAGGCAGAGCCGTCTCAATTCCTGATCTGGCAATACCAGCCGTCAACGGACGAGGTTTGGGACATAGCAAGCGCCAGTGTTGTGAACTATGACGAGGCGACCGAATTCCCGCCCCAGCACACCGAAGTGACGAATCATGGTCTCGGAGTTGCGGAAAGTGGCGGCTTCTTCGCAGTGATGGATGTCGGCGCGAACGTCCTGATGCAGACCGACATACGCTACGTCGCTGAGGGACAAGTGCTGTTTAGCCCCGATGGCGCAAAGCTCGCTATCGCCAGCAATGACCGTTTTGCGCTTTACGACATTTCGGCCCTGCGGCGCACGATCAGCGAAATTGAGGCAGATCTCTGCGCCGACCTGATCCTACCGCAGCCGCCGACCGACTGGGACGATTTCGAACGCCGCGTCGGCGGAATTTGCGGCCTCGAAATCGACGACTAGCTGACGATGCCGGCCTTCCATTCCGCATCGCGGCGCGGCAGCGCCAGATAGCTTTCGCTACGCATTTCCATCAGGCGCGATGCGGTGCGCTCGAACTCGAAGCTCTGATCCCCGGCGGTATAGAGATTTGCAGGCTCGGCCTCGGCAGAGGCCACCAGCTTCACCTTGGCCTCGTAGAGCGCGTCGATCAGCGTGCGGAAGCGCGCCGCTTCTTCGCGCATCGACGGCGTGAGTTGGGGAATGTTCTCGATCAGAACGGTGTGAAAGCGTTCGGCGATCTCGAGATAATCGGCTGCACCAAGCGGCCGTGCGCACAATTCGTCGAAGCTGAAGCGCGCCACACCAGCCGCATGGCGCGCCACCATGAGCGCGCGGCCCTGCACGTCAAGCGTCACCGCATGCGGCGCGGCGCCAAGCGTGAGGCGCGCCCAGGCGCGGTCCATCGCTTCGTCGGCGGCGGGCCCTAGCGGAAAATAATAGACCGGCGCCGCCATCAGCTGCCGCAGCCTGAAATCGTGCGGCCCGGCCAATTCCACCACATCGAGCTTCGCCTTCAGCAGATCGATGAAGGGCAGAAACAGCTGCCGGTTGAGGCCGTTCTTGTAGAGATCGTCCGGCTGCCGATTCGAGGTGGCGACAATCACGACATCTTCGTCGAACAGACGCTCGAACAAGCGGCCAAGGATCATCGCGTCGGCGATGTCGCTGACCTGCAATTCGTCGAAGCACAAAAGCTGGGCTTCGTCCGCCACATGCTTGGCCGCGCGCGCGATCAATTCATCCTGGGCGGCGCCGCCTTCCGCGCGCGCCTCGCGCATGAAAGCGTGCCGCGCCAGCATGAATTCGTGGAAGTGCGCGCGGCGCTTCTTCTTCACCGGCGCGGTCTCGAAGAAGAGGTCGAGCAGCAGCGATTTGCCCCGCCCGACCGGGCCCCAGAGATAAAGCCCGCGCGGCGCCGGCCCGCGGCCGATCCACGCCTCCGGCCGCCAGCGCGCCAGTTCTTGTGAAAGTCCGTCGAGGCGGGCCGCCGCCGCCGCCTGATCAGCGTCCGGGCTGAGTTCGCCAGAGGCGAGACGGCGCTGATAGATGTCGAGCGTCAGCTGTCGCGCACGTTCTTGTCGGAAACGATGGCGCTGCTCTTGGCGCCCGGCGGCGTCACCGCGTCCGCCAGCGTGACAAGGCTGAGGCACGCGCCGATGACAGCGGCCGCCGAAACGAGCGCAAGCACACCCAGCAGACCCGGGCGTTTGATACGCGTCGATCGCGCAGCTAGTTCCATCGGCATAGTCCCCTCGGCGCCTAAAAAGCGCCATCCGGCGCCAAAAGCAAGCGCGAGGCGCCTTTGCCAGGCGCCCACAGCGTGCTTCCCTCTGCGGCGCAGAATCGAGGCTCAGTGAGACCCGGACGCATGGTGCTCGCCGTACCGCACGCACAGACAATGCCGGGCGACGTCAAACACATAGTCGATGTGCTGATCGAGGAGCGGGCGCCGAAGCTGTCCGCCAGCGCGGCCTGGCCGCTGCTGCGGCCGCCGCTTTACGGCGTACTCAATTACAGCAAAGCGCGCAGCATGGCCGACGCTATAGCGCCGATGGGCGGCCGCGAAGCGCTTGAATTCATTTCGCAACTGTTGCGCGTGAAGGTGCAGATCAGCGGGCTTGAGCGACTGCCCATAAGTGGCCCGGCGCTGATCCTGGCCAATCATCCGACCGGCATCACCGACGGCATCGCCGTTTATGACGCAATCAAAATGACCCGCCCGGATGTGCTGTTCTACGCAAATTCCGACGCCTTGCGGGTTTGTCCGCGCTTCGACGAGACGCTGATCCCGGTGGAATGGGTGCTGGGCAAGCGCACGCGCGAGCGGACACGCCTGACCCTGAAGATGACCGACCAGGCGCTGGCGGATGGGCGGCCCATCATGATCTTCCCGGCCGGCCGCCTGGCGCGCCTGCGCGACGGCGTGCTGACCGATCCCGAATGGATGCCCACGGCGGCCAGCCTGGCGCGCAAGCACAATCTGCCGATCGTGCCGCTGCATGTCGCCGGGCCTTACGCCTTCTGGTTTCACACCTTCGGCGCGTTCTCACCGGAGCTACGCGACATGACGCTGTTTCACGAGTTATTGAACAAGGCCGGCAAGACCTATCGGCTGACCTTCGGCCCCATTATCCCGGCCGCCGACGCCGCGGGCGAAGCCGCCAGCGTGACGCGGAAAATCAAGCATTACATTGAGCGCGTCTTGCCGGTTGACCCGCAAGCACGGTTCGATCCGGCAGGGCCCGAATGCGCATGGCGCGATCCGCCTAAGCCCGCGCCGCCAAGTTCGCCGTAGACGCGCCCGCCGACGCATTGCAGGATATTCATGCGGGCAGAGGGCGAGTTCGGAGGATGCGATGCGCGCCCGTGTGACCGCGATCGCCATTGGCGCTTTATGCTTCGCCGCAAGCGCGGCCGCCATTCCCTACGTGCCTCCGCCACAGCCGGTTTATGAAGCGCCGATCGACCGCGCGCTGGAAAACGTCGCGGCGATGGAAGGGCTCGAGGAAGCCCAGCGCGAACGCCTGCTTGGCCGGCTCAATCTGCTCGCTTACGCCCGCGACGACGCCGACTTCGCCTACATGCAGAGCGACAACAGCCTGGTCGAAGCCGGCAGCGTTCGCTGCGCCGACGCGCCGCGCAACATGCGCGGCGCCCAGGAAGAAGGGCCGCCCGTGCAGCCGGACGATCGCTGCGCCGCGTTCGATTTCCAACTCGGGCCGCAGGCCGAATTGCCAGACGCGCCGCCGGAGCGCACGCGGCTCGGCGGGCTCGCCCGCCTGCGCGCGGCTGAACAGCATTATCGCCGCGCCTTGCGGCTCGACCGCGACGATCTGCGCGCGCGGCTAGGCTTCGCCTATGTGCTCGACCGCATGGGCCGCCGCTCCGAGGCGCGGCGCGAATTGCTGCGCATCATCGATCGCGGCCTGCCAAGACTGATCGGCGACACCTCGGAATGGGAAGACCACGCCGTGCTCAGCGAAGCGGCGGAACATCTCGACCATCTCGTGCGCACGTCGAACGATCGCATCCGCGTGCAGCGCCTCCGCACCCGGCTCGAAGCCAGCCGGCCGGTGGTTTACGTGACCCCCATGGTGGTGCCGCTGACGGAGGGGCCTTTCGCGCGGCTCATCGATATGGAATCGGAGGTCGCGTTCGATTTCGCCGGCACCGGCGACCGGCGCACGCAAGGCTGGCTCGATGGCGAGGCCGCCGCCTGGCTGGTGTGGGATCCGGAATGGCGCGGAGAGATCCACTCTGGCTTCGACATGATCGGTCAGCGCACGTGGGCGGTGTTCTGGAGCGACGGCTTCGAAGCTCTGCGCGCGCTTGACGACAATCGCGACGGCGAACTCACCGGGGCCGAACTCGGCGGGCTCTCGCTGTGGCGCGACAGCGACGGCGACGGCGTTAGCGATGATGGCGAAGTGATCCCCGTTCTGGCGCACGGCGTCGCCGCGCTCGCCACGCGCGGCGAAGCAACGCGCCCCGGCCTAATCACCGCGCCGAACGGCGTCCGCTTCGATGACGGCCGCACGCGTCCGCTTTACGATTGGACGCCGGGCCTCGAGCAGCGCGCGCCGGTCAGCTAATTGGCGTTCGCCAGCGCCGCGTCGATGGCGCGGGCCAGATCGTCGAGCTGAAACGGCTTTTGAATTGTCGGCACGTGCGCCCAATCACGCGAAAGCCCGGCGACGCCATAGCCGGTCGCAAACAAAAACGGCACGCCGCGCGCGACGATCTTCTCGGCGATCGGATAACTCAACTGGCCACCGCCAAGATTGACGTCGAGCACGGCCAGGTCGAACGCGCCCTCCTCCACAGCGCGGAGGGCCTGATCTAAGCGCCCGACCACGGCGACGGTTTTGTGGCCGAGTTCGGCCAGCATGTCTTCGACCAGCATGGCGACCAATGCTTCGTCTTCTACGACGAGCACATGCAGCTTCTCGCGTTCAGCCACGGCCACTCAGTCCGATGTCATCCCTCGCCGCCAAGCGGCATGGACAGATGCGCCATGACGCCTTCGGGGCGGTACTCGATCCCAGCGTCGCCGCCAAGCTCGAAGGCGAGATTGCGCTCGATCAAGCGCGCGCCGAACCCGGTGCGCGTGGGCGGCGCTACGCGCGGGCCGCCGCTTTCGCTCCAGGTCAGTTTGAGTTGGCCGTCCGTGTGCGACCAGGCGACGTCGACGCGGCCCCCGGCGCTGGAGAGCGCGCCATACTTCGCGGCGTTCGTCGCCAATTCGTGCAGGGCGATGGTCAACGCCAGCGCCTGTTTGGGCGAAAGGTACGCGCCCGGGCCGGCGATGGTGAAACGGCTCTCGCCGCTTTGGAACGGCGTCAGCGCGCGGCCGATAACGGAAGCGATATCGGCGCCCTGCCAATGCTCAAGTGTCAGCAAATCGTGCGCGCGCGACAAGGCGCCCAGGCGGGCCTGAAACAGCGCGGGCGCATCGCTCGAGGGCGCCCGGAGCGTCTGCATCGCCAGCGACTGCACCGTCGCCAGCGTGTTCTTCACCCGATGGTTCAATTCGTTGATGAGCAGCGTGCGCTGCTCCTCACTGCGGCGGCGTTCTGTGATGTCTCGCGCGATCTTGGCGGCGCCGACAATATTGCCTGCGCCGTCTTTCACCGGCGACACCGTGAGCGAAATGTAGATGCGAACGCCATCCTTGCGGACGCGGATGGTTTCGTAATGCTCGATGCGCTCGCCGCTGCGGATGCGCCGAAGAATGCCCGGCTCTTCGCCCTGCAATTCCGGCGGCATCAAGGTGGTGACCGGCTTGCCGACGATTTCCTCGGCCGTGTACCCGAACACGCGCTCGGCGCCCTTATTCCAGCTGACGATAACGCCGTCGAGGTTCTTCGAGATGATCGCGTCGTCGGAATTTTCGACGATGGAAATGAGCTTCTGGCGCACGTCCTCGGCGCTGCGGCGATGCACGCTGAAGCCGAGCTGACGTGAGATGTTCAGCGCCAGATCGATCTCGCGCGCCTCGAAAGCGTGCGGCTCGTCATAATAGGCCATGAACTTGCCGATCACACCGCCTTCGAACACGACGGGGATGAAAGCCAGCGCGCCGATGCCTTCGGCGACGAGCGTCGCTTTCAGGGCGTCGTCCAGCGCGCCGCTGGCTGGCGCGTCTTCGATGCAAATCGGTGCGGGATAAGCATCGCCGGGGCGCCACGGAGAATGCCCTTCGACGGCATCGCGGTAAGCTTTGGACAGTCCGCGCGCGGCGACAAAGCGCATCACGCCGCCATGATCGAACAGCAGCACCGCCGCGCGGCTGCAACCGAGGCCAACGAGGATGGCGTCGAGCGCTGCGCCGTACACTTGCTCTTCGGTTTCGGCGCGATGCAGCCGATCGGTGAAACGGTATAGCACAGCTTGTTCGTCCGCGCGCCGCGCCAACGCCGCCTCCGCCCGCTTCAGCGGCGCGGTATCGACCAGCATGTTCACCGCGCCGATCAATTCGCCCTTGGCGTTGCGCAGCGGCGTCGGGAACGGCATCAGCGGCGCGCGCGCGCCATCCGGCCGCTCGGCCACGATCTCCACCCCGCGCACCGGACGGCCTTCCTTGAGCGCGATCGCCATCGGGCAATCTTCCAGCGCCATCGGCGCGCCGCTGGCGTCATAGAGCTTCCAGCTGACGCACCATCGATCGACGCCGATTTGCGGCGTCCGGCCGGCCAATTCCTCGGCGGCGCGATTGAAGAAGGTGATCCGGCCTTCGGCGTCCGTCGTGTAGACGGCCGCCGGAAAGACATCGAGCAGGTCTTTGTACTGGATCAGATCGTCACCAGGGCGGCCGGACCCGGGCAATTCGGAAATGCTCACCGCAATACTCCCCGCCCGTAGGGCTATCGGGTGAAACGCGGCGCCCGCGGGTGGGTTCCCAGGCGGTTACACCCGGCGCTGCACCATCGCCTTTTTGATTTCGGCGATTGCCTTGGCCGGGTTCAGGCCCTTGGGACAGACCTGGGCGCAATTCATGATTGTGTGGCAGCGATAGAGCTTGAAGGGGTCTTCCAAAGCATCAAGGCGCGTCTGGGTGTGCTCGTCGCGGCTGTCGACTAGCCAACGCTCGGCCTGGAGCAGCGCCGCCGGCCCATAGAAGCGGTCGGCATTCCACCAATAGGACGGGCACGCCGTCGAGCAGCAGGCGCAGAGAATGCATTCATAAAGCCCGTCCAGCTTCTCGCGCTGCTGCGGGCTTTGCCGCCATTCTTTGTCCGGTTCGGCCTTGTCGGTTTGCAGCCAGGGCTGGATCGCTGCGTATTGCTCGAGGAAACCGCTGAGATCGGGCACCAGATCCTTCAGCACCGGCTGGTGCGGCAGCGGCGAAATCGTGATCACCCCTTCCGGCAGTTCGTCCATGCCCTTGGTGCAGGCGAGCGTGTTGCGCCCGGAAATGTTCATCGAACACGACCCGCAAATGCCTTCGCGGCAGGAGCGGCGGAAGGTCAGCGTCGAATCGATTTGATCCTTGATGGCGAACAGCGCGTCGAGCACCATCGGCCCGCAGCGGTCGAGATCGACATCGTAATAATCCCAATGCGGGTTCTCGCCGCTGTCGGGATCGTAGCGATACACTTTGAACGTGCGCACCCGCTGCGCGCCATCAGGCGCCGGATGCCGTTTGCCTTCGCGCACCACGGAATTGCGCGGCAAAGTGAGTTCGACCATGTGCGGAAACTGGCGAGGCCCGCGGCGCCAGTCAAGCGCCGCGGGCCAGCCTGCGCGCTACTCCGTCGCTGCAGGCTGCGCCACAGCGCCGCGGCCGTACCAATCGATCCTGCGCGTGGCGATCATGGTCGCCGCGATGACAGCGAAAGCCACCACCGACCCGGCGAACAGTGCGAAATCCTCTAGTGTCATGAGCACGTACATCGCCGCGTAGAGCAGACCGAGGCCGACGAGCGCGCGAATGCCGACAGCGCGCGAGCGGAACGAAACGCCGGCATAATAGGCCAGCAGCAGCACTGTCCCGGTCGCGGCGATCGCAAACGCCAGCGAGAAGCCGGCAAGCTCCGTGATCGAGAGCAGCAGCAGATAGAATACGCACTGCGCCAAGCCGACGAGAATGTATTGCGCCGGGTGAGCGCGCTTACCGCTGACGGCCTCGAAAATCAGCGTGGCCAGAAACACGATGCCAATGAACATGATGCCGTAGCGCACCGCGCGCGCGACGCCCTGGTACACGTTGTCGGCGGCGACGAAGCTGACCGCCATATCGCGGTCGGCGGCGGCGCCGAGATTGAACGTGTTGAGGTCGGCCGCCTTCTCAATCCCGCGCGCGACGAACGGCACCGACCAGGAGCGCACGAACCCGCCTTCGGCCATTTCGGTCTGCTCATTGGATTGGAAATAGCCCTCGAAACTCGCATCGGTGCGGTCGCCGCGGATGCTGGCGCTGGTGTTCTGGGCGAAGGCGGCGAGCGAGAAACGCTGCGCGCCGCCCAATACAAGCCGCGTCTCGACGCTGAATTCGGCGGGCGCGGCGTTGAACGGACGCGCCGCCGCGAACGCCTGCAAATTCGTGGGCTCGATATATTGCGGCGACGAGAAAATGCCGGGGCGCGATACAGTCGTGGTTTGCCCGCTCGTCATCAAGCTGATGTCGGACAATGGTTCAAGCGTTGCAGTGGCGCCGTCGGAGAAGCGCAATTCCGCGGTTTCGCGAATGGCGCGGCTGTCGCGGACGAACATGACGATGCGCGCGCCGGACCAATCGAACGAATAAGTATCGTCGACATTTTCGAGCGCCTCCGCGGCGTTGAAGCGTGCGGAAAAATCCGTCGTCGCGGTGTAGGTGGCGGCGCGATAGATGCCGCGATTGCGTTCCTCGACGGCCAGCGTGGCGTCGGCCGAGCCCTCTTGCGCAAACACGACATAGGTGCCGCGTTCGGTGCGGCGCTGCACCCGCCCCTGATCGTCGGCGCTCTCGACCGGCCGCGTATAAGGCACCAGGAGCATCGGTCCGCCGACCATTTGTGCGCCGCCGGCGCGGTCGCCGATTTCGGCGGTGACCTGGCGCGCACGGGCTTCGCGCTCCCCTACCAGCGCGCCAACCGTGAGCAGCGGCACGCCCATCACCAAGACTAGCAAGCAGACGAGCAAAAGCTTCAGGCCCAACGATCCGCTTGGGACCAGGCCTGCGAAAGAATTCTGCGCCACGGAAAACTCCCCGAACGCGCCGGCTCAGGCGCGGATGAACAATCGGTAATTTCAGATCAAGGCGATATCTCGACCGAAACCGCGCCATCTGGCGGGATCCAAGCGTCCGGCTCGGGCGGCGGGGCTGGCTCGGCGCCCCAGGCGATAACGAACGCCGCCGCGCCAAGCACCGCGCAGAACAGCGACCAGAGCACGAAACCCCAATCGTATTTGCGCGCCAGCGCGCCGGCGGCCTCCGCGCTGGTCGCCGCCATCGCCCGCTGCCGCCGCGCCTCGATCAGGACGTAGCCGGCCAGAAACAGCACCGGGATGGCAAAGCCCCAGGGTGCGGCAGCCGCCATCCAGGGCCGCAGGATCAGGCCGAGCGAGCCGATGGCGAGCCCGGCCAGCACCAGAAATTCGCTGATCGACTGGCCCCGATCGCCCATCACCGCACGCAGCCGGCGGCGGCGGGCGACGACCTCGTCGAACATGGCGGCTAAGAAACTCATGCGCCGGGGATAGCCCAGCCCGCCGGGCGCGGCAAAGCGCTCTGCAGCGGCTCGATTTCGCCCCACGCCTCCCCTAGGTTTTGCGCGGATTGTGGGAGAGGCGCATGCGCTTTCCGTTCAAACTCACGGCGATTGTTCTGGGCGTGTTCGTCGGCGTCGTGCTCATCGCCGGCGTTTTGTTCTTCGTTTTCTTCCCGAAGGATTGGGCCGTCGCGCAGGCCGAACAGCGCATAGAAGCGGCGACGGAGCGCGATCTCAGCATCGGCGGCGACGTCAACCTCACCTTCTGGCCGTCGCTCGGGTTTTCCGCGCAGCAGGCGAGCCTCTCCAACCCGGAAGGATTCAGCGCCGACGCGCCGTTCTTGTCAGCGGAGCGTATCGTCTTCGCCATTGCAATCATGCCGCTGCTGCGTGGGGACATTGAGGTCAAGCAACTGATTTTCGAAGGCGCGCAATTGCGCTTGATGGCCAAGCCGGACGGCGCGGCCAATTGGACATTCCCGACCGAAGAGGAAGAAGGCGCGACGCTCGAGGATTTGCGGCTCGACGAAGTGCGCCTCGTTGACGGCATGATCTCGTTTCAAGGCGGCCAAGGCGAAGAGCCGTTGGCGATCAGCGACGTCGACGCCGCCCTTGCGCTCGATTCACTCGACGCGCCCGCGACGCTTAACGCCGCCTTCGATTATCGCGGCCAGCGGGTGAGCGTGGACGCGACCGTCGCATCGCCGCGGGCCACGATGGAGCAAGGCGAGACCCCGCTCACCGCCGAAATCTACAGCACGCCGCTGCAAGCGGAATTCGACGGCGCCTTCAACGCCGAAAACGGCGCGCTGCAAGGCCGCCTCACCGCGGAAGGCGACAGCTTGCGCGCGCTTTCGGCGTGGATGGGCTCGCCGATGGGCGAAGGCCGCGGCTTCGGCGAATTCAACGTGGCGGCAGCGATGCGCCACCTCGGCCAGGAGACGCAGCTTACCAACGCCATGCTTCGCGTCGATAATGTCGTGGCACGCGGCGCCGTGACGCTGATCGCGCAAGAGAGTGGCAAGATGCGCGTGAACGGCGCGCTGAGCGCCGCAAGCGTCGATATGAACGCGTATCTGCCTGCACCGCCCGACGGCGAAGCCGGCGTGCAGACCAACACGGCATGGAGCACAGATCCGCTCGACCTTTCGGGCCTGCGCGCGCTCGACGCCAATCTCGATCTCACCTTGGGCGCGCTGCAATTCCAGCGCATGGCTTTTTCCGACGTGCGCATGGCGCTGGTCGTCGCCAACGGCGCCGCCGACGCGCGGCTCTCCCAGATCGCGCTCTATGGCGGCGCTGGCACGGCGCGCATGATCGCAGACGGCTCGGGCGCCACGCCGCGCATCGCCGTTGAACTCAACGTCGAGAACGTGCAGGCCGAGCCTCTACTCACCGCGGCGATCGGTTTCGACAAGATCGCCGGCCGCGGCCAATTGCGCGCCTCGCTCGTCGGCCAAGGCAATTCGCAAGCCGGCATCATGCGCAGTCTCGCCGGCAACGCCGCCTTCACCTTCAATGACGGCCAGTGGAAAGGCGTGAACCTGGCGCAGGTGGCGCGCACGATTCAGTCGGCGCTCAGCGGCCAGGAAACCGGCGCCGCGGCGGCGACCGACTTCGCCGAACTTTCCTCCACGCTGCAGATCGCGAGCGGCGTCGCCGCCACCGACAATCTGCGGATGTTGAATCCGTTCGTGCGGCTCGAGGGACAGGGCCTCATCGACATTGGCGGCCAAACCATAGATATGCGCATCGCGCCGCGGGCGGTGCGCTCGATCGAAGGCCAGGGCGGCGACGCCGCCGTAACCGGGCTTGGCATTCCGTTTCGCGTGTCGGGGCCGTGGTCGCGCGTCAGCTTCCGGCCCGACCTCGGCGATGTGGTGCAGAACGAATTGCGCAATCGCATCGGCGGCATCCTGC
>JBFWZB010000035.1:0-28732 GCA_050185805.1 Hyphomonadaceae bacterium
GGCGGCCGGATATCGACGCCGGCATAGGAGAAGCCAAAAATGTACGCGCCGATCAGGCCGCAAATTGGCGGGATCGCCGCCAAGGGCGCGACGTAGCCCAGCATGATCGAAGGAATGTTGGTTTCTTCGCCGCGGATCTGCGCCCATTCTTTTTTCGGCTCGCGCAGCAGGCCGTAAGCGCGCGAGAGAATGAATTCCGCCTTCTGCCGCGCTTCCTGCGCGCGCTGACGGGCCTCCTCCGCGCTGAAGCGGCGCTGGGCTTTCTCTTCTTGATCAGGCGCCATGGCTCTTCTCCCGGATCAAGCCTTGAACGGATCGCGCATGAGAATGACGTCGTCGCGCTCGGGGCTGGTGGATACAATAGCCGCGGGCACGCCGGTTAATTCCTCGATGCGGCGAATGTATTTAATGGCGTTGGCGGGTAGATCGCGCGAGCTGCGCACGCCGCGCGTGGATTCCTTCCAGCCGGCCAGCGTTTCGTAGATAGGCTGCACGGCGTTTTGATCCTTCACGCCTGCGGGCAAATAGTCGATGACGGCGCCGCCGAGTTTGTAGCCGGTGCAGATTTTGATTTCCTCGAACCCGTCGAGCACGTCGAGCTTGGTCAGCGCCATGCCGTCGACGCCGGAAATGGCGATGCTCTGGCGCACAAGTACGGCGTCGAACCAGCCGCAGCGGCGGGCGCGGCCGGTGTTGGTGCCGAATTCGTGGCCGACCTCGCCGAGGCGGCGGCCGACCTCATCGTTGAGCTCGGTGGGAAACGGACCCGCGCCGACGCGGGTGGTGTAGGCCTTCACCAGACCCAAGACGTAAGTGATGGCGCGCGGGCCGACGCCGGCGCCGGCGGCGGCCTGCCCGGACACGACATTGGACGAGGTGACGAACGGATAGGTGCCGTGATCGATGTCCAGCAGCACGCCTTGCGCGCCTTCAAACAGGATGCGCTTAGATTCGTGCATGGCGCGCTCAAGCACGCGCCAAGACGGCTTGGCGAAGCGCAGCAGCTTCGGCGCGATCTCGGCCAAATCGGCTTTGAGCTTGGCGATGTCGATTTCCTCGAGCCCCAGCCCTTTGCGCAGCGCGTTGTGGTGCGCGGTGAGACGATCGATCTTCCAGGCGATGGATTCTTCGTCGGCGAGATCGGCGACGCGCAAGGCGCGGCGTCCGACCTTGTCTTCGTAAGCGGGACCGATGCCGCGCTGCGTGGTGCCGATTTGCGAAGCGCCGGCGGCCCGCTCGCGCGCGGCGTCGAGGTCGCGGTGGAACGGCAGAATGAGGCAGGCCTGATCCGAGAGCACCAGCGCGTCGGGGGTGACCGCGATCCCCTGCCCGCCGATCTTCTCGATCTCCGACAAGAGCGCCCAAGGATCAACGACCACGCCGTTGCCGATAATGGAGAGCTTGCCCTGCACAACGCCGGACGGCAGCAGCGCCACTTTGTAGGTCGTGTTGCCGACGACGAGTGTGTGACCCGCGTTGTGGCCGCCTTGGAAACGCACCACGACGTCAGCGCGATTGCACAGCCAATCGACGATCTTGCCTTTGCCTTCGTCGCCCCATTGGGCGCCGACGACCACCACTGCGGACATGGAAACTCCTTAGCGGTGTGTGCGTGTCCGCTTCGGGCGCGCGCGTCAAGCGCCGGGGATCAGCCGCGCGGCGGGTCGAAGGCGGGCGGCGGAAATTCCGGTCCCAAAACTTGCTCCCGCACCGGGTTTTCATCCGTGCTTGAGCGATGCAGCAGCTGCGCGCGGCCGAGCGCCTCGCCGGTGCGATAGAGGATGTCCAAGAGCGGCGTTTCCTTGATGTCGAGCTGGCGCAGGCGATCGATAGTCTTGAGCGGCAATTCCTCGCCCAGCAGCGATTCGATGTGTTCAGGGCGGCGGAACTCCGCCTCGTCGGCTTCGAGCCGGGCGTCGAGGCGCTGAAACGTCATCACCGGCTCGCCCGACAAAAGCGGCGTCAGCGTCTGCATCCGCACTTCGGAATTAACGTGCCAGGGAAAACGCGGACGCGAGAGCGCCTGCAGCGTGGTGATTTGCTGCTGGCAGATATCGTGATTGTAGCCTTCGAGGGCAGCCTGCACTTTCGACGAATAAGCCAAACGGCGAAAATCGCCGATCGGGCGGGCGCTGGAGCGGCGGCGCTTGTCGCGCTTTTCGAAGCGCTTGCGCACATAGCCGGTGCCGACGGAAAGCAGAAACAGATTGTTCTCGCCCAACGGCCAATTGAAGCCGAACGCCGGCTCGGTGACGGTGAGCAGCAATTGCAGCGCGGGATTGTTGTTGGGGCTGACGCCGCCGTCGAAGAAATGGCCCCACGAATGGATGCGGCCTCGGCGGCGGCTCATGCCGATGCGCACATCGTTGAAATAGGTCGGCGCCGCGGCGGAGGCTTGCACCAAATCACGCAGGTAGAAATCGGCGTTGGCGATCCCTTCGCTCTTGCCCTCACGCGTGACCTCGGCGCCGAAATAGCACCAATCCGGATTGTTCACGAGAATCCACGACGAGCCGGTGTCGATGCGCTTAGCGTGGATGGCGAGGCCGGTCTTGAGATCGGGGCTGTCGAGCGTGCGATCCTGCAAATGTTCGCGCAACGCGCTCGTCAGCGCGTGGTTCTTGAAGGCGGGAATGAGCAGACGCAGCGGCCCAGGCACTTGCGGCTTGGCGAAAATCGCAGGCAGGAGCTTGAAATAAAGATCGACCACCTCGCGCACGCGCCATTCAAGCGCCAACGTGGTGGCGATGATCGCGCCGGTCGATGTACCGCCGATCAGATCGAAATAATGCGCAAGCCGGAAGCGATCGGGATCGCCGCTGCGCTCGCCCAATTGACGCTCCAGCTGCTCCAGCACGCCAAGCGTCAGCAGGCCGCGCGATCCCCCGCCATCGAGCGCCAAGATTCGCTTCGGCCCCGGCCGATTGAAACGCTCACGCAGATGTTCGCCCATGGCCTGCCCCTGCTTCTCAGGTCGGCGGAAAGTCTAAGCGCTTAGCGCCCGAACTGATAGCCGAGACGCACGCCCAGCTGATCCATGCCCTGATTGCGACCCGTGCCGAGGATTTGCCCGTGGCTCAGGTGCGAGAAAAACAACTGCGCTTCCCACGGACCGTCGCCAATGCGGCGGGTGACGCCAAGCGAGGTGCGGAAGAGATCGCGCGAGCCGAGCAGAACGTGGTCATCTGAGAAAACCGGCGCGCGCGGATCGTCGGTCGCGTACGGGTTCTCAAGTTCGCCGTCATGCACGACGTAGCCGACGCCGGGTTCGAGCGCCCAGCCGTCAGCAAATTCCCAGCGCCAATCGAGACCAAAGCCGCCGAAGCTCGTGTCGCCCGCAGTGTTCACCGAAGCGACGACGTAAGGCGTCGGCGAACCGGCCCAAGACAGGAAAGACGGCGAGTCGAACGAAAGCTGCAATTCGATCGAGGACCCATCTTCCTTATTCGCGTTCTTGCAATCGGTGACGCAGATGTTGTGCGCCATCACGCCGACATAAGCCTGATCAACCAGGGCCTCGGCCCGGGTAGGCGTCATGACGGCCGCGCCCACGAGCGCCAGCCCCGCTGCTTTTCCCCACATGCGCCGGATCCCCTGGCAATTTCGAAAGACACTACCCGCCTGCCCCCGGGCTTGGGAAGGCCGGGGGCGCCGTTGCGGCGACGGTAAAGTGCGACAGCGAGCTCAGAAGCTTAGCAACCGCACGTAGCGTACGTGCGGCAGCGCATCGATCTCGGCCAGGACTGTGCTGGGAACGACCTGGTCGACGCCGACCAGGGCGATGGCCTCGGCGCCGGCTGTCTGCCGGCCGAGATGGAAACTGGCGATATTGACTTCGGCGTCGCCCAGCAATTTGCCCAGCGCGCCGATGAAGCCCGGCTTGTCGAGATTGTTGGCGTAAAGGGTCAGCGGATGGAACGGGGCCTCCAGGCCCATATCCTTCACCTCGGTAATGCGCGGCTGGCCTGAGATGACCGTTCCGGCGAGCGTGCGCCACGAGCCGCCTGTCTGTACGCGGATGCGGATCAGGCTGTCATAGACAGGCGAACTCTCCCGGGTGCTGATCTTCAGCGGCGTGCCGCGCTCCTGCAGTACGGCCGGCGCGGAGACCATGTTCACGTCCTGCAGCATCGGCCGCAGCATGCCGGCGAGCGCTGCGGCGGTGAGCGGCTTGACGTTGAGCTGCGAGACTTGGCCCTCATACTCGATCTCGACCGCTTCGAGCCCCTCGTCGGCGATCTGTCCGGCGAACTGGCCAAGCTTTTCAGCCAGAGCCGCGAACGGCTTCAGCCGCGGCGCCTCCTCGGCGGTGATCGAGGGCATGTTGAGCGCGTTGGTGACCGCGCCCGAGAGTAGATAATCGCTCATCTGCTCAGCCACCTGCAGCGCTACGTTTTCCTGCGCGTCGTTGGTGGAGGCGCCGAGGTGCGGCGTCGCGGTGAAATTCGGCGCCCCGAAAAGGACGTTCTCCTTTGCTGGTTCGGTGGAGAAAACGTCGAAGGCCGCGGCGGCGACATGGCCATCCTCCAGCAGCGTACGCAGCGCCGGCTCATCGACCAGGCCCCCGCGCGCCGCGTTGATGATGATGACGCCACGCTTGGTTTTCGCCAGCGCATCGGCGGAGAGAATATTGCGCGTGTGCTCCGTCACCGGCACGTGCAAGCTGATGATGTCAGCGCGCGCCAGCACGGCCTCAAGCTCAGCTTTCTCCACGCCGAGTTGCAGCGCCCGTTCCTCGCTCAAGAACGGATCGTAGGCGACCACCTTCATTTCGAGTCCATTGGCGCGGCGCGCGACGATGGAGCCGATATTGCCGCAGCCGATGAGGCCAAGCGTCTTGGCGTAGAGCTCAACGCCCATGAAGCGATTTTTTTCCCATCTGCCGGCCTGGGTGGAGCTGTTGGCCTCCGCGATCTGGCGCGCGGCGGCGAACATGAGCGCGATGGCGTGTTCGGCGGTGGTGATCGAATTGCCGTGCGGCGTGTTCATCACCACGATGCCGCGCGCGGTGGCGGCGGGGATGTCGATATTGTCCACGCCGATGCCGGCCCGGCCGACAACCTTCAGATTTTTCGCCGCGGCGATGACGTCCTTGTCCGCCTTGGTGGCGCTGCGCACGGCGAGGCCGTCATATTGGCCGATGATCTCGATCAGTTCGGGCTTCTTCAGCCCCGGCTTGAAATCGACCTCGACGCCGCGCGCCTTGAAGATGTCGATGGCCGCTTGGCTGAGTTCGTCGGAGATGAGGACTTTAGCCATGATCTACTTTCCTTCGCGCCAATCGGCGCGCTCTAGACGGTGAACGAGGCAATCGTCTTCGCCGTTGAAGAGACGGCGGCCGATGGGTTTGAAGCCGAGGCGCTGATAGAAACGATGCGCTTCGGTGTTGGAATTCAGCGGATCGATGATGATGGCGGCGACGTTCGGCTCAGCGAAGCAGCGGCCAATCACGGCGCGCATCATCGCCGCGCCGTGACCCTTGTTGCGGTCCGCAGCATCGCCGATCCAGATATCGATTGCGCGCAGATTGGGCTCGATCTCGCCCCAATAATGCGTGGACTCGAGATGCGGATCGATGACCTGCATCGCGCCGATGGGACGGCCATCCAATTCGGCGATGTAATAGCAAGTGAAATCGGAATTCGCGGCGATTTCTTCGGCCCAGTCAGCGTCGATAAACGCCTTCTCCGCCTCGGAATCGTCCGTAGCGCAGGCGATCACGCTCGGCTCGCGATCCCAGCGCTCAAGCGCGGGGATATCGGCGGGCGTGGCGACGCGGATGCGAAGCACCGCGCCGCTCTGCTCGATGGTGAGCGGAGGCCACATGACGCTGGACATGGAAGGCGGCGTCAGGCGGCTTTGTCGGCGATCTCGGCGAGGCACACGGCGAAGGCCCATTCGATCCAGGGAATGAGTGCTTCGACGTCGGCGGCTTCGACCGTGGCGCCGCACCAGATGCGCAGGCCCGGCGGGGCGGTGCGGTAAGAGGCGGCGTCGAGCGCCACGCCCTCCTTCTCCAGCAAGCCGGCGAGCTTCTTGGCGAATTCGGCTTGGCCCGCTTCATCGAGCGCGGCGACGCGCGGATCGGTGACCTTGAGACAAACGCCGGTGTTCGAGCGCGTGGCGGGGTCTTCCGCGAGATTGGCGATCCACGGCGTGCGATCGACCCAATCGTGCAGCACTTGCGCGTTCTTGTTTGCGCGCGCGTGTAGAGCCTTGAGGCCGCCGATGCTTTCGCCCCATTTCAGCGTGTCGAGATAATCTTCGAGCGCCAGCAGAGAGGGCGTGTTGATGGTGACGCCTTCGAACAAGTCCTCGTCCAGCTTGCCTTTCTTGGTCATGCGGAAGAGCTTCGGCAGCGGACGGTCGGGCGTGTAGCTCTCGAGCCGCGCCACAGCGCGCGGCGAGAGGATGATCATGCCGTGCGCGGCTTCGCCGCCCATCACCTTCTGCCATGAATAGGTGACGACATCGCACTTGGACCAATCGATCGGCTGCGCGAAAGCGGCGGACGTGCAATCGTTGATGGTGACGCCTTCGCGGTCCGCCGCGATCCAATCGAAATTGGGAATGCGCGCGCCCGCAGTGGTGCCGTTCTGGGTGAAGATGATGTCGGCGTTCTTACGCGCCTTGGAAAAATCCGGCAGGGCGCCGTACGGGCGCGCGACGTAAAGCGCGGCGTCGATCTTCAGCAGCTTGGCGTCGGTGATCCATTCTTCGCCGAAGCTTTCCCAGGCGAAGACGTCGACAGGGCGCTCGCCCAGCATCGACCACATCGCCATTTCGACGGCGCCAGTGTCGGAGGCGGGCACAATGGCGATCTTGTAGTCCGCCGGCACTTCGAGCAGCGCGCGGGTGCGGTCGATCGCTTCCTTCAGCTTGGCTTTGCCGGCTTTGGAACGGTGCGAGCGGCCAAGCGCTGCGCCCTCAAGCGCGGCGAGGCTCCAGCCTGGACGTTTTTTGGTAGGCCCCGAAGAGAACCGGGGATCGGCCGGACGCAAAGCCGGCTTAGCGGGAATACTCATTTCAATTCTCCCATCCTCACAGATGGGCGTCCGCCGTTGGGAGCGGATGGCCCGCATACCACCTGCTCCCGTTCGCCGCGCTTTGCAATGCGGCAGGTTAATCGCGGGCCGGCATCAGCATGCGCAGGAAGCCGTCATCCATCAGCATGTGCTTCAGTGCCCCCAAAATGTGCAGCGGGATGAGCACATAAAGGGCGGCGCGGCCGATCCCGTGCAGCGTATGGGCGGCATTCCGGACGGCTTCATTCTCGGCCGCGAACGGGGTGGCGATGGTGAAGGTGTTCCAGACGATGATATCGCGGCCGCCGGCCAGCACCTGCGTGGGCCCCGACACGACCATGATCAGCAGGGCGAGCAGAAGCAGATGGTGCGTAGCCTTGGCCAGCAGGTTGAGCGGCTTGGCTTGCGCCGGCAGATTGGGCTGACGCTGAGCGTAATGCGCTACGATGCGGGTGAGAAAGATCAGCGAGAACGTGGCGCCGACTGAAAAGTGGAGCGCCATCAATTCGGCGCGTCCGGCGCGATCGCCGGCCTCCCCAGCGGCCTCGGCGGCCCAACCGATCGCAATCATCGTGATCAAGCCGATCGCCGCGAGCCAATGCAGAATGATGGCGACCCAACCATAGCCGTTGGCGGTGTTTCCAGCGCTCATGCGGTTCTCCCTGCGTGCGCTGTTCAGTCTGTACGCGCCAAGCCAGCGCGGCTAGAGGGCGCGTGCTATTCGCCGCTGACGACAATCCGCGGCGCGGCCGGCTCGGCGCTTTCCGGCGGGACGGGATGCGAAACCGGTGGCGGCGGCGTCGGCTCGACCACGGCGCCGGCTTCAGCCTCAAGACCCGGCAGCATTGGGTCGTCGAAGATGGCCGGCAATTGCTTGGCCTTGCGCGCACGCCGCTTCTTGCGCTGCGGCGCTTCGGGATGGTGATCGAGCCGGTTGTGCAGGCGATCGAGCGCGGGATCGAGCTCTCCGCGCAGATAAACCGCGACCTGGCCCAGCAAGCGTACGCTCGAAAGCGTTTGGATCGCGCGCATGTAGCCGCCGCGCCGGCTGGCCTGAAACCCGACGACGCTTTCAAGGTCGTAGCGATCGCACCAATACGGCGCGGCGTCGGCAAAGGCCGACCCGGTGACAGGGTCTTCATCGATGCCGGCGCCCGGAGCGAAGAAGCGCTGCGCGAAATCATATGGCTTGCCTTCATCGGCGGGCGCGCTGACCACCAGCTCGCCATGATGCGGCCCGCGGATGACTTGCTGAAGCGCCGCAATATCAGGCTTCATCGCGCGCAGCGCCGCTTCGCTTTCGAGGACCACATTCGCGTACCCCGCGATAAAAGCATCGATGATTTCCACGCCGCCTAGGGCAGCGCTCACGGCGTCGTCGGGCGTCCAGGGCGTGCGTTGTTTGCGCGGCAGATCGAGCGTGTAGCCTTCGGGCGTGCGACGCACGATCAAGGCGCCGGCGTGGGTGTCAAACACGACCACTTCGAGCGCGGGCTCAAGCTCAGAGAGAATAACGGCGCCGGCGGCGAGCGTGGCGTGGCCGCACAGCGGGACCTCCGTCGTCGGCGTAAACCAGCGCAGCTGGTAATTGCCCTTCAGCCCCGAGGGCGCGAAGAAAGCCGTCTCGGACAATTTGTTCTCAGTGGCGATGGCCTGAAGCACGGAATCCGGCAGCCAGCGCTCAAGCGGCACCACTGCGGCGGGGTTGCCGGTGAAGACGCGATCCGTGAAGGAGTGCACGATCCAAATTTTCATGCGTGGCGGCGTCCCTGCTGCCTCACACCTATGCCGGGCTGCGTTTACCAATTCCAGCTTTGACGCGCCGAGGGGCGCCTTAGCTTCGCCTGTCAGGCGAACGGCAAGGCCAATTGTGCCCGAGCGGGCCGTGACCCTGCCCCAGCCCAGGCGCGTTGCGGATCGCTTCCATGAGGTAATCGCGGGCGCGTGGCACGGCTTCGGTCAGCGGCGCGCCGAGCGCCAGGTGCGCCGCGATGGCGGACGCGAGCGTGCAGCCTGTGCCGTGGGTGGCGCGGGTTTCGATGCGCGGACTCTCGTAGATTTCGAAACCGTCTTCGGATGCGAACACATCGCGCAGGACCGGTCCATCGATGTGGCCGCCCTTCACCAAAGCGGTGAAGGCGCCGAGCTTGCCGACGAGCAGCTCAGCGGCGCGCTTCTGCCCGTCAAGATCGCGCACTTCAAGCCCGGTGAGCGCTTCCGCCTCGGGCGCATTGGGCGTGACGATGGCGGCGATGCGCAGAAGATCGTCACGGATGATGGCGACGGCGTCCTCCGAAAGCAGCCGCGCGCCGCCCTTGGCGACCATCACCGGATCGAGCACGATCGGCACGCCGCCGCCGACAGCGTAGAACGCTTCCTCCACCGTGCGCGCGTGCGAGGCGGAGCCGAGCATGCCGAGTTTCCACACATCGGCGCCGAGATCGCGCATCACGGAATCGATCTGATCAAGCACGATCTGTGGCGGCACTTCGTGCACGTTGGTGACGCCCAACGTGTTTTGCACGGTGACGGCGGTGATCGCCGTCATTGCGTACCCGCCAAGCGCAGTGACGGTCTTGATATCGGCTTGGATGCCGGCGCCGCCGCCGGAATCCGATCCGGCTATGATGAGGACACGGCCCTTGCACTCTTCCATGCGCTGTTAGATAGCGCCGGGCGCCAGCGCTTTCCACACTTTGAGGGCCTGAACCGTCGCGGCGACGTCGTGTACGCGAAGGATGTCGGCGCCTTGCTGGGCGGCGAATAGGGCCGCCGCAATCGAGCCGCCAAGGCGATCGACGCCAGCGTTCTTGGCTTTTTCGTCGATGGCGGCGATGAAGCGCTTGCGCGAGGCGCCGACGAGGACCGGCCTGCCGACCTCTGCTTTGATGCGGCCGATGGCTCCGAGCAGCGCCAGATTGTGCGCCAGCGTTTTGCCGAAGCCGATGCCGGGATCGACCCAGATTTTGGTCAGACCGCGCCGTTCTGCGGCCGCCACGCGCTGTTTCAGAAACGCAATCACCTCGGCGACGACGTCGTCATAATGCGGGGCGTCCTGCATTGTGCGCGGTTCGCCCTGCATATGCATGAGCACGACGGGGGCATGCAGCGCCGCGGCGGTTTCGAGCCCGCCGGGCTGAGTGAGCGCGGCGACATCGTTCCACAGATTAGCGCCGACATTGGCGGCAGCTTGCGCCACGGCGGGCTTTACGGTGTCGACCGAGATCGGCGCCTTGGTGGCTGACCGGAGCGCGGCAATCACCGGCACGATGCGGGCGCTCTCCTCGCGCTCGCAGACCGGCTGAGCGCCGGGGCGTGTCGATTCCCCACCGATGTCGATGATGTCGGCCCCCGCCTCCAGCATCGCCAGCGCGTGCGGCGCCGCTGCGCCTTCCCACTGACCGCCATCTGAAAATGAGTCTGGGGTGACGTTGAGAATGCCCATAATATACGGGCGACCGGCGCCGAGTTTCGGCGCCGGCAAGTCGGTGTTCATCATGATCGGGCGCATGGCGCACACCTCTTACCGCAGCAAGCGTTACACGCAGCTTCAACCTGCGCGCATGCGCCGCGCTCACGAAAGCGCCAGCAAGCTTATCAAGCGGATGCAGCGATTTCACGCCTTTGTGCGACAAATGCGCATGGGCGCTCTGCGCGCATGAGCAATTGGCGCATCCGCTTCGGACCATCGATTACGCCGGTGTTCCGCGCTTGGTGGCGCATCCACCGGGGCATGACCTTGGGCGTGCGCGGGCTCGCCTGCGACGAGGCGGGACGCGTGCTGCTGGTGCGGCACACCTATCGGGCGGGCTGGTATCTGCCCGGCGGCGGCGTCGAAAAGGGCCAGAGCGCGCTCGAAGCTGCGGTGCGCGAGATGGCGGAGGAAGGCGGCGTCGAAGCCACCGCACCGCCGGCGCTGATCGGATTCTACTCAAACCACGCTTTCCACCCCAACGATCACGTCGCGCTCTATCGCTTCGATGCGTGGCGGCCCTGCCCGCCGCTGGAAAACGGCGAGATCGCCGAGCGCGGCTTCTTCGCGCTCGATGCGCTGCCGGCGGATGCTTCGCCCGGCACGCGGCGCAGATTGACCGAGGCGTTCGAAGGCGCGCCGCCGAGCGAGACTTGGTGAGGCTTGCGCCGGCGCCGCCGCGCCGTACATTCAAGCCCATGCAATACCTTCACACCATGATCCGCGTCGGCGATCTCGACGCCGCCCTCGATTTCTTCTGCGCCAAACTCGGGCTGCAGGAGCTGCGCCGCATCGACAACGAGAAGGGGCGCTTCACGCTCGTTTTCCTCGCCGCGCCAGAGGATCTGGAGCTGGCGCGCGAACGCAAGGCGCCGATGGTGGAGCTGACCTACAATTGGGATGAGCACGAATACGGCGGCGGGCGCAATTTCGGCCACCTCGCCTATCGCGTCGATGACATCTACGCGACCTGTCAAAGCCTGATGGACAAGGGCGTCACCATCAATCGCCCGCCGCGCGACGGCTACATGGCGTTCGTACGCTCGCCGGACGGCATCTCGATTGAGCTCTTGCAGAAGGGCGACGCACTGGCGCCGCAAGAACCGTGGGCGAGCATGGCGAATACGGGAAGCTGGTGAGGCGCGTCCGCTTTTCGCCGAAGGCGAAAGTTCTCCCTTTCGAGCATCGGCCATGAAGGCCACACGCTGATCGCCGTCCGGGCGGCGACCACTTCCTCGATGCCTGCTTGCGCGACGGCGCGACTTAGCGCCGTCGCGCAAGCCATCGCCGGAGGCCGCGGACGTGAAAGCGCCCGACCGCCCGTCGATCAACTACCCGATCCCGATCCAAGCAGCGGCCCGGCGCTAGTCGTCGAACCGCGCCCGCGCCCAATCGGCGATCAATGTGAGATATTCCGGGTAAATGCGGCCCTCCGGCGTTTGGATGTCGTGGTCCGCTCCCTCGAACACGCGGAAATCATGGCGATGACGCCGCTCATTGCGCAGCGCCGCTTCCATCATCACCTGCGATCGATCGATCGGCAGCAATTGATCCTCGGAGCCATAAATGATCAGCGTTGGAAGTCGGCGCAACTGGCGATAATCGCGCGTATAATCCGCGAAGGAACTTTCGGTTCGAACGAGCTCGAACGCGCGCGGCCGCTCGCGGATGGCGGCGGCGAGTTGATCCGGCGTCAAGATCACGCCTTCCGGCGTCATCTCATCCCAATAAGGATGCGTGACGACGCCGCGAAACCAGCGCCGATCGCGAAACGCGTTGACCGCCTCTTGCGCGCGCTGGTGCGAATTGCGGCCAGCGTAATAGAGCGAAACCTCGCGATGCATCCGATCCGCCTCGGCCGCCTCCTCGGGCGACAGCCCCCAAGTCAGCGCTTGCCGATAGAGGAAGAACGAGACCTGCTCGTGAGGATTGACGCCGGGCGGGCTTACCAGGATGGCGAACCGCACATTACTGCTATGTCGCAGCGTGTAGGGGACAGGCCAGGCCGACTGGCTCAGCGCCCATAGGCCGACATCCTCCACCTGCGGCAGCGCTTGCGCGTGACGGACGAGCGCGGCGGCGTCCGCGCCCATGCCTTGGAAATCGCCGTTGGTGAACTCGCCCCCGGACTGGCCCGTTCCGCGCTTGTCATAAGCAAGCGTGGCGATGCCTCGCTCCGCGAACGCCCGCGCATGCGCTTCGGTGTAAGCGCCGACCGCCGTTCGATCCAACCCGGCCCCCGGCATGAGCACCACCAGCGGGTAATGCTCGCGCCCCGCCGGCGCGTAGAGCCGGACGGCCAGCGAAAAATCGCCCACCGACACATTGGCGTCGCTCGTCACATAGGGCGCCGGCGCCGGCTGGGCGGCCGCCTCTGCTCCGGTCAGCGCCACAGCCGCCAGAACCGCCCCACAAAAGCTCCTGAACAATTTCATTCGCATCGCTCCTGTCACCCGATCCCTCTCGTGAGAGGGTGGATGCAGAAACAACACCCTTCAGACGTGCCGATGCGACGACGACCCGCGTCAGCGCGACCAACGCGCCAAAACGACCGCCCGGCGTGCGACGGGCCAAGCTCACGATGCTGGGCTTCTCCGGGGCGCCAAGACCGGTCGGCCCGGCTACCACCTCGCCGACACCGCATGTCCCAAATCGAGCGCAGTTCGGAACTCCCAACACTTCGGTGCGAGAGTTACGAAAGGACTAGAAGCGGACGCTAGCGCCGCCCGAACAGCTTTTCGATGTCCGCCAGCTTGAGTTCGACGTAGGTCGGGCGCCCGTGATTGCACTGGCCGGAGAACGGCGTCGCCTCCATGTGGCGCAAGAGCGCGTTCATCTCTTCGCCGGTAAGGCGGCGGCCCGCGCGCACGCTGCCGCGGCAGGCCATGCTTGAACACACCGCTTCGAGCCTCTCCTTCAGCGCATGCGCTTCGCCAAGCTCGGCGATGTCGTCGACCAAATCGCGCACCAAACCTTGCGCATCGACATGACCGAGCAGCGCCGGCGTTTCCCGCACCAAGATTGCGCCGCCGCCGAAGGCCTCGATGACGAGCCCGAGCTGCGCCAACTCTGCCGCGCGTGCAGCGATGACTTCCGCTTCGGCGGGATCGAGTTCGACAACTTCGGGGATCAACAGCGCCTGGCGGCGAACCCCGCCATTGGCCAGCATCTGCTTCATGCGCTCGTAAACCAGACGCTCATGCGCGGCGTGCTGATCGACGATGACGATGCCGTCCTCGGTTTGCGCCACGATGTAGGTTTCGTGGATTTGCGCACGCGCCGCGCCAAGCGGAAAAAATTGCGCCGTTTCGCTATCGTAGGTCTGTTCACCTGCTTGCACCGCGGTCGCCGCCGCCCCCATCGGCTCGCTGCGCTCGCCACTTCCCCCGCTTGCGGGGGAAGAAAACACCCGACCACTCGGCATCAGGAAGTCGCCGGGCGCGACGCCCTCCTCCGCCGCCTGCCACGCGCGCAAACCGGGCTGCGGCGAGACGTGCGGGCGAACGGCTGAGAGGGCCGACTGCGCGGTCGTCGTCGAAGCGCGATGGCCGGCGCCGGCGAGCGCGTGCGACAGCGCGCCGACAATGAGCCCGCGCACCAGCTGTGCGTCGCGGAAACGGACCTCGGTTTTGGCCGGGTGCACGTTCACATCGACCTCCGACGGCGGCAGATCGAGGAAAAGCGCGACGACAGGATGGCGGTCGCGCGCAAGCAAATCCTGATAGGCCGCGCGCACGGCGCCGACGATGAGCTTATCCTTCACCGGGCGGCCGTTGACGAACAGATGCTGATGCTCGCGCGTGCCGCGATGGAAGGTCGGCAAGCCGGCGAAACCCGAAAGCCGCACGTCGCCGCGCGTCTGATCGAGGGCGATGCAATTGGGCGCGAACTCGGCGCCAAGAATGGCGGCGAGGCGCGCGCGACGGCCTTCATGCGCAGGATCACGCTCGGCGGCGAGGCGCAGCGAGACGCGGCCGTCATGCTCAAGGATGAAGCCAACATCCGGACGCGCCATGGCGAGACGCTTCAGGACGTCCGACACGGCCATCTGCTCGGCGCGCTCGGACTTCATGAATTTGAGCCGCGCCGGCGTGGCGAAGAAAAGATCGCGCACCTCGACCTTGGCGCCGCTGTCGGAGAGCGCCGCCCAGGGCGCTGGCGTAGGCGCGGAAAGCGCACCGCCCTCCACCGCTATGCGCCACGCTTCACCTGCGCCGCGCGCTTTCGAGACGATGGAAAGCCGCGCGACCGCGCCGATCGAGGGCAACGCTTCGCCACGGAAGCCCATGGTGTGGATGTTGAGGAGATCGACGCCGCCATCCGCATCCGAAACAAGTTTGGAGGTGGCGTGCCGCTCGACCGCGAGGGGCAATTCGTCCTTGGCGATGCCGGCGCCGTCATCCTCGACCGAAACGAGCCCCAAGCCGCCGCGTTCGATGCGGACATGGATGCGGCCCGCGCCGGCGTCGAGCGCGTTTTCCACCAATTCCTTCACCGCCGCGGCGGGGCGCTCGATCACCTCGCCGGCGGCGATGCGGTTCACAGCTTCAGGGGGAAGACGGCGGATGGGCATCGGATTCGGCGCGAGCCTATCACATAGGCGCGGCGCCGCTCCCCCGCGAGCGGCAGACGCGCTAGGTATGGGCGCATGGCTGACCCAATTAAACCGAACGCCGCGCAGCTCGCCTCGCCCTCTTACCGCTTGGCCGCGCTCGACCAGGATTTTCTGCTCAGCGACGGCATGCGCGGCGTGCGCTTCCTGCTGGAATACGAGAAGGCCGAACAGGCGCTGAAGAAAGCGCGGATCAAATCCACCATCGTCGTGTTTGGCAGCGCGCGCGCACGCGAAGGCGGCACGGCGGAGCAGCAGCACTGGTACCGCGAAGCGCGCGCCTTCGGCCGCCTCGCCTCCGAACGCGGCGGCGCGCTATGCGACGACGGCGTGGTGCGGCGCAACGTCATCGCCACAGGCGGCGGTCCGGGGGCCATGGAAGCGGCCAATCGCGGCGCCCTCGACGCGGGCGCGCCGACGATCGGCTTCAATATCGTGCTGCCGTTCGAGCAAGAACCGAACGCCTACACCACGCCCGAGCTCACGTTCAATTTTCACTACTTCGCCATGCGCAAGATGCACTTGGCGATGCGCGCCAACGCGCTGGTGGTTTTCCCCGGCGGCTTCGGCACGCTGGACGAGCTGTTCGAGATTCTAACGCTGCGGCAGACGCGCAAGGCGCCGCTGATCCCGGTCGTGCTGTTCGACGAAGGCTATTGGCGCAGCGTGATCAATTTCGACAAGCTGGTTGAAGCCGGCACGATCGATGCGGCCGATTTGACGCTCTACCGCTTCGCCGACAGCGCCGAGGCGGTTTGGGACTCGCTGGTCGAGCAGGGCTTGGGCGCAGCACATCCCGACGACATCGATATCGCCGAGGAAGATTTGGCGCGGGATATGTAGGCGCGCACGCCGGAACGGCCCCGCGCGATGGCGAAATCACCCCTGCTGATTGTCTGCATCGCCGCTCCTCACGGACGAAAGCGCGCGCCACCCTGCACGCATGGAGGTGAGTGACATGCGCAAATTCATTATCGAGCGTGAAATCCCTGGCGTCGATCAAATGGGATCAAGCGATCTGGCGGGCGCGGCGAAGACATCGAACCAGGCGCTGGCGCAGCTCTCCGGGCGCGCGCAATGGGTGCAATCCTACGTCGCCAAGGACAAGACGTTCTGCGTCTATCTGGCCGAAAGCGAAGACGCCATCCGCGAACACGCCCGCATTTCGGGGTTTCCGGCCAACAAAATCACCGAAATCACCGGCATGATCGACCCCGCGACCGCGCGCGGCTGATGGCTCAGCCGCCATGCATGGACTAGAATGGCGGCCCAGGCGGGAGGGCGCGATGCTCGACGTCACGGTCGTGCTACTGGACGATGGCTACGCTTCGACGGCGCTGATGCCGATCGAGATTTTCCACTCGGCCGGGGTCTTGTGGCGCGAACTGAAGGGCGAAGCGCCCGCCCCGCATTTCCGCGTGACGACGGCGTCGATCGATGGTGGGCCTGTGCGCAGCCCCTATGCCGGGCTGACGATGAACCCGCAATGCGCCATCGGCGCCGTCGCGCGCACCGACATCGTCATCGTGCCGACGTCAGGCTTGGCGCTCGATGAGAAGATGATCGAGAATAGTGCGCTGCTGCCCTGGCTGCGCGCGCATTACGATCAAGGCGCCTATGTCGCCGGCGTGTGCATGGGCGCCGCCTACCTCGCCGAAGCAGGATTGCTCGACGGCCGCCAGGCGACCACGCATTGGGCGGTCTCGTCCGACCTGCAACGGCGTTGGCCGAACGTGCATTGGCGTCCGGACATGTTCGTCACCGAGGACTCGCGCGTGCTGTGCAGCGGCGGGCTTACGGCGGCGGCGGACGTGAGCCTCTACCTGGTGGAGAAACTCTGCGGCCATGAAATCGCCGTGCAGACGGCGAAGGCGCTATTGCTGACTATGCCGCGCAGCAGCCAATCCGGCTACGCCATGCTGCCGCTCTCGCCGCCGCATAACGACGACGCCGTGCGCGAGGCCGAACATGTGCTGCAGCAGCAATTCAGCCAGGACATTCCGATCGAGCGTTTGGCCGAGCACGTGCGCGTCAGTCCGCGCACTTTGGCGCGGCGCTTCAAGGCGGCGACCGGACGGCTGCCCGGCGCTTACCAGCAGGCGGTTCGGGTGGAGACGGCGAAGGCGATGCTCGAGCGCGAGCGCGCCTCGGTGCAGAGCGTGGCGAGCGCCGTGGGCTATGATGACGTTTCGTTTTTCCGCGCCGTGTTCAAGCGCGCGACGGGCATGACGCCAGCCGAATATCGCGCGCGCTTCGCGGCGATGGGCGTGCGCCAGCATGATGCCGATCCGCAACACGTCTGAGGCGCCAAAGATTTTCCGCGTGCACGGTCGCAAATCATGTGTTACGCACGCGACCCTTCGGAGACGTGTTGTGAAAACGCAGATCAATCTCGGCCGGAACCCAACAATCGTCAGCGCCGCTGACGATTGCATGGATTCGCACGCGCGGAGGTGTTCTGCCTTCTGACGTCCTCGGACATCGGAGCACGAAGAACCCCTCCAAGGCGCGGCCTGGAGGGGTTTTTCGTATGCGCGCTTTGCGCGGACTCTGGGCCGCATGATCGTTGAGAAACAAGGAGCGCCGGCTATGTCCGGTTACGAAGAAATCCAAGGCGCGAGCGCGCCGATCAAGGCCTGGACCAAGGGCGTGCCGGTGGAGCACGAAGCGCAGAACCAATTGCGCAACGTCGCTTCGCTGCCGTTCATTCACAGCCACATCGCGGTGATGCCGGACGTTCACTTCGGCATTGGCGCCACTGTGGGCTCGGTGATCCCGACCAACGGCGCGATCATCCCGGCCGCTGTCGGCGTCGACATCGGTTGCGGCATGATGGCGATGCGCACGTCGCTCACGGCGAACGATCTGCCGGATTCGCTGTCGCGCCTGCGCGGCGCGATCGAGCGCAACGTGCCGCACGGCAACGGCCCGAACGGCAATCACCGCGACACGCCCTCTTCGGTGGAGACGTCTTACCGCAACTCCGGCCTCGATGAACGCTACCGCGTCATCATCGATAAGCACCCGAAGGCGTCGGCCAAGGCGCAGACCGCGCAATTGGCGACGCTCGGCGGCGGCAACCACTTCATCGAGGTCTGCCTCGACGAAGAGGACCGCGTGTGGGTGATGCTGCACTCGGGCTCGCGCGGCTCCGGCAACGCGATCGGCAAGTACTTCATCGAGCGCGCGCGCGATGAATTGCTCCGCCGCGAACTCGGCTACCACGTGCCGGACAAGGACCTCGCTTTCTTCACGGAGGGCGAAGAATTGTTCGACGACTACGTGGAGGCGGTCGGCTGGGCGCAAGACTACGCGCGCGCCAACCGCGAGGTGATGATGGACCGCACCTTGCGTGCGCTTCGCGACAACCTGCCGAAGTTCAAGCTCGAGAAGCATGCCGTGAACTGCCACCACAATTACGTGGCGCGTGAGCGGCACTTCGGCGCCGACGTGTGGGTGACCCGCAAGGGCGCCGTGCGCGCGGGCGCTGGCGAGCTTGGCATCATCCCCGGCTCGATGGGCGCGAAGAGCTTCATCGTGCAGGGCAAGGGCAACGAAGATTCGTTCTGCACCTGCTCTCACGGGGCCGGCCGCGCCATGTCGCGCACGGAAGCCAAGCGCCGCTTCACGTTGGCGGATCACCGCAAGGCGACCGAAGGCGTGGAGTGCCGAAAGGACGCAGGCGTGATCGACGAAACGCCGATGGCCTACAAGGACATCGACGCCGTTATGGCCGCGCAGGCGGACCTGATCGATGTGGTGCACACGCTGCGCCAGGTCGTGTGTGTGAAGGGCTGAAACAGCACGCGTGAGCGCTCGCGCTCACGCGTGCACCCCGGCGCCGTGGTCCATGGGTGAAGACACCGGATTGTCGATCCGGGAAGGCGGGTTCGAGTCCCGCCGGCGCCGCCAAGTTTGCAACACGAGTGACGAATATGAGTGCGACCATGACGTTCCGACCACGCCCCTCTTTCCAGAAGACATAAGCGCGCCGCTTGCCGGCGCGTGCGTGTCTGGGCGTAGCTCAGATGGTGGAGCGCCTGCGTCGGAAGCAGGAGGTCGTTGGTTCAAATCCAGCCGCCCAGACCATTTTTTCGCCGAGGGCCGCGCGCTCAGTTTTGCGCGGCGCCCGCGTCCAAGCCTTCCGGCTGGCCGACGACGACGAATGTGAAATTGTCGGGATTGAAAAGACGGCGGATGACACGGTTGACGTCGTCGCGCGTCACGGCGGCGATGCGAGCGTTGCGTTGATTGATGTAGTCGATGTCGCGCCCGGCGGTCTGATACCCGAATACGACAGAAGCGATCTTGACGTTGGAATCGAGATCGAGCGCGAACGAGCCGGTCAGATAAGTGATGGCGTCGTCGACCTCTTCCTGGGTCGCGCCCTCATTATAGAGGCGCGCGATCTCGGCGCGGGTGGTTGCGATCGCCTCGGCGACATCGCTGTTTTCGGTTTGCGCCGAGCCGCGGAGAGTGGCGACCAGATCGCGCACCGAAGGACTGGTGCCGATGCCGTAGACGAGGCCGCGGGCTTCACGCACTTCCGCCATCAGGCGCGAGGAGAAGCCGCCGCCGCCGAGAATATAATTCGCTACGGCGAGCGGGATCCAATCGGGGTCCTCGTCCTGAATCCCAGGCGCGGAGAAGAGGATGAGGCTTTGCGGCTGCGGCAACTCGCGAACGATGAGCGGCGTCGGCGCCTGCAGCGACGCCTGCGGCGCCTCCGGCAACGCGGAACTTGCCGGCAGCGCGCCAAAGGTCGAATCGACCAGGCGCCCCAGCGTGGCCGCGTCGATATCGCCGACGACAGTGATCTGCATGCGATCGCGCGGCAGCATCAGCGCGCGGCGCTCCACTAACGCCCCGCGCGTGATGGCGTCGACGTCGGCGCGCTGTGTGCGGCGCGCGTACGGATGCCCGGGATAAAGCGCTTCGTCGAGCGCCAGATTGGCGATGTAAGCCGGATTGGTTTCGCGCTGACGGATGCCGACCAGAAGCTGGCGCTTGATGCGCTCCAAAGGCGACGCATCAAACCGCGGCTCGATCAGCGCCAGCCGCGCCATCTCGAACGCGGCGTCGCGGTTTTCGCTGAGCGTGGTGAGATTCATCGCCACGCCGTCCCAGCCGCTGGAAAAGCCGAGCGAGGCGTTGAGTTCCTCCATGCGCTCCTTGAACGCGTTGGCGTCGAGATCGCCGGCGCCTTCCGTCAGCATCTCGGTCATGACGCTGGTGAGGCCGATGAGACCCTGCGGCTCGGTGGCGGCGCCGCCGCGCCAATAGGCGCGCACGACGATCATCGGCACCGTAGAATCCGACACCAGCCAGGCTTCGACGCCGCCGGGCGAAACCACGCGTTGGACATCGACCGCGCGATCGGCGGCCGCGGCAGCCTCCTGCGCAAACGCCGGCGCGGCGAGCGCGGGCGTTAGCGCCAGCGCGGCAGCGAGCAGCACGCGCCTCATTCCTCCGCCTCCGGCTCGGACGCAGGCAAAAGCCAGCCCGTGACGGAGGCGTTGATGTCGAGGGTCTGGCGCACGATCGCCACCGCCTCTTCACGCGTCACAGCCTCGATATTGCTGGGCCAGGAGACGATGTCGTCGATCGACTCGCCTTCGGCTAAGGACGAACCATAGATGTTGGCGAGGCTCTCCTGGCTGTCGCGTGCGTAGATCGCCGCAGCCGCGAGGCGCGATTTGGCGCGCGCCAGTTCGGCGTCGGTGGGGCCTTCGGCGAGGTATTGCCCGACCACCTGATCCATCGCCGCTTCGAGCGCTTCGAGCGTGACGCCTTCGGCCGGCGTCGCATAAAGCGAAACCGTGCCGCCGGCGACGCCAGCAGTGTCGCCGCTGGCGCCGGCGGAGACGGCGATGCGCTGCTCCTCCACCAGCGCGCGATAGAGCCGGCTCGTCTCCGATCCGCCGAGGATTTCGAGCGCGACGTCGAGCGCGTGCGCCTGACGGCCTTCGTCGGTGGAGTACGAGATCGAGGGATAGAGCCGCGACAGCGAAGGCTGACGCACTTTCACGTCGCTGTGCGTCACGCGCATCGCCCCGCGCGGCGGCGGGTCTTGCGGCCAAACGCGCGCCGGCAAATTCTCCGTCGGCCGCAAGCGGCCATAGGCGCGCTCGACCATCGGCCGCAATTCGGCGGCGTCGACATCGCCCGCCACGACCAGAATGGCGTTATTGGGAGCGTACCAGACGCGATAGAAATCGAGCGCTTCCTCGCGGTCGAGATCCTCGATCTCGTGCAGCCAGCCGATGATCGGCGTGCCGTACGGATGATGCGGAAACAGCATTGCCCGCATGCGCTCGCCCAACACGGCGCCTGGATTGTTGTCGATGCGCTGGCGGCGCTCCTCGACGATAACATCGCGCTCGGAAAGGAAGGTCTCGTCGGAGAAGCGCAAATTGCGCATCCGATCGGCCTCCATGCCCATCACCATGGGCAGACGATCGCGCGCGATGCGCTCGTAATAGGCGGTGTAATCCCAGGAGGTGAAGGCGTTATCCTCGCCGCCATTGCGGGCGATGGTGCGCGAGAATTCTCCGGGCGCGATCTCGCGCGTGCCCTTGAACATCAGGTGTTCGAAGAAATGCGCGATGCCGGACTGGCCGTAAGGCTCGTCGGCGGCGCCGACGCGAAACCACAGCATGTGCGTGACGACCGGCGCGCGCCTGTCGGTGATCACTACGACCTCAAGCCCATTGCGAAGCGTGAACGTTTCCGGACGCGGCAATTCCTCCGCGTGCGCGGAAGATAGCGCGGCGATGCCGGCGCAAGCAGAAAGAAATGCGCGCAAGCGCCCCCCAGCCATCGGGCCTAGGTGCCCGGCAGCTTGAAGCCCTGCTCGCGGCGCTCAATCACCACATCGCCGCCGCCTGTGGCGCGACGGATCGCTTCTTCTTCCTCGAGCCGGCGCTGTGCGGCCTGCTCATCGGTTTGCGCGGCGGCGGCTTCGGCCTCCGAGCCTTGGAATTCGACGACGCGATTGGCGAATTCCTCGTTGCGATGCACGACGTTCGAGCCTTCGAAATCGACTTGATCGCGAATGTTCGGATCGACTGCGTCGGCGCCGGCGCCGGCGACCAGCGCGCGTTCGCCAGGACTTGCATTCTGGCCGGTGTCGGAGCCGAACAAAGCCGCGCGCGCTTCAGCGTCGGGCGCGAGTTCTTGTGGGCGCGGATCGCCTGGACGTGGCGGACGCAGGCTGTAATCGGGCGGCAGCGTCAGAGGCGCCGCCGTAACGATGCGAAATTCGTCGGGCGCGTTCTTGTTGGCGCCGAACGTGTTGGAGAGGCTTTGGCAGCCGCTGACCGCGGCCGCCGCCGCCAGCACCGCCATGACCGCGATCGGTTTCGTCATCGGACGCCCAACTCCCTCAATTTGCTTGGCTTGCGTTCTAACCGACGCGCGCCCGGATCGCCAAGCCGGACCGCAGTTGTGAAGCAGGGATCAGGCCCGATCTGGGCCGTTCTTGGGCGGATCGGCTGCCCCGGCCCCGGCCGGGCGGGCCGTCCGCCCCTCCCCGTGCAGGAAGAAATCCAGCAACAAGAGCCCGGCCCCCACCGTGATGGCGGCGTCCGCCACATTGAAAACCCACGGAAACCACAGGCCGTTGAAGTCCAGGAAGTCGGCCACGGCGCCGAAACGGATGCGATCGATGACGTTGCCCAGCGCCCCGCCAATGACCAGCCCGAGCGCGGTCGCCGTCAGCGGCCGCACCGCCGTCCGCAGCCACCAGAGGAAAACGCCGGAAATCACGAAGGAAAGCGCCACTAGGCCCCAGCGGCCAAAGCCGGAATCGGCGCGCAGCATGCCGAAGCTGACGCCGCGGTTCCAAACCATGTGCAAGTCAAAGAAGGGCGAAAGCTCGATGAAGCGGCAGCCGAAGCCGGTGGCCAAACAGCCCGGCGGGGAAAACCCCATCGGCCCGAGGATGATGTATTTGGTCAGCTGGTCGGCGACGAACACCGCCGCCGCCAGGATCAGGCCTAAGCGAAACATGCGGAAGCGCTTATGGCGGGGCGCGCTGGCGGGAGCAAGGCGGCGCGCCTCGACGGGGCGCCGCAGCGGATTTGGTTGAACGCCGTGCTGCGCCCAACTAGCCGCGCGCCTGGTCCCAGGCGCGCACGGCTTCGGCGTCGCGCGGCGTGAGGTCGGGAAATGCCGGATCGGCGGTCGCGGGATCGAAATATTTCCACGAGCGCGCGCATTTCACGCCGGGCGCTTTCTCGATCACCACGGCGATGCCTGGGGTTTCGGCGAGGCGAAACGCCTCCGAGGGGCCAGCGCCGGCTTCAATGCGAATAGCGCTGGTGATGCAAAGCTCCGCGAAATCGGCGGCCTGCAATGTGGCGCGCAGGTTTTCGTCCTCGATATTGACGGTGGGCGCCGCCTCGAGCGCCGAGCCGATCAGCTTATCGCGGCGCGCCACTTCGAGCGCGCCGGTGACGACCGAGCGTGCCTCACGCAAGCGCGCCATTTCTTCCGCGGCGAAATCGTCACGCCAGGCGTCCGGCGTTTCGGGGAAAGTACGCAAATGCACCGACACCTCGCCGGAAAAGCGCGTCAGCCACGCCTCCTCCGCCGTAAACGGCAGGATCGGCGCCAGCCAGGCGGTGAGGCGCGAGAAGGCCTCGTCGAGCGCGCTGCGGCAGGCGCGGCGGCGCAGCGAATGCGGCGCATCGCAATAGAGCGCGTCCTTGCGGACATCGACATAGAAGGCCGAGAGATCGACGTTGCAAAACTCGACGATTGCGGCGAGCGCCACGCGGAATTGGTAGCGCCCGTAGGCGTCGCGCACGACGCCGTCGAGATCGTGCAGGCGATGCAGCAGCCATCGCTCAAGTAGCGGCGTCTCTTCGCCCCTTTGCAAGCGCTCCGTTTCGTCGAAGCCGTTGAGAGCGCCGAGCAGATAGCGCAGCGTGTTGCGCAGCTTACGATAAGTCTCGCTCGACTGATCGATGATCGTCTTGCCAAGACGGAGATCGTCGCCGTAATCGGCGGCGGCGATCAGCAGACGCAGGATTTCGATACCGTTCTGCTTGGCGATGTTCTGCGGCTCGACCGTGTTGCCGATGGACTTGGACATCTTTTTGCCCTCCTCATCCATCGTGAAGCCGTGGGTCAGCACCTCGTCGTACGGCGCGCGCCCGCGCGTGGCGCAGCTCTCCAGCAGCGAGGAATGAAACCAGCCGCGGTGCTGGTCCGAGCCTTCGAGATAAAGGATCGAGGCGGGATTCTTGAACGACGGCCGCTTGGGATTGTCGCGGTCGCCGACGACGAACGCGTGCGTCGAGCCGGAATCGAACCAGACGTCGAGAATGTCCTCGACCTTCTCATATTGGCTGGCGTCGTAACGATTGCCGAGAAACTCCGCCGCGGGCGTCGCCCACCAGACGTCGGCGCCCTCGCGCGCCATCGCGGCGACGATGCGCGCATCGACCTCGTCATCCTGCAGGATTTCGCCGCTTTCCTTGTTGACGAAGATCGGCAGCGGCACGCCCCAGGCGCGCTGGCGCGAGATAAGCCAATCGGGACGATCCTCGATCATGCCTTTGATGCGGTTCTGATCCTTCGGATCGTTGATGCGGCGCTGACCCCAATCGACGCGGTCGATCTCGTCGAGCGCGACTTGGCGCAGCGTTTTGCCGCCGCCCTCGGCGTACGGCTTATCGAGCGCGATGAACCATTGCGGCGTGTTGCGGAAAATGAGCGGCGCCTTCGAGCGCCATGAGTGCGGATAAGAGTGCTTGAGCTGACCGCGCGCAAGCAACGCGCCGGCTTCGATCAGCGCGACGATTACGGCTTTGTTGGCCGGCCCGTCCTTGCCGATATTCTTGCCTTCGAGCTGCAGGATTTCGAGACCTTCGAAGCCCGGCGCGTCCTTGGTGAAGCGGCCTTCCTCATCGACCGTGAAGGGAATGCCTTCCTGGCCGAAATGCTTTACCCAGATGGCGAAGTCGTCGGCGCCGTGCCCTGGCGCGGTATGCACGAAGCCAGTGCCCGCATCGTCGGTGACGTGATCGCCGGCAAGCAGCGGCACGTCGAAATCGTAGCCGCGCCCGCGGAACGGATGCGTGCACTGCGCGCTCGTGGGATCGAAGTCTTCTACTCGCACCCACGATGCTGCCTTTGCGGCGCGAAGCACCTCTTCCGCCAACTTGTCGGCAACAATCAGCTTATCGCCGGCTTTCACCCAAGGTTCAAAAGCGAGCCCCGACTCAACCGTCTGCACCTGATACAGGCCATACTTGATCCTCGGCGAGTACGAGATCGCGCGGTTGCCTGGTATGGTCCAAGGGGTCGTGGTCCAGATGACAACGCTAGCGCCGTCGTAGGTTTGCTTGCGATGCTCGGCCTCAGCGGCGTTAAGCGAGGACAGCACCAATGAGATCGGAAATTTCACCCAGATCGTGGGTGACGTTTTTTCCTGATACTCGACCTCAGCCTCGGCGAGCGACGTGCGCTCGACCGGGCTCCACATCACCGGCTTCGAGCCGCGATAGACGAGCCCTGTACGCACGACGCGCAGAAATTCCTGCGCGATCGCCGCTTCGGCGGCGAAGCTCATGGTTGAGTAATAATTCTCCCAATCGCCTTCGATGCCGAGACGCTGAAATTCCCCACGCTGTAGCGGAATCCATGTGTCGGCGTAGGCGCGGCAGGCGCGGCGGAACTCGACCGCCGGCACTTCCTTTTTCTTGCGCCCCTGTTTGACGAAATCCTCTTCGACTTTCCATTCGATGGGGAGGCCGTGGCAATCCCAGCCCGGCACGTAATCTGCATCGAAGCCCGCCATCTGCTTGGTGCGAACGACGAGGTCTTTCAGGATTTTGTTTTCGGCATGGCCGATATGGATAGCGCCATTGGCATAGGGCGGGCCGTCGTGAAGGATGAATTTGGGCCGCGCCGCAGCGCTTTCACGCAAACGTGCGTAGAGGCCGATCTCATTCCAGTATTTGACGCGCTCCGGCTCCTTCTGAGGGAGCCCGGCTTTCATGGGAAAGGACGTTTCCGGCAGGAACAAGGTTTCGCGATAATCGCGGGATTGAGGCGCGTCGGCCATGGGCCGGTATCTCCGATTCCGAATTGCGTGATGACTAGCAGACTTCCCGGTCCCGCGGAGCAGCGCTCAAACGCAGGCCGGGCCTGAAATTCGGAAACGGATCGCCCAAGACATCGTTGAGACATATCATCCCATGGCAGACAGCGCCACTTTCCGTTGCCCCCCGCGTTCATCGGGGCTAAACCGCCGGGCTTTCACTGCAGGCCAATCGCGAACCATGTCTTCGAACGCGCACGATTTCACCTTCGCCAAGCTCGGCGCGCCGGGCGCGATCGACCTGAAGGATTACGCCGGCAAAGCGGTGCTGATCGTCAACGTGGCCAGCGCCTGCGGCTTCACCCCGCAATATCGCGAACTGGAGGCGCTGTTCGAGGCGCGTGCGGACAAGGGGCTGGTGATCATCGGCGTGCCGAGCAACGATTTCGGCGGGCAGGAGCCGGGCAGCGACAGCGAGATCCGCGAGTTCTGCGACACCACCTATCACGTCACCTTCCCGATGACGGCGAAGACCGAGATCGTCTCTTCGGAGCGGCGGCATCCGTTTTACGCTTGGATCGCTACGGAGCTAGGCGACGGCGCCCTGCCGCGCTGGAACTTCCACAAATATCTGATCGGCAAAGACGGGCTCTTAGTGGAGTCTTTCCCCTCCAAAGCGGCCCCGCTAGGGCCCGATATGCTTGAGGCGGTCGACAAGGCGCTCGCGGCTTAGCAGCGGCGCATCGGTGCGCCCGGCGCCGCGCCTCCAGCTAAAAAATGGCCTCAAAAACCGCTCCGAGGGGGTTTGTAGTTCCGGTTACGGGTTCAATTGGCGTCGTGTCCGCGTCATAATCTTGCGTCCGCGACAAGGAGGCCCCCTTGGGCGCAGCTGCAGACCGACCCGTTCATCATAGCCAGGACCGCGGCGTCGCCCGCAAACACGCCTTCCTGCTGGCGGCGCGGGAGGTATTCCTCGAGCAAGGCTACGAGGCGGCCAGCGTCAATGACGTGGTGCGCCGGGCCGGCGGCTCGCTGGCGACGCTCTACGCCCAGTTCGGCAACAAAGAAGGGCTGTTTCTCGCGGTGACGCAGGACCAGCACGATCGGTTCGTCCAGGACATCACCCCGAAAGCCGTCGACGGCGAGAATTTCGAGGAGATGCTGCAACGCACTGGCGAGCAATGGGTGCGCGCGCTGCTCGCACGCGACCACCTCGCCTTCTACCGCATCTTCATCGGCGAAGGCCGTAAATTCCCGCATTTGCTGCAACGCTTCCTCGCCACGGGCGGCGAGCGCGTGCGCTCGATCCTGGCCGACGAATTGCGCGGCTGGGGCAAGCGCGCCGGCAAGGATGTCGGCGACGCCGATCTGCTCTCGGGCTATTTCTTCGATCTGGTGCGCTCGCGGCTGCACTATCGCGCGCTGGCGGAACCAGCGTTTACCGTCAGCGATGAGGAGGTGAGCGAGCACGTCCGCCACGCGGTGCGCTTCTTCCTCGGCGGCCTCGACTCGCGCGCGGCGAAATAAGCCAAACTCTGACAAGATTCAGCTTGGATTCAGACGGCGCCGATCATGCTGCAGTCTGCGAGGGTGTGTCGTCAGACGCACACTGGGAGCCTCAACATGAATAAAGCCCTCATCGCGGCGCTCGCCGCTTTGAGCGTCACGGCCTGGACGGCGCCCGCCGCCTTCGCCCAGAACCAGGATCGCGGACGCTATGAACGCGGAGACCGTGGTGATCGCGGTGACCGCGGCGGCCGCGCCGAACGCCAGCGCGGCGATCGCGGCGACGACGGCCGGCGCGCCCGCCGCACCGATCAGCGCGACGTCGCGCAGCAACCGCGTCCGGACAATCGTCAGCGTGACATCGAGACCGTGCGCCGAGGCGGGCCCGATCGCGCCGCCGCCGAAGCGGCCAACCGCCAGCGCATGCAAGACGTGCAGCGCCAAGCCGCCGCGCGCCAGCAACGCGACGACAACCGCCTGGCGGGCGGACCCAATCAGCGTGATTGGCAACGCAACGGCCGCGCCGAATATCGCGGTGACCGCGGCGGCAATCGCGGCCAGTGGGATGGCCGTGGCCGTGGCGACGACGCCAACCGTGGACGCGGCGACGGCCGCCGCGACTGGGGTCAGAACAACAACGACAATAACAACAGCAATCGCGGCCAGTGGGATGGCCGTGGACGCGGCGGCGACGACGCCAACCGCGGACGCGGCGATGGCCGTCGCGACTGGGGCCAGAACAACAACAACAACAATAACCGCGGCCAGTGGGACGGACGCGGGCGCGACGACGGCCGGCGCGATTGGGCGAACAACAATCGCGGCGGCGATTGGGGCCGCAGCGACCGCGGACGCCAGCGCGGCGGCCGCGATTGGGGCCGCGATGGGCGCCGCGACTGGAGCGACAACGATCATTGGCGGCGCGAATGGGATCGCAGCCGCCACGACGATCGCTATCGCCGCTATTGGCATACGCACCGCGATTTCGATCGTCCGCGCTACAGCGACTGGCGGCGCGTTCGACACGGCTATTATTTCGACAATGGCTACGCACGCATCGTCGGCGG